>NZ_JBKJMB010000026.1:0-20676 GCF_046596595.1 Sphingorhabdus sp.
GCGGTGTCATTTGCATATTCCTTACAGGCAACCCGCCAGGTGGACCGAGGCCGGATCTCGCACTCGGTTGTTTGCCAAAGCCCTTTTCCGATGTTGGTCTCGCAGGCGCCATCAAAACTGCGGAGGCGTTCATTCAAGGTTTACCGCTACCAAAGCCGCCGTTTGACCTTGAACTTTACAGACTTTGACCTGGGCCCGAGCATCCATCCCGAAGGACAGACACGCAGGCCCAGTTCAATCGGTACCAATTGCCGTCTACCTTCGCCGCGCCGACTTTTGCTGAAGCCCCCGAAAATTGGTTTTTAGAGCTTTAGGACGCTGCACCGACCAGCACAGTTCACTCACCCCAGGTCGTCCGCCGCGGCACCGAAAACTGGGAAACTCACGCTTGGGCACTAACTCAGTTCATTAAAGCGATAGCAATGGTCTGCTCTATTCGGGCTTCAGCCGCCTACGTGCTTAGCCGCTCCAATGGTGCATCCAGTCGTGTTGATTAGCGATGGTCCATTAGGCCGTAGCGACCATTTTACCTATATGCTTTCACGCAGCAACATTGAGTTCCGTCTGCTGTGAATCTGCGATTGAAATCTCCACTCGGTCGCGTCCTTTTGTCTTGGCTTGCAAGACGCCCTTGTCAGCGCGCTCAAAGAGCTGCCCAATCTTCTGTTCGCTTTGCGAAAGCTCGGCAACACCGATGCTTATTGTGCACCGCAAGGCATCATGCCCCGGATAGCTTGCTTGCTTGACTGCTTTGCGGACTCGCTCCGCGAGACTGGTCGCATCCGCAAGTACCGTCTCAGGCAAAAGCACGACAAACTCTTCCCCCCCGAACCGGCCAAGAATATCAGATTGACGCAACTGTCCTAATACCACTTGTGCGACCTGCCTTAACACAGAGTCACCGGCCGTATGGCCCAATTGGTCATTGACCGATTTGAAATGGTCAATGTCGAGAACTAGCAAGCAAAGCGGGCGGTTGTACCTATGCGCACGGGTTACCTCATTTGCCGCGACGTCGAACCATGCCGCCCGAGCCATCGCCCCAGTCAGCTGGTCTGTCGATAGAACTTGGCGAAGCTCAAGTTCATCCACCACCAATTTTGCAAAGTTTTGCAGGATCGATATTTCCGCTGATGCAAATACTCGTGGTTTGTCATCCATCGCACATAGGCTGCCGATGTTATAACCGTCTGGTGTCATCAGCGGAATACCTGCATAGCTTCGGATGTGCGGCATGCCTGTAACCAGCGGGCTGTTGGCAAAACGCCCATCCAGCAGAGCATTGGGAACAAGGAATGGTTCGAAACCTCTGATGGCGTGGGTACAGAAGGATATGTCGCGTGCTGTTTCGCAGGCATTCAGGCCGCGCTGCGCTTTGAACCACTGACGGTCTTTGTCGACGAGCGAAACTGCACACATTGGAACACGTAAGATCTGCTGTACGAGCGTGACAATTTTCTCGAACGGTTGTTCAGCAACGCTGTCTAGCACGTTTAGCCCGCCAAGCGCTTTCAATCGGCCGCTCTCGTCAGGCTTGAAATCAGTTAACAATTTTTTTCTCCGAAAGAGCTACCATTACCCATGCCAATTCTTCTTTGAAGGAATCCATCACAGTCGAGATAATCGGTCGAACTTCATCGATATCGTGACCACCTTCGAGGAGGGAGGCTGCCAAGCTGCAGAGATTATCCCTGTGGCTGTCAATACGGACGCGAAGCTCCTTTGGCAGCAACGAGCGATCAATCGACACAATCGCGTCATCTATTTCTTTGGTTACATCAGGGGTCATCGATTGCTTTCTTATGCTGGATGATTCCGAATAGCGCCCTGCGATGAAAGATCGCTTTAATGACAGACCGTAGTTCTACGAGGGTTGCTTCACGTCACAGCAGAGCAAAAATATAGCGAAGGGCAACTAGACCCGAGCATCCATCCCGAAAGACAGACACCCAAGCCCAGTTTCGCGCTCTATTTTGTATCTCCCTCAAGTTCCGCGTGATAGGAATCAACAGACCCAGCACGCCCAAGGAAGTCCTTGCCAACGCAGCCGGCATTTGTCGGGATGGAGCGATTGCCTATGTCTGCATGAATTGGCGGCATGTCGGCGAGTTGTTTGAAGTGGGAACTATAGCTTTCGACGCGTTCAAGAACCTCTATGTCTGGAACAAAAGCAATGGGGGCATGGGTGCGTTCTACCGCTCGAAGCATGAGTTGGTCTTCGTGTTTAAACGGGGCTCGGCAAAACACGTCAGCAACTTTGGTCGGGCGATGGAGGATGTTACCGAACAAATGTTTGGGACTATCAGCGTGTTGCGTCCAGCAAGATTCTCGGCGGGCTACTTGTGTTTTGCCGCGCCGCGTCGTCAGTATCGGACGTCGACGACTAAGGCGGCGGAGAGGGATTCCTATGGTTCTCCCGGGTGCTCCGCTCATTCTGGCTGAGATCGCTCCCAAAAAGCGGATATTGTATCGGTAAGGTTGTTAAGTCCGCTTTGACCGGAAACATTCCAACATCCACATTTATCTATGCAGTGGTTGCTCGCGAATGCTGCTGGTCTTCGGCTTCGGAAATCCGAAAAAAAGATGACTTTATAGGTGCAAATCAAACCCCCACTGTCTAAGGGTTATTCAAATGCTTTTAAACGACGCCATACCCCTGGTGCCGCCAAACCTGCATCGGCTGGCGCAATCGCCAACGCATCATTGCGCGGTCACTTTCAAGGCAGGGTCTGCCACAGATGCAGAAGTTGGTCGACCGCTTGGCCCGCACGGCCTGGGACTTGGACTTCGGTTGCCGCGACCAAGGCAACCGACTGGCTTCTGGGAGATGGCAGGTCATGCAATCAAGGCGGGCGACTCCATTATAGAAATCGTCCCGGTGGCAAGCGGTGCACCAATGGTTAGCGACGTGTGATGACATCGTGACCGCCCCGTCGCCGCATGCGATCGGCGCGATACTTCTCACCGTGGCAATGTTTTACGGCTTCGTGTCAGGCCGTGCGCGCGTCGAGATCATCTCGTTGCTGACCATAAGTGCCATTGCCTTGGGGCTCTATTCCTACCCGCTACCGGGACAGGTACCGACCGACGGCCTCAAGCTCGCGTTCGAAGGTTTCGGCCATTACGCGCTGATCACTATTTGCGCGCTCATGATACTCGGCCGCGGTCTGGTTACGACTGGCGCGCTTGAGCCCGCGTCGCGGCTGCTAACGCGGGTATGGCGATTTAATCACCAGATCGGCCTGCTTGTCACGCTTTTGCTCGCCATGGGCATGAGTATGCTGGTCAACGACACACCCGTGCTTGTTCTGCTTCTGCCTGTCATGGCCGCGATCGCTACTAATGGAGGAATGCCAGCCTCCAAGACGCTAATCCCTGTGAACAGTGCGGTCCTGATCGGTGGCATGGCGACGACTATAGGCACGTCGACCAATCTTCTGGTGGTATCAATCGCCAACGACATGGGCCTGCCGCCGATGGGCGTGTTCCATTTCACGCCGATTGTGCTGATGGCGGCATTGGTCGCGCTACCGTTTATCTGGTTGGTCATGCCGCGCCTGCTTCCCGATAATTCGGTTGCCGCCGGGCATCAACCGAGGCGCTTCTCAGCGACGTTGCGGCTCAGCGGGACATCGGTGGCGCACGATATGGATATGGATCGACTGATTGCTTTGTTGCCCCTTGGTGTTGAAATTCGGGGCCCTGTTTCGGGTAGCAGATTGCAGATAAGCGCGACCCACGAAGCGCTGGAAGAGGCGATGCGGGTACTGGGAGCAACCGCAGCACCCGCTTGGCTTATGGAACGGCTGAAAAGCGGTTACGGCAAGACTTGGGAGGATTTAACCGTCACCGAGTTGTCGATCCCGAAGGATTCAGGCTTGATCGGCAAAGGCGTGACAAGCGCCAACGTCGCAGAACTCTACAATATTGCAATACTCGGCGTTCATGACGCGCGGCGTATGTGGCGCGATGATCGGCCAGCCAATGCCGATGAGGAGCGCGATACAGTCTTTGGCGAGGGCGACATCCTTCTCGCCACAGGGGCGATGCCCGACCTGCAAAAGTTCGCACAATCGGAAAATCTCCTCATTCTCGAGGGTGCCAAGGAACTGCCGCGCACAGCCAAAGCACCGCTCGCACTTGCAATCATGGCGGGCGCGGTGGTGCCGGCGAGCATCGGCATGGTGCCGATCGCGATCTCGGCGCTTGCTGGTGCCATCGTGATGTTCGTTACCGGTTGCGTCCGCTTTGATCGGATCGGGCGGGCATTATCGGCGAAGGTCATTGTGCTGGTAGCGGCAAGCATCGCCATCGGTCGGATAATTCTCGACAGCGGCGCGGCCGAATGGTTAAGTGGGTTGATCGCAATTGGACTGCAATATCTACCAGCCGCCGGGGTACTCGCCGCGGTCATGCTGTTCGTAACCGTACTCACCAACTTTGCCTCTAACACGACGGCGGCCGCAGTCGGCACGCCCATTGCGTTCAGCCTCGCGCAAAAGCTCGGCATTCCGGTTGAGCCGCTTGTGCTCGCCGTGCTGTTCGGCTGCAACCTGTGTTACGCAACGCCCGTTGCCTATCAGACCAACATGCTGATCATGTCGGCTGGCGACTATAAGTTCGGCGATTACACAAGGACAGGGCTGCCGCTGGTGGCGCTGATGATCGTCACGCTGTCGGGGCTTCTGGTGTTTCGCTACGGTTTGTATTGACCTTGAACCGCACTCGCCACCAATCGATCAACCGAGCAATCGTGCCGCCTTGCGCAATCACGGCGAACAGGACGACGATGTAGGTCGCGGTCAATTCGACCGAGCGTGACAGGCCGTCGGGGAGGCCGAGCGCCAGCGCTACCGAGATGCCGCCGCGCAGGCCGCCCCAAATGAGGATCGGTGGTGCCATCGGCCCCAGGTTGAGGAACGGGCGCATCGCGGTCAGGGGCAGCATCACCGCGATCGCGCGCGCGGCCAGAACCAGCGGGATCGCTGCCAGCCCGACGAGGATTAGGCGGACGTCGAACGGGATGGTGATGACCACTAGCCCGATCAGCAAGAACAGCACGGCGTTCAAGATTTCGTCGATGAGCGCCCAGAATTTGATCAGGTAATCACGTGTCGTGTCGCTCATCGCCTCGGCAACACCAGCATTGCCTATCAGTAGCCCCGCCACCGCCATCGCGACCGGCCCGCTGATGTGCAGTTGCAACGCCAGCGCATAGCCGCCCATAACCACCGCGAGGCTGATCATCACCTCAACGTTGTATTCGTCAATCGATCGCATCGCGCGAAAAGCCACCCAACCACAAGCGAGCCCGAGAAGTACGCCGCCAACTGCCTCGACAAAAAAGAGTTCGAGTGCATGTGTCACCGAGAACGGCTCTCCGCTGAGCGCCGTGGCGAGGATGATCGAGAAGACGACGACACCCACGCCGTCGTTAAACAGGCTTTCGCCGGCGACCGTCGCCTGCAGCCGCGGATCGACCGTCGCGCGCTTGAGCACGCTCATCACTGCAACCGGATCGGTCGGGCTGATCAACGCACCGAATACCAGACACCAGACCATAGGCAGATTCAGCCCGAACGCATGGGTCAGCAGGTAAAAGCCACCGCCAACAATCATGGTCGAAATCAGAACGCCGATCGTGCTAAGAACAAGGATCGGCCAGCGCCCGCGTCGCATCTCGCCCCAGTCGACGTGAAGCGCGCCTGCGAACAGCAGGAACGACAGCATCCCGTCCATGAGCGTCGTTTGGAAATCGATACCACTGACGAACCCAGTCACCTGCTCGCCCATATCGCTCGCCGGGAGTATCCGGTCGATCCCGACGACGATTAAGGAGGCGATCGCTCCCATTACCGTCAGCCCCACCGATTGCGGCAATCCGAGGAAGCGGTGATTGAGATAGCCGAGCATAGCCGCGAGCACGATTAGGATGGCTGCTGCATCGAGTGCCGTAATCGCAATCACATTGCTCACTGCTGCGGCTCCGCGACGGCGGCGACAAGCCGGAATTCGCGTCCAGCGACAGGCGCAGGCACCGGCTCTACACCTTGCTCGCGCAACAGAGCGGCAACGGCCAAGCCACGCTGCGCATTCAGACTAGGCGTGTCATCGGACGTTTGCAGCAACCCCGGCACCGCAAGCGCCCGGACATTCCAGCGTCTCGCCGCCCAAGCCGATAGCATCACTGCGCTGTGTCCTGCTTCGTCGAGCGTACCGGAGTCATCGATAAAGCGTATCAGCGGCATTGGTTCGAGCGGGGGCACCAGCACGACACTCCATCCCTCGGCAGCAGCAGCGGCGCGCTGCTCGAGCACACGGTATGTTGTCAGGCTGGCCCCCGGAAGGACTGCTGCATTGGCTATGACCCGGCGTCGGTCGTGATCAAGCGTGATCCTTTGCGGATTGACGCCCGCAGCCATCGAGACGATCCGCAAGATCGCCTGATCCGTTGCACGGGAAGCAGCGCTTGATTGAAGCAGTTCGGCGCGCTGCACTTCGATGGCACCCGAACCCGGGGTCATCAGCACTTGGTCGAGTTGAAGTCGGACAGGTCGCCCAAGTGTGGCCTGCAACTGCGCGCGAAGGTCTGCGCTGCTTTTGGCTGAGTTGCCAGGCGCAATTATGACTGATCGGACAAGCAGCGGATTGCTATCGAATGCGATTTCTAACTGAGTGACCCGCGCATTGGCGCCGAACCGCTGGGAGAGCGTGCTCCTTACTTGATTGGTGATCACTGCTTCCCACGCTATTTGCTTTAGCGAGATCGCAAGCGGCACCGCCATCGCGACGAACACCGCAAGCAGGAGCACTGTCTGTGCCCAGGTCTGGCGCTGCGACAATGAGTGGCCAAAGCCATAGAATCGGGCCAGAACCATCGCTGCCAGCGCTATTGTTACGAAATTGGTAACAAAGAGCGCGATCGATCCAGCGAGTACGGGCATGTTCCAAGTCGCAATACCATATCCAACTACGGCTAGTGGCGGCATCAACGCGGTCGCTATAGCGACGCCAACTATAGCCTCGCCGCGACCACGAATAATGGCAAAAGTGCCAGCCAAAGCTGCAAAGAGCGCAACCAGAAGGTCGAACAGGCTGGGGCGAGTCCGGGACAATATTTCAGCGGTGGTTTCCTTAAGCGGCGAAGCAGCTACGATAATGACTGTGAAGGCGACGGCTGCCAGCGTCCCTATCGCCAAGGCAGCAAGCGATCGACGCATCTCGGCAAAGTCGAAAAGCGCGAGCGAGAAACCGAGGCCAAGGATTGGACTCATCAACGGCGAAATCAGCATCGCGCCGATCACAACCGCCGGCGATGACAACAACAGCCCGAGCACTGCAATACCCGCCGACATCATCGTCATGAAGATGTAGCGTGGCGACCAACCGCTCTCCTCCAATATGCGTGCTATGACTTGTTCATGATCGACGCTGCCGACGATCGATTTACGCCACCAACTAAAGAGAGCCAACTGGTCCCAATGCGCCCTGTTGTAAGTTCTCATAGAGTGATGCCCGTTGTCATTCACTGAATTGTTGTCCGGTCTGGCATATTATCCCTCCCTAGATTGGAAAGCTGCGGTGGTACAGTGTTCCGCGGTTTGGCGAGCGCACTGGAAGTGCTGGCGCGCGCCTTATAATATTTTTAGTTTCCAGGCATGGCCGACGCATCCATGATGTGTCGCGACAGATGGTCTGACATCAATCGCACACGTTTGGTAATTTCTTCTTTTTCATGCCCAACCATTTTGGAAACAGTACATCGTTCCAAGACGTGTGTTGCGTTCTCGACAGCCGCACCGAGATATAAATCGGGGAACCGAAGGGCCAAGGCTTCCAGTATCTTGATGAGCCTCATTTGGACTTCCAAGACATTGGCACCGTCGCGGGCAATGGGGTTAAAGAAACTGGCAAACAACTCTGCTATTTCCAAGTTGGGTGCGTGGACGAAACAAAATCGGGGTTCTTCACTCTCGTCAACCGCACCGGCATAGCTCAACAATACCCGAAAACCAGACGCTAGCACTTCGATTGCCGTACCAGGATCGTTCACTGCGGGTGATAATGCGCGTGAGGCGATTTCGGACAAGACAATAAGACCGAAACGAGGGTCTTGCTCATATTCACGGTCATGCCCGATCGATATGCATTCGCGAAGTTCTGAGACATCATCATAATCGAGCAGGCCAGCGACATAAAACAATGTGCGTGCGGGATGGACCAGCGCGCCAGGCATTGCATCCAAGAAAATTCGGGTGCCATGCTTCTCCGCTAATCCGTTCATCTTTGATACGTCGATATGCTGAATCATCCCGGATTTGGTGGACAGTATCGATGTAGCATCATCGGGCAAGGTCACAGGCGGACTTGCGCCGAGGCGTGGCGTCAGCCCGGCATTCGTGAAAGCCGGAAGGGTGGCGCGTTCGACACGCAGAATCGTATCGCCAACTCGACCAAATTTTCCGAGCTGTTCGATCCATCGCAACAAGGTCGCGGTAATCAGGAATATGACAACGAGGGTTGCGCCGAATAAGATGATCCGGCCTCTGTCATTGTACAGACCCGCCGCAAGTCCGATAATCCCGACGATGCTGAAAAGGAAACTTCCGACAAAAGTTGCAAGCGTATTCTGGGCAACCCGATCGGCTATCAGAAGTTTCGTTGACCGAGGCGTGACATGCGAAGTTGCAGAAGAATATGCCGAGACCATGATCGATAGCGAAAAAGTCGTTACCGCCAGCATGCTCGATGCGAGGATATTCAGGATATGGTCGACCGAACCCGAAGCCAAAGTCAGGCCGGGATCATAGGGAATATAAGGCCCGACAACCGCCGACAGGATTGCGACCAGAACCGCAGCTACGCTAAATAGCGAAGCGCGAACCCAAATCTTTTTGCGAAATTGGTGAAGCAGCCAAACGGTTCGTCCAACAAAAGATGAAGTGGCGGCGCTCAATGCCTTATGGTCTGCATATGATGCGATTGTTCATGTTGCGGCGACGTGCTCACCAGTACGGCTTTACGCCATATGCCGCATAATAATTATAGAAGGCTTCGCGGCTGGCGGTATCGTCCCAACCACTCAGTTCTGAAACGTCCAGCTTGGGCGCGAGCGCCAGAAATTCTTCGGTGATGGGAACGATATAGCCATCATCCTCCTCGCTGTAGGTCAAAACCGACCATGGCAAAGGCTGGTATTTTTCGCCCAATCCCAGAAAGCCGCCAAAGCTCAGAATTGCATAGGCGACCTTGCCGGTACGCTTATCGATGGCAATATCTTCGATTTTGCCAATTTTGGTGTGGGCTTGGTTATACACATCGGCACCGTTTACGCGTTTTGCCGGCACCAGATAATGCTCCATGGAAATAATCCTTGGTTCGTCTAGGTCAGCTTCGTTCATGATGTTTCCTTCCATTGAATTCGCAATGACTCGTTCCGAGTGTAGCTTCGAACTTCAGGGCTGATGCAGCCGTCCAAAGATTTGCGTGTGGGATGCCAATAAAACGAATGAATTCAACAAAAGTTCCGCTGTAGCGGTAATAAAATTGGAGGATGGGGGGCTCTACCGACATTCAGGAACGAGGTTCGACCTTAGGTGGATCGATATCAGAAGGTAAACTCCGGACATGGATATCGCGCTGCGGGTATGGCATCGATATCCCGTTGGCCTTGAATGCATCCCAGATAAGCAGGAACACCTCGCTGACAATATTGCCAACACCAGCTTCTGGGTCATCGATCCATATTCTGAGATCGAATTCGACGCCGCTGTCGCCAAACGACTTTATCCAGCAAACGGCGTCCGGTTTGGCGAGAACGCGTGGCGCACCAATGGCCGCTTCTACCGCAAGCTTTTGAACTAGCCGCAAATCACTTTCGTAGCTCACCGAAAAGCCCACATGAACGCGGACATCGCGGCTCGAATATGACCAGTTCTCGACCTCTTCGGTCATCAGGCGTTCGTTGGGGATCAAATGTTCTTTGCCGTCACGGGTCAAAACAGATACTGCGCGGACACCGATTTTGTTGACCCAGCCAAAAGTGTCGCCGACCACAATAATATCGCCGGGCTTGATCGAGCGATCCATCAAAAGGATGAGCCCCGAAATGAGATTACCGAAGGTTTTTTGCAGTCCGAAACCAATGGCAAGTCCGAAAGCCCCTGAGAACACTGCGAGTGCGGTGAGATCGATACCGAGAACGTCGATACCCAAAAATATGGCGACAGTGACGACGGCGATCTGGGCGATCTTTTGAAATAATACGCGTTGTGAAGGGTCAAAGCCGCTAATCGAACCAATCCACCGCGATGTAACCCCGATGAGCGCTCGCGCGATTACCAGTAACAATAATACAATAGCAATTGCACTGATCACATCGAGCAGCGAAATCGTGGTGGTGCCTGCGGTGAACCTTGCGCTGTCCAACCCACTGCTGAGTGGACGTAAACCGCCGAGGCTTCCGGCGCCAACCAGCAACAATATTAGAAGGCTGATCGCGACTGAAACCTTCGCGCTTGCATCGAGCGCACGTGCGATCTGATAAACCAATCCGGCGACAGCCAATCCGAGCGCGGTGGCATGCATCAATGAGGCGCTTTGATCAGTTCCACGCAATTGTGTGAATGCGACAAGGACAATAGCAGCGACGGCAGCACGGGCAAGCTTTGGCGCGCGTGCGACAAAACTGCCGGGTTCAAAAAGTTCAATGCGCGTTTTGAGATAACGCCGAATAAGCGAGGCAGCTGCAATGCCAAGCAAGACCGCAACTATGACGACGGCGGCTACTACCACGAGTTCAGAGAATGCCAAACTTTGCCACAACTCATTTATATATGGCATTTTAATACATCCTTGAATTGATTTTCCGCATGACCGTTAAAGCCAGCCGCGACTTTTGAAAAATAGATATGGCCGTCTTCGCTCAGAAATCTGCGGATCATCAGTTTCTCTTCCGTTCGCAACCTCCAGATAAACTAAGCTAGGCGCAGCTTTTCAGGAGCAGCGTTGTTTTCCCCACAGACAGTACGCCCACTTTATAACATTGTGGACCCAATTATGGGTGCAATGGGAGCAGCCCCAAGCTATCGTCGTTCGATGCTTTCAACAACTGGTACAATCTTGGCACCGCCGAGTGTGCATTCGCAGCACTGCTGTGTTTTTCTCGATTTTGACGGAACGCTCGTCGACATTGTCGAACGGCCGTCAGATGTGGTTGTCAACGAGAGCTTAACTGTCCTTTTGGTGCGATTGCAGGCTAATCTGGATACTCGACTGGCGATTGTAAGTGGTCGGTCGATTGCACAGTTGGAGAGTTTCATTGGAACCACTGCCGACAGTCTTGCGTTAGTAGGAAGTCATGGGGCAGAAATACGATTAGCTGGGCAGGTTATCACTTCGCCATCCCGTCCCGATGCACTCGATGAAGCCGAAGGGTTCTTTAAACAGGCATTTGCCGAAAATCCTAACATCGTGATCGAAGTAAAGTCCTTAGGCATAGCAATTCATTACAGGCTAGAACCATCAATGGAGGAAACCGCAACCGGAATGGCAGCAGCGTTCGCGAAGCAAAACGGGTTAGAACTACAGCATGGCAAAATGATGGTTGAACTCCGAACGCCCGGCCACGATAAGGGCACTGCAATCAACGCAATGTTGTCCGGTGCGCCATTTGCCGGATACCGTCCCGTCTTTATCGGCGACGATTTAACCGATGAGCCCGGCTTCGAAGTTTGCGCAGCCAATGGCGGCTTCGGTATACTAGTCGGTCCCCCGCGTGAAACAGCTGCCCGCTACCTGCTCGACAATGTGGCCGCAGTCCATGAATGGCTTGAGACAATATGACCGCTTCCCTTGAACTTTGGCCAATTGGCAACTGTCAGGTATCTGCTCTGATTGACCGTGCGGGACGGTATGTCTGGGGATGCATTCCACGGGTCGACGGTGATCCGGCATTTTCGTCTTTGCTCGATGATGCCCCGCGCGCTGGCGAAGGCGCGTTTGGGTTCTGGGAAATTGATCTCGAAGGCACGGTGCAAACTACGCAATCCTATTTGCGAAATACGCCGATACTCGTGACTAACCATGTCGATGCCGATGGTAACGCTGTCGAGATCATCGACTTCTGCCCACGTTTCAAGCGAAATGGGAGAATGTTTCGGCCCGTTGCTTTTGTCCGGATCGTTCGCCCGGTGGCTGGAAGCCCCAGAATCCGGGTCCGATTGAGGCCGTCGACCGATTGGGGTAGTGCCAAAGCGGCTACAACGCGAGGCTCGAACCATGTTCGCTACTTGTTGGGCGATAAAGCAGTTCGGCTGTCTACAAGTGCACCTGTTGGTTGGATTGAAGATGAGAGGCTATTCCGCGTCGAGCGACCACTTCATTTTTTCTTGGGACCAGACGAGAGCTTCAGCGAAGATATTGCGGCCGCAACCGAAGCGATGCTTGACCGGACGGTTGAAGAGTGGCGGCATTGGGTGCGCGGCCTTGCCACCCCGCATGAATGGCAGGAAGCGGTTATCCGTTCGGCAATTACACTAAAGCTGTGCCAGCATGAAGAGACGGGTGCGATCGTCGCGGCAATGACCACGTCGATTCCCGAACATGCCAATTCGGGGCGCAATTGGGATTATCGTTATTGCTGGATCCGTGATGCCTATTACACAGTTCAGGCACTAAACCGGCTCGGCGCCCTCGACGTGCTTGAAGGGTATCTGGAATATCTCCGCAACATTGTCGATAACGCAGCAAGCGGCCATATTCAGCCGCTCTATGGGGTGGGCGGCGAAGCGACGCTGACGGAATGGGAAGCCCCCGGATTAAGCGGCTACCGCGGCATGGGACCAGTGCGCGTCGGTAATCAGGCATATCAACAGGTCCAGCATGATGCTTATGGACAGATAGTCTTGTCCAATGTTCAAGCCTTCTTTGACCAACGCCTGCTGAGAGTTGCCGGTATCGAAGATTTCGAAGCATTGGAACCTATAGGCGAGCGTGCATGGCAAAGCTTTGATAAGCCCGATGCAGGGCTTTGGGAGTTGAGGACCAAAAGCCACGTCCACACCTACTCTGCCGCTATGTGCTGGGCAGCCTGTGACCGATTGGCAAATGCGGCAAAGGTACTCAATATACCTTCGCGCTGTGATTTCTGGCAGGACCGTGCCGACAACATGCGTGCAGTTATCGAGCAGGCCGCGTGGCGACCAGATACCGAGCGGCTATCGGCAACTTTTGCAGGGGATGATCTGGACGCCAGCCTTATACAGTTGCTTGAACTGCGCTTTCTCTCACCCGAAGATCCCCGTTTCCAAGGGACGTTGAATGCTGTCGAAGCCGGACTGCGGCGCGGTTCGCATATGCTGCGCTATGCGTCGGAGGACGATTTCGGATTGCCGCACACCGCTTTCAACGTCTGCACTTTCTGGTTGATCGAGGCTTTGCACTTTACGGGCCGCGACAAAGACGCGCGTTTGCTGTTCGAGGAGATGCTGTCGCGATGCACGGCGGCAGGTCTGTTGTCTGAGGATATTGATCCCGTTTCGGGCGAACTTTGGGGGAACTACCCGCAGACCTACTCATTGGTCGGAATGATAAATTGCGCCGTTTTGTTGAGCAAACCCTGGAGCGCTATTCGTTGAGCAGGTTAATCGTCATTTCAAACCGTGTGCAAGCTCCCACCGAAGAATCGGGGTCGCAGGGCGGCCTTGCAGTGGCGCTCACTGCGGCTTTGCGGAGCACTGGCGGGGTTTGGTTCGGCTGGTCAGGTGAAGTCGGTGAAACCACCGAGCCTCGCTTTGCGACCTTTGATGGTGTGACATCAGCAACAGTCGATTTGCCCGAACAGGATGTCGAAGAATATTATGACGGCTATGCAAATCGCACGTTATGGCCGTTGTTTCATTATCGGCTTGGTCTGACCGAATTTGAACGTGATTTCGAAGGGGGATATGAGCGGGTAAACCGCGTTTTTGGCGATGTCATTGCACCTCATATCGAAGCCGAAGATTTAGTCTGGGTCCATGACTATCACATGATCCCGCTTGGATGGTTCTTGCGGCAGCGTGGCCTGACCAACCGGTTGGGGTTTTTCCTCCACATTCCATGGCCGCCAACGCGATTGCTGACTGCGCTGCCCCAACATCGCCGATTGGTCGAGGCATTGTTCGCTTATGACGTGATCGGTTTTCAAACGCAGGAATGGCTGGAGACTTTCCACGATTATGTCGTCCGCGAAATGGGCGGCGCGATTGGCGAAGATGGAGAGATTACCGTTGGTGGCAGGACCATTCGGGCGATCGCCTGTCCGATTGGCATTGATGCAAAAGAATTTATGGCCAACGCCTTTGGACCAGAGGCGTCGTCCGCATTTGACCGAATGGTTACAAGCTCAATGGGCCGCAGCCTTATCATTGGTGTCGACCGGCTTGATTATTCCAAAGGATTGGAAGAGCGATTTAACGGTTATCAGCGTTATCTGGAAACCCATGAGGACGCCCATTCCAACGTATATCTTCTTCAAATTGCGCCACCGTCGCGCGCATCGGTGCAAAGCTATCGTGATATTCGTGAGAAGCTGGACGCTATGTCCGGGCGGATCAATGGCGCATTCGCCGATATTGACTGGGTGCCATTGCGCTATGTCAACCAAGGCTATCCGCGCCCAGTACTTGCCGGCATCTATAGAGCGGCGCGCGTAGGGCTGGTTACGCCGTTGCGCGACGGCATGAACCTTGTGGCAAAGGAGTTCATTGCAGCTCAGGACCCTGAGGATCCCGGCGTGCTGATACTGTCACGTTTCGCCGGCTCGGCGGAACAATTGCAGGAAGCCCTTATCGTCAATCCGTACAGTCCCGACGATATCGCTGACGCTATCGCTAGAGCGCTTGCCATGACGTTGGACGAACGGAAGTCCCGCTGGCGCCCGATGTTCGACGGAATCGTAAAGCACGACGTAAGCTGGTGGACAGACAAATTTTGCACAGCCCTGGCGGCTGATTGACGCGGGTATGTCGGCCTGGCGGAACGTGTTTCAAGTCAACGCTTGGACGGTTACGCCGCCTGTCAGCATGCGGATGTCCATCCAAAAACAGTTTGGGAAATGGTCTTTCACATCACTCTTGCTCGACAGGCGCTTCGATGAGCACATCGCGGCCGTAGGGAGCAATCACTTGGTTGTGCAGTATTTTATACCCGAGTTACGGGCTTTTTTGCAACTTAAACTACTCACATTGAACAACGCTTCAATTAAACACCTTAAGAAATAGTCGCGTTTTCATTGACTGATTTTGAGCATTTTTGAACCAAAGCCGCCATTCCGCTCCCTGCCCATTTTCAGTGATCACGATTGTTCTGTGCAACGGACAAATTCTGGCAGCTACTGAGCGAATCAATATTCCGATCGTTTATGGACTTTTGAGGAAAAAGCACGTTTCTTGAAAACCTGTATTCTAGCATCTTCGGTTTCGAGCAAGGATGGTAGTGGGAGGTAGTTATTCTATGAGCCAAATATTTTTTACCGTCATTGCTGCGCTGTTTTTTTAGCAGCGCAGCAATGGGATTCACTGCTGACGCTCCCCCAATTGGCTTGGCCAACGAAGCCGTTACCTATGTTGCACGCGCCAAGGGTTTCGAAGGGGAAATCGTGCTCTCTGACCAAAATGGCCCAACTACTGATGTGGTGTTAGGGTTTTCAGACCGGAAAGCGCAAAAGCCGCATGTTGCAGGACAACGTTGGCTGTGGGCATCGGTAACCAAACAGGTAACGGCAACACTTGTACTACAAGAAATCGATCGAGGTCGCCTAACGTTAGATGGCACACTTGGGACATATCTTCCGACTTTTGGCGGCAATCGATCGATAACGGTTCGGCAATTACTGCAACATCAATCAGGCTTGCCCAACCCGTCCAACACAGCAACTGACGCGGACGCCGTCCAGCCGTTCTATCGGGAGACCGGCGACAGTATTTCTGACACGGCACGCGCAATGGGGTTTTGTGCAGGCGCAACATCACGCGCGCCGGGCGGTGATTTCGAATACAATAACTGTGACTATCTCGTCCTTGGTGCTGTTCTGGAGGCTGTAACGGGTAAATCTTTCGAGCAGCTCGTCAAAATGCGGATTGCTCGGCCTCTTGGTCTTCGCACACTGCGCATGGCGCCTGACCGCGCAATTCGTGGCGGTGCGGCCGCAGTCGGCTATGATGGGGTTAAAGTACTGCCACCGTTAAATGTGCGGACCTTTGGTGCAGCCGGCGCACTAACTGGTAGCGCGAACGAACTAGCCATATTTGACCGCGCGCTGATGACAGGAAAGCTGTTATCGTCCGCCGCGCGCACGCTGGCATGGTCTGGTGACCCGAAACTCGGATACCAAGCGCTTGGTGTGTGGGCATACCCAGCGCGCTTGAAAGGCTGTACGTCGCCGGTTCAAATCGTGGAGCGGCGTGGAGATGTCGACGGTACGCAGGTGCGCAATGTCATTGCACCAGAGCTTGGACGTGCAGTCATTATTTTCACAAACGACGCAGCTGTGGACTTTGGGGAAGTGTGGCAAGGAAATGGATTGACGCACGATATCCTTGCTGCAGCGCTTTGTTCATCCTGATATTGATCAACAGTCAACTCGGGTCTAATCTCGGCGCTAACGACCATCAACACACCGAGTAAGTCAGGTACGCTTCTGTTTCAAAATGAAGCGAGATGTTTTTCATCACCTCCCTCGAACGCTTGCTTTCAAGCAGGTTGCCATCGAACGCGGACTTTCCGATTATGGTCCATTTGCAGTTGTTCTGGTTCGTGCCCAAACTTTGTCATTCCATTCGGCCGTTGCGGCTCCCGTCAGCCTACATTCGTTCGGGTTACCTGGAATTACGTGTTGCAGTTTCATCGCAAACATTGGTGGAAGGCACGGCATCGAGCGTAGCAAGCGGTCGATCTAAGCATTCCGGGACCGTCCTGCCACGGGCCGGGTGTCAGCGGCTGCAGTTCAGTACTCGACATTGGCCGAACGATTGCAACCCGCAGTCTTATTGCTGTGGCGCGGTTTTAGAGATGGGTCGCGTCTCGAGGTCGGCGACAAGCGCTTTCATTTCGGCAATTTCGCGGACTTGGGCAGCAATAATGCCGTCGGCAAGCTTGCGAACGCGCGGATCGCGGATGCGGGCGCGCTTGCTGGTCATAATCGCAATCGAATGATGCGGGATCATCGCCTTCATGTAGCTGACGTCGTCCACCGTTTCTTGACTTCTCACCAGCCAAAGCGCGATCGCGAACACTACAACGCTTCCCAGAGATATGGCAATATTGGTCGTTCGGCTCGGGTACATTCGCCACATGAAAGCGAGCATGATCACCGCCATCACGGCCCCCATGTAGACTGCCATCCATGTCCGCGTCTGACTGTAGAAAACATGATTGAGGCTGTACGTGTTAAGATACATCAGCATGAACATCACGATTGTTGAGGTGAGGATCATCGCCAAGAAACGCCAGTATCCCATGCCGCTCATGACCGGGTTTATCGATTTATGTTTGTTTTGCATTTACGGAAAACCGCTCGTGACACCAGTTGTTCCAAAACGTTAAAGGGCATACTCCGTGCTCAGCAGCGGTGCAAAGGGGAAGAGCTCGGATGTTTCTCGCGCTGTTATCGTTACCGGCCCCGTGACCAGCAACTAGCCGCAATGTCGTCGTGTCCGAAACGGCAGCTATTAGGGTACCAGTTGGTTGAAACGCCAATGTCGCTGAACTCTAAAATGTTGCACCACTCGGCTTGCATGATGCACGGCGCATGCCTTCCGACCGCGACAACCGAAAAGCCTGGAATACCGGCGCACGGATCGATCATAGCAATCCCGATTACCGAAGATAACTGGCGTCATAAGACTGCTGGCCGGTCTTTGGATAGCTCAAAGCCAGCTTGATATCTGATCGAGTGGTTTTTTGATCATCGCGTGAGTTGGTATTGTCGCTTTGGGCAACGGATGACCCACGACGATGGCCATCACCGGTTTTCATTCGAAGGGCGCTTACAAATTGCGTTGAGAAAGCTCCTTGGTTGGGTCAGGGCGCTAGGTTAAAGAGGCGCAGGTTAGAAACGCTTTTGAAGCGCGACTTCGACGTAGCGACCCTGAGGATCGACGAGACCAGCTTGATAGCCTACAGCATCCAACTAAGGCAATGTGCCAACCGCGTTCAACGTATCAGAGCAGCGATCAACAAAATACGCATCCGTCTCAAAGCTATCACTTTTCCAAATCGCGAAGACAGCTTGAGGACATGCCGAAATACCCAAAGCACGACCCGTAGCAGACCCACGCGGCTAGCTACTTTGTATGCCTCCCGTAGGAAGCGCTCTCACATTAAGGGCTAGGCCGTGGCGCTGCTGAAGAGGATTGAGCCCAGCAATGTGATCGTAGGGCACCCCTAAGCGGCAATAGAATTTTTCGAACGGAGATCGCTGGTTGCAGCTACAGTGGATCGTGGGGCGATTCTAACTGAAGACCTTTGCTGACCGGCAGCGTTGTCGGTTGGAGCATAGGGCATCAGCTCTTGCATGTCTCCCTTGACCGACGTTGCCATCATCAACCCGGTGCGATCTCTCTTGGCATGATACATTAAGGTATCTGCTTGTTTGAGCTCAGCATCAATGGACCTTGAACCCGCTGGCAAGACCAAAACACCTAAGCTACACTTGAGTTTGGCCCCTCCTGCATCAAAGTCCAGATTGAGCACCCTGTGCAGTCTTTGAGCCACAAGTTCAGCTGCCGCCGTATCGTGCACTCTCAAAAAGATCACAAATTCGTCGCCCCCTATTCGGGCAAAAACATCATCCTTTCGGACGGTGTTCCTGACGCCATCTGCAAAATCCCGAAGTGCCTTATCGCCTGCCTCATGGCCATGCCGATCATTTAAACGTTTCAGCCCATCGATATCAGCATAGACTAGGACTGTCATACCTGTTTGGCCTGCCTCGCGAGCAACAGCCTCAAAGAACGCCTTTCTGTTGAGAGCGCCAGTCAATGGGTCAACCCGGGCAAACCGCCATTCAATCTCAAGTGCAGCACGAGCTACACCCAGCATCAGAACTACGGCGACAACGCTGCAGAACTTCATGGCCGAGACGACTGGGCCATCTTGAAGATACAATGCGTGACCATTCAAAATTTGAATGGATGCAATGAACAGCCCAAGCAAGACCGCGAATTGATTGCCGACGAACCAAGCTCCAAATGCACAAATAAGCAAAAAGAACGGTCCAAATGCGACGTTGGGAATAGCATGGCTCGCGAACATCGCGATTAAAGCGCAGCCCGCCAACAACGATGCGGCCAGCGTTTTGGGAATTTGCATAAAAAATGGTTGCCGAAACCGAAAGGCTCGGGTTTTCGCTTTCCGTCGCTCCACCTTGATTCCCGGTTTCATACGGCAAGGGTGGCCTGAATTTAGTTAAATGTTTGCGAATGACCGCCTAGGGTTTCTACGTATAGTCGCGCTATTCGGCGGAAGGGCAACGTCGCGTTATCAGCATTCAATGCCGTGAGACTGCCGTGTGGCGCCGGTGGGTGCGACAACATAGCCGATGCTGAACGCGGCGAGGGACAACCCCACTAGGATCGACAGGGGAACACGATTTAGATTTTTCATTATTTACATCCTTTTGGGGCAAGACATTATTGCCTTGCTTAAAGTTACCTCCTGCTCCGCGATTGAATTTCGCGCTTGTTACAACGCCGTCCACGTGCTCCATTCACTTAACAATTTTCAACGAGAGTAACTACCCTGATCGACTTCCAAAATGGCTCGCTCTTCAAGCTTAAAGCCAATAATGAATATGCGGGTATGGTGTCCGGCCTGCTGTTGACGGATGAAAAAGTCATTGGGGCATATAAGGCGATGCGCGACGGCGTTGTGTTCACGAACAAGCGAGTTATTGTTGTGAATGTCCAAGGCATCACCGGGAAGAAGAAAGATTACACGTCGCTGCCTTACAGCAAGATCGTGGCGTTTTCCGTCGAGACCGCAGGTTCGTTCGATCTGGATTCCGAACTGGAAATGTATTTTTCGGGTCTTGGCAAAGTGAAGCTAGAGTTCACCGGGCAGTCGAATGTCGTAGAAATTTCGAAGATTATTGGCGGCTATGTCCTTTGATGTGCGGAGCAGCCCATGACCAATGAATTTAATTAGTCCAATTGTTGCTAATACAGCTCTCATGATGGGTAAGCTATAAAAGTCTAATTTAAAGTGGACATGTGTCGGTAACTCAGGGACATGCGCCAATTAAGCCATTGGCAGCGTTCCTGTGTCACCGACAACGTAGTTTATTTGGGGTTTGCAGTAGACCCGGCGTCAGCGGGGCTTTCCACTTGGGCAGAATCAGCCTTTTTTGAGGGCGATGCTTGGCCCTCATTTAACGCAGTGTAGACAAAAAGTGCTTCGTCGATTTTGTCCCAAGCATTCGAATAAACTTTCGCATCAAGAATTGGTTTATCTTCAGAACTGTTTCTGCCGTAAGCAGACGACGAATTTTTGCTATTTACAAAATTAAGCCGGATTCGTGTCATCTTGCTGGGCATTTTCTGCATAAAAGCTGTCATACGCGTATTACCAGAGGCTGACATTCCTGCCATTGCACCCAGGAAATTCGTTTTATTCACGGTGGGACTTGTGGCCGAA
>NZ_JBKJMB010000034.1:0-7227 GCF_046596595.1 Sphingorhabdus sp.
GGGCATTTGTATTCTCCTTCATTAATGTGGAATATTTCACTTGGGCAGTGATATGTTTAATAGCCGAGCGCCTTGTTGAGGTGTGCAATCACTTCGGTCATCGGCTCCGCGGGGCTAAACTCCAGCGCCTCGTAATCCTCATCGACACGAACGGTATGTCCAGGCGGCCAGTAATACACATCGCCTGCGCGCACGGTTTCCTCTCGGCCATCCCCATAGCGAACATGGATTGAGCCTTTCACGACCGTTCCCCAGTGCGGGCACTGACATAAATCATCGGTCATCCCCGCAAGCAACGGCGTTGCATCTGCGCCAGCAGGAAAGCGTATTCTCGCCACATTGAGATCACCCCAATTGTGTGCTTGGATACATATGGCACCGTGTTCGAGACAAACGGGCAGTTCATGAGAATGTTGATGCATTAAATACTCCTAAGCGTCAGGGGCAAAACCAAGTGTTTGGCTCCGATGAATCAGGGTTAACATCCTCAAAAAAGCAAAGCTTGGAGATCGCATGATGGTTTCATGAATATTTCTCGCAACTTTGTGGCGTTTGGATTAGCTTTTCTTGATGAATTACCGGTTCGATCATTTTGAACTCGATCTCGCCAAGGCCGAATTGAGATCGCGTGGTCTCACGGTTCATTTGGAACCACAGGTTTATGCGTTACTCGCGCTGCTTCTTCAAAATCGCGATCGTCTGGTGTCGAGAGACGAAATCATCGACAAGATTTGGGGTGGGCGCTTTATATCCGAGAGCGCGGTTTCGAGCCGCGTCAAATCGCTACGGCAATCGCTTGGGGATGACGGAACCCATCAGCGGCTCATCAAAACAATCCACGGGCGCGGCTTCAGATTTGTCGCTGACGTTCAGATTAAGACGGTGACAACCACCGTTGCCGCTGACTCCAATGCAATTTCACAATTGCCATATGCCGGTCGGCCTTCAATTGCCATCTTGCCATTTGCAGTGCTGGGTGATCCTGGTCCATTCGTCGCGATCGGTCAGGCATTGCCGCATGAGCTTATTGCTGAACTGTCGCGCATTCGTTGGCTTTCTATCATCGCGCGCGGTTCGTCCTTCCAGTTCCAGTCAGGCACTGAGCACGCCCAGACGATCGCTCGAACGCTCGCCGTGCGCTACTGCCTTACTGGAACCGTTGAATTTTCCGGGCAGCGTCTTTCAATCATGGTTGAGCTCACCGATAGCCAATGTGGTCGGGTGATTTGGGCGGAACGCTTTCAGGGCCCCATCGACGATATTCATAATATACGAGAGGCTATCCGCTCCCGCATCGTCACCGCTCTAGAGATCGCAATCCCTGCATTTGAAGCGGAAACTGCTCGTCTCGGGGTGAGCGACAACCTTGACGCTTGGTCGGTCTATCATTTGGGCCTTCAGCATATGTATCGATTCAACAGGCAAGACAACGCCCAAGCTGAGTCACTGTTTCAACTGGCTATCACCAAAGACCCTACGTTTGCGCGGGCTTATGCTGGATTGTCGTTCGTGCATTTTCAAACGGCCTTTCTGCGTAACACCCATGATGTTTCGTCAGAGGCAGATCTTGCGCGAAAGTTCGCAGTCGGCGCAATGGAACGGGATCCGCTGGATCCGTTCGTTAATTTCGTCATGGGCCGCTCATATTGGCTAAAGGGCGACTTGGATAACGCCCGCGGATGGCTTGAGCGGTCCACGAACATCAGCCCAAACTATGCTCAGGGCATTTATGCCTGCGCGTGGACGGAAGCATTGTCAGGTCATGGCTCCAAAGCGCGCGAAAATGTCGATTTGGCAATGCGACTTAGTCCGCTGGACCCACTCTATTATGCAATGCTGGCTACGCGCGCACTTTCGCACATGACAGATGAAAATTATGCGGAGGCTGCTCGATGGGCTGACAAAGCTGCAAGAGCCCCTGGCGCGCATGTCCTTATCGCGATGATTGCTTCGGTTACGCACGCGCTTGCAGGAGATGAAAAGGGCGCAAGCCAATGGGCCGCCGATGTCCGCAGCCGAAATGATCAGCTAACCAAGGCGGATTTTTTCAGGTCTTTTCCAGTCCGTTCGGACGATATTCGCGCCCAAGCTTCAATTGCCTTCAGTGCCCAAGGCTTTACATGATGTTCTCAACAGTGCGATCATCCCAGTGCCGGGACTGTGGCGGGTCAAATCCCTTCATCCGGTAATGTACGGCGGCTTGGCGGTTTACCCGTCCATTTCTTATACGCCCGGGTGAATGCACTGAGGTCGCTATAGCCCAGTAACAAGGCAATTTCTCCCAACGAGCGAGAGTCTTCCATGAAATATAAGCGGCACATATCTTGTCGGACACGGTCAAGCAGATCGCGGAAGGACAGGCCTTCGTCCACAAGCTTCCGCCGCAACGTCCGCTCGCTTAACCCAAAGGACGCGGCCATCCGGTCAAGCGTTGGCGGCGATTTGTCCAGTTCGCTGGTCAGGTAGAAATAGCTGAAGGCCAAATGGGTTTTGCCTTCCATCATCCATTTGGCAGGGA
Source organism: Sphingorhabdus sp. (assembly GCF_046596595.1). Classification (GTDB taxonomy): domain Bacteria; phylum Pseudomonadota; class Alphaproteobacteria; order Sphingomonadales; family Sphingomonadaceae; genus Sphingorhabdus_B. The sequence continues at coordinate 2,519 of NZ_JBKJMB010000034.1, forward strand.
ATTCATACCGTCCGGATGCCGCATCAAAGAGCGCCTGATTGGCAAAGGGCGACGGGCGGAAAACCTGTCGCCCGGCAATTTCCAAGCGGGTCTGAGACATGCCAAATTGCACCGGACAGCCAAAGGTGCTCTCATACACTGCCAAGTCAAATTGTGGCTGGTGCTGAAAATGCAACGACCGAAGCAAAGGTGCTTCATCCAGAACCTGCCGTGACAACCGCGCGAAACTTGCGACGGAAAATTCGACAAAAGTCGCATACTCCTGGACAACGTCAGGCGAATATTCCCACAAAAAATAGGGCGGCTGTCCGGTCGATTGAAATGTAGTGCGCACCATATTTTGTCGCAGCGGCTGAAGCTGGATGTTCGCCTTGATAATTGACGCGAGATCTGTTTCCAGTCGCGTAGCGTACCCGATGTCAGAGAAACTTTGCGTGACGGATTTGTCGCCGAGCCGCAAATGCACAGCCGGGTCGTGCAAATGCGTTTGCAATATTTTAAAAAACCGCAAGGCCACCGGCCATGAAATTCGGCTCAGCGGATTGCGGAGCCTTGACTCATCAAGTCCGACCGCAGACAAAATCTCGCGCTTGTCTCCACCCTCTGCGACCGCAGCGCGCAAAATCCGGACAGCAAGGCTTGCCGACATGGTGTCGGGCGGAATAGCCTTCCCGTCTTGCAGCAAATTGTCGATCCAGTTGTAAATCGAAAATACCCCCGTTTGGCAACAAACTGAGGTTCAACACGCAAAGCGTTGGAACGCAAGAGCCATTTGGTCTGCGGCTTGCGGCTTTGATTTTCGCTCGCTAAGCCAGCCGAATGAATCTTGCATCACTCCTCGCGCAAATCGTCCCGGGCGCCACGTCCCATAAAATCTCCATCCCCCCAAGCTGGCATCAAGGACGCACAGCTTATGGCGGCTTAAGCTCCGTACTGGCGTATCAGGCGGCGAAGATGGCGGCGGATGACTTGCCCCCGCTGCAATCTGCGCAGATTGCTTTTGTCGGACCACTGGCGGGCGAAGTAGAGGTCAAAGCGTATATCATGCGGCGCGGCAAAAACACCGCTTTCATTCAGGCCAGCATCGAAGGCGCAGACGGCGTTGGGCTTGCTTGCAATTTCATTTTCATGAACCGCCGAGACAGCCATCTCGATTATGCGAACATCCCGGCTCCCGTTTTTCCGCCGATTCCCGGTGCCGACACCGCCCGCAGTGGCCCGCCAGAATTCTTTACCGGCCATATGCAATATCCCGACAAAAGGCTTGAGCTTGGATTGGCCACGAACCGGCTCGCAAGCTGGCACCGGCTAACCGAGCACGAAGGTCTGGACCATATCGCCGAACTGATTTGCATTGGCGATGCGCTTCCGCCTTCGGCGATGGGATTGATGACTCAAAAGGGCATGGTGAGTTCGATGAACTGGCAGATCAACATGCTCACTGAACGGCCGACCACTGAAAACGGGTGGTGGTATCTATCAAGCGAGACGCACCACGCTGCCACTGGCGCCAGCAGCCAATATATGACGGTCTGGAACAGCAAGGGCGAGGCTGTGCTCACCGGTGTGCAATCGGTGGCCATTTTTGCCTGAGTGGCACATGCCTTAGGCTATTGGTTTCTTTCGAATAAATCGGAAGGCAAGCATGACAAGACCAATGACAATGAAGTTGTCGACGAAGGTCTTGTAAAATAACCAGTTATCGGTCGTCAGCAATTTGGCTGCGCCGTAATTCAGCCCGGCCATGAACAGACCAATCACGCCCATAACGATTGCAAAACGGCCGGCATCGATGTCCGTATAAGGCATATAGCGGGCCAGTCCCTTGCCGATATACGGGCCACCGCGCAGGCCATCGATGATGAAAAAGCTGGCTGCGATAAGCCCCGTTATCGTCCCGCGCAGCTTAATCCATTCATCGTCATTCAACCACAAAGCGAGCCCCGCCGAAATGCACAGCATCAATATGCCAAACAGGGCAAGGCCGCCCGTTACATCAATTTTTGTAATGCGCTGGAACAACACGAGGCCAAAACCTATGATGATGCCAAGCACGGCAGCGGTCTGCAAATCGGTGAATTTTGCCACGAAATAGAACAACAACCCTGTTGCCACATCAATCGCAAAAGGAAGCCGATTCTGGCGCGAAAATACGCCGCCGCTCATGCCTTGGGCGTCTTGCTTCGCCTTTATGGGTTCACCCAAACTGCTGTGCTGTACGGCGGCTTCTTGGTATTTTTCGGGATAGGCAGGAACGCGCCCCATGTGGCTTTCATATACGAGGACACCATCAACGCGGGCAACGATGCCTGTGGTCCAAAGTCCCATATAGCCAAGCTCAACCTCAAGCATGCGTCCATCTGGAAGGCGGCTATGCAAAAGATGGTTACGAACCGATTCCGGACCAAAAACCGGCGTTTGATCAGAGCTTTGCTCAACGCCGATCATGCATAAGGTTGAGTGCAAACCATCACTGCGCGCGCGGCTGGAGACACTGAACGACAGTCCATCGACCGAAAAACGCCGCGTAGGATAGCGCCAATACGAAAAGCTCATGCGCTTACCCTAGGGCCGCCTGTTTTTCCTCGGCGAGGCGGTCAAGTTCGGCACGGCTTTTCCTTTCGCTCGAGGATTTAAGCTGCCCACAGGCAGCCATGATGTCGCGGCCGCGCGGGGTGCGGACAGGCGCGCTAATCCCGGCTTCGAATATAATGCTGGAAAAACGCTTGATCCGTTCGGGGTCGGAACATTCATAGGTCGCCCCGGGCCATGGGTTGAACGGGATGAGATTGACCTTCGCGGGCAGCTTATACTGACGGATCAGGCTCACCAAGGCGCGCGCGTCCTCGTCGCTGTCGTTCTTGTCCTTCAACATCACATATTCAAATGTAATCCGCCGCGCGTTGCTTACGCCGGGATATTCGGCACACGCCCGCAGCAATTCGTCGATGCCATATTTGCGGTTAAGGGGGACGAGTTCGTCGCGGACCTCTTTGGTAACCGCATGCAACGAGACGGCAAGGTTGACATTAATCTCTTCGCCCGCGCGCGCCATCATTGGCACGACACCTGATGTCGACAACGTAATGCGGCGGCGCGAGAGGCCAAGGCCATCGCCGTGCATGACGATTTTGATCGCATCGCGGACATTGTCGAAATTATACAAAGGTTCGCCCATGCCCATCAGGACAATGTTGGTCAGCATGCGTCCGTCGGCGGTATAATGGCCGACATCGTCGTCCTCGTCCTCATCGGCCGCCGCGAAGGCCATGTTGCCTTTTGGCCATTCACCGAGTGCATCGCGCGCGAGCATGACCTGCCCCACGATCTCACCCGGGGTCAGGTTGCGCACCAGACGCATCGTGCCCGTGTGGCAGAAGCGGCAGTTCAGCGTGCATCCAACCTGGCTTGAGATACACAAAGTGCCACGATCCGCGTCGGGAATGAACACCATCTCATAATCCTGCGCATCATCCGTGCGCAAAAGCCATTTGCGCGTGCCGTCGGATGACACCTGCGCCTCGACAATCTCGGGCCGGCCAATCACAAAACGGTCCGCGAGCCAAGGACGCATGGTCTTGGATATGTCGGTCATTGCCTCGAAATCGGTCACGCCGCGGTGGTAAATCCAATGAAACACCTGCTTCGAACGCAGCTTGGCGGCCTTTTCGTCCAACTGGGATTCTTCGAACAATTGCCTAATTTGAAGATGGCTGAGCCCCATCAGGTCGATACGTCCGTCACTGCGCGGCGTGATCGCGCGCGGCGTGACTACGGGGTCGATATGTCCGGGAATCTGCATGATAGGCGCGCGTATAGTTGCGTTGCGCACGAAAAGCCAGCGTTGCGGCTACGCGGTACGAACCACCGAGACCTTGGTGCCAGGCGCCATATCCGAAACCATGACAACAGCCCCCAACTGGCTGGCCAGCGCCTCCACAATACCTGTACCTAGGCCAGGTTTACGATCCTCTTCATCCTTCGGCATACCAATGCCGTCATCTGCCACAACCAGCGTCCATGAATTTTCATCCGACTTAAAACCAACTTTAATGGTGCCATGCTGGGTCCGCCCCGGAAATGCGTGCTTCAGCGCGTTGATGACCAATTCAGTGACCACCAGCCCAAGGCTGACCGAGGTATCGGGATCGACAACGCTGTCATCAACTTCAGATGTGAGCACCAATCGCTTCGGATCGCCGATCATCGATGCACCAATGCTAGTGCACAAGTCTTTAAAGTAGTTGTTGAGGGCGACATCCTCAATCGCTGTTGACGACAAATGCTTTTGCAACATGGCGATCGACATCACGCGGTTATGGGCATCGCGCAGATGTTCGCGGGTTTCGCTCGATTGAACCTTTCGTGCGCTTTGCAGCAATAAGCTGGCGATAATTTGAAGGCTGTTGGCAACGCGGTGTTGAATTTCATGCAACAACAGCTGCTTTTCACGCACAAGGTCGTCGCGGAGCCTATCGGCCAGTCGCTGCGCCGTCACATCGGTTATTGCCAAGACGACACGGATGCTCTCGGCTTCAAAATAATCGAGCGTATGGGCGTTAATCAAAAGGCGTAATGTGCTCTTGTCAGGGCGCACAAGGTCCATTTCGTACACATCGATTTGCGCCTTTCCGCTAACGGTAGCTTGCAACAACGCGGTTAGCTGACGCACATTCCATTCGCCATCGCCCACGTCAGCAAGCTTTTTT
>NZ_JBKJMB010000065.1:0-19016 GCF_046596595.1 Sphingorhabdus sp.
TTTTGATGGCGCCTGCGAGACCAACATCGGAAAAGGGCTTTGGCAAACAACCGAGTGCGAGATCCGGCCTCGGTCCACCTGGCGGGTTGCCTGTAAGGAATATGCAAATGACACCGCGCTTCTGGAGTTCAGCCGCAGCATCGAGCCCTGAATCGCCCTGCGCGAGCTGGATATCCACAAATGCAAGCTGTGGATGTGTGCGCTCTGCCTCATTTATAGCCGAAGCCACATCGTCGGCAATACCCACGACTTCATATCCCATCGTTGCCAGTAAAAACTTCAGCGACGTGGCCACGAGGTACTCGTCTTCAACAAGCAGTATCTTCATCAACTCGTGCCTTTTCGGTCCGAGGAATGGGGATCAAGCTGCACCGTCAAGATGTTCGCCGTCCCCGAGGCATTACTTTCAAGGACGAGTGTGCCGCGCATCTGGGATACGAGGCCCTTGATAATTTCACTTCCCATGCCGGGCTTTTTCTCGGGCGTTGTGACGGCGATGCCGGGGCCGTTATCCCGGATTACCAGCGTCATTTTATCGCCGATGTTGTTGGCAGTCACGGTTAGCTTCGGCTGTTCCGAACCCAGACCGTATTTCAGCGCGTTGGTGACGATCTCGTTGACCGCCAGAACCAGCGGGCTCGCCTTTTGTATATCGACCATCAGATCACCTGAAAAACCAAATTCCAGCGTTACATCGTCTCTGCCTGCAGAGAGGATTAAATGGCGCACGACATCTTCGAGAGCGATCTTAAGATCAACACGGTCGTGGGCACCATTTGCGTATAGAAGCTGGTGAAGCCGCGCAACCAAATCCACCTTGTCCCGAGCGACCATGATGGCCGAGCGGGCGTCGCTGTTGCCTATCTTTGCGCCCTCCAAAAGCAGAATTGAACTGACGAGCTGAAGGCTGTTCTTCACGCGGTGATTTACCTCGTAAAGAAGCACCTCCTTGTCTCTCAGGGCCTCTTTCAAGGCAATTTGGGTTTTATGCTGTTCGTCTATGTCGATGACGGCGGCCACGCCGCCAGTAATTTTTCCTCCATTATCCCGCACTGGCCGTGCCACGATCCTGATCCATGCTTTGGATCCGTCGCCGCGCTGGTAATGAACGTCGAGGTTAGGGTTTTCTTCGCCGCGAAGCATGATGGCCGCGAGCGGGTACTCGTCAGCTTCTACGCGTGACCCGTCTTCATGAAAGGATACCCACTCGCCATAGCTTTGGAAGTCGGCCGAATAGAATACAGGGTGCTTGAGCATGCGCTCGATATACTTGTTCCCTCCCATAATCTTACCTGAAGGGAACTTAGCCATAAGTAGGCCGACCGGGACTGTTTCAACAATGGTATTGAGCTGCGCCTCTTGTGTTGTGAGGCGATCAACAACTTTTGAGGCAATTTCAATGATAGCAATGTCGACGGCAGCGATAAAGGCAAACAGGCCAAGGCCGACAACCGCGGTGAAGCTGGTTGAGAATGGCACCATCGGGTCAACGAACCAGTACCAGGCCGACAGAAACGATAATGCTGCGCAGAGCACACCCGCACGGGACCCAGCCAGAAATGCGGAAATTATGACTGCCGGAATGAATGTAATATACGGAAAATTCGGGATCAGTTCTTCAAGCGCAAAGCGAAGAGCCAGCGCGGGGATGAACGCTGCAAGGCCAATGCCATAACTGAGCGCGCCAATGCTGCGTAGGGTGGAAGATTTCGACAGAAGCTTTTGTGCTGCTTGGCCTCCGCGTGAATAAAAACTATCAAGCATTGCGACTACAGCTCCCAGCAACAGGTCATACCACCCACGATAGCTTCCAAGCAACGGTTCGAATTTCTAAGATAAATTGGAGAGTTTTCGTGGATTGAAGGGAAAAGTTGCTGCTGAAGCCGAATTCCAGTATTTTTCGGCATGTTCGCTCCCGTCTGTGGCTTTAGCATAAAAAGACATAATCATACGTTGTATAGATATAAAATTTCACTTTATTGCACAGATTATGGACCGGGCGGTCGCAATGCAAAGCATTTCGACACAAAAATAGTTAAGGTTTAGAATTCCTCGGAATTGTTATTGTCCATCCGAACTATCCGGCCTCTTTTTGCAAATGTTACCGCACTATTACGAGGTAGGCATGGAGGCGTTCTTCGAGCTATCTGAGGCTATTCCCGACTAACGGGTCGCACAATAGGGCGGCGGGTTCTCAGAAATCCGCCGTTTCTATGCTTCTCTTCGAGACCCCCAATTACCCGCCCCGTAGGTAACGTAATGTAATTGTATTGGGCCAAAGATCTTTCCACAGGAAAACGCCAAAACCACAACTCCGGACAGTTTGGGTCTGACATGAGTCCTTGGTGAAAGCACAACCTCAATCACCTAAATCGGGCAGATTTCATGATGCTCCAACCGTGCCTCCCTTGCTTTGGTAATGACCAGGTTGGGAGTTCAATCCTCCCCACGAGCACCTTTGCTTTACCCTTACTGTGATTACCCTTCCTCCGAAAAGGCTATAAAGCAGCCAGGCGCGTGGGTCTGCTGAGTGTTGTACTTTGGCAACATTCTTACGCGTCCATAAGAGATTTCATCGAAAACATGTGCTGCCCTTTTGAAGATGGCGCTCTGCTGCATCACCAAAGGCGGTTGTGACAAATGATGCTTGGTGAACGAACCTCAACGAGCTGTCTATAATCGGAAAAGTTGCAGCCATTCCGCTTTGCGCCCCAATAGTCGTTATACACGCTAATTCGCATGGCCGTCAGCGGACATTAAATGAGCTATGTTGATATTCCCTCTCTTTTTGACGGGCGTGCCAGTCCGGTTTCGCCAGCACAATTGGGTAAACTGCCCTTCATTCAGGAAGCAACTTATCGCCCGGTTTGGGCAAATTTCCGACATTCGATACGCAGTAATCAATTAAAGCGCTATTTAGAGCTTCGCACGGTTTAGCCTTAGCGCGTTCATCACCACCGTAAACGATGACAACGCCATCGCAGCGCCCGCAAACATCGGTGACATAAGTATGCCTGACACCGGATAAAGGACGCCCGCCGCCACGGGTACACCAATCCCGTTGAACAGAAACGAGAAAAACAGGTTTTGGCGGATGTTGCGCATTGTCGCCTTAGCCAGCGCACGGGCGCGAACGACAGCGGCCAGATCGCCTTTGGTTAGTGTGATTCCTGCGCTTTCGATCGCAACATCCGTGCCGGTGCCCATTGCTAGGCCAACATCGGCGGCAGCGAGTGCCGGGGCATCGTTAATCCCGTCACCTGCCATAGCCACCATTGCGCCAGAGGCTTTGAGCTCGCCCACAATGCGTGCCTTATCATCGGGCTTAAGTTCGGCATGAACGCCGTCGAGGCCACCCACGGCATCGGCCACGACTTGCGCAGTTGTCGGATTATCACCTGTCAGCATGATGACGCGCAGGCCCTGCGTTCTTAGAGCCTCTATCGCCTCGCGTGCGTTCGCACGAATAGGATCAGCTACAGCAACAAGTCCTGCAAGTTTGCCATCGACAGCGATGAGCATTACGCCAGCACCTTCGCGGCGTCTGCTTTCAGCAGCGTCATTGAGTGGGGCTGGATCGACGCCGATGCGCTGCATCTGCGCTGCGTTGCCGATTACAACGGCGCGACCCCCTACAGTCGCGCTAATCCCCGCGCCAACTTGAACCTCAAAATTTTGTGGATCGCCCAGTTCCAACTTGCGCTCGTTCGCTGCGACCACAATCGCATAGGCCAGCGGATGCTCTGAGCGCGCCTCCACAGCTGCCGTTAAGGCCAGCAACTCATTCTCGTCGATCCCTCCAATTGTCTCGATGGCAACCAGCTTGGGCTTTCCTTCGGTAAGCGTTCCAGTCTTGTCGATAACAAGGGTATCGACCTTTTCGAAGGCTTGTAGCGCTTCAGCATGTTTGACCAACACGCCAGCGTGTGCGCCGCGTCCGGTTGCCACCATGATCGACATCGGCGTTGCCAGCCCCAGCGCGCAAGGGCATGCGATGATGAGAACAGCAATCGCATTTAGAAGCGCATGGCCAATGCGCGGTTCTGGACCGACAAGGCTCCAGACCGCAAAGGAAGCGATGGCAATTGCAATCACCAGCGGCACGAACCATCCTGATATCCGGTCGGCCACGGCCTGTATAGGTGCACGGCTGCGCTGGGCTTCGGCCACCATGCGGACGATGCGCGCGAGCATCGTGTCGCTGCCGACGGCATGTGCCTCCATGACAATGCTACCGGTGCCATTGACCGTGCCGCCGGTCAGTGCGCTTGTCGCCTCTTTGGCGACCGGCAATGGTTCGCCCGTCAACATCGACTCATCTACCGATGACCGTCCTTCGATGGCAATTCCGTCCACTGGCACAGCCTCGCCGGGCCGAACGCGCAGGCGGTCGCCTGTTTGAACGTCGGCTAAAGGAACCTCGGTTTCGGTGCCATCGGCATTGATCCGTCGCGCGGTTTTTGGCGCGAGATTGAGCAGCGCGCGGATTGCCTTGCCGGTCGCCGCTCTTGCGCGCAGCTCCAACACTTGTCCAAGTAACACCAGAGCCACGACCACGCCGGCCGCTTCATAATAAACAGGCACCATTCCGCCGTGCATTCTAAATGTCTCTGGAAACAGACCTGGCGCGAACGTCGCCACCACACTATATAAAAATGCTGCGCCAACGCCGATGGCGATAAGCGTAAACATATTGAGCTTGCCTGTGACGATTGATGTCCATCCGCGCGTGAAAAATGGCCAGCCTGCCCACAGTACGATCGGTGCTGTCAGCCCTAGTTGAATCCACGGCGAATATGCGGGATCGACCAAATGCAGGCCGAGAAACTCCGTCCCCATCGTCAGGATCAGGAGCGGCACCGCAAACGCTGCCGACACCCACCAGCGCCGCGTGAAATCGACCAGCTCGGGGTTCGGCGCATCATCGAGCGATGGCTCTTCGGGCTCCAGCGCCATCCCGCAAATTGGGCAAGTTCCCGGACCCTGCTGGCGAATTTCAGGGTGCATTGGGCAGGTCCACATCGCACCGGGTGCAGCAAGAGGTTCCGCACGCAGGCTATCGGCGAGATATTTGGTGGGCTCCGCAGTGAATTTAGCCAAGCATCCCGCGCTGCAGAAATGAAAATGAGCGCCGTCATGAGTAGCATGATGCGCGGTGGTCGCAGGATCAACCTTCATCCCGCAGACGGGATCAAGTGCAGAGTTTAGACTTGCGGCATCGTCACGTACTCCCGTTGATGATAATGCTTGGGCAGTATGAGAATTTCCAGATGGCATATCTTTTACCTACGGTTGGAGCAAAGCGCCGATGCCATTTACATCTGTGCCTCTTCGGCCGGATCAATTGTTTATCATTCCCGTCACCAAAACATAGTTGGCTAGAATTGATGTTTATGCTCTTTGCCGCAGCTGCGCGGTTCTAATGTTAGCCCATCGCGCCTGAAAACGACACTGGCCGACCGTATGTCGAGAAACGCGAAGTACGGTCGGCCCAAGTCAACTGGAATAATCAAGTGCGGTCGGCTTTTACCTCAGTTGCAAAGCCAGACGAGCCTATTGAGAGGTCTTGCCGTGGCTTTTGAGCCATGCCTGCATCTGTACGATTTCCCGAGTTTGTGCGATGATCGTCATTTGCGCCATCTTGCGCGTTTGCTTGTCTGTTGCCTTCTCAAGCGCCACGCGTGACATGGCTATCGCGCCGCGATGATGCTCGATCATTTTACGCGTCCACAATTCAGACGGTAACCCCGATTTTGCCATCATCATTTTTTTGTGCATTTCCATCTCGGTAGCACCATAGGGATTATTCGGATCATTCATCATCGCCATCATGTCCGAATGTTCCATAGTCATCTCGCTATGGTCCATTTTGCTATGGTTCATAGGTGGAACAGGGGCTTTATCCGATGTCTGCATCTTATTGTGATCCATGGGTGGAACCGGCGCCTGTTGCGCCAACACTGGAGATGACAAGGTAAGCACCGCGGCTGCTATACGATAAAATTTCATGCTAATATCCTTGCTTGTCCTGTCGGCCAATTGGAACTCAACTGGATTTGCAAGAAATGGTGGTAAAAGCATACTTCCAACACGTCGAGGCCGGCGAAGATGTTCAATTGGGCGAGCGGTCAGAACCCATGGACGTCGCTCAGCTAAGCTAACTGGGCCGACGCTCATTAGTTCCGACAGGTCTTATAAGCGTTGCTTCCCATTATAATGCGGCGGGTGGCTGAAGCGTGCCTAACCACGCGACCAACACGACGATTATTACAGCTAGGCTTAGCTCAATCACCAGACTTTTGCGTAATTTTGTCAAGGTTGAAGTTACTCCCCCGCCTTGAAGAGCACGTTCAAACGCCGGGGTCAGGCTGAAACGATTTGCAGCAGCGAGTGATAGCATCATGCCAAATAATACGAGCTTTGCGACCAGAATCTGCCCGTACGGCGTGCCGAAAACGTTAAATACATTTTGCGGGCCAACGAGCATCCAGCCGTTCACTAATCCGGATCCAAAAACCAGAGCGACAATTACAGTTCCCGCGACAGAAAATTCCTGAAGCAAACGATGACTAAGGCGTAAATATTCCTCACTTGCTGACTCGGCGCGGCGAAACAGCATTATAGTGAGAGCAAATAGTGCACCGAACCAAGCCCCGGCACCCAAAAGATGGATTACGTCAGCAATAAGTTGTGCAGTGCCGGCAGAACCTTCACCCGCTGCGCCGTGACCTGTCCAGGCTACGGAGGCAAGTGCAACTGCTGACGCGGGCGTTACAAAAATCAGTTTGGGTAAAAACTTCGCCTTAGTCATCCGAAAGGCAACGAACAGCGTAGCGATCAACGCGATGACCCTCATGAACCACGCATTCCCCATTGGCGTATCGTAAATCATCATCTTAACTGACTCGGTATCCACCTCAAGCAGTTGAACCCCTGCCATCGAGGCAGTCATCGCCGTAATACTTAGCACAGAGAGCGCGATACCCGACACGGCAAGCCAGCATATGAGGGTTTCAACTGGCAGAAGTGATGGTTGCAAGCGTTCAGCGCCTCGCAACGCATAGAGAGCAAACAGCGGAAGTCCAAACAACAGCATCAAGTTTGCAAAGAGTGCAAACCTGATGCCGATGTTAAGATATTCGATCATGCTGTTAGCTCACGGTAAAAGTGAAGGCGCCTTCCATCCTATGCGCGTCTGAACCAGCAGCGGCCCATTTCAATTCATAGGTTCCGGCAACCAAAGCACGCTTCATCATAAGCGTCATAGTCTTGCCGTCCTTGCTCATTGCAGAAGTTACGCCGCTAATCTTCATTGGCGCATGATCCTTCATTCCAGGCATTGCTGTCATCGTCAAAGTGGTAGTCGCAAATTTTGCTATTAGCTTTTCGTTAAAAGTCAGGACAATTTTTGTCGGCTTGGCAACAACAGCGTTCGCAGCTGGCGTTGACTTAACGAGCTTAGCATGAGCATGAGCTGCGCCGGAGAACGCCATTGCAGCTAAGAATGGTGCAGCGAATAATAAACGAAACTTTGTCATGAGTTCTCTCCAGATAAGGTGATCTAACCATAATACGCATCTCGCGAAATCATCCCTCACCAATTCTTGATTTAGTGAATGAGCTACCATACGGGGTTATGGTATGAGAACGTCCAGCCGTCATGACAAAGTTATCGCGCGCATTCATAGGATCGCAGGTCAGGTTGCCGCAATTGAACGTAGCGTATTATCCGAGGCTCCGTGTGCCGATCCGCTGCACATCGTCTCTGCAGTGCGCGGCGCTGTTGCGGCATTGATGGATGAGCTAGTTCACGAGTATTAAAGCGCGCAAGTAGCTGTCCTTGATTAGCAGTGTGGATCGTGAAAAAGTGGTAGCTGAGCTTGCAACAGTCTTGGGTCGTTACATGCGGTAAGTGAAATCCGTGCATGCCCATCACATTGCGTCCTAATAAGTTTGAGGGATTTTCGTGTCCCCTGCGTATGGTTATTGACCGAAAGGATAGTAGCATGGATCATCTAGACGAAATTCTCATCAATATTCAGGCAGAACCCTTGCCACGTCGGCTGGCAACAATTGATAAAATCGTTCTATCACAACTTGCCGAACGTCAGGGGAACGCTAACCCGCTTTCAGGCCGGATGGCAGGGTTCGCCATCGTTGCGGCAATGGGAATGGGTTTAGTTAGCGGTGTTGTCCCCGGCACGCCTGCAAAAGCCGCAGCTACTCCGTCGCCCTTTGGCGTCACAACGGCTCTCGCTCCCTCAACATTGTTGGAGAGTGGTTGATGGGTGGGTTCCGACGGACCTTTTTGATCGCCGTCATGGTATTCTTGGCGGCGTTGGCGGGCGTGTATGCAGGACGCACGCTGACCGCGCCTACGCCGCCGCCAGAAAGCGAAATTCATGCGTTATTGCATAATGGACTAAACCTTGATGCCAAACAACTTGCGCAGCTTGAAATTTTAGAAAAGCAGTTCGCAATTCGCAAACAGGCTCTCGAACTCGAAATGCGAGCAGACAATGCCTCGCTGGCATCAGCGATTGAAAAAGAACATGGGTACGGCACTGAAGTTGCCGCGGCCGTCGATCAGTCTCATATGGCGATGAGTCAGCTGCAGAAAGAGACGCTCGAGCATATATTCTCAATGCGTGCGCTGCTGAAGCCCGATCAAATGGTCAAATTCGATGCAGCCGTGGTCAAGGCTCTGACCGACGACCAAAAATGAGCGTTGTTTTAGCTGACTGTTCAGATAGCGAACTATCGGCCCTGGCAATTGGTGGGAGGCAGGCCGCATACACTGCCTTGCTAGAGCGTTATCGAGAGCCAGTTTTCCGTGTCGTGCGGGCAACAATCGGTGATAGCGATGCAGCGGTTGATGTGACTCAAGAAACATTTGTATCGGCCTTTGCTGCGCTCAAAACCTATGACAGTGAACGTCCGTTCAAAACATGGATTGCACGGATTGCTATTAACAAGTGTCGTGACTGGGCGCGCAAGCGCGCGGTTAGGCGACTGTTCTCCTTCGCAATGCCGATGGAGTTAGCAGAGACTATCGCTGACGATACGGTTGGTGTTGATCAGCAGGTTTTTGACCGTGCGGAGCTTGTGCGCGTGCAGGCAGCAATTGCGCGACTGCCGCAGGCGATCCGCGAACCCCTTATATTGCGGACAATTGAAGGAATGACCCAAGCTGATGCGGCGCAAGTTTTGGGTATTAGCGAAAAAGCGGTTGAAACACGGCTTTATCGTGCAAGAGCAAAATTAAACGAATTATTGAGGGATTAAGCTCTGGCGGGCGTATCATGGGAAGAACAAACTTATGGACATCCTATGACACTGACAACTCCAGTAGATCGCCGAAACCTATTGCGCGGTGCTGCTCTCGCGAGCGGCGGCATGGCGCTTAGTCCTCTATTTCCCGCTTGGGCAAAAAGCGGCTCGCACGGCCTTCACGCTCTTGCGGGTCAGCCTGGCATGTTATCAGGTGACAATATTGAAGTCAGCGTGGGGCAATCCGCATTCCGTCTTGGTAAAAAAACCGGCCATGCCTACACGATTAACGGGACGCTCCCAGGGCCACTCATTCGCCTTCGTGAAGGTCAAAACGTAAAGCTGGTGGTCCGCAATACCCTTGAAGAAGATACGTCGGTCCATTGGCATGGGATGTTGCTTCCCTTCAACATGGACGGAGTTCCCGGAGTAAGCTATCCTGGCATCGGCCCCGGCGAGAGCTTTACCTACGAATTTCCGATGAGGCAGCATGGCACCTATTGGTATCACAGCCATTCGCACATGCAGGAGGCGATGGGCATGTATGGCGCGCTCATTGTCGATCCCGCTGGCATAGACCCGATTGCTTATGACCGCGAGCATGTCTTGGTGCTATCGGACTGGAGCTTCGCGCACGCGCATGTGAACTTTACCAAGCAGAAGCAAAAGGCGGGCTATTTCAACAAGCGGAAACAGACTTTTGCTGGCCTTGCGAAAGGCGAAGATCAGCCGCTGTCTGAACGTATGATGTGGGGTCAAATGTTGATGGACCCGACCGACATTGCCGATGTGACAGGCGCCTATTATCATTATCTAATCAACGGCCACGACAGCATGGGCAATTGGACCGGCATTTTCAAACCCGGCGAGCGCGTGCGATTGCGCATTATCAATGCCGCGGCGATGAGCAATTTCAACATCCGCGTGCCAGGCCTGCCGATGACGATCGTGGCTGCCGACGGCTTGCCGCTAACCCCGGTTGAGACCGACGAGTTCCAAATCGCTGTTGCTGAAACCTGGGACGTGATCATTGAGCCTAAAGAAGCGATACCCTTCGCCTTCATCGCTGAATCTATCGACCGTTCAGGCCAATGCCGTGCGACGCTGGCCCCGCAAATGGGAATGGTGGCACCGATACCGCCGCTTCGCGAACGGCCTCTGCTGACGATGAAGGACATGGGCATGGATCATGGCGGCGGTGGCGGCGACATGGCCGGTATGGATCATAGCAAGATGACGCCTGAAGAAATGGCTGCGATGGGAAGCATGGATCACGGCTCCATGAATATGCGTGACCCGTCAGTTGCGCCGCAGGTAAAAATGGGACCGGGTGTGGCCAGCCTTGCGCCAATGCCAATGGATCGCAATAAGGAGCGGCCGACGGGTTTGGAGAGAGTCCCGCACCGTGTGCTGACGCTCAGCCAGCTCCGCGCGCTTGAACCCAATCCCGACCAGCGCACACCCTCGCGTGAAATCGACGTGCATCTGACTGCCAATATGGAACGCTACATGTGGTCGATGGACGGCGAGGAATATAGCGAGAAAGCCGAGCCGCTGCCGTTTCGACACAATGAACGTGTTCGCGTGAACCTGATCAACCACACGATGATGCCGCATCCGATCCATCTACATGGCCATTTTTTCGAGGTAGTGAACGGACAAAAAGGGCAATATCCGCGCAAAAATGTCGTGAATGTGTTGCCGGGAGCTAAGGTCACGTTTGACTTTACCGCCGACGC
This sequence comes from Sphingorhabdus sp., assembly GCF_046596595.1. GTDB lineage: Bacteria > Pseudomonadota > Alphaproteobacteria > Sphingomonadales > Sphingomonadaceae > Sphingorhabdus_B. The sequence continues at coordinate 11,010 of NZ_JBKJMB010000065.1, forward strand.
AATGGGTGACTGGGCGTTTCACTGCCACATGCTGATGCACATGCATGCAGGAATGTTTCGCGTTGTGACCGTTCGGCAAGAAGAGGAAGGGTAATGAATTATTCTCTGCTGCTTCCTGCCGCCGCTTTGCTGGCAACTCCCGCTCTCGCGCAGTCGGGCCATCAAGGGCATGACATGCCTGCCGAGAAGGCCGAGCAAAGCACATCCGCTCCTGCAAGCGACCCCCATGCCGGTCACGACATGGGCACTGCCGATGAGGCGGTCAAGGAACAGCCAGCCGGAGACGCGGCCGATCCCCATGCCGGCCATGATATGAGCGCCGGTGCGGCTGAAATGACCCCAATGGACGAAGTCGGCAATGTGCCAGCCCCGGCACCGCCGGGCGATCACGCGGCGGACGCCATATTTGGCAGCGATATCATGGCGCGCTCCCGCAAGGAACTGGCATATGAGGTTGGCGGCATGGGCTATTCGCTTGTGACGATCGACCTGCTTGAAGTTGGCGTTCAAAAGGGCAGCGAAAGCTACCGGTTTGAAGGCGAGGCTTTTACCGGCGGAAACATCAACCGCTTTGGCATCAAGTTTGAGGGCGAAGGCGCGTTTGGTGAGCGCATTGATGATCTGGAATTGCAGGCCCTCTACTCACGTGCGATTGCGCCATACTGGAACCTGCAAGCCGGCGTTAGGTATGACCTGAAGCCAGATCCGTCGCGCACCTATCTCGTTGCAGGTGTTGAAGGGATAGCGCCCTATTGGTTCAAGGTAAACGCAGCTGGCTTTGTATCAAACAAGGGCGAGGTCCGCGCACGGCTGGAGGCGTCTTATGACCAGCGAATTACGCAGTCGCTGATATTGCAGCCCCGGATCGAAGCAAATGTTGCTTTCCAGGATATTCGCGCGATCGGTGTCGGGTCAGGATTGACAGACTTTGAAGCCGGGTTACGCCTGCGCTACGAAATCGAGCAAGAAATTGCGCCTTATATTGGCGTCGAATGGCGAAAGCAGACGGGCGCGACTGCTCGTTTTTCGCGGGTGGCGGGCGAAGATCCTGAAACAATCAGCCTTGTAGCCGGGATAAGGATCTGGTTCTGAGCAGCCGACGCACCCGCATTCACCTGACTGCCAGCCGTATCCATAAATGGTTGGCTTTAGTTATTGGTGCGCAGCTGCTGATCTGGTTTGCCAGCGGCGTGATTATGAGCTTTCTGCCTATCGACAAGGTGCGAGGCGAGCATCTTGTTGACCGTGAAACAGTGATGACGATTCCGGCAGGCAGCAGCTTTGCCGGTCCGGCCCGGATAAGCGCAATGACTGGAGCGCCAGTTGAAGCTATCAACTGGCACATGATGGGAAGTCGCGCGGTTGCTGAAGTGACGACAGCCAAAGGCGTTAAACTCTTTGATGCCCAAACAGGAGAGCTAATTCCCCCGATCGGTGCCACGCAAGCAACGGCTATTGCAAATGTAGCATGGAAGTCAGCTGTGAAGCCGGTTTCCAAAGCGTCGCGCGTGACAACCGAAAGTCCTGAATATCGGGCTGCGCTGCCTGCATGGCGTATCGCTTATTCCGACCCTGACGCCACCAGCATCTTTGTTGCCGTCGATACCGGGAAAATCACCGCCGTTCGTACCGGCACTTGGCGGCTCTATGATTTCTTCTGGAGCCTCCACATCATGGATTGGAAGAACCACGAGAATTTCAACACCTGGTGGTTGTTAGCTTTTGCTATTGGAGGCTTGGTCCTAGGTCTTGCTGGCACGGTTTTGTTATTCATTCGCTGGCCGCTTCGTCGCAAACGCAAAGCCAAGCGGATTGCGGTGTCATGAAATCTTCAATTAGCGATATCGTTGTTCTGAAGCGGCCGTTGAGGTGTTCCAAGTCGTGAATTTACTTCGTCGCCCTCGGTTAATGTCTGTCATAAACATGCTGTTGGCGCTGACGATGATCTTGGTTGCGGGACGTTCCGAAGCAAATTGTTTTTCATCAGCTCCCCCGCCCGTCTCGCAAAGCCAAATCATGGAAAATTGCGCAGCAATGGAGGCCAGTCTTGTCGGCCCTGAGGATTCCGCTGCAACCCATCATTCGAATAAGCAACAATCTGGCATGTGTCACGTCGGCTGTCCTGTTTTGTTTAAGACAGGGGATGCCCACAATTACCATATAGCTCTCCACTCGCTGAAATATCTGCGAGAACAAGAGCCATCGACGGTTGGCATTAACGCCATCCCGCAAACGCCGCCTCCGCGATTGGGCTAAATACGTTTTAGCCAATCAATATCATGGAGATTATTATGAAAATGAAGATGTTAATCTGCGCAGTTGCGCTGACCGTGTCCGGTGCTGCCTTTGCAGCAGAACCGCCCGCACCCAAGAAGGAGTGCTGCTGCTGCAAGAAGGGCGAGGAGGGCAAAATGGCTTGCTGTGATGAGAAAGCCAAGACGTCTGACAAGTCCGGCCATGAAGGCCATGACATGGGTGATATGGAAGCCAAATAAGTGACGATGTTCGGGGGCGGCATGGTTGCCCCCGAATGCTACCGCGTTGAAGCGAAGGAGATCACCTGTGAAAAAACTAATTCTCACCCTTGCCTTGTTTTCGACATCGACAATGGCGGCAAATGACATCGTTATGCATCGCGACCCCGGTTGTGGGTGCTGCGAAAAATGGGCAGCTCAAGTGCGTCAAAAATTTGGCCGTGCCGTCAAGATCATTGATGATGCTAATCGCAACAATTTTGCAGTGCGCGAAAGTGACCTTAAATGACGGACAAGATGATCCATAAGGGATTTATAATTGCTGGCCTGAGTAATATTTTGGGGGTGATTATATGCTCCAAAGCTCTCACAAATGATGTGATGCTGGCAACCCAACCAGATGTGATGGGCTATTTTGGACTAATCTCGATCATCTTGTGGGGCTTGGCTTATATCTCAGTTTGCAAAAGCTATAATCAGGCGCGATGGCTTGTGGGTGTTTTCGCTATCGAGAAGCTAGTTTATGTAATTGTCTGGCTGGCTTTCATAACATCGCATTCCTTGAGTGCGATCTACGAACAGGATGTTCTGGCAGGAGCATTTTATACGATTTATGGAGCCAATGACTTCATTTTTATGCTGTTCTTCAGCTTTGTATTTCTGAGGTTGGGCCATGTGCAGACCAAAACCCTGGGCTAGGTAGCACTGAGGTCCGCTGGGGTCACCAAAATGTGGTGAGCCGGCAAAAAATTTGGGTTGGTCGGAACCAAGTTGCAGTTGGATCGCTTCTCCAAACGGAGGTGCGGCGATGCCGATCGTAATTAACAGCTTAGAATATCAACTTCCCGCCGATCCGCGTGTCAGTCTACTCGATTTCATTCGTGACCATGCAGGCCTACCCGGAACCAAGAAGGGTTGTGACCACGGTCAATGCGGTGCCTGCACGGTGCTTCTGGACGGCGTGCGTATCAATAGTTGCCTTACCCTCGCGGTCATGCACAATAATTGCGATGTCATTACTATTGAAGGTATCGGCAGCGCCGAACAGCCGTCTGCAATGCAACAGGCGTTCGTCAAACATGACGGTTTCCAGTGCGGATATTGCACCCCCGGGCAGATTTGTTCGGCAACCGCAATGCTCGCTGAAATCGCCGAAGGATGGCCAAGCGACGCGACCGATGATGTGCGAACGCGGCCTTCTCTGACCGATGACGAGATCCGCGAACGTATGAGCGGCAATTTGTGCCGGTGCGGTGCCTATCCAAACATAGTAGCGGCCATTCGCGAAGTTGCGGATGCTGACCAATGAAAAACTTCGAATATGCGGGCGCTGAAACTGTTGAACGGGCAACAATGCTTTGCGCTGAAAAAGGCACGAAGGCGATTGCAGGCGGCACTAACCTTATCGACCTGATGAAATTGCAGGTTGAAACACCTGCGCGCCTCGTCGACATCAATTCTCTCGATGATCGCAGGATAGAAGATACCGCTACAGGCTTGCGTATAGCGGCATTGGCGTCGAACACTGCTGTCGCGGTCGACCAACGGATCCGGGTTGATTATCCGGTGCTGGTCAAGGCCATCCTTGCCGGTGCCACGCAGCAATTACGTAACAAGGCGAGTGTCGGCGGCAATCTTGGCCAGCGGACGCGCTGCCCCTATTTCACCAATATCGACCAGCCATGCAACAAACGCCAGCCTGGCTCGGGCTGTGGTGCCTTAAAGGGCGTGGCGCGGATTCACGCAATCCTCGGAACGAGCCTTCATTGTATCGCAACGTATCCTGGCGACATGGCGGTGGCGATGGCCGCGCTCGACGCTCAGGTCGAAATTTCCGGCCCTGATAACGAACGCCGCACGGTTCCAGTACGCGAATTTCATCGCTGCCCCGGCGATACGCCCGAGTTGGATAACATATTGGGATCCGGCGAGTTGGTTGTCGCTGTCCACTTACCCGCGCCAGTGTCTGGGAAGCAGTTATACCGCAAGGTGCGCGAACGGTCGTCTTACGCCTTCGCTTTATGTTCGGTCGCAGCAATTGTCGATGTAAAACGAGGCAAGATAGCACGGGCAGATCTGGCGTTTGGCAGCATTGCGCCAAAGCCGTGGGTGGACGAGCGATTGGCACAGATGCTGGTTGGAGAAAAGCCGGGAATGGCTCTTTTTGAAAAGGCGGCTGACGTCCTCGTAGACGTCGCGCGCGGCGTGGGCGACAATGATTACAAGATACCGCTCGTGCGCCGGACGTTAATCGCGACTTTGTGTGAAGCAACGGAGGTTTGGGCATGACCGCCCATATGAAGCATGATAAGCCAGATGAGCGCAACGTGCTCGATCATATGGCGCAAGGCATTATCGGCAAACCGCTCGACCGGCCCGAGGGGTTGCTCAAGGTCAGCGGCGCGGCGACCTATGCCGCTGAATATGTCATCGATGGCTGTCTTGAGGGCGTAATAGTCACGTCGACCTGCGCGCGCGGCAAGGTGACACGCATCGACAAACAATCGGTGCTGTCGATGCCGGGTGTCATCGCCGTTATCAGCGAACCGCGAATGATCGCGCGGCCAGCGCAGGGAACCGCGAACGAAGCGCCTGAACACAGCATCGGTAGTGTGCATTACTGGGGTCAACCAGTCGCGCTTGTGGTCGCGGAGACATTCGAACAGGGGCGTGACGCCGCGAAATCTCTGGTTGTCGAATATGCGGCGGAATATGCAGAGTTCAATCCGGAAGACGTCGTACCAGAACTGCAACCCGATGGCACAAACAAGGGCGATCTCGAAAAAGCCATGGAGGATGCCGATCAGTGCATCGATCTAACCTTCAAGACAGAAGGCCATGCCAGCGCCGCGATGGAACCGCATGCCGCAATCGCGCAATGGGACGGCAAAATGCTGACCGTCCACGCATCACTGCAAATGCTCAATTACAATATCGCCGAATTGGCCGACGCGCTTGAGCTAAAACAATCGCAGATCAGGTTGATCTCGCGCTATGTCGGTGGCGGCTTTGGCTCGAAACTGGGCATCAGCGAAGAAGTCGTTGCGGCGTCGGTTGCGGCAATGGAACTCAATCGCCCGGTACGCGTGGTGATGTCGCGTCAGCAGGTATTCCAGACCATCATGCGCCGTTCCGAAACGCGGCAACGCGTGCGGCTTTCGGCCAAATCTGACGGTACGTTTACGGGCATCGGGCATGAGGCCGTAGTATCGAACCTGCCCGGTGAGGAATTTGCCGAACCTGTTACGCAGTCGACCGATTTCCTTTACGCTGGAGATAACCGGATCATGCAAATCGCGGTCGCGCGAATTCACCGGATGACGGCAGGGTCGGTGCGGGCGCCCGGCGAAGCAGTCGGGATGCCCGCGCTTGAGGCTGCGATTGACGAGCTAGCTGAAAAGCTGGAGATGGATCCGATCGAGCTTCGCTTGCGCAATCTGCCAGACAAACATCCTGTCAAAGGCACCCCCTATTCGTCGCGCAAACTGGCCGAATGCCTGATTGAAGGCGCTAAATCCTTTGGCTGGAAAAAGGGTAAGCGGATGCCGAGAAACCGCCGTGATGGCGAATGGTGGATCGGAACGGGTGTTGCCAGCGCCGCACGTGTCCATAATGTTGGCGAGGCAAAGGCGCGAGTGACGCTGCGCGCCGATGGCACTGCATTGGTCGAAACTGACATGACCGATATCGGAACGGGCACTTACGCAATCCTTGGCCAGATTGCGGGCGAAATGCTTGGGCTGAACCCTGATGCGGTCGACGTCCAACTCGGCGATACCAAGCATCCACGCGGTCCCGGTTCAGGCGGCAGCTGGGGGGCAGCGTCAATCGGGTCAGCGGTGTTCCTCGCCTGCGAAGCCATTCGTGAGGAACTAGCCAGTCGCGCGGACGTCAAAGTCGAAAAACTGACTTTGAAAGACGGTCAAATCGGCACGGGCAAATCCTCGGTTCCACTCACCAAACTAATAGGCGGCAAGTCTATTTCGGAGATCGGCCATTATGAACCTGGCGCCGTCGAAGAAAACTTTGTCGCATCGGGCTACGGCGCCTTTTTCGCTGAGGTCGCCGTCAACCACTGGACTGGCGAAACCCGGGTTCGCCGCATGACAGGTGCCTTCGGTTTTGGCCGCGTGCTCAACGCAAAAACGGCACGGTCGCAATGTATTGGCGGAATGGTCTGGTGCATCGGCAGCGCATTGACAGAGGCACTCCATTTCGATCCCAATGACGGTCATCTCGTCAACTGCGACCTCGCCGAATATCATGTGCCCGTCCACCGTGACATCCCGGACCTCGACGTAATAATGATCGAGGAGCGCGATCCCGTCGCAAGCCTGATTCAAGCAAAAGGAATTGGTGAGTTGGGCATGTGTGGCGGAGCAGGGGCAATCGCCAACGCTATTTACGATGCGTGCGGCGCCCGAATGCACGCGTTCCCGATGACACCCGAAAAAGTGCTCGCGGCGATGCCTGACTGATGCCAAAAACTATCGAACATCTGGCTGAGAATTTCTGGAACATTCGCGGCGATTTCAAAATCGCGCATGTCATAAATATTGGCACGCACATGTCATTGGTCCGTAAACCGGACGGCAGATTCATTCTGATCGATGCCTACGAACCGGATGAGCTTGATCGTGCCGAGCTTATGGTTCTGACGGACAATGGTGCACGGATAGACGCTGTGCTCAATGTCCACCCATTTCATACGGTGCATTGCAAGTTTGTTCACGAAGCGCTCCCGCATGCGCGTCTTATCGGCACGCGGCGTCATCATGAGCAAATGCCGCAACTGGACTGGGACCCCGCACTCATAGAAGACGTTGCTACGCAGCAACAATTTGCGGATCTTTTGGACTTTTCGATCCCTGCGGGACTGGAATTCGTGCCCGAAGATGAGTCCATTCACGCCAGTTCGGTTCTCGTCCGTCACCGTCAAAGTGGCATTGTTCATGTCGACGATACGCTCATGTACCTCGCCCCCCCATCGTTGATAAAAATGGTCGCGCCGGCTACCAAGCTGCGGTTCCATCCAAAATTGGCCGATGCATTGCAAAAGCGCGCTGGCGCTGCGGACGAATTCATAAGCTGGGCCATAGGTCTAGCCCGCGACTGGGCTGACACACGCATCGTCTGTGCTGCGCATAACGGTATCGCGCATCTGACCGATCAGACGTTCAGTCAAGCAATCGAAGACGCGCTCGAACAGGCGTCCGATACCCTGCAAAACCATCGTAATTCTCTTTCCTGACGGCGGCGCTCCCCGCGCAACGCCTGATAAAATAAAGGCCCTGTAATGACCGACAAGACAATCAAGACCATAAATCCGCTCACCGAAAAGGTTCTCGAGACCTATTCATACATGACCGATGATGAAGGGTTGGGAGTGGTTCAGAACAGCCACGATGCGTTTCTTGCATGGCGACTGAAAAGCCTCGATGAACGCGCGAGCGTGATGTCATCGATCGCAACCGAATTGCGCAAATCAAGGGATGAGTTCGCTCAATTGATGACGAACGAGGTCGGAAAATTA
>NZ_JBKJMB010000044.1:0-8775 GCF_046596595.1 Sphingorhabdus sp.
AGAAATGCGTCGATTTAATCGTGTAATCACGGCTGCACTTTGCAGCACCATCTGCAGCGCAATGTTTGTGCCAGCGGCTTTTGCCCAACAATCCGAAGAAGACAGTGGCGATGAACCTATTATCGTGACCGCCACGTTGCGCGCAATGGACGTTCAAGACATTCCACTCGCCGTGACGGCTGTCGCGCCAGAGGCGTTGGAGCGCGAAGGCGTGTCGGATATCAAGACACTGTCCTCAATCTCGCCAAGCTTCAACATCCAATCGTCACAGACTGAAACGCAAGGCACATCCATCAAAATTCGCGGCGTCGGCACAACCGGCAACAATACCGGTCTTGAAAGCTCAGTGGGCGTCTTTATCGACGGCGTGTACCAGTCGCGTCCCGGCGTTGCCTTGGGCGATCTGGTGGACCTTGAGCGCCTCGAAATCCTGCGCGGCCCTCAGGGCACGCTATTTGGACGCAACACATCTGCTGGCGCATTGAACATCACCACAAAACGCGCCAACCTGTCCGAAGTCGAAGGCTTCGCAAACGCCAGCTACGGCAATTACAATTTTATCAATGTGCAAGGCGGAATCAGCGTTCCGATTGTGCAGGATGTTGCAGCATTCCGCATCGCAGGCACCTATCGCAAGCGCGATGGTTATCTGAAAAGTTCAACCGGCGCAGACAGCAACGACCGTGATCGGTACATGATCCGCGGCCAACTCTATATCGAGCCAACCGCAGATATCAGCGTTCGTTTGCTCGCAGACTATTCAAAAGTCGATGAACATTGCTGCGATGCCGTTATCATCCGTGAAACCGAACTGGCTCCTTTTGCTGCGTTCCATGGCCTTGCCAGTGACGGTGTCGACCAGTTCGGCCAGTCGGCTCTGCAAAATCTTGCGACGAACGGCCAGCGTTTCTTCAATGGCGCTGAACAATGGGGCGTATCGGGTGAGGTGAAGTGGGATTTTGGCCCCGCCAAACTGACCTATATTGGCTCCTACCGCGATTTTAAGTCGAGTTCGACGGCCGAGTCCGATTTTACCAGTCTGAGAATTTTCACAACCGGCGTAGGCGGCTCAATTCAGGCACCAGGCGTTTTGCCCAATGGTGACAGGATCAAAACTTTTACTCAGGAACTCAGACTTCAAGGCACAGCTTTCAATGACAAGCTGGATTGGCTGATCGGCGGCTTTTATTCGAACGAGGATATTGCTGCCCAACAGACCATGTCATTTGGCGCAGACTATCAGGCCGCGAACAGTGCGTTTAACTTTGGACCTGTAGCAGGGGTCAATCCCTTGTTCGCTCTGACAGCCTTGGGTTCGGGTGGTACTGCCGCTGCGCCAACACCGGGCTTGCCAGTCAATTCGCTGAATTCATTTGGCAACAACCTGTTTACGCAGGATGCAAAAAGCTACTCATTCTTCACGCATAACGTGTTCAACATCACGGATAAGTTGAGCCTGACACTCGGCGCAAGGTACGTGAATGAGACGAAAGATGCTGCGTTCAACCAGATCAGCGCCAGCAACGGTGCATGCCAAGCCAGTGTCAACGGTGTGCTCACGGGACTGGTTCCTGCGCCATTGCGTGCAGGTCTGGTCGGGCTAAACTGCTTCCCGTTCGCGGTTCCCGTCAACCTGACGGCACCAGCGGTTGCAGGCGGCGGGCTGGCAAGTTCCAAGCTGCCACTGCCGCGGCTGTGGTCAAACCGGTTCAAAGATGATGAAATCACCTATACCGGTCAAGTCGGCTACAAAGCCAATGAGGACCTGCTGATTTATGCAGGGTACAGCCATGGCTTCAAATCAGGCGGCTTTAACCTTGACCCGACCGCAGCAAATCTCACCAACTCGACTGCGGTTCTGACAACGGGTGCAGCGCCGATTTACGCCGATCCACGGTTCAAGTCCGAAAAGGTCAACCAGATCGAAGTTGGCGTGAAGGCCACATTCGGTCCGATCAAGGCCAATCTCGCCTTGTTCGATATGAAGATGAGCGATTTCCAGGTGCTTGAATTCACGGGTGTCCAGTTCCTGACCTTCAACGTCAACTCGGCTCGGTCAACCGGAGCCGAACTCGAGTTGTTCGGGAATTTCAGCAACCATATGAGCGGTAACTTGGCGGTGACCTATGCTGATGCGCGCTATCCAAGCGATTGCGCTGTCGGCGTTGCACCTGATGCGTTGGCGTCGGTTGTCCGTCTCTGCGGTCAGGACCTGACCAACGCGCCGAAGTTCACTGGCGTTGCTGGTCTGACCTATGACGGTCCATTGAACAGCTCTGGCTGGGGATTGCTGGTCAATGGCAGCATCAATTATTCGGACAGCAGAACGACCCGGACAATTGACCTTGACACCAACGGCCTCCCCGTGCCGCTGGCACGTCAGGAAAACTACTTCAAGATGAATGCACGCATCGGGCTAACCACGCCGGATGAGCGGTTTACGTTTGAAGTTTGGGGCACAAACCTGTCGAACGAAATCACCCGCGGCATCACGGCGAACACGCCGCTGCGTGGCGGTGCTGGAACACGTTCGCTGATCGGCTTCGTCGAAGAGCCACGCATGTACGGCCTGACCGTCCGCGCTAAATTCTAAACCGACGTTAAAAACAAAAAGGGCGGCCTCCAATCCGGGGCCGCCCTTTTTCGTATCTGCAGCTTGGGTTTAAGCAGCCACTTTATACAATGTCTCACCCTTGTCCGCCATTTCGCGGAAGCTTTTGGGTGGTGCAAAGCGGTTACCGAACCGTTGCGCCAGGTTGTCGGCCGTGCGGACAAAGTTTTCCAAGCCAACCGTATCGATATAACTCATTGGACCACCCGTATATGGCGCAAAGCCCCATCCAAAAATGGCGCCCAGATCAGCGCTCTGCGGGTCGGCAACGACATGCTCTTCAAAGCATTGTGCAGTGGCAATAAGCTGAATGTACAGCAAGCGCTGCTTCACTTCTTCAACCGTTGGCTGATCAGCGGCGAGCGGATAATGCTCCGCCATGCCCTGCCACAGGCCAAGGCGTTCGCCCTTGTCGTCATAGTCATAGAAACCCGAACCAAAACGACGGCCCTTTCGGCCAAGTTTGACCACCATCAACTCCATAAAGTCTTCAGTGCCGCTGGGCTGATACGCATCGCCCAGTTCCTTCTTGGTCGACTGCATCACGTCATAGCCCAGTTGCAATGTGGTTTCATCGAGCAGCGCAAGCGGTCCAATCGGCATGCCAAGCGACTTGGCCGCATTCTCGATCAGCGCAGGCTTCACGCCCTCGGTCACCAGCTTCATCGCCTCGCCCATATAGGGCGGGAACACACGGTTCGTGAAGAAGCCGCGTACGTCCTTGACGACAATTGGTGTCTTCTTGATCTTCGCATTGTAATCGAAGGCAGCCGCCAAGGCGCGATCACCCGTCAATGCTCCCGGGATGATTTCAAGCAAAGGCATTTTCTCGACTGGCGAGAAGAAATGCAGTCCGATGAACAGTTCAGGACGCGACGAATTTTTAGCAAGGCCAGTGATCGGCAGCGTTGAGGTGTTCGACGCGAAAACGACGTCGGGGCCAATCACTGCTTCGGCTTTCTTGATCACGTCCGCCTTTACATCGGGCCGTTCAAATACGGCTTCGATGATCAGGTCGACATCCTTCAAATCGTCATAATTGTCCGTTGGCGTAATGCGCGTCATGAAAGCGTCGCCCGCTTCCTTCGTCATCTTGCCACGGCTGACGGCCTTGTCGATGATCTTGCGGCTATAATCAACGGCCTTGTTGGCGTCTTCAAGACTGCGATCAAGAACGATGACGTCCATGCCGCCCTTGACCGTCACATGCGTGATGCCGGACCCCATCAGGCCTCCGCCAAGCACGCCGACCTTCTTGATTTCGACAGGAGGAACGCCTGCAGGACGACCGGCGCCCTTTTCCGCTGCCTGCTTGTTGATGAACAAGGTGCGGATCATGTTCTTCGCCTGGCTGCCCGAAAGCAGCTTGGTGAAATATTTGGATTCAACCCGCAACGCCGTGTCAAACGGCAGGATCGAACCTTCGTAGAGGCAGGACAGGATCGCCTTTACGGCATCGAAATTGCCTTTGCTTTCCTTGTGCGCCATCGCGTTCAGGCCAACAAACAGTTGCACCGCGCGTGGGTCCATCGCCCCTGCACCGCCGGGGAATTTGAAGTCCTTCTTGTCCCAGGGCGCTGTGACCTTCGGATTGGCCTTGACCCATGCCTTGGCATTGGCAATCAGATCCGCCGCCGGAACGACTTCGTGGACAAGGCCCTGTGCCCTTGCCGTGGCGGGATCAAGTGATTTGCCCTGAATGATCGTCATCGCTGCGTTCTGCAGACCGATCAGGCGCGGTGTCCGCTGCGTGCCGCCGCCACCCGGCAGCAAACCAACCATCACCTCCGGCATGCCAAGCTGAATCTTCGGATTGTCGGCTACGACGCGGTAATGGCACGCAAGCGCAAGTTCCAGACCGCCGCCCAAGGCGAGCCCGTTGAGCGCGCAGGCGACAGGCTTGGCCGAAACCTTACCCGCGCTCAGGTCCTTGGCCGACTGGCCACCGGTTTCCATTTTGCGCAGCAAGGCGTTCAGCGCAAATGCCTGGTCAAAGGCTTCCTTGGTGCTGTTCGCCTTTGCGCCGCCAAGCATGGTCAGGTCGGCGCCAGCCAGAAAGCCGGATTTCTTGCCCGAGGTGATCACCGCGCCCTTGATGGCGTCGTTGGTTGTAAAATCATCGACCCATTTGCCGAATTCTTCGATCAATGCGCCATTCCACACATTCATTGAGGCATCGGGAAGGTCAATCGTCAAAAGTGCAATGCCGTCGGCATCGATATCGACTGAGAAGCTTGTGTACGTCATATTATCGGTCCCAATCAATTCACGCGTTCGATGATGGTGGCTGTGCCCATGCCGGCACCGATGCACAAAGTCGTCAGCGCCGTCGACTTGCCCGAGCGTTCCAGCTCGTCAAGCACGGTGCCAAGGATCATCGCGCCGGTTGCGCCAAGCGGGTGGCCCATTGCGATAGCGCCGCCGTTCACGTTTATGTCGGAATGGTCGATATGCATCGCTTCCATGAAGCGCAGGACGACGGAAGCAAAGGCTTCGTTCAGTTCCCATACGTCGATGTCATTCTTGTCCATACCGGCTCGCGCCAGCGCCTTTTGCGCAGCAAATTCAGGACCAGTGAGCATGATCGCTGGCTCCGAACCAATGGACGCCATCGATACGATGCGTGCACGTGCCTTGAGGCCGTATTTCTCGCCAGCTTCCTTTGTGCCGATGAGTACGGCAGCTGACCCGTCAACGATGCCCGAGCTGTTGCCAGCATGGTGGACGTGGTTGATCTTTTCGACATCGGGATAGCGCATGATCGCAATATCGTCGAAGCCCGGCATCATGGTGCCCATCATCTGGAACGCAGGAGCGAGCGCGCCAAGCGACTGCATGTCGGTTTGCGGCCGCATCAGTTCGTCATGGTCGAGGACAACTTCACCGATGACGTCCTTGATTGGCAGGATCGAACGCGCAAAGCGCTTCTCGGCCCAGGCACGGCCAGCACGCTTCTGGCTTTCTACGGCATAAGCGTCAACATCGTCACGGCTATAGCCATATCTGGTGGCGATAAGGTCAGCGGAAATACCCTGCGGAATGAAGTAATTGGCGATCGCCGAACGCGGATCGATTGGCCATGCGCCCCCGTCCGAGCCCATGGGCACGCGGCTCATCGATTCAATTCCGCCACCTACGGCCAGATCACACTCGCCGGATTTCACCTTAGCCGTAGCGATATTAGCAGCCTCAAGTCCCGAACCGCAAAAACGGTTAACCTGGATGCCCGAAGTGGTATGCGGATAGCCAGCGGCCAATATGGCGGTGCGCGTGATAACGGCACCCTGCTCACCCACGGGCGAAACGCAGCCAAAGGCCACGTCTTCGATTTCTTCGCCTGCCAAGCCATTCCGGTCCCGGATCGCGGCCAAAACCTGTGACGCCAGATCAATCGGCGTGATTTCATGCAGAGCGCCATCAGGCCGCCCCTTGCCGCGCGGGCTGCGCACCGCATCATAAATATAGGCTTCGGTCATATGAGACCCTTTCTAGTCGTTGTTTGCGACCACGGCGCCCGCCGCGATCAATTGAGATATATCGTCATCCCCGAGTCCAGCCTCGGATAATATGGCGGCATAGTCGCCGCCTTTTGTTGCAATTTCGAAATGGGTAGCCAGCGGCTGTGTTGCAAGCCGTGGAGCGACCTGCGGGTGTAGCCAGCGGCCATCCTGCACAAATGCCTGACGTTCCGCATTGGCGGGATGAGACGCGGCTTCGACATAATCGAGCACAGGTGTGACGCACGCATCGGTACCAGCGAAGACCGCCTCCCATTGATCCCGCGTCCTTGTTGCAAAAACATCCTCAAGCAATTCATGCTGTTTTGACCAGGCCGAACGGTCGTGCTGCGCGCCATAGCTTTCTTTGTCCAATGGCAGACGTTCCATCATCGCGGCAAAAAACTGCGGCTCGATACATCCGACCGCCATGAATCTGCCGTCAGACGTCATGTAACAGCGGTAGAAGGGCATTGCCCCGTCGAGCAGATTAGCCTCGCGCCGGGTGCGCCATTGGCCCAAGCCTGCCATGCCATGGACAAAACTCATAAGGCTGTTGGTGCCGTCGACGATGGCCGCATCGACGATATTGCCCTTGCCCGTTCGACCGCGCTCGACCAACGCCGCCAGAATGCCGTTGACGAGAAACATCGATCCGCCGCCAAAATCGCCCACCATGTTAAGCGGCGGAACAGGCGGCTGACCGTCCTTGCCAATCGCATTCAGCACGCCGGTCATGCCGATATAATTGATGTCATGACCGGCCATCTGGCTCCATGGCCCAGTCTGCCCCCAACCCGTCATCCGGCCGTAGATCAGGCCTGGATTGGCCGCGTGGCAGGCGTCAGGGCCGACGCCCATGCGCTCGGTGACGCCCGGCCGCAGGCCTTCAATCAGGATGTCGGCAGTACCGACCAGTTTCAACAGCGTGTTTACGGCCTCGGGCTTTTTGAGATCGAGGATCAGCGACCTCTTGCCACGACCGTCAATCGCCTTGGGCACGAGCGAGCCACCCGGCCTGTCGATCACAACAACATCAGCGCCCATATCTGCAAGCAACTGACCCGCATAAGGCCCGGGCCCGATTCCGGCCAATTCTACGACCTTGATGCCGCTCAATGGGCCAGATTTCAGACTGGAATCGGTCATGGAATGCTTTCCGTTACGGCACGCGTTTAATCGCATGATTAAGATACGCCTTTTATGGCGTCTGCCTGGTTGACGCAAGCGTCAACTACCGCATTTACCCCTTATCGGTTCTGACGGCCTTCTATCAGGGCGTCTACCACGCTCGGATCCGCTAGCGTCGAGGTGTCGCCCAGCGAGCTGAAGTCATTTTCCGCAATTTTCCGCAATATCCGCCGCATGATTTTGCCGCTTCGGGTTTTGGGCAAAGCGGGCGTAAAGTGAATATGGTCGGGCGAAGCGATTGGGCCGATTTCTGTCCGCACTTGTATGCGTAATTCAGCATGCAAAGCGTCAGACGGCTCAGCGCCCGCGTTCAGTGTGACGTAGCAGTAGATCCCCTGCCCCTTAATATCGTGCGGAAACCCGACAACTGCGGCCTCGGCAACCAGGTCATGCAGAACCAGTGCGCTTTCGACTTCGGCGGTGCCCATGCGGTGCCCTGATACGTTGATGACGTCGTCAACGCGGCCAGTAATCCAATAATAGCCATCCGCGTCGCGGCGGCAGCCATCACCGGTGAAATATTTACCTTTATAGGTCGAAAAATAGGTCTGCACGAAACGGTCATGGTCGCCGTACAGCGTGCGGGCTTGGCCGGGCCAGCTGTGTGTTATGCACAGATTTCCGCTCGTCGCGCCGCCTATTTGCTCGTCGGCGAGGACTTGGCCATCACCGTCAACCAGTTGCGGACGAATGCCGAAATAGGGCCGTCCGGCGCTGCCCGGTTTCATGCCGTGCGCGCCGGGCAAGGTGGTGATCATCACCCCGCCGGTTTCGGTTTGCCACCAGGTATCCACAATCGGCAATTTCCCCTCGCCGACCGTCGCATGGTACCAGCGCCAAGCTTCGGGATTGATGGGTTCCCCGACTGTACCAAGCAAGCGAAGCGACTTGCGTGACCGCGCCTGCACGGGCGCATCCCCGTCGCGCATAAGCGCCCGAAGCGCGGTGGGTGCTGTGTAGAAGATGTTCACCTGATGCCGGTCGATGATATCCCAGAACCGCCCGCTGTCGGGGTAGCTCGGAATGCCTTCAAAAATCAGGCTCGTCCCGCCATTTTGGAGCGGACCATAGACCACATAGCTATGGCCGGTGACCCAGCCGATATCTGCCGAGCAAAAGAACACTTCGCCAGGACGATAATCGAACACATAATGGAATGTGCTCGCGGTCCAGACCGAATAGCCGCCGACGGTATGCAGAACGCCCTTTGGGCTGCCCGTCGAGCCCGAGGTATACAGAATGAACAAAGGGTCCTCTGCGTTCATGGGTTCACAGGCGCAGTCGCCCACTGTGTCGATGTCATCGTAAAAATGGTCGCGGTCTGGCTGCATGGACACCGGCTCGCCGGTATGGCGAATAACCAGAACAGCTTCGACCCCGTCCGCTTTTTCAAGTGCGGCGTCGATATTGGCTTTCAACGGAACCGACTTGCCGCCACGGACCGCGCCATCGGCGCAAATGACGAAGCGGCTGGTG
>NZ_JBKJMB010000097.1:0-7189 GCF_046596595.1 Sphingorhabdus sp.
GTATTTGCAAACCGCGTTGCCACCAGCATCGATTTGTCGATGGGGTGCCATCCGGCAAAGCTGGCGGTCCGGAATTCCATATAGGGGCGCGTCTGAACGGGGAGCTCGTCTGGAATAGCCGGCATACCGTCAGCGACCAGCGCATCGGGCTTTGGTGCGTCCGCAAATGCAGGGATTATCGGCAGCGCCAAGGCCGCAATCAACAGAAGTTTTTTCATAATTATCCCCTTTTTGACATTCTCGGAGCCATGGCTAACGCAAAGCCCGCCGCGCAACAATTGGCTTTGTCGGAGCATCGACAAAATGCAGATTCTCTTCGACGGGCCATCTCTTGTAGCTGCGCGCAAACAGGCCTATTGTCGCAGGATTGGAGAATATGAAATGCGACACGCCGCTGTTGGGTTTTTGGGTCTGGTATTTAGCATGTCCGCGACGGCGCAGGATATACCGCAAACCGAAGCCCAAGCCGGCGCTGATATCGCTGCTATCACCGAGCAGTTCAACATTGACCGCAGCGACCGCATGACCGTCCAAGTCCGCGTCAATGGCAGCGAAGCGGTGCCGTTCATCGTCGACACAGGGGCAGAACGCACGGTCATTGCCAACGACTTGGCCCGCAAACTTGCATTGGAAGCTGGCCCGATCCTGACGCTCGCCACCATTTCGGGCCAGTATAAGGTCAACAGTTTCTTTATCGATTCGATCTCGACGGCATCGGTCAATCTTCAGGGCATTGAAGCGCCCGGCCTCGAGCGCGCTAACATTGGCGCTTATGGGCTATTGGGCATCGACAGCCTTGAAGATAACCGCGTTCACCTCGATTTTGCCAAACAGACGATGGATGTCCTGCCTTCGCGCAAAACACGTGGAAAAACGAAGCTGGAAAATGGCATGATCGTCGTTCAAGCCAAGCGAAAAGCTGGCCGGATGATCCTTTCAAGTGCCCAAATTGATGGCATGAAAGTCGACATCATATTGGACACTGGCGCGCAAAGCAGCATGGGCAATGTCGCGCTGCGCGATAAGTTGCGCCGCCGTGACCGGAATTTCGATTTTATTCCGGTGAAGATGCGCAGCGTTACTGGCACAATATTAAACGGCGGTTTCACCCAGATCCGCGAAATTGACATCGGTGGGCTGACTATTCAGGATTTGCCTATGACCTTTGCCGACAATTACGCATTTACGGCTTTGAACCTGCAAGACCGGCCAGCCATATTGCTTGGCATGGACGCCCTGCAACTTTTTGACCGCGTCCTGATCGATTTCAGCAATCGCCGCGTCGGTTTTGACCTACCCAAGGGCGTCGCGCGCCAACCAAATACGCGGGTAGCGCTTGGGTCGTAGGGTTTTGCCACCATCTGCTTGCAGTGGCGAACGACAATCCGCATAGGCGCAGATAATGGCGGATAGTTTTGAATTTGGCGGCGCGTGTTTTGAAGTGGTTGGAGAGGCTGCTTTGTACTGGCGCGCGCAGGAAGCACTGTTGGTGTCCGATCTACACCTCGAAAAGGCCAGCGCATTCGCGCTCAGCGGGCAGATGTTGCCGCCTTATGACAGCATAGCCACGCTTGAGGACATTGCGGCGCTCTGCAAAAAATATAGGCCAGCCAAGATCATCTCGCTTGGCGATAATTTCCACGACGATGACGGCGAGAGTAGGCTGGCGGATTCCGCAGCGGAATTGTTGGTCAATTTGGCCTGCGACACCGAATGGATCTGGATTACAGGCAACCATGACCGGGATGTCTCGGGCATTTGGGGGGGCAATGCGCGCGACGAGATGACCTTGTCCGGCATTACCCTTCGGCACGAGGCGCAGCGTGGTGACCCCAATCCCGAAATTTCGGGCCATTTCCATCCCAAATTCCGGCAAGTGCTGCGTGGACGGCTTGTGTCGCGGCGCTGCTTCGTCAAAAGTACGCGCAAGTTGATCATGCCGGCCTTTGGCACGCTGACCGGTGGTCTGGATGTTCAGGATATTGCTATCCTTCGGGCCTGCGACCTGTCGGATGGCGAGGGCGCAGACGCGTTGGTCGCAACGCGAACGGGTTTCGCACGCTTCCCATTATACAGCGCCGGTGCGTTCGCCAAATAGAGCCGTGCCAACGCGGACATAGGTTGCGCCAAGCATGATCGCGGTTTCGAAGTCATCGGACATGCCCATGCTCAGCTGCGCAAGATCGTGGCGCGCCGCCAGTTCAGCAAGCAACGCGAAAAAAGGTGCCGCCTCGACATTGGCAGGCGGAATGCACATGAGTCCCGCCACTGGAATGCCCTGTTCTTCGGCGGCACGGAGCATATCCGGCAAGTCCGCAACTGTGCAGCCGCCCTTCTGCTCTTCCGCGCCGATGTTGACTTGAATGAAGCAGGGTACTTGCCGCTGCTGTTTTTGCATCGCCTTGCCAAGCGCAACGACGAGCGACAGCCGGTCGACCGAGTGGATCATGTCGAACAACGCAACCGCTTCCTCGGCCTTGTTCGACTGCAACTGCCCGATAAGGTGTAGCTTTATATCCGGATGGCGTTCCTTGAGCGCAGGCCATTTGCTGGCGACTTCCTGAACGCGGTTTTCGCAGAACGCCATTTGACCTTGTTCAATGAGCGGCGCGATCTCTTCGGCCGAACGGGTTTTCGATACCGCAATGAGTTGAATATCTTCGGCTGGTCGCCGCGCCAGCCGGGCGGCGGCGTCAATGCGCGCGCGGATGGCTGTCAAACGGTCGGCGGATGTTTCTGATGTCGCTTCCTGCATAGTGCGCCGCTATAGGCAGAAGCATGCCGCGAAGCCAACCCCTGCCGAAAATCTGGCTGATGACCGACGCGCGCTTTGGCGACGATTTATTGCCCGCCATTCAGCGGCTTCCCGCGCGGTCAGGCGTGATATTCCGCCATTATCATTTGGCTACTCAACAACGCCGCAAACTGTTCCGTCAGGTGCTGCGGATTTGCCGGCGGCGCGGGCATATCTTACTGCTTGCTGGTGACGCGCGCATGGCTTTGCGCTGGCATGCCGATGGCTTTCATCACAGAAGCCGAGGAAATAGTGCCTTGATGCACAGTGCACCGGTCCATGATGCGCGCGAAATTGCAGAAGTAACGGCATTTTGTCCCGACCTCATATTTCTGTCACCGGTCTTTGCCACCAAAAGCCATCCGGGGGCTCGGCCGCTAGGTCCTCTGGCATTTGCACGGCTCGCACGTTTAGCCGGTAGGTCCCATGTGATTGCGTTGGGCGGAATGACCCGGCCAAAGGCAGACATGATGTCGCGGCGGATAATCCACGGGTGGGCCGCCATTGATACTTTCAGGAGAAAACAAGCCTAGAAGCGGATTTTCGTTCCGACATAGACCGCTTCGCTGTCCTTGCGGTTGTCCGCCAGCGGAATGACGCGGTCGTTTTCGCTCGCATAACGAACGCCAGCGGTGACATCAATCTTGCGGCTGATCGAGAAGCTGCCGCCAACATCAAGCTTATAATCGCCCGACGCCGCGCTGCCGCGCGCAGGCGGTGCCGTTTCGCTGTTTTGGTCCAGCTTTATGTTTGTGCTGAACTTGCTTGGCTTGTTTGGCGAATCATCAAGCCGGAAGCCGCCTTTGCCAAGTTCGCTCAATGGTGCCTTGGCGGGGCGCTGCTGACTCTTTGGCAAAGCAAAGTCCTGCCAACCTCTGGACGCCGTCAAACGATAGTCCACAGCCGCCAGACGAACAGCCTTGCCCGCGCCAACTTCGGTCGGGGCGACAACATTACGTATCGAAACAGCGCCAGCGGCGAGACGAGAATTGGCCCGTGCAGCTACCGTAATCGTCCGGCTGCGACCTTCGCCAGCGCTCGCTGGTGTGAACGGAAACCGAGCATTCGGCGCAGTTTGAGTCGCGGCAAATTTTTGTGCCAGTACATAGTCGCCACCAGCAGGTGTGAACATCGCCACCCAGTCAGGTCGCGCCCTTTGTTCTTCACCTGAACTCTTGGCAGCAAAGGCAGGAACAACCAGCGGCGACACGGCAAGCGACCCCATTGCAAGCAATGCTGCTGCAAAAGTTGCGTATTTCCGTTTTTGAGTACGCGCGTCGTTCATGGCCCTGTTTGCCGAGTCCTTTATATTTCAAAAAACCATACGCTTCATTTCGGCGATTCAAAAGAGGCGTAATTTTATTATCATGCCAATAACACGATTTGTGTCGAGATGTTGCATGATGTCCACAATCCCTGCCATAACCAAGCTGAGCACTACATGAATTGTAGCACGTTCAGCAGCCAGAAAGCTTGCTCCCGACAGCAAGCCGCTATAGAGCTTTCCCATATTTCATTGTTCGAGGACATATTATGCGCACCACTCGCCTGGCACTCATCGTTGCGACCGGCAGCCTATTAAGCCTGGGGCTTCTGTCCGGTTGTGGCGGCAGGGAGCGACCGCAGGCTGATTTGGCGGCAAGCCAGGTCACCACTATCGGCGTGAATAGCTATTTATGGCGCGCGTCGCTTGATGCTTTGTCTTTCATGCCATTGGTGCAAACCGACTCGGCTGGCGGTGTTATTGTGACCGATTGGTACGTGAACCCGCAGAGCCCGAGCGAACGCGTAAAGCTGACCATTTCTATTCTCGATCAGGACCTTCGTGCCGACGCATTGCGCGTTGCCGGCAGCCGCGAAGTCTCGCAAAATGGCCAGTGGGTCGCGGCACCCTTGCGTGCGGCAACTGTGCAGAAGCTTGAGGCAGTCATTCTCACCAAGGCGCGTGACCTTCGTCGGTCGTCCATCACCGGGTAATTTTTATGTCCAATGTAGAGCGTTTTAACCCGCACGTCGCCGACGCGCGGTGGCAAAAGATTTGGGAAGAACGCAGCAGCTTTGTTGCGGATGACCATTCGTCCAAACCGCGCGCTTATGTCTTGGAAATGTTTCCGTATCCGTCGGGCCGAATCCATATTGGCCATGTCCGCAACTACACGATGGGCGATGTACTGGCGCGCTATAAGCGGATGACCGGGCATGAGGTGCTTCATCCGATGGGGTGGGACGCCTTTGGCATGCCAGCCGAAAATGCGGCCATGGAGAAAAACGTCCACCCCGGCGGCTGGACGCGTGACAACATTGCCAACATGAAAGCACAGCTTAAGCGGCTGGGTTTCGCTATTGACTGGACGCGTGAACTCGCAACCTGTGAGCCTGAATATTATGGCCATGAACAGGCCTTGTTCCTGAAGCTCTATGCCGCTGGCCTTGTATATCGCAAGGAATCGGCGGTGAACTGGGACCCTGTTGACATGACCGTGCTCGCCAATGAGCAAGTCATAGATGGCAAGGGCTGGCGGTCAGGCGCGCCGGTTGAGCGCCGCAAGCTGAGCCAATGGTTCCTGAAAATTACCGACTTTGCCGAGGACTTGCTTGCTGGCCTCGGGTCGCTTGACCAATGGCCCGATAAGGTGCGGTTGATGCAGGAAAACTGGATCGGCAAGTCGCAAGGGTTGAAATGTACCTTCGGTTTCCCCGGCGGCACTGGCGGCATCGATGTATTTACCACGCGCCCCGATACGATGTTCGGCGCGAGCTTTTTAGCCATCGCCGCCGACCATCCGGTTGCGCAAAAACTCGCTGCCAATGCGCCGGACCTACAGACCTTTATCGAAGAATGCCGCAAAGGTGGAGCAACCGCTGCTGACATTGAAACCGCCGAAAAGCGCGGGTTCAACACGGGGCTGACGGTCGAACACCCGTTGGATGCCAGCTGGCACCTGCCGGTCTATGTCGCCAATTTCGTGTTGATGGATTATGGTACAGGCGCGGTCTTTGGATGTCCGGCGCATGACCAGCGCGATCTCGATTTTGCCCGTAAATATCATTTGCCCGTGACCCGCGTCGTTGCCGATGGTGATCTGACCGATAGTGCCTTTGCAGGCGATGTGGCCTTTACTGGCCCGGGCACAATCGTGAATTCGCACTGGATGAACGGCATGACGATTGATCAGGCCAAGGCAGACGTCATTGCCCGCGCGCATGCTGAAGGCTGGGGTGAAGGCCAGACCCAATATCGGCTGCGTGACTGGGGTGTTTCGCGGCAGCGTTATTGGGGCACGCCAATCCCCATCATCCATTGCCAGGCGTGCGGTGCAGTTCCGGTGCCCAATGATCAGTTACCGGTAGTCTTGCCCGAAGATGTCAGTTTCGACATCCCCGGGAACCCGCTGGATCGCCACCCGACATGGAGCAAGGTCGACTGCCCGAAATGCCGTCAGCCTGCGCGCCGGGAAACCGAAACGCTCGATACCTTTGTCGATTCAAGCTGGTATTTCATTCGCTTTGCAAGCCAGCCAGTCGATAAGCCTTTCGATCGCGCAGTTGCGGAAAAATGGCTTCCGGTGGACCAATATATTGGCGGTGTCGAACACGCCATTTTGCACTTGCTCTATGCCCGGTTCTGGACGCGGGCGTTGAGCCATATTGGGATGATCGATGTGCAGGAGCCGTTCGCGTCTTTGTTCACGCAAGGCATGGTCACGCACCAGACCTATCAGGATGCAAACGGGACGTGGCTAACCCCTGATCAGGTGCGGCGTGATGGAGACAAATGGACCATAATCGACAGCGGCGCGCCCGCCGTCGCAGGGCGCATCGAGAAGATGTCCAAGTCGAAGAAAAACGTCGTCGATCCAGATGACATCGTCGATCAATATGGCGCCGATGCCGTACGCTGGTTCATGTTGTCCGACAGCCCGCCCGAACGCGATCTCGAATGGTCCGAGGCTGGCATCGAGGGCTGCTGGCGTTTTGTGCAGCGCCTTTGGCGGCTGACCGCGCAAGTGAGCGGAGCGCAAGGCACAGATAAGGCTCTGGACCGCAAAACGCATCAGGTGATCGCTGGTGTCGGCGCAGATATTGAGGCGCTCGCGTTTAACAAGGCCGTGGCCAAAATATACGATCTGGCCAATGCGATTGAGAAAGCCGAGCCATCGGCCAGCCGCGATACCGCCATCCGCAACATCGTGCTGCTGTCTGCCCCAATGGTACCGCATCTGGCGGAGGAAGCATGGACGCGGCTTGGTGCCGATTCAGGCGAGAACCTGATTGCAGACGCCCCTTGGCCAGAGGTTGACCCTGCCTTGCTTGAAGAAGACGAGGTTACCATTGCCATTCAGGTCAGAGGCAAGTTGCGCGACACGCTGACCGTGGCGAAGGGTTTATCTCAAG
>NZ_JBKJMB010000122.1:0-71376 GCF_046596595.1 Sphingorhabdus sp.
CCCATCGCTTCGCCGATCCCGCCAAAGCCCGCGCGGTCGGAATAAGGTCCAGTCTGGCCATAGCCTGACATGCGTGCAATGATCAGTCCGGGTTGTTCGGCAAGCAGGCTGTCGGGCGAGAGACCCCATTTTTCCATCGTCCCCGGCTTGAAATTCTCAACCAATATATCGGCGGTTGCGATTAGCTTGCGGACCAGCATTTGACCTTCTTTGATGCGCAAATTCGCCGAGACGGATTTCTTGTTTCGCGCAACAACTTCCCACTGGACCTTTTCTTCGCCTTGCCCCCACACGCGCATGGGGTCGCCCGCGCCGGGAGGTTCGACCTTGATGATCTCCGCACCCATATCACCAAGCAACTGGCCGCAGAACGGCCCGGCCAATAGCTGGCCGAGTTCAATCACCCGCAGACCTTTTAATGCACTCACTCTGCCGCCTCCAAATTCGTCCAAACAGGCTGGACTGGCGCTGCCAAGCCGGTTTCTGCTGCACAATTTGTGCGTAGATTTTCGATCGTCGGGCCATAGTTGAACAACGGCAATGTGCCCCTCTCCGCCCGCAATTTGGAACGCAGCATTTCACTAGCCGCCAGATCGACAACGCCGTTTTCACTTGCAATAACGCCATAATCCCGGGCGCCGGTGACGGTAACAAGTCCCTGAATGATTTCCTTGCCCACCAATGCCGGATCGCGCTCAAGCGGGTCGCCCCAGCCGCCGCCGCCCCATGTAATGAAATGCAATTGGTCACCTTCATCGACATGCACATCCTCGACCTTGTTGCCGATAATATGCGTCGTGCCATCGGCCTTTTCGAGCAGCTTGCGTGCACGTTTGCCAGGTTCCCCGCCATTCACACCCCATGGCGGCACGAACCAGCGATCATCATGTATCGAGATCGTCCCGGCCGCAAGAAACCGGTAAGTCATATGAATGCCATTGCCGCCACGGTGCAGACCAGCGCCGCCGCTGTCGGGTTCGGTTTCATAACGCTCAATGATCAACGGGAAATAGCGTTCCAGAAATTCATTCGGCACATTTGTGAAGCCTGGCCATAAGGAATGGCCATCGGGACCATCGCCCATTGGACGCCCGGGAATGCCACCAAAGCCAATTTGGAACAGCTGAAACCAGTCACCCTTTTTATCGTTGCCCGAATAAAAAAGG
Source organism: Sphingorhabdus sp. (assembly GCF_046596595.1). Classification (GTDB taxonomy): domain Bacteria; phylum Pseudomonadota; class Alphaproteobacteria; order Sphingomonadales; family Sphingomonadaceae; genus Sphingorhabdus_B. The sequence goes on from NZ_JBKJMB010000122.1 coordinate 1,167, forward strand.
TGGGGACTGGATGAAAAACCGGCCGCATTTAAGAATTCCGGTGTTTTTTGGCCCAACAGCCCACCTAGAATATCGAAAATGCGGCCCAGCGCATGCGTGCGACCCGAAAGCGCTGCTGGAAATTTCGGCTTGAGAAGTGATCCGTCCGGAATGCGGACATCAATCAAATCATAAAAGCCATCGTTGAACAAAATTTGGGGGTCAAAGACCATGATCATGTAAATGCCGAAGAACATTTTGAACATGTTTTCATTGAGGAAAAAGTTAATCGACGCTTGGCTTTGCGGGTCGGTCCCGGCAAAATCGAGCACGACCTTTTCGCCCTCACGCCACATGGTGCATTTGATCTTATATGGGCCAGCGCCCATGCCATCGTCACAAATATAATCTTCAAAGCTGACCGGTTCTTCACCAATCGCCATCGCGATAAGCGCCTTCATCGCGCGGTGGTTGCGGGCCAGCAGCTCCTGCGTGGCAGAGATGTAGACATCGTCACCGAAGCGCCCGGCCATTTCGATGACCCGGCGTGCGGCAACCCGGCATGATGCGATGAGCGCATTCAAATCCGCCTGACACCAATCGGGCTTGCGTGTCTGATGCATGACGAGCTTCATCAGATCATCATTATATTCGCCCTTTTTCCAGATTTTAACTGGCGGAATGCGGACGCCTTCTTCGAATATCGAACGCGCGTTGATGGGCATCGAACCGACGACCTTGCCGCCAATGTCCGACTGGTGGCCAAACATCGATGTATAAGCGATGAGCCGCCCGTCCTTGAACACCGGCAGAAGTACCAACCAGTCGTTCGAGTGGCTAACGGCCCCGGCGCATGAATAAGGGTCGGAGAGGAAGATCATGTCCCCGTCTTCAAGCGTGCCATCGAAATTATCGAGAAAGCCGCCAATGAAGCTGCCGAACTGGCCAACGATCATTTTGCCGGTGTGATCTGCGATTAACGGGAACGCATCCCCTTGTTCGCGAATGCCGGGCGACATGGCGGTGCGGACCAACGTCGCGTCCATCTCGATGCGCGCGTTGCGCAGCGCGTTTTCAATGATGTCGAGCGTTACCGGATCGATGGCAATCTTGTTAAAGGGCGTGTGGTTCGTTTCGATGATTACCGCAGGCATGTCGTTCGCCTCCTCAAGCCAGATTGATCAGGATGTTGCCGACCTTGTCGACGGTCGCGACACAGCCGGTTTCGATAAGCGTGGTCGAGTCCATTTCGACGACAATAGCTGGCCCGATTATGACGTCGCTTTGTCTTAACTTGGACCGGTCATAGATCACGGCCGCTTGTTCCTTGCCGTCCATCCACAAAACATGGTCGCGCATTTTGGCAGCCGCGGGGTTGCCATCACCTTTGGGGAGTTCAGCAGCCGGCAAATCAAGCGCCTGACCCAAGGCGACCGCACGCAAGTTCACAATCTCGTGCGGCGTATCCATGTTGAACGTGAACAGCCGTAAATGCTCCTCATCGAAACGTTTCAGTATGCCTTCGACACCATCACGTTCGAGCACATCAGGCGTAATGGTCAGCGGCACTTCAAAGGCTTGCCCGGCATAGCGGACATCGATTTCGAACTCGCTGCTGATATCGGCGTCGTTAATGCCGTCCGACTGCAGCTGCGCCCGGGTCTGCTCCGCCATCTCTTTCAATATGGCAATCAACTCAGCTGCATCGGTGGTGGTCGCCAAACGCGAGAAGCTGCGCGCCGTTTCGGTCCGCATCCGCGTCGTGGCATCACCCAGCGCACATAAGACGCCGGGTGACATCGGGGATATTGCTGGCCAGCTCCCCATCAACCGCGCCACCGCATTGACATGCAGCGGCCCAGCGCCGCCAAAGCCCATCAATGCGAAATGGCGCGGGTCATATCCCTGCTGCACCGAGATCATCCGCAGCGCACCGAACATATTCTCGTTCACGATATCGATGATACCGCGCGCCGCCGCCATCAGGTCGATACCAAGCGCGTCTGCAATAGTCTGCACCGCCCGTTTCGCACCCTCGCGGTCAAGCTGGAATGTACCGCCCAACAGATTTTCGGGCAAATATCCAAGCACGACATTGGCATCGGTCACCGTTGGGGCCTCGCCGCCCTTGCCATAGGCCACCGGCCCGGGGACCGCTCCCGCCGATTGCGGACCAACGCGCAAAGCCTTGGTCAGTTCGGGCACATACGCAATCGAACCGCCACCAGCGCCAACGGTCTTCACATCCAATGACGACGCCCGCACGGCCAAATGGCCGACCTCGGTCGTGCGCACGCGCCGCGGCTCAAGATTTTCAATGAGCGCGACGTCGGTGGAGGTACCGCCGACATCAAGTGTCAGGATATTCTTGATACCAGCGTTTTTGCCGACCCATAATGCGCCGGTGACCCCACCGGCTGGCCCCGACATCAATATGTCGACGGGATGCTCCTGCGCCTTTTGCGCGGACATTAATCCGCCATCCGAGCGTAACAGCGACAATTTGCCATTGAAACCAGCATCTGCCAGCTTGCTGCGCAAATTGGCGATATACTTGCCGACAACAGGGCGCACGGCCGCGTTAGCAACCGTGGTCAGCGTCCTTTCATACTCCTGCATTTCAGGCAGCACTTCGTGGCTCAGCGATACCGGCACGTTCGGCATCAGTTCGCGCGCAAGTTCGCCGACGCGGCTCTCGTGCGCGCCGTTTGTGTATGCGTTCATGAAGCTCACGGTAATCGCCTCGACGCCCTGTCCCTGAAGATAGGCCAAAGCTGCTCTGGCGGATGCTTCGTCCAACGGACGAACCTCCTCGCCTTGCGCATTCATCCGCCCGCCAACAGTCACTGTGTCTTCAAGCGCCGCCAACGGCGTCGGCTTTGGCCAGATAATCCATGCTGCAAGACCGCCCGGGACATAAGACCGCGCAATCTGCATGATGTCGCGATAGCCCTCCGTCACTATCAAGCCGACCCGCGCGCCTTTGCCTTCAAGTACCGCATTGGTGGCGACCGTCGTTCCGTGCAGAAAATATTCAATGCCCGTCGCATCGACGCCAGCATGTGCGCAAATGGCATGTACGCCGGTTAAGATACCCTCGCTGCTATCATGCGGGGTGGATGGCGTCTTGTGCCTCCAGAATGCGCCTGTGTCCGCGTTGAATAGCAACAGGTCGGTGAAAGTCCCCCCGACATCAACGCCCAAACGATACCCCATTCAACTCTCCTCACGCAGCTTTGGGAAATGATGGCGCCTGCGCCACCATGCCGGGCAGCTTTCTGCCCATGATATCCGATAACCAATGGCTTGCCTGTATAAGGCTGTCCAAATTCATCCCTGTAGACACGCCTGCCCGCTCGAGCATGTAAACGACGTCCTCGCTTGGCACGTTGCCTGCCGCACCCGGCGCAAACGGGCATCCGCCGAGTCCACCAATCGAGGCATCCACGACAGTTGCACCCGCGGTTACCGCCGCCCAGACATTGGCAAGGCCGGTATTTCGGGTGTTATGAAAATGGACACGCACCGGCAATGGCCCCATCTCCTTATGAACAAGCGCGATCAATCGTGCCACATGGGCAGGATCTCCGACGCCAATTGTATCCGCCAGTGCAATTTCAACAGGGCCCGCTTCTGCAATGGCTAATGCCATTTCCAGCACGCGCCGGTCAGGGACTTCGCCTTCAAACGGACAACCGAAAGATGCTGCGATCGTGCATTGTGCGGTCCGTCCTTCGGCTTGCGCTAACGCAATGATTGCACGTGCCGCCTCGACCGATTCGTCGCTGCTCTGGCCCTGATTGGCCATCGCAAAGCTGTCGGTTGCCACTGCAACAGCGCCAAGCTGATCAATTTTATTGGTTGCGATTGCCCGCTCCGCGCCCCGCTGGTTCATGACTAGACCAATATATGTGACGTCGTCGCGATCGGGCAGATTAGCACATACTGCCTCAGCATCTGCCATTTGCGGCACGCGCTTGGGATTAACAAAACTCGTCACTTCAATGCGGCGCGCACCTGCATCAATCGCGCGATTGATCAACGCATTTTTGTCGTCAGTGGAGATGAGCACAACCTCGTTTTGCAGGCCGTCGCGCGGGCCCACTTCAACAAATTCAATATGCTTCGGAATACTCATCGCTGACGGTGATGGCATAATTGTATACAAAATAAAACAGGATTATGCCGCCAAATTTGATTGTCCGATCCGTGTGTCGGTCGAATGTGCTTCGGCATAAGCATGAAAAGCGCGCCTGATATGTGCGGTCATAACCGCCGCAGCCCAGTCACCATCGCGATTTTCGAAGGCGATGAGCAGTTCGTCATGCTCGTGATGCGAACGTCGAAGATTTTCGAGGTCATATTGCCGCGCCGTGCGCAATATGACTGGCTGTTCAGTGACCTGAACAAGCATGTTAAATAGCCGCTCGGAGTTTGCCGCTTCAAGTATGATCGCGTGAAACTGGCGGTTGTGGTCCAGAAATCTCGGAACATCAGGGCTTTCAGCATCAATAGCCTGTTTCAATTGCGAATTGTGCATCCGCATGTGCGCGAGTTGTTCGCGGGTAATCCGCGCGGCTGCCCGCTTGGCAGCGTGCGATTCCAACATGCAACGTAACTGGAAGGCATCTTCAAGATCATCCAGCGACCAGTCTGCCACAAAACTGCGCTGTGAATCGTTGCGCCGAACGAACATTTCCGCCTCAAGCCGCCGAAGCGAATCGCGAACCGGTGTGCGCGACACACCACATAATTCCGCCAGCGCTTCTTCGCGAATTTGAGAGCCGGGCTGCAACTCTCCCGATAGGATCATGTTGCGAATGTGATGATATGCACGATCTGACGCCCGCGACATGACTTCAACGCTCCTCTTGACGGATGGTATTTGTATACAATAAGCTGTATACAAGGCAAGGTTGGGGTTAATTAGGGGGTAAGTTACATGCGTATTGGGAAAAGTGCACTCCTCTCATCGATTGCAGTCAGCGTTTTGTTGCCCACGACGGCGTTCGCTCAGACTGCTGATGAGGGCGCAGAGGGTGAAGAAATCATCGTAACCGCTCGCCGTCAGAATGAACGGCTGGTTGATGTTCCTGCCTCGGTATCGGTCATTGATGCGGACACACTTGCCAAGACAGGCGCTGATAACGCGCAAGGTTTTGCGCAACTTACCCCGGGTGTCACAATTGTCACTGGCACTGCGGAAGCAGGCGATACGCAAATTAACATCCGCGGCATTAACGGTGCCCGCGATGCGGAAAGCTCGGTCGCGTTGGTCGTCGATGGCATATTGAAGACCAACACAGCACAACTGAACCAAACGCAGGGTACGTTGCGTCAAATCGAAATCCTGAAAGGTCCTCAAGGCGCAATTTACGGCCGCAATGCGGCGGCTGGTGCAATTGTTATCTCTACGGTCAAGCCTGGCGATACGCTTGAGGGCGCGGTCAAATTAAGTTACGCCAATGAAAAGACAATCGAAGGGTCGGCCTATATTGCATCTCCCTTGGGCGACAATGCCGGGTTCGTCCTGTCGGGCAACTACCGCACCACTGACGGTTTTTACCGCAACCTGTTCCTTGACCGTAAAGTCGTCGATGATCAGGAAGTATATTCGATCGACGGCCGCTTCATGGCGCAACTGGGCGATGCTACAGACCTCGACGTCAAAGCCCGCTATTCAAAGCTGTCCGGTGCCTCGATCAACTTCAACTCGGTGTTTCATATTGAGGCTTTTGGTGGCGCATTCTTCGAAGACGTCGATGCCCATGAATTGCGCTACTACGGCAATATTCGGCCAACAAATGACCAACGCACTATCGATTTTTCGGCCAAGATTGATCATGATTTCGGTTCAACCCGCCTGACGGCTTGGGCATTATATTCTGATGTCGATCAAAGCTTGACTGCAGACGGGACATCCGCCGATTTCGCGCGTTATATATCGCCAGCTTTGGGTGCCCCGGCCAACGCAACAAATCTGGCTGTGCTAAACAAATGCTTTGCGACAACCGCTGCCTTGACTGGCTTTCCGGTAAATGCGCCGGGTTTTATCGGGCAAATTCCCGTTCCTTTCATTTTCGCCCCGGCAACGGGTTCAACTTTCGGTGCCTATAGCCCAACCACCTGCGACGGCACGCAACTGCAAATTCGCAATCAAAAGGATATCAGCGGCGAAATCCGCTTGGCCTCGAACGGTGATTCACCGCTCAATTGGCAGTTAGGCGTGTACGGTCTGCACATCGACCGGACGGTTGGCGTTAGCCTTGGCGCAGACTTGGGCCAAGGGGTAAGTGGTGCATTGTATAACGCGCCGGGCAGCAGCAACCCAACCTCGCAGCTTTTCAACGATAATTTCAAAACCGACGTTTACGCCGCCTTCGGCTCAGTCGACTATAAAATGTCTGATATGTTCAAGGCGGGTGTTGCCTTGCGCTATGACGTTGAAGACCGGACAACATCGAACCTAGTGCCAAACGTGTCCGACCCAATCACTGACGCAAAGATTAACCCGGGCCTGCCAGCGACAGGCGCGATTGCGGATAAATCTGCAAGCTTCAAACAGTTCCAGCCCAAGGTGACATTGAGTTTTACGCCAAACAGTTCGACGAACATCTACGCCAACTGGGGTATCGGATTTAAGTCGGGCGGCTTCAACAACACCGGTTCTTCGGCCCTCGTGAATGCCAACTTCAACATTCCGGCGATTGGTGCAGGCGTAACAATCAACGATCAATTCCGCAAGGAACGGTCAAGTTCGTTTGAAGCGGGGATCAAGGGATCATTGTTCGACAATCGCGTGACCTTTGACCTTGCCGGCTATTACACAAAAATTACCGACATGCAGTTTTTCGAATTCTTCGTAGGCTCCTTTGGATTGCTTCGGGTCGTATCGAACATCGACAAGGTCGACGTCAAAGGTGTTGAATTGAATACAACAGCGCGCATAGTCGATGGCTGGAAGATTTTTGGTTCGGTCAATGTCACCGACAGCGAAATCAAGAAAAATGCGTCGCGGCCTTACACCGTTGGTAACAAATCGCCGTACACGGCAGACTATACCATCAACTTGGGCAGCCAGATGGACGCGCCGCTGAATGACAGCATCGATCTGGTGATGCGCGCCGATTACCGCATTACTGGAGCAACATGGTTCCACACGGTTCAGGACCAGACCAGAGCGACAATCTTTAGCCAGTTGCTGCCGATTTCGGCTCTGGCTCTGCCCGGATTCGTCGGCAACGCAAACTACCGCGTCGCCAAACGTGACCCGTTCGGTGTTCTGAATTTGCGCTTTGGACTTGAAGGTGAGAGCTGGAACCTGACCGCTTTCGCAGACAATCTACTCGACCGCAAATATATCAACGAAGCCATTCCAGCTATCGAGTTTGGCGGATCATTCATCTCGCCGGGCGCACGACGCCTGATAGGCGTCGAGCTAGGCTATAAATTCTAGGCACGGACAGGGGCGGGGCGACCACATTTGAGAGGGCGCCCCGTTCTTTCAATCGATTGCGTTCTGGGCCTGCAAATGATAGAAAGTACATAATAACTGGGTCGCTACACCGCTGCGGATGGAGGAGAGCCCGATGTATTTGGTTTCACGCACGCTGTTGCTTACGGGAATGTCCGCTGCAATTTTGGGTTTGTCGCATTCGGCCAAGTCGGCTGACACCCCGTCGTTTCAAACAATCCGAATACCCGGATTTATTTGCGGCCAAGTTCCATCGCGTAGCATGGCCTTACCCAACCAATTGCTGATGGCTGCTATGAGCATGAAAACGGATTCGATTCCGGCGAATAATGGCGCTGTTCCGTTGATCGCGGGACTGAAAAACGTCGGCATGTCAGTCACGACATCCAGCACCAAAGCACAACAATATTTCAATCAGGGTCTAGCCCTGTCTTACGGCTTCAATCATGATGGCGCAATTCGCTCATTCCGCGCTGCGCAGGCCTTGGACCCCGAATGTGCGATGTGCTTTTGGGGAGAAGCGCTCGCCCATGGACCGAATATCAACGCGCCAATGGACCCTACAGCAAACGCCAAAGCCGTTGCGGCGGCCAGCCGCGCAATGACGCTGCGCAATAAGGCCTCGCCGTGGGAACGTGATCTGATCGGCGCGATTGCTGTGCGCTATAGCGATACCGACGCCGACCGGCCCACACTCGACCTTGGTTATGCCAATGCCATGCAACGGGTTGCAGCCGCTCACCCCGACAATAATGACGTGGCCGTGCTCGCCGCTGAAGCCATTATGGACACGCGTCCATGGGATTATTGGGAAGCGGACCGGCAGACACCTAAAGGTCAGATCGGCACGGCTGTGAAAATGGTAGAGGGTGTTCTGTCGCGTACGCCCTACCATCCGCAAGCCATCCATCTCTACATCCATTTAATGGAAGCCTCGGCAACACCTCAAAAGGCCGAAGCTCCGGCTGACAGGCTGGCAAAACCACTTATGCCGGGGGCCGGTCATCTCGTGCACATGCCGGCGCATCTTTATCATGTGCTCGGGCGTTACCGCGATTCAATGAAAGCCAATATTGCCGCAGCCAAAGCAGATGAGGCTTGGCTATCGCAATCCGATGAGGCGGGCGTCTACCGATACGGCTATTATCCGCACAATGTGCATTTCATTGTTACCGCAGCGCAGCTTGGCGGTGACAAGGCAACCGCTCTCGATCAATCAGCGAGGCTTCAACGCATTCTGGGCGTAGATGTTGCGACCGCATTGCCATGGGTTCAGGTCATCTATGCTGCACCCTATTTTGCGCATGCCCAATTTAGTTCTCCAGCCGAGATATTGGCGCAACCCGCTCCCGACCAACGACTGCCATATGCAACAGGCATGTGGCACTACTCCCGCGCGGTTGCCGCTGCATTGAAAAACGACGCGGCCGGTACCGAGCGGGAAATCTCGGCGCTGCACAAGCTGCGCACGGAAACTGATTTCAAGTCTATGGTCGATGCGGGTGTTCCAGCCACTGACCTGCTTGAACTCGCCGAGGAGGTTGCATTCGGACGGATAGCTTATGCACAGAACCGTTATAGCGACGCAGCCGAACATTTTACGCGAGCCGCTGCTATCGAAGATCGTATCCCATATATGGAACCATCTTTTTGGTACTATCCTGTGCGCCAGTCACTTGGAGCTGCTCAACTGGCGATGGGCCAGCCCGATGCCGCGCGGCAGAACTTTATGGCAGCACTTGCGCGCACGCCAAACAACGGCTGGGCTCTATATGGGCTAGCAGAATCTCAACGGCAGATGAAAGACCGCTCGGCATTACGAAGTACAATGGCGGCCCTAGAGCGGGCATGGCTTGGTGACGATCGTAGCGCACTTAAACTTACCCGTCTGTAAAAGACGCGATAACATTCTGAGCTTATCCCCGCGACGCAAATCGCGGTAATGTGCGGCCATTCGTGTGTTCAACTGGGCGTTTGCACATGATGTGGCATCACAAACGCGCCCTGCATGTTTTATTGTTGCGCTCAGGCATAATTTGCACTTTATATCTGTCTTGGAGAGTCCGTTAAAAGACCAAAAATAAAACGGCAGAGGTGTCTATACTTGGTTCAGCCTGAAAATTTAAATGTCGCGCCTGCGGATACTCCTTTGGCAAACCCTGTGAAGTCCGCTGAGGATTGGCATGCGATGCGTAATGCGTGCGTCGATGATCCCGGCACTTTCCATGGAGAAATCGCAAGCAGGACCATTCACTGGTTCGTCCCTGACGTGGGAACAGATGGTGCGTGGCTGATTTGTGGCGAAGACGGCATATGGAGCGGTTGGGATGCCGCGACTGGCGAAACTGTTTTGCCGGAGCTGCCGAAGGGCTTCACGCCTTGGACCCGGGCGTTCGACGCCGATGACGCGCCGCATTGGCGTTGGTTTACAGGTGCCAGAACCAACGCGGCCTTCAATGAAATCGATCGCCATGTTCTGGCCGGACATGGCGCCGAGGCAGCGTTTATTTTCGAGGGCGACCGTTGGGACATGTCGTCCAATGGCGGGCTTGGTGCGCCAGTCGACTGCTTTACGGTTTCGCGCAAGCAATTGCTGCTTGAGACAGCAAAATGCGCGGTGGCGCTCAAAAATCTCGGGTTGAAAGCTGGCGACCGGATCGCGCTTAATATGCCGAGCATCATGGGACAGATTTACTGGACCGAAGCGGCAAAGCGCCTTGGCATAGTCTACACGGCGGTGTTCGGCGGCTTTAGCGACAAGACATTATCCGACCGTATTGCCGATGCAGGCGCGAGAGTGATTGTCACATCAGACGGCAGCTATCGCAATGCGCAGGTTGCAGCATTTAAAACCGCGTATACCGACCCTGCGCTCGATAATTATGTGCCCGTTCAGGTGGCACTGGCGACCATTGCCGCGACCGACCTCGGGATCGACGCAAGCGCCGCGGAAACCATTCACCTAACCGTTGCGCAGTCGCTAGCGGGTGAAGTGACCGTCGAGCGGTCTGACGTCATGCGCGGCGTTGGGCGAGCGTTAAGCTTGCTTGGAAGCGAAGGGCGTCTTGACCCAGCAGATGCCGCGCGCGTTCGTGTTGCCATCGCCTCTAGCCTGGTCAACGTGCCGCCACGGGTCGATACCGTCATTGTCGTTAAACATACCGGCCAGCCCGATATCGTCTGGCGGCCAGAGCGTGACCGGTGGAGCCACGACCTTACCGATGCGGCACTTGCCTCCATATTGGAAGCCGCGGGCCTTGCATCGGAAGCCGAGCTCATGGCACTCCCGGATGAAGCCTTCGTTCGGGCGATCTGGGCGTCCTCCGCGCCGCTTCCCGTTGACGCCGAATATCCGATGTTTTTCATCTACACATCGGGGTCGACGGGCAAACCCAAGGGTATTGTTCATGTGCATGGCGGCTATACCGCCGGCATAGCGCACACCATGAAAGTGTCGTTCGACGCGCGACCGGGCGATGTCATGTATGTCGTGGCCGACCCCGGCTGGATCACCGGACAAAGCTATCTGATTTCGGCTGCATTGCTTAGCCGGGTGACGAGCGTGATCGCGGAAGGCTCGCCTGTCTTCCCGCATGCGGGCCGGTTCGCTTCAATGATCGAGCGGCACAATGTGTCGATTTTCAAAGCTGGCGTGACCTTTTTGAAATCAGTTATGGCGGACCCGTCCAACCTTGCCGATGTCGAGAGATATGATATCTCGAGCCTGCGCGTTGCGACATTCTGCGCAGAACCAACATCTCCATCAGTCCAGCAATTCGGCATGGACCATGTCACGCCGCAATATATCAACAGTTATTGGGCGACCGAGCATGGCGGCATCGCGTGGACCCATTTCTATGGCAATACAGACTTTCCGCTGAAGGCAGATGCGCACGCGTATCCTCTGCCGTGGATCGTTGGCGAAGTTTGGGTCGAGGACGCCGACGCGGCCCCGAGCCTAGCACCCTTTGTGCGCACGGACACGGGGGGCCTCGGCTGGCGCCGTGCCGAACCAGGCGAAAAGGGGGAAATCGTCATCGCCGCGCCTTACCCTTATCTCGCGCGGACGATCTGGGGCGATGTCGAAAATTTCAAAGTCGAACATGGTAGCGTTGCGACAAATTGGCGCGGGGACTCTGACCGCTGGATCAACGGCTACTGGACGCGCTGGCGCGGCGTTTGGGGATACACCCAAGGCGACTTTGCGATCTGCCATGAAGACAGCTCCTTTTCGTTTCATGGTCGAAGCGACGATGTCATCAACGTCTCCGGTCACCGCATGGGGACTGAGGAAATCGAAGGCGCGATATTGCGCGATAAGGCGCTTGATCCGGACTCGCCCGTTGGCAATGTTCTGGTCGTCGGCGCACCGCATCGTGAAAAGGGTCTCACCCCGCTTGCCCTTGTTGTGCCGGTTGCCGGACGGAAACTCACGCAGGATGACCGCCGCCGATTATTAGAACTTGTGCGCACCGAAAAAGGCGCGGTCGCTGTCCCGGCGGATTTTATCGAAGTTACGCAATTCCCGGAAACACGCAGCGGCAAATATATGCGGCGCATGGTGCGCGCTTTAGTCGAGGGCGGCGATCTTGGCGATGTCACGACCTTGCGCAACCCGGAGTCCTTGACAGAGCTCAAGACGGTTATCGACGACTGGCAACGCAAACAGCGGCTATCAGAAGCCCAGTCGCTGTTCGACCGCTATCGATATTTCCTCGTCCAATATAACACTGTCGCACCCGGCAAGCGCGTCGCCACGGTGACAGTTACCAATCCGCCCGTAAATGCTTTGAACGAGCGCGCAATCGACGAACTTGTGATCGTTGTCGATCACCTGTCGCGCAAGGACGATGTGGTGGCCGTGGTCTTTACTGGGCAAGGCACGTCATCCTTTGTGGCAGGCGCTGATATCCGGCAAATGCTCGAGGAAATCCACAGCCTTGACGAAGCCATGGTGCTTCCAAACAACGCGCAACTTGCGTTCCGAAAAATTGAAAATATGGGCAAGCCATGCATCGCCGCGGTTCAGGGTGTTGCCCTTGGCGGCGGGATGGAATTCGCGCTTGCCTGCCATCACCGAATTGCCGAACCGACAGCGCGGTTTGGCCAGCCTGAAATCCGCCTCCGATTGTTGCCGGGCTATGGCGGCACGCAACGCTTGCCGCGTTTGCTGGCAGATAAAAACGGTGCGGTCGGGGTCCGCGATGCGCTCGATCTGATTTTGGGTGGGCGTTCGATTGATAGCGCGGCTGCACTCGAAATTGGTCTCGTTGATGCCGTTATCGGTTCTGGGGATGCAGAGGGCGGTGATGTCCTGTCGGCTGCGCATGCAATGGTCCGCGCCTTTGTGCGCGACGGCGAAAGCAGCCCGCTTGGCCAAGCATGGGCAAAGCGCCAGCGTATAACGCAGGAATGGGAGCAGCCATCCGCTGTTGATCTGGACTCGGTTATGGCCGACGATTTCCTCCAGCGGATTTTAAAACAGCTCGAATGGGCTGGACGCAAGGTCGCAGGAGAGCGTGCGCTTGATGCCATCCGCACTGGTTTGGAGCAGGGAATGTCTGCTGGCATGGAGCGCGAGGCAGCGGTGTTTGCGCAGGCTATCGTCGATCCCGAAGGCGGCAAGACCGGCATTCGGCAGTTTATGGACAAGACGAGTCCCCCCCTTCCCGTTCGCCGCAATGGCGTTTGGATTGATGACGAGCACGCACCGCGCGCGCGATTCTTGGAAGCGTCTGGCGACTTGCTGCCGCTTGGCGCACCTTTTTTCCCGGGCGTTACCGCGATTCCGCCCTATCAATATGCTTATGGCATTGCCCGCGACCCAGACACCGGTGCGCCGCGTTTCGGCCCGCCAGCGACGCATGAACGCGAATTGATCGTTGAGGTGCCCGCGCCAGCGCCCAATGAAGCTTTGGTCTACATGTTGACGTCCGAGGTCAACTTTAACGACATCTGGGCGCTAACGGGCATTCCAGTGTCGCCGTTCGATGGCCATGAAGAAGATGTGCAAATTACCGGCTCGGGCGGCATTGCGCTTATCGCGGCTTTGGGAAGCGAAGCCAGAGCGCAGGGCCGCCTGAAGGTGGGCGACATGGTCGCGGTATATTCGGGCACCAATGACCTGCTTAGCCCACAAGTTGGCAATGACCCGATGTATGCCGGCTTTGCCATTCAGGGATATGAAACCGAAACCGGAAGCCATGCGCAGTTTTTGATCACGCAGGCACCGCAATTGCATTCGATCCCGGGCGACCTGACACTTGAGCAAGCCGGAAGCTATGTCCTGAACCTGGGCACAATCAGCCGCTGCCTGTTCACGACGCTGCAAATCGCGCCCGGCCGAACCTTGTTCGTCGAAGGCGCTGCAACGGGCACGGGGCTTGATGCGCTTCGCTCGTCGGTCCGTACGGGGCTTCAAGTGACTGGATTGGTTTCAAGCCAAACGCGCGCCGAATTCATTATCAATCAAGGCGCGGTCGGTGCGTTGGACCGAAAAGATCCGCGCTTTGCTAACTTGTTCAGCATCGTCCCCGATGACCCCAACGAAGCGCGTGCATGGGAAGTCTCTGGGCAACCGCTGATTGAGGCTTACAAGGCGCTGAATAACGGCAAAGGCGCCGACTATATCGTGAGCCATGCGGGCGAAACAGCCTTCCCGCGCAGCTTTCAGCTTTTGGCCGAGGGCGGGACGCTTGCTTTTTACGGCGCGTCCTCAGGCTATCATTTTAGCTTCATGGGCAAGCCTGGATATGCCAATCCGCAGACTATGCTGCGCAAAGCGGCGCTCAACGGGGGCGAGGCTGTCCTTATCTATTATGGCCCACGGTCCGCCGATTTGCTTGATGAAGCAGGGCTCGAGATGATTGAGGCAGCGCGGCAATTCAATGCCCGCACGGTGGTGGCCACAACCACCGATGGCCAGCGCGAGTTCCTGCAATCGCTTGGACTGGAGGATGCAATTGCGGGCATTGTGAGCCTTGAGAGCATTCGCCGCCGCGAGGGTGATAATTTCGACTGGCCCGACACGATGCCGCGCCTGCCCGACGCAAAAACTGACATCGAGAGTTTTAAGGCTGCGGTGCGGGATTATCAGGACCGTGTCATGAAGCCGTTCGGATCAGCCGTCGGACGGATCCTTCGGTCACCCGACAATCCACGCGGCGCGCCAGACCTGATTATCGAACGCGCAAATCAGGACACGCTTGGCATATCGACATCTTTGGTGAAGCCCTTCACGGGCCGGGTCGTCTTCGCCGAGGATCTGACGGGCCAACGTTTTACCTTTTACGCGCCACAAGTCTGGACCCGGCAGCGTAAGATATTGATGCCGACCGCGTCGATCCTTGGCACCCATTTGTGCAACGCATTCGAAGTTGCCCGCATGAACGACATGATTTCGGCAGGATTGTTGGACGTAACCGAGCCGCAGGTTGTGGCATGGAATGACTTGCCAGAAGCGCATCAAGCAATGTGGGAAAACCGTCATACAGGCGCAACTTATGTGGTGAACCATGCGCTGCCCGCGCTTGGTTTGCGCAGCCGCGATGCGTTGTTGGAATATTGGGCGTCACAAACGAACTAATTTTTGAATGGGAAGAGTGACTATGGCGAAGACTAAAACCCCTGTTGCGACTGGCCCAGGCCGTCTGGCCGGAAAGATTGCCGTTGTTACCGGCGCTGCCGGCAATTTGGGTGGAGAAATCGTCCGTCACTATCTCTCAGAAGGCGCAACGGTCGTCATGACGGGTCGAACCGCCGCGCGAACCGATGCCGCAGCGAAAGCCATTATCGCCGACACCGGCGCCGACCCTGATCGCCTGATGACAGTGGAACTGGATGGGGCCGATGCACAGTCCGTGCGCGACGGGATTGCGAAAGTCGTCGCGCGCTTTGGTCGGATCGATATTCTGGTGAACAATGCAGGGTCTGCCGGGCCAAAGCAGACATTGGGCAGCCTGCCACTCGACGCAAAGGAACTGGCTGCGCTTCAAAAGGCCGGATCGGCGGATAATGAAACTGTGGGCGATGCCATCCGCAACATCTTCGGCGTTACCTGGAATCTCGTTCGCGTCGCCGCGCCCAGCATGGGCGAAGGCGCGTCAATTATCAACGTGTCGACGATTTTTTCGCGGACAATCTATTACGCCCGCACGGCCTATGTCGTACCAAAAGCAGCTTTGAACGCGCTGTCACGCGAATTGTCGCTCGAGCTCGGCGCGCGCGGCATTCGTGTAAACCTGCTTTTCCCCGGCCCCATCGCCAGCGAACGCATTCGCACCGTCTTTGCGGCAATGGACAAGGCGCGCGGCGATGACGCGGGAACGACGGCCAACCAGTTTTTCGACATGATGGCATTGGAGCGCAGCGTCGATGGCGCTCCCCGCGCTAAAACATTCCCCACCCCGTCGGACATCGCGTCGACTTGCGTGTTTTTGGGTAGTGACGAGTCTGCGGCTTTCTCAGGTCATGACTTTGAAGTGACGCATGGCATGACCGTTCGAAAAGAAGAACGGTCGATTTATCTTGCCCGACCGACGATGCGGTCGATGGACGGGGCTGGTCTTGCGGTCCTGATAGCGGCTGGCGACTGTTGGGAAGAGGCGCTCGAAATCGCCAACATCCAGATCGCATGCGGCGCGCAAGTTTTGCTTGGACTTTCGCGGCAAGCCGATGTCGCAGTCGCACAGGCGCGTGCCAAGGCGGAGAACGCGACTGACCGGCTAACGATTGTCAGGTTCAACCGTAAAGAGCCTGCGGCGATGGAAACCGCGCTTGAGGAATATACGAAGGCACAGGTTCCAGTCACCGGCGCAATTTTCATGCCGGTTCGCGCACCGGGAGAATTCCAGGGCGATTTGGTCGACGCGGACGATGCCGATGTCGAGGCATTTATGGACGAGGAATTGATGGGTGCGATTGCATTGGCGCGCACGCTCGGCCGCTACTGGAAACGGCACGACACATTGTTGCAAGACCCGCGCTTTGTCTTCATTTCTAACGCAGGCGACGGCAAAGGCGACATCTACGCAAATATGCTGCGCGCCGCGACGGAACAGCTCGTGCGTATCTGGCGCGAAGAATCCGAAGTCGACGTCAAGCATGGCCGCAGGCGGCAAGCCGAGTGGGGCAACCAAATTATCCGGTATGGCAACAATGAGCCCGAGAATACGCGCTTTACGGGTGGGCACGCGGCCCGCATTTTGCTGAAAGAAAGCAAAATACGCGAAGTGACGCTGTATCTGCCGACGAATATCGGAGAGGCGACGGGCGCGCGCAAGGTCATGCCCGGCTTCAGCGAGAACATCACTGGGCTGCATTTGGGCAAGGTTGCGCTCATTACTGGTGGATCGGCTGGCATTGGCGGTCAGGTCGCCCGTCTACTGGCGCTGGCTGGCGGCAAGGTCATGATGGTCGCGCGGCGTGAGAGCGAACTTGCGCTGGCACGCGCCCGGATCGTCAGCGAACTTGAAGACGTAGGCTTCGCGGGTGTTGAACGCCGTGTCCAGACCTTGGGCGGTGTTGACGTAAGTAACCTCGATTCTTTGAAAACTGCGGTGGATGCGACGATTAAGGCCTTTGGGCGGATCGACTATCTCATCAACAATGCAGGTGTGGCTGGCGCCGAGGACATGGTGGTCGACATGGACATCGATGCATGGCGCTACACGCTCGATGCCAATCTGGTGTCGAACTACCTTCTGATGCACCATGTCGTGCCGTTGATGAAGGCTCAGGGGTCGGGCTATGTCCTGAATGTTTCATCCTACTTTGGCGGTGAAAAGTTCCTTGCGGTCGCTTATCCAAACCGCGCGGATTATGCTGTATCAAAGGCCGGACAGCGCGCGATGGTTGAGGCCATGTCCCGTTATTTGGGTCCTGAGGTCCAGTTCAATGCAATCGCCCCCGGTCCCGTCGATGGCGACAGGCTTGCCGGAACGGGCGGCAAGCCCGGACTGTTTGAGCGGCGCGGGAAATTGATCCTCGAGAACAAGCGCCTCAACGCTATTCATGCCGCAACCGTCAAAGCCCTCCGGCGCGGTGTGCGTGTTGAAGCCGTACTGACGCGACTTGCGCGCAACGATACGGTCCGCATGTCGCACGACACCAATAACCCCCGCGAGTTGCGCGATGTTGCGCTTGAATGCGCACGCGAGGGGGACGGCGTATGCACGTGGGACCGCTATCTGCTGACGCGCGCTATTGCCGCACGCCTTGTTTCGCGTCTGCGCAAGGCTGGATATTTCATCGACTCTCCAGGATGGAAAGACCGCCCCGATACGGAAGAAGCCAATGGCGCTTGGCTGTTGCGCGTGCCGCCAGACGACATACCCTTTCTGCCCGCCGAAAAAATTGCGATTGAGGCCAAAAAAGTTGGCGGCGGCGTGCTCAAGCAACTGCATCTGGGCAAAATGCCAACCGAAAGCGAGGTCGCACAGGCCACCGTTTTCTTCTTGGCCGACCGCGCGGTAAGCGGCGAGACCTTCATGCCGTCAGGCGGCTTAAGCGTCGAGCGGTCGACGACCGAGCGCGAATTGTTCGGCAGTCCGAAGCAAGAGCGGATCGACCAGATGCGCGGACGCACCGTGTGGATGATTGGAGAGCATCTTGATGACTATCTTGCCGAGGCTGCACGGCAATTCGTTGAGGACTGCCATGTCGAACGCGTTGTGTTGCTGACCGCAACTTCGGCCGGTGACGCGGCCATCCGCGCGCAGCTGACCGATCTGGACGCGAACAAAATTGTCACGATTTCGTGTGATATTGGGCTTGAAGAAGCAATGGATCAGGCGTTGGAAAACTGGGGCCGTCCGACCACCGTTGTATCCACACCATTCGCCCCGCTGCCCGATCAGTTGTTTGAGCTTGAAGACCCGTTGACGCCCGAAGCATTCCGCGACGTTATCGAGAACAATTTGACGCACCATTTCCGCGTGGCGCGCAAGGCATCTTTATATGATGATTGCCAGCTTGTTCTGGTCTCGCCAGATGTTCCGATGGGCAGCACAAGCCCGGCCT
Organism: Sphingorhabdus sp.; assembly: GCF_046596595.1. Taxonomy (GTDB): domain Bacteria; phylum Pseudomonadota; class Alphaproteobacteria; order Sphingomonadales; family Sphingomonadaceae; genus Sphingorhabdus_B. Next base: position 19,639 of record NZ_JBKJMB010000122.1, read on the forward strand.
TTGCTCTTGCAAACTTCGTCAAGACCACGCTGCACGCCTTCACTGTGACACTAGCGGTCGAGAATGAGCGGTTAGTCCACGATGTGCCAATCAACCAGATTAACCTCACGCGCCGTGTGCGTTCGGAAGAACCGCGAAACTTTGATGAGCATGTCGAAGAAGTGAAGCGTTTTGCAAGAGCGGTCCTTTTGCTAGGAGCACCGCTTCCAGACGCCGAAGATTCCCGTTACCGCGCACGCATCTATCGCGGCATGGCGATGACAGTTTGAACCAGTATCTCTCGTTTGAAAAATCAATCGAGATTCTGGAATCGCGGGTTTCAGAATTGCGCCTTTCCGGTGACGTCGGCGGCGGCGCAGATATGTTGGAGGAACGCGCGCGCCGGCAGCTTAATGACCTCTATAGCCGGCTTGAACCATGGCAACGTGTGCTGGTTGCCCGTCATCCGCTTCGTCCCCATTTTCCGCAGCTTGTAGAGGGGCTGTTTGAAGACTTTATGCCGCTGGCGGGAGACCGGGAGTTCGCCGATGATCAGGCCATATTGGGCGGCCTGGCGAGGTTTGCAGGCCGTTCGGTCATGGTCATTGGCCATGCCAAGGGCGAGGATACGCAGTCCCGGCTAAAGCATAATTTCGGCATGGCGAAGCCAGAGGGATACCGAAAGGCCATCCGCTTGATGGACCTCGCCGACCGCTTCAACCTGCCCGTCATCACCTTTGTCGACACGCCGGGTGCCTTTCCCGGGATTGATGCCGAAGAGCGAGGTCAGGCCGAAGCGATTGCGCGCAGCACCGAAAAATGCCTGTCGCTTGGGGTGCCGCTCATCGCGTTGATTGTCGGCGAAGGCGGATCCGGTGGCGCGGTTGCGCTGGCCGCAGCAAACCGCGTGTTAATGATGGAGCACGCAATCTATTCCGTTATCTCGCCCGAAGGCTGTGCTTCTATCCTGTGGCGAAGTGCGCATAATGTTGCCGATGCAGCTCAGGCGATGAAAATCACGGCGAGTGAATTATTGCGGTTAAATATCATCGACCAGATTATTTACGAGCCAACCGGCGGCGCACATCGTGATCCCGAACTCGCAATCAGCCGCATTGCAGTGGCCTTGTCGTCAGCGCTCGCATCGCTTTCAGCTATGACGGAAGAACAGTTACGAACCGATCGCCGGAACAAATTTCTGCGCATGGGGCAGCTGCCTGACAGTTGAACCGAAGAGCCCTAAAAGATGCCTCTGCACTGACCCAAATCTTTTTGCAGGTTAGCGCCTGCTATTCGCTTCTAAGCGCTTCAATCGGTGAAAGCCGCGACGCCCTGATGGCTGGATAGCATCCAAAAAGCAAACCGATGACGGCAGAAAAGGCCACCGCCAATATCGCTGTATCCAGCCCAATTGGAGCGGGAAATTCAGCTACCCGTTCGAAAACCACCGCAGCTATCATCGCCAATGTCAGGCCGATAGCACCACCGATTACGCACAGTACCGCCGCTTCCACGAGAAACTGGTTTCGAATATCGCTTCTTTTTGCACCCAATGCCATGCGAAGACCAATTTCGCGCGTACGTTCGGTGACGCTGACCAGCATGATGTTCATGATACCAATCCCGCCAACGAGCAACGAAATCGATGCGATTGCGACGAGTACCGCCTGAAATATTTGTGTCACCTGACCCGTGGTTTCGGCGATCTCGGTCGTCGTGCGGACAGTGAACGGGTTGATCTTGCCTTTTGCGACACGATAGCGATCGCGCAACAGGCTTTTGATCTCCCTTTGCCCGGCGAGCAGCGCATCTTCGTCCTCAAAGCCGACAAATAACAAAGTGACATCATCGGGGCCCTGCGTCGGTGTATTTAACAAACGCTGGCGCAGCGTTGTGATCGGCACGACGATTTGGTCGTCATTGTCATTGCCAAGATTACTTCCCTTGCTTTCCAACACGCCTATGACTGTAAAAGGAACCCGGTTAATCCGGACGGTTTCACCCACGGGGTTTGTTTCCGGGAACAGCTTATTGGCAACGGTTTCCCCGATCACAGCGACGCGCGCGGCCGCGCTGATATCGCTTAGCGTAAGAAACCGTCCTTCAGCCGCAGTGATGTTGGAAACAATGCCGAATTCGGGTGTTGCGCCCGTCGCTTGGGTTGTCGCACTTCGCCCCGGCGCCACAATCTGAACGCTGTTGCGGATTTGCGGGGCCACTGCGCTCACGCCGGAAACCTCGCGAAGTATTGCCTGACCGTCGCGTTCGGTCAGCCTCCCCCGATCGCTTGGCCGTGGTGGGCCACTTCCACTGTCCGGCTGCGGCACCACGATTGCCATGTTCGATCCCAAGGTGGCAATTTGCTGCGAAACCGAAACCTGCGCGCCATTTCCGACCGCGACTGCCAATATGACGGAAAAGACGCCAATCATGACGCCTAAGGTCGTCAGGATCGACCGCATCAAATTGGTGCGAAGGGCCGTAAGCGCAATCGCGACATTGACACCCCATCCCGCAAGTGACGCGAGCAATTCCTTCATGCGGCGGCGGCCCGGCGTCGCGATTTTACCGCAGCGTCTTCAATCACCGATCCATCGCGAAAGACAATCCGGCGTTCGGCATATTCGGCGATATCGGGTTCGTGCGTGACGACCACGACGGTGATACCGTCATCGTTCAATTTCTGGAATATCCCCATGATGTCCAATGATGTTTGCGTATCAAGCGCGCCTGTCGGTTCGTCGGCCAGCAGCATCAGCGGGTCGGTAACCAATGCGCGGGCGATGGCGACACGCTGTTGCTGTCCGCCCGAAAGCTTGGCCGGCGTATTCTGCAGCCGGTTGGCAAGGCCCATTGCCTCAAGCTTTTCCTGCGCCCGCTGGCGACGCTCGGCATATCCCAACCCGGCATAGATCAAGGGCACCGCAACATTATCAAGGGCGCTTGTTCGCGCCAGCAAATTGAACTGCTGAAATACGAACCCGATTTTGCGGTTGCGGATTTCAGCCAGCGCGTCGCTATCCAGCGATTTTGTGTCTATCCCGTCGAGCAACAAGGTTCCCGATGTGGGTATATCCAGACAGCCAATCATGTTCATGAAGGTCGACTTGCCCGACCCGCTTGCGCCCATGATCGCAACAAATTCGCCCCGCGAAATGGACAGCGAAACATTGTTGACGGCATGCACAACTTCGCCGCCGATCACATAATCTTTCACCAGTTCATGTGTTTCAAGGAGCGGCGTTGTCATCTTCATCCGCGCTTTCGTCGGCCTCTTTCTTGGGTTTCAGGGATTTGGTGCGCACCAGCACCTTATTGCCAGCCTTTATCCCCGAGACGACCTCGGTATATTCTTCACCCTGCAATCCTGTCCGGATGATCGTCCGTGTAGGCCGATAGGGGTCGTCCCCCTGCAGATAGACATGGGAACTTGGAACGGCTTTTTTAGGCGTTGCAGCCGCTGGCTTGTCAGCATTTGGCTTAGGGCGGTCGGCAGCGCGTGGTCGAAAGCGCATCGCGTTGGTAGGCACCCGGACCACATTTGTTCTGACATCGGTAATGATTTCAACATTGGCCGTCATGCCGGGAAGCAGCCTGCCATTTATGTTGTCGACATCGATAATCACAAGATAGCTGACAACATTCTGCGCCTCCACGGGCGCTTGCCGCACTTGCCGAACCTTTGCCTGAAAGACATCTTGAGGATAGCTATCGACGGTGAAGCTGACATTTTGGCCTTCCCGAACTTGTCCGATATCCGCCTCATCAACTGACGCCTCGACTTGCATCTTGGTCGTGTCAGCGGCTATTTCGAAAAGGTTTGGGGTCTGAAAGCTTGCTGCGACCGTCGTTCCCGGCTCCACCAGCTTGTTGATAATGACGCCGCTCGCCGGTGCGACGATCACGGTCCGACTAAGATCAAGCGTCGCGGACGAAAGTTCGGCATTGCCCTGCCGGATTTGCGCACCGCCGCTCTGGGTTTGCGCCAATGCGACCTGTAACGCGTTGCGTGCGCTGTTCAGCTTGCTCTGCGCGATGTCCAGGCCCGCTTTTGAAACGAACCCGCGATCGGCCAGCGCCTTTTGCCGCGCAAAGTCGCGTTCTTGTATTTCCAGCTCGGATCGCGCGCGCGACACATTGGCTAAAGTTTGCTGAAGATTGGCACGCGCCAGAGCCACCTGCGCCTCGGATTGCTCGACCCGCGCGCGGACCCGCGTTGGGTCAATCTCGGCAAGAACCTGCCCCGCCCGTACGCGCGAATTGAAATCAACATAAACCTTGGTGATTTGCCCCGAAACTTCCGTACCGACCTTTATTGTGTTCAATGCCCTTACTTTGCCGCTGGCGGAAACCTTGCGCACCACATCGCCGCGCGTCACCACCTCACTGATATATTCATAGTCATGTGGTTTTGGGCGAACCACCCGATAAACGATGAATAGCAGCACAATAGCGATGAGGATCGACCAAACAGGGTGCCGCTTTGTCCATGAAATCAACGTCGTCAGCATATGGTCCCGCCCGGTGTTCTGTGTTGGGTAGCTCTATATGGGGTATCAGATGCTTACCAGCTTTTATCTGATGCCCTTGTGCTGCGGCGCGGGAAAGCCAGGACAACGTGACATATATATGAATTCACGAATGAGCTATTTTGCAAGTGCTCGGGTCACGATAAACTCGATTGCCTTGTCTCCGTTGGGAAGGCCGGGCGTCACCATGTCGAAATGATCATTGGGGTCGGTTTGCAGGACCTCTACCACATCGCCGCTTGCGCGCGCACCCTCAGCATATGGTTTCATAAAATCGGTAAATGCACCCTGCACCAACAGCTGCTTCATACCGAGCGGCAGATGCGCCGCCGGTGACGCCGCGTTATAATCCGCTGGCTTTTCGGCAGGCGTCCCGCCCATCAACTGGACAATCACAGGCTTTCCACAGACTTGCGCGTCGATGCCGACAAACGGAGCAAGCGCAGCGGGCCCATCAATCATCACCAAAGACACTGGACTGACTTTCGGCTTCCATTTGGCGTCCAGCTTGGCACGCGATGCTACCCATGCTGCCAAATGCGCACCCGCAGAATGTCCGACAAGAATTACGCGTGACAAATCGAGTGGATAGGTTTGCGCGAGCGTCGTCAAATAATCCGTACCTGCGGACACGTCTTCGAAAGTCCCCGGCCAACCAGCACCAGCGTTGACGATTCGCCGATACTCGATATTCCACGTGGCGATCCCCCGAGCGGTCAAAGCCTCAGCAACAGCCTGCGTACCGAGCAGCGTATCAAAATCTGCCCGCCAGCAACCACCATGAATAACTACCGCAACTGGAAAAGGCCCCTCGCCCTTGGGCAGACGGAGTTGGCCACTTCGTAAGTCGTCTTCTCCATAACGAACTGTCAGCGTGGGTGCTGTTGCTTGTGCAGCGCGATCTTTATAACGCTGTTCGGGATTAGGGGGTGCAGGCACGGCTTGGGCTGATGCGGTTGAAACCGCCATGAAGTTCATGACAACAACACCGGCTAACAAAAATAAACGCTTCATTCGCGCCCCCTCTCAACATCTGCGCATCGATCATTCCGGTATGCACAGGCCCAACCGCAATCCCCAACACGGTGATTTAGTTATCAGCGATATTGTCGCAATAGCAATGTCTATTTGACGCTTTTCAAGCCATCCGATTGGGCTCCGCTGCGCGTTATCCGCCAGATGATATTGGACAAATCGTCAGCCACTATCAAAGCGCCGCGCGGATCGACGGTCACACCGACGGGGCGTCCGAAGGTTTTGCCATCGGCCTGGAATCCTGTGACAAAATCAACCGGGTTTCCGCTCGGGCGGCCTGCGCTGAATGGAATGAACATGACTTTATAACCAACGGGCTTTTCCCGGTTCCAGCTGCCATGCATTCCTACAAATACCCCGCTGGCGAATTGCCCGCCCATCGAAGCATCGGAAAAGGAAAGCCCGAGTGGCGCGGTGTGCGATCCAAGCGCATAATCCGGCCTGACGGTACGCCCCACCATTTCCTGCTTAAATGGTTGAACCCTGCGGTCGGCATTTGGACCCCAATATGCGTAGGGCCATCCATAAAAAGCGCCCTGCCGGACGGACGTTAGGTAATCCGGCACCAGGTCCGGACCAAGCTCGTCTCGTTCATTTACAACAGACCATAATTGTCCCGTACCTGGCTGGATCGCCAGCGCAGTTGGATTGCGCAGTCCTGTTGCGAAATGCCGCGAAGCTCCGGTTGCAGCATCTATTTGCAAAACCAGCGCCCTGTTTTCCTCGACAGCCATGCCGCGCTCGCCAATATTGCTGTTGGAGCCAACGCCCACATAAAGAAAACGTCCGTCAGGGCTCGCCGCAAGCGACTTGGTCCAATGGTGGTTGATGGCTGCTGGCAATGGCGTCACTACCGTTGCCGGGCCGGTTGCGCGGGTCTGCCCATTTTTATAGCCAAGACGCACCAGCGAATCCTGATTGGCGACATAAATATAGCCACCAGAAAGCGCGAGGCCATAAGGTGCGTTGAGATTCTCTGCAAACACCGTGCGGCCTTCATAAGTGCCGTCGCCGTCGGCATCGCGTAATAATGTGAGACGATTTCCTCCCTTCACCGGACTCGTTCCCTTTTTCTTCAAGAAGCCGGCAATGACGTCCTTTGGGCGCATGATGGGCGTTTCGTTCCCGCCTTTACCTTCTGCAACCAAAATGTCGCCATTGGGCAGGACGAGCGTCTGACGCGGAATTTTCAAGTCGGTGGCAATCGCTTTAACCGAATAGCCTGCCGGTACAACCGGTCGCCGGTCACCCCAGCCAGCAGGGTCGGCAATGGTCATGCTGGGCAGCAACCCGCGTTGCGTTGCCGGCAAATCGGGGTTTGAGCCATAACGTGTGACGTCGGATGCATTTTCACAGGAGACCAGCAATATCGCCGTCGCTGTCAAAATTAAGATTTCGCGCTTCATGTTGGCTCTCCCACCCGTGTCGCGACAAAGCCGTAACCTATCGAGACCACCGACAAGATGAACACAACAACCGACAAGGTTAGCCCGACTGGCATAGTCGCACCGGCATCTTTTGCGTGTTGAAGCGCGTTTACAAAGCCGACCAGTAATGTCGCCATCACGAGGCCGAACAGCGCCCAGGCCGGACGCCGATGCGGCGATTTTGCAGCTATCGCCTGTATAAATGTCCACAGCAAGGCCGCACCTAACAACACCAACGCACCGGCAATGAGCCAAGACGCGAAGTTTAGCCACTGGACTTGGTAAGAAACGGTGTACGCCCAATCACTTAACAGCGCCCCGAAAAAAAGCGGGAGGGTCGAAACGAGGAGTATAATATGCAGCGGGTGGGTTAATGGCCGATGCTGTCTCATTTGTGCGGATGCCACAGTTCATTCCTCATTTTAACAATCGTGATTGGGTGCATTTGTCTGCGAGACAGCGTTGTAATTGGTCAACCACGATGGATTCACATCGTTCCAATGTTTTTGGGGAATACAGCCTCGCGCAATGCGCAGGTTAAACCGGCGCTGATATGTGCGGCCGCTGTCTTATAGCCTTAAAGGGTTAAAACAGGCCGTTCGCTTGCCCCAGCAAACGCAGTGCGGCATAACCAACCAAGACTGCCGTCAACCTGCGTAAAAGACGCGGTGACAGATAACGCATGCCGAAGATGCTACCCAATTGCCCACCAATGAGTACCGCACCCAGCAACACGCCATATTGCAAAACTGGCGCAGCGAGCGCGTGCGACCCCGACTTGATAATTTGCCCGAGCAATCCTGCCGCCGAATTGATGAGAATATAAAGCGATGCAAACGCCGCTATCCGGCGCGGTTCTGCCCAGCGAATGAGGTGCAACACGGGCGCCATGAAAATGCCGCCACCAATGCCCGAGAGCCCAGCCAGCAATCCAACTCCGCCTGAAATGGCCAATAAAAGCGGTTTCGGAAGTACGCGCGGCGTCATCTTGTCGGGCTGCACCAGAAGCGCAATCGCAGATACGAATAATGCGCCACCCAATATGGTCAGGAAAAAATATTGCTTGAGCGGCACCAGCCCGCCCACAAAGGCAAGCGGCGCTGACACAAGAAGCAAGGGCATGACCTGCGGCCAAGATATCAGGCCCGCGCGCACAAAGCGGATGCTGCCCCCGGTAACCACAATGATATTGCACAAGAGGGCAATCACCGGGATCAGCCGGTAATCGACGCCCCATAATGCCAATATCGCCGTATAAGTCGACCCACCGCCAAAGCCGACCGAAGCATAGATAAATGCGACGAGGGCGAAGAGGCCGGCCAACCAGATCATCTTCGCCCTGCCCTTACGCCCTTATCAATATGCGCCGTGACAATGCTTGTATTTTTGTCCTGATCCGCACGGACACGGGTCGTTACGCCGCAAGTCGGGGTCGCCGGCATAAGGGTCATTGGTACCCGATGCGAGTGCTGGACGGGGTATCGTTGTCGTTACCAGCCCAAGCGAACCTGCATCGATATCGTCGCTGTTATCTTCGCCGGTAAATGGATCGATATGCGTGGTCAGGAAATCGGGCAGTTCCGGCAAATCCTGCGGAACAAATTCTTCCTCGGCCCGGAAATCATTGGTGGCGATTGTTTTGGTGACGCCCTCCCGAATGGCCGACAACATCCGCTCGAACAAGCCGAATGCTTCCTGCTTATATTCGTTTACAGGATTTTTTTGGGCGTAAGCACGCAAGTAAATCACCTGCCGCAAGGCATCGAGCGTCGACAAATGCTCTTTCCAATGATGATCAAGCGTTTGCAGCAATATGCTCTTTTCAACCTGACGCCAGACGGATTCCTCGAGGGCCGCGCCCTTTGCCTTGAACTTGGCAACCGCCATGTCAGCTATCCGGGTTTCAATGATCTCGGGTTCAAGTCCATCTTCCTGAAGCCAGCTGTCAACGTCCGGCGCAAGTCCGAGTATTTCGGCACATTTTTGCTTGAGACCGTCTACGTCCCATTGCTCGGGATAAGTGCCCTCCGGACAGTAGCTTCCAACAAGATTATTGACTGTGTCGTTCAGCATGTCTTCGATGATGTCGTCGACGGCTTCGGCGTCCATGATATCGCTGCGCTGGTCATAGATGACCTTGCGCTGGTCATTCATGACATCATCATATTCCACGAGCTGCTTACGAATATCGTAGTTACGCGCTTCAACCTTTTTCTGGGCAGTTTCGATGGCCTTTGACAGCCATTTTCCACCTATGGCTTCGCCGTCCTCCAGACTTGAATTCATCATCCGCGAAAACAAGGTTTCAGAACCAAAAATGCGCAGCAGATCGTCGTCGAGCGAGAGATAGAAACGCGACAGGCCAGGGTCACCCTGGCGACCGGAACGACCGCGCAGCTGATTGTCGATACGGCGGCTTTCGTGCCGTTCTGTCGCAAGCACGAACAGACCACCTGCGTCTACAACCTTTGCCTTTTCGGCTGCAATTTCGGCCTTGAGTGCCTCGATAGCGGCATCGCGCTCGGGGCCTTCGGGCATATCGCGCAGTTCATCATCCAACCGGAATTCAAAGTTACCGCCGAGCTGAATGTCAGTACCGCGTCCGGCCATGTTCGTGGCAATCGTAACGCTACCTAAACGACCTGCCTGCGCTACAATATGCGCTTCGCTTTCATGGAAACGGGCATTCAGGACACTGTGCTGTACATTTTCTTTTTCGAGAAATTCGGAAAGGAGCTCCGATTTTTCGATCGACACGGTGCCAACAAGAACTGGCTGCCCGCGATCATTTGCTTCTCGGATGGTCTTGGCAATAGCACCAAATTTGTCTTGCGTATTTTTATAGAACTGGTCGTCCTCATCGACGCGCAGCACGGGCACGTTGGTTGGAATTTCTACAACGTTGAGTTTGTAAATTTCGTAAAATTCGCCTGCCTCGGTGGCAGCGGTTCCGGTCATGCCCGACAATTTGGGGTACATCCGGAAATAATTCTGGAAGGTAATTGTCGCCAGCGTTTGGTTTTCTGGCTCAATCTCGACACCTTCTTTGGCCTCGACCGCCTGATGCAGCCCATTGGACCAGCGGCGACCGTCCATCATACGACCGGTGAATTCGTCGATAATGATGACTTTTCCCTCTTTGACAATGTAATCAATGTCCCGTTTGAACATCACATTGGCTTTGAGCGCCTGGTCGAGATGGTGCACGACCAACGTGTTTTCATAATCATACAGGTTTGAGCCCGTCAAATGTCCGGCGCTTTCAAGCAGACGTTCAACTTTTTCAGTGCCATCTTCAGTAAGCGTCACATTGCGACTTTTTTCGTCTTTCTCATAATCAGCTTCGTCTAGCTGAAGCACGACGGCATGCACTTGCATGTACAGTTCTGATTTGTCGTCAGTCGGACCGGAGATAATCAAAGGCGTCCGCGCTTCGTCGACGAGGATCGAGTCCACTTCATCGACGATTGCAAAGTTAAACGGGCGCTGCACCATCTGGTCGCGCTCATATTTCATATTGTCGCGTAAATAGTCGAAGCCAAGTTCGTTGTTCGTTGCGTAAGTGATATCATTTTCATACGCAGCGCGGCGTTCATGCTCGGGAATGTTCGGCACTACAACGCCTGTGGTAAGCCCAAGAAATCCGTAGATCCGGCCCATCCATTCGGCGTCACGGCGGGCGAGATAGTCGTTGACGGTCACAACATGGACGCCTTTGCCTTCAAGCGCATTCAGATAGCATGCCAGCGTTTCTGTCAGCGTTTTACCTTCACCGGTTCGCATTTCGGCAATTTCGCCGCGATGCAGGACGATTCCGCCGACCATCTGCACGTCGAAATGCCGCATGCCCATGACGCGCTTCGATGTTTCGCGGACCGTCGCAAACGCCTCGGGCAAAATATCATCGAGCGTTTCACCGGCCGCCAGTCGATCCCGGAAAAGCTGCGTTTGCGCTTTTAACCGCTCGTCATCCATGACTGCGATTTCGTCTTCAAGAGCGTTGATCTGATCGACGATCTTCATAATTGATTTAACATATCGGTCGTTGGACGACCCGAATAAAGATTTGGCAAAGCCGCCGAGCATACATAATTCCTTTGAAATTTTGGAAGACACGCAAATGTTGCGCGAAGTTGGTAGGTATGAAATGCACCCCGCAGGGCGCAGCGAACCTAGCCTAAAATGATATCGTGCCGGTCAACCGGCGTATCGGTTGATAAGGCAATGAATATTGCAGCACCGAAAGCAGGTACAAGTGGCACGCGCGAAATCGTGGCGTCACGGACCGGCGGTTCAAAAGCGGCGGATACGGCCTCAAACGCTGCAACGGAAACATAGGCCTGCGCGACCGCTGAATCCACCGATGCTGACGTTGAAGAAACGGGGCGTGCAGCCTCCGCAGCGGAAAATCCGCTCAACATCGCAAGTAGGTAAATCAGTAAACGCATGTTTCGCCTTGTTAGGTCGTGGCACGCATATAGGGACACAAAGCCTGCGCGTCTATCCTGAAGCGACTTGCCTATTTAACATCTTCGACTTGGACTGTCGTTTTTGTTGTGACGCGGCGTGCGATTGGCTTGCCAGTGGCATCGGTGAAAGGTTCGAATCTGAGTTTCATTTTGCAGATGGAACCGGGTGTGATTGGTCCCGTTTCCAACGTGGTTTGCCCGGTGCAATCCACCAAGCTGCCGTCGGCTGCCACCGTGAAAGACACGCTTGAAGTCCCTGCTTTTGGCAACATCCTTTTCGGCATGATGGGGGTTATTGTTGGAACGAGAGAAGTTGCTGAAGCACCTTCGCCGGGAAGACGCCAATTAACTTCAGTCTGCACGCGACCGTTTGTTGGCAATCCTTGGATATCAAGTGCCGGTGTAAAAGCGGCGCGACTGGACGCTATTTTGCATGCCTCATTATCTAGATCCGGGTGCATGCTCGTTTCGAGAATTTTGCAGCCAGAAACCACACCTCCAGACGAAATGCTCAGCTCAATCTTAGCCCTTCCCTGGCGCTTTTCAGTTAGGGCTTTCGAAGGATAATCTTCTCGCGAGAGCCGCATCCAGGAACCGTTTAGCATTGCTGGACCTCGGGGGAAGCTTATGACGGGCGTCGTATTCGGTATCTGCCAGCGAATACGGTTGGCATAGTTGCCAATCGTCGGATTGCCCTGCGGATCAAGTGCAGGTTCAAACCGCGCGCGTCGGCTAACGTTGGTACATGTGGCAGCGTCGAGTTCCGCTGATCCGCTGCTCGACACAATTGTGCAATCGGTTACTCTCCCATCCGGGCTGACAGTGACACGAAAGCCGGTGGTCCCCTCCATCTCTCTTTGTAACGCCACACTGGGATAGTCATTTGTATTTGCCCAATTGCCCGGATTTCCTCTTGGGATGGGATCAGGCCTGCTCTGTGATGTCGGCAAAGAGCCGTCGTTGGTCGTCGGCGCATTGCCGGTTGCACCAATTGCAGCCAACAGATAAACGAAACTAACCATGCAAGCGCCTTCCAATTAATTTTCGTTTTTCTACAGGAATTCAGTAGTTTGTCCAGCTCTTCTCCACTCGCCGTCCCATTTCCCAACATGCCCGATATCGCTGGCGCAATGCCGCGTGTCGCGCGGGCGGGTTACAAGGAATGGGGCCGCTGCGACCTGAGCTATATCGCGTTTGACGCAGGCACAACGGTTGCTGGCGTAACGACGCGTAACATCTGCTGCTCGGCTGAGGTTGAACTGTGCCGCGCGCATTTACCGCATGGCCGCGCCCGGGCGCTGGTCGTGAATGCGGGCAACAGCAACGCCTTTACTGGGCAGCGTGGCAAGCATGCGGTTGACGTTATCACCGCGCAGGTTGCCGAACATCTGAACTGCGATGTCACCGACATTTTCGTGTCGTCGACAGGTGTGATTGGCGTTCCCTTGCCCGTTGACAAGGCGCAAGCCGGTCTGCGCGCGGCTTTTGACGCTGCGCCTTGCGGGTGGGTAGATGTCGCAAATGGCATTGGCACCACCGACACCTTTGCCAAGGGCGCAACGGCAACCGCCGTAGTCGATGGCCGCAAGGTTCAGATTGTCGGTATCATCAAGGGCTCAGGCATGATTGCACCCGACATGGCGACAATGCTGGGCTATATCTTCACTAATGCAGATGTGGAGGCACCATTTTTGCAGCAGCTTTTATCCACCGCCAATCAAGAGAGCTTTAGCTGCATCACCGTCGATAGCGACACCTCGACAAGCGACACGGTACTCGCCTTTGCGACGGGCAAGGCGGGCAATGCGCGGCTTACGTCGTTCGTTGACGCGGGTGCTTATGCCTTTGCAGCGGCGCTGAACGATGTCTGCCGTCAGCTTGCACATTTGGTCGTCCGCGATGGCGAAGGCGCGCAAAAATTCATCGAAATTGATGTATCGGGTGCCGCCAGCGACGAAAGCGCGCGGCGTATCGGCCTTGCGATTGCGAATTCGCCCTTGGTCAAAACTGCGATTGCGGGTGAGGACGCCAATTGGGGCCGCGTGGTTATGGCGGTCGGCAAGGCAGGCGAGCCTGCGAACCGTGACACGCTCTCGATCCGTTTTGGATCAACAATTGTCGCGCGCAACGGCCTCGCCGTTGCCGACTATGATGAAGCGCCGGTTGCGCGCCATTTACAGCAACAGGAAATCGAAATCGGCGTTGATCTTGGCCTTGGGGCCGGCCGCGCGACAGTATGGACGTGCGACCTGACCCATGGTTATATCAGCATCAACGCCGATTACCGGAGTTAAAGAGCGGCCTCGAGCCAGCTTTTGAGTTGCGCCTTGGGCGCTGCGCCAACCTTCGTGTCTGCGATTTCGCCGTTCTTGAACAGGATCATCGTCGGAATGCCGCGCACACCATATTTGGCAGGCGTATCGGGGTGGTCGTCGATGTTCAGCTTGACGATTTCCACCTGTCCGGCGAGCTCTTCGCTGATTTCTTCAAGGCTTGGGCCAATCATTTTGCAGGGGCCGCACCATTCGGCCCAGAAATCGACCAAAACGGGTTTGCCCGATGCCAGTACTTCTGAAGCGAAATCATTATCGCCTACGGATTTGGTAGCCATATGTGTCTCCTTTGTTGGGTCCAATGTATGCGTGGTGCCAGATGCTGGCAAGGACCGAGCGGGATAGAATTGCTTATAAGCTCAAGAGGCTGGATTGTGCGGTGCCAGGATAGCGTCGGAAAGGGCGATGAAACGCGGCGCATGCGTGAACAGCAACGACACCTCAATACGTGATTCCGGAAAGATCGTCTGCAAAGCTGCGCGATAATGCGCCATTTGCCGCAGATAGGGCACAACGACCTCAGTCTCGTCATTAGGAACCTGACGCCCCGTTTTGAAATCGATCGCACGCACAAGCCCCGGCTCCACGACCAACCTGTCAATGCGGCCATTGATGACGGTCTCACCCACGACAGCAACCAAGGGAATCTCGGCACGCGCGGAAGGGCCGAAAAATGCAGCCCATTGCGGGTCGTTCACAATATCACGGACCTCATTGAGCAACTGCACCGGGTCGATATCCGCGTCGGCTGTTTGCAAACGCAACCATTGCTCTGCCCGCTGCAGCGACACATCGTCCGTAATCCGTTCAAGCAACGCATGGACCAACTTGCCCCGCTCAGCAGCTTTTTGCATCGCTGCACTCGCCGGCGCGTCCCCATAATCGTCATCATCAAGACGTGAGGGAACCAATGGCCGCGGGGGGCGCTGTTCCTGCGGCGCAGGCGTAAAGAGCCAATGCGGCGGATTGAAAGGCGCGGCACTTACCAAAGTGGCGGCCTCATCCGCCACCGTCAAAGACGCTCCTTGTGCACCAATATGGCGCATCACCTTGCCCCAGCGTGCGTCCTCTTCCCAAACGCAGCCAAGGGCCGACATCCCTTTTTCAATCGCGCTGCACCAGCTTTCGGCTGGCGGCTCACCCTTCCGGCTAATCCCAAGCGACCCCGCCATGATCAGCCGCTCCTCGGCGCGGGTGATGGCCACATACAACAACCGTTTATGTTCCTGAAGCTCGCGCGTTTTCTGCAGCGTCACAATTTCCTGCAACCGTCCCGATTGCTCGGACTTGCGGATCGGCAACAGCATCAGCCGCTGCCCTTCGTCCATCACCAGCTCAACCGACTGGTCCGGCTTCTTGGTCGGGTCGGAGGTAATATCCGCCAAGATGACCACCGGTGCCTGCAAGCCTTTTGCACCATGGACGGTCATGATCCTGACCTCTTTGCTGCTATTGTCGCCCTCGCGCTTGATTTCGGTGTCGCCCCGGTCAAACCAGCCAATGAACTTTTGCAAGCCGCCGCCATATTGCTGTTCAAATTGCAAAGCGGCATTCAGCATCTCTTCGATGGGAACCAGAACCTCGCTCCCCAGACGCGCAGTGAATTTTCGCCGCGCACCAATTGGACCCGACAATATCTGCTCGAGGAAATGATAGACCGTCGTAAAGTCCGCCATGGCGAGCATGTCACGAAGCGGGGCGATCTGCTCGGCAATTTCGGGCCGGTCGCGGATATGCTGCCACAGACTGCCTTTGCGGTCGCCAACATAGCCATATTGAAGCAATTTTTCCTGAGTCCAGCCAATGATCGGCGAAACCAGCACACAGGCAAGGCTGAAATCGTCATTGGGTTGAAGCACGAACTTCATCGCGGCCAACAGGTCCTGAACCACCAATGGCTGCAACAGACGGAGCCGGTCAATGCCCGCAACCGGAACATTACGCTCGTGCAATTGCGCCACCAGCATCGACGCCATTTCGCCGCGGCTGCGCAAAAGGAACATGACGTCGCCGGGTTGAAGGTGCCGCCCCTGACTGACCAGCCACGGTTTTGACTCGATCAGCGCCTTGACATGATCCGCCAGCTTTTCGGCCAACGCGCGTTTTTCGTCGCTGAACCAATCCTCTTCTTCTTCGGAAGTGGCGCTCTCGTCTTGAGTGCTTGGCTTTGCACAAATAGGTTCGAACAGCTCGACCATGCCGATTTGCGGCTTCTCGCTATAATGCGCAGCTATCTCCCCGCTAACCCCGAAATGTTCGGCGCCGGTCTCCTCGATGAGCGCATTTACGAAATCCAATATTGGCGCTGTCGAACGAAAGCTCTGCGAGAGTTCCAGCCCGTGCAGCTGCGAACCAGAAGCTTCGATTTTTTCGCCAAACGCTTCCCCGGCTGCGGCATAACGTTCGGGCGCAGTCCCTTGGAACCCGTAAATCGCCTGTTTGAAATCCCCCACGGAAAACAAGGTGCGCGTCTTGCCAGGCTTCACGCCCATGCCGCTGTAAAAATCGTCGCTAAGCGCACGGATGATATCCCACTGCGCCGCATTGGTATCCTGCGCTTCGTCGACCAGGATATGGTCGATCTGAAGGTCGAGTTTGAAACGCACCCAGTCCGCCATCTGGCTGCGCTGAAGCAAGGCCGCTGTTCGCCGGATCATATCGTCAAAATCGACTGCGCCGATGGCATGTTTGGCGTTGCTATATTGCGCAGCAAATTCCTTGCCGACGTAAAGCGCGCGCGCCAGCCTGTCGGCATATTGGGCGCGCGCGACCTCACCCAAAAGCTGGTCAGTCCATTGGAACATCTCGAGCGCTTGCGCTGCGTAGGCCTCCGTCACGGGCGTAAACCCTTTTGACGTGACCATCGGTTCGCCCTTTGCGTTCGACCAGCAGCGATGCAGATCAATCACTTGCTTCGCCCGTTCCGCAGGCGCGCGTGACAACCAATCCTGCAATGCCGCCGCCCTTTTGCCGCCACGGCTGTCGGGCTTATTGCCGCACCACAAAAGGTTGGCATCGATAATCGCTTGCATCGCCGCACGCGGGACATTTTCGTCAGCGAAGGCAGTCTCAAGCATGTCGTCAGCCGAACCGGCAAAACCAACCCCCGCCACGCGCCGCGCCCAAATAAACGCGCCCGCATCATCGGGGATCGACGCCATGACATCAGGCGAAGCTGCGGTGCGATACAAAAAGCGTAAAGCAGCATCCTCGCCCATGCTAAGGCTGAGTTCCTGAAGGTTGGCGATCATCCTGGCGTCACCGCGTTCTTCGGCATTGATGACGAGATTAGTGAGGGCAGCGTTCAATAGCTCCTGCTGCTCACGACCCTCGACAGGTTTAAAGCCCGGAACGAGGCCGGCCTCTTCAGGAAAGCTGCCCAATAATGACTGGCAAAAGCTGTGGATCGTCAGGATCTGCAACCCGCCGCCGGGCGCATCCAGAACCTTTGCAAATAACTGACGCGCTTTCCGGCGCGCTTCGGAATTTGAAACCGCGCCAATTGCTTCGAGATCATGGAACAGAAGTTTGTCGTCCAGCTGAACCCACGAAGCCAAAAGCTGGTTTATGCGGTCCGCCATTTCGGACGCACCTGCCTTCGTGAAGGTAATGCACAGCAAATTTTCAGGCTCGACGTTGCTTTCCAGCAACAACCGGATCACCCGTGCCGTCAGTACCTGCGTTTTGCCTGTTCCTGCTGATGCGCTAAGCCAGATATTGTCGTACGGAATGACGGCGCTTCTCTGCGCCGGAATGAGCGGGTGCAATTTTTTGGGTTCAGCGGTCATTCCCCGTTCCCCGAAATCGACTGACGCCCATTCCATTCCTGCAATCGCATTAACTGGTCATAGTCACCGTAAAGCGCAAATTCGGGATGCAGCTTTGCGGTGAAGGGCGCAGTACCCAATATCCATTTGCTGATGGCCGCCTCGGCCTGCGCGACAGCGAACGCTACAAATTCTGCTTTGTCAGGCTTATTGTCGCTGGGCTTAGTACTGGTGGGCACAGCGATATAGCCAAACTCCTTGTCCTTATTCTTGGCGAGGCTCCAATACTCAAAATTCGTGGCTGCGCCCGAGACACCCTTGATTGCGAGCTCCTCCGCCATGTAGCCAATCAGCCCAAGCTGAAGCGCAAAGCCGGCATTTATCTGCTTGGTCGATGGCGGCATGCCGGTTTTATAATCGATGATCACAAGATCGCCTTCTGCCGTCCGGTCAATCCGGTCGACGCGTCCCCGGATGTTAATGCCCTTGATCGTAACAGTGCCAGGCTGCTCGGCAACGGCGACGACGCGGCCTTCCTGTATCATCAGGCGCTTGGTTTCGTCCGCCACCCAGCGCAGGCCAGCGGCGATACGCGGCTGCCATAATGCCCGAAGCAACGGGTCAGTTGCCTCTTGAGCCAGCAGGTCGTCCGCGCGTTCCACCAGTCTATCGACAGCGCAACTGTCCTGCGTGAACCATTTTTCCAATATGTCGTGAACGAGGCTGCCGCGCCAGGCATAGCTGGGTTCAGCGTCGACCTTTTCAAGCACCGGAAGACCAAGGATTCTCTTGGCATAAAAGGAATATGGATCGGATTTTAGTTGGTCAAAGTCAGTGACCGACAACGACACCAGACGTTGCTCTGCGTTGGGCATGGGCAATGGGCGGCTCGCGAATGGAACCTTGTCCGCTGGGGGACGGTCCAGAGCGTTCGCCAAAGACAACAGTTCATTATCGGCCTCAAGCGTGGCCTTCGTGAGCGCCTTGATCCGGAGCAGGAAACGCGACGCGACGGTTGGGCCGCCACGGTCACGGCGTGCGCGCGTTAAGAGCACCTCTTGTGCGCCAAGTGCTGTTGCCAGATCATGCGCCGAAAGGCCGATATTGCGGTCCAGCGTTGGCAGTTTCAGGTGTCGCCGGATGGCGGGGGCCAACCACGGATCGGGCTGCGCAATTTGCGGCCAAGTACCCTCGTTCAGGCCAGCACAGATGAGCAAATCGGCTTGCTGAAGCCGTGCCTCCAACAACCCATAAATCGCAACGCGCGGGTGACCGCCATAGGGGGGTCGCACAACTGCGCAGGAAAAAATTTCGTTAAACGTCGCAACCAACCCTGTTGGGTCGACACGACCAAGGCTTGAAAGATCACCGCTCGTCACCTCTTCCCACATGCGCGAAAGCTCACGCCCGCTCGCACCCCGCCACACTGCTCCATCGGTTAAAGTGGTTGCCACGTCGCGGATGTTGGCGAGAACATCACCGAGCGTTTGGCCGCCCGCTTGCTCCAGCGGGGCCAACATCGATGCAAAGCTTGCCCAAAAATCAACGAGTTCAGCGTTGACCTTTCGCGCCATTTTCAACCGTGTGGTAATCGCCGAAAGCCCAAGGCCATTGGCCGTGCCCCGTAAGGCCAGATCAAGCAGGCGCACCTTGTCCAGCCATTCAAGCCGCGGTTCGCCTGCAAACACCAACGGATGTTTGGCAATCGCCAATATGCTTGATGCAGAAAACCGGCTGGAGATGGCATCAACCAGCGCAAGCGCAAGCGTGCCCGGCGGGGTTTGCAGCAAGGGGATGCCTGCGCTGTCGTCAACTTCGATGCCCCAACGCCGCAATTGTGCGGCTACGCGCACGGCGAGTTCGCGGTCGGGCGTTATAAGCGCAATGCGCTTTTGCGGCACTTCCAATGCGCCGCGGATTCGCACCGCAATCGCCTTGGCCTCTTGCGCGTTATCCTCTGCCTCCAACCATTTTGCGTGCGGCAGGCTTTTGCGCAATGCCGGCAAGCCCTGCCACATGACGCTATGTTCAGGCAGGCAAAATATCTCGGAAATTGCTGCGCCCTTTGGCTCCGCGCGGGCAGTCGGCAAAACATCTATCTCGCTGCAGTCGACACCCATGAGATCAAGCAGATGTTTTAAATGGAACTGCGGATGAACCTCGACATTGCGGCGGCGGCCAAAACCCTGCTTTTCGTCATCGCCCTCTGGCGAAAGGTCATTCCACCGCGCTTCAGACAGATCAAGGTCAACACCCGGCAAGATAACTTGCCCGTTGGCGCTAAACGCTACACGGCGAAGCACACGTGCCACGGCCTTGGCAGACGATGTAATCCCGACGGCGATGATTGGGAGCGTGTTCCCATGTTCAGCCAGACGCCGCTCCAGCGCACCAAGCAGATGGTTGCGTCGTTCGGCTGGTCCCATTAGCTTGCGCGCTACCAATGCCGTTCGATAGGCAGGAAGGATCTGCAGAAGCTGCCCATAAGCGCTTTGCCAGTGCCCGGCCAAATCGGTCTCGTCAGCAATTCCGGCGATTTGGGTGAAATCGATCAGGTCGACTTCCAGCGCATCAATCAGGTCAGCGAGCTTGCGCGCGAGCCGCAAGGCTTCTGCTGGTGACAAATAGGCATCGGGCGGTCTGTGGTCGTTGACCAGCTTTGCCAGCAACATCAGCCGGTCAAACGATCCAATGGCTGGCAAAATCGCCGTATCGGCGTCGATGGGGTCAAGCAATGGGCCCAAGGCCTCGTCCAGCGCCATGTCGCCCACCGCAACCATGCGCGGCAAAAGCATTCCCGGCGCGGCTTGCCGGACAAATGCCTCAGTCATCGCCTTTATGGCGCGGTTATTGGGCAGCAGAAGAATGTTGCTGGCAATCGCAAGCGGGTCTGAACCGGCAGACTGCAATATCCATTGGGCCGTGACATCGCACAGGTCGTTGCCCAGCGGGACGTTGAACACGCGCGCGCGCGGGGCGGAAATTTTATCCTCCATGCGCTTCTGCCAAGCGCTTCTCCGTCGCGGCTATCGCTGCTGGATAGCCGACATCGAACCAAAGCCCTTCATGCACGATACCCCTGCAGCGGCCCTCAGCAATTGCGCGGTCCCAAAACACGTTCGTCGAGAAGACGTCAGAAGGCGGGTCGATAATGAGGCGCTTCGAAAGCATCTGGATTCCCGTCCACACATATTCGGCGGCCACATCGCCTTGGCGTCGGGACAGTTGGCCTTGTTCATCCATGTTGAAGTCGCCGCTGCCTTGGGTGTTATAGGCAGTCTCAAATGGGACGAGGAGCATGAGAACGTCCATGCACGCGTCATCCCAAGCGTCCACCAGCCGCGATATCGCGTTTTCTCCGGCATTGGTCCACCAATTGTCGGCGTTCACACAAATGAACGGATCATCCGAAATCAGCGGCAAAGCCTGCACCAATCCGCCGCCGGTGTCGCGCAACAAGGCGCGTTCATCCGAAATCCGCACGTCCAGATCGGACGCGGACGACGCCAGATGCTGCTCCACCTGATCCCCGCGATAATGCACGTTGACGACGATCCTGCCGACCCCTGCATCGCGCAAATGGTCAAGCACATGATCAAGCAAAGCGACCCCCCCGACTTCAATCAGCGGCTTTGGCCGATCGGCGGTCAGCGGCATCATCCGCGTCCCCTTGCCAGCCGCCATGATCATTGCGGTATCGACATGCTTACCCATTTTTGTTCAGGTCCACCGGCGAACTTCTGCGCGCTTCAGGCGGGATATGCGTATCAAACCAAGCCTTCACCGGCGCGAGCGCGGGATGGGCCAGATCGCGCTCCAGCAAGCCCCACATACGCGGCAGGAACGACAAATAGCGTTCCTTGCCATCCCGTTTCCAAAGGCGCGTAAAAATGCCGATGACCTTCGTGTTCCGCTGCGCACCCAGCAACGCGTAAGCCGCATCGAAGTCCGCGTCCGTGCCGACAGCCGCGCGGTAATATACCAGCATTTCGGCCTCAAGCTCCGGCGAAACGTCGCGCCGCGCGTCTTGGAGCAGGGACACCAGATCATAAGCCGGATGCCCAACCAACGCGTCCTGAAAATCGATTATCCCCTGCTGCCCGTCGTCCAGCAGCATGATGTTTTCGGCGTGGTAATCGCGCAGCACGGTCACTTTCTGATATTCAGCGAGTGGAGACAGCGCCTGTGTCCATATCGCATGATATTCCGCTGCGTCGAATGTCAGGCCCATGGCGGGCATATAATATTCGGACAAGAGCTGCACTTCGCGCAAATAAGTCGCCATGTCATAAGGCTGGGACTCGACAGGCGGCGTAGCGGAGAGCCGCACAATTGCGTCGATCGCGGCGCGATACACAGCAACCTCATCTTGCGGGTTCATATCCAGATGCTCGCGCATGCGCCGGTCGCCAAAATCTTCCAACAACACGAGACCGCACGCAAGATCAGTGGCGAAGATTTCCGGAGCACGGAACTGATTTCCGTTCAGATATTGCGCAATATGAATGAATGGACGCGGGTCCTCATGCGGCGGTGGTGCGTCCATCAATATCGCCTTGCCGCGCGTATCAGACTCGACACGGAAATAGCGCCGAAACGAAGCATCACCTGCAACGGGCAATACGCGCGCTTCAGTCCAACCATGCGCCGCTAGAAATGCATCGAGTCCCTCGGGCGGGGCCATATCAATAAGGGGTGTCATTCTGTTCCATTTTTAATGTCAAAATCCGGCTTCCATCTGTCTGCGGCACAATGTCGATGATATGGCTCGGCACCACATAACCGGAACCAAAACGCTCCGCCCATTCGACCAACGTGATGCGCTCTGCGCGCTCGTTCGAAAGCCCCAATTCATCGAGTTCATCCGCATTATTCAAGCGGTAGTAATCGACATGCGCCACCGCAACAGAAACCTCCGGCGGCTCATAGCTGTGGACGATAGCATAAGAGGGGCTGGCAACTTCGCCTGTATAACCAAGGCCTGACAATATCCCTGCGCACAGCACCGTCTTTCCTGCGCCAAGCGGACCGTTAATCGCAACCCAGTCGGACGCCTTCAAACCCTGCGCAAACGACCGGCCAAAATCGCGCATGTCTCGGTCAGTCGCGATGATCATTTCTTCGGCAAGGCCATGATGACCGTAGTCCCCTGCCCGACTTCCGAATGCAGATGAAACGCGCCGCCGTGCGATTCAATAATCTGCCGCGCCAGCGGCATTCCGAGCCCGCGCGTCATCGTGCCCGCATCGTCACCGCCACGCGCATGCACACTGTCCGGCGACTGGCGCTGAACGTCGGTATCATTTATCCCCGGGCCATCGTCCGACACGACAAGCTCGAGAATGTCACCCTGCCACCGGGCCAGAAACAGCACTTCGCCGCCCTGACGATTATAACGGATGGCGTTGTCGAGCACTTGCCCGACCGCCTGGCCGATCCGTTTGGCGTCAAGCAACATGACCCCTTCGGCATCTCCGGATTCCACCTGCAGCTTAATGCCAGCGGCTTGCGCCATTTGCACCTTGGTTTCGGCGATTTGCGCGACGAGAGCTGGAATACCAACGGTCTCAAGCGCAAGCGGCAGTGCGCCCGCCTCAATCTGGCTATAATCGAGCACAGTGTTTATCTGTTCGGAAAGCCGGTCTGCCGACTGCAATATGGCATCGACATAGTCCATCGCCTGCGGCCCGAGATCACCGGCGATCCCCGCCTTGAGCAAGTCCGCAAAGCCGCTGATCGATGTCAATGGCGTGCGGAATTCGTAGCTCATATTGGCCAAAAACTTGCCTTTAATGGCATCTGCGTCCTGCAGCGCACTGTTCCGTTCACGCAAAGCCTGTTCGATCTTCAAGGTATCGGACATGTCTAGCATAGTAAAAAGCGTATTGCCGTCAGGCAGTGGTATCGTCGCAATTTGGAACATGCGCCCGTCGGCAAAAATGGCCTTACTTTTGCGCTGTGCCCGATTGGACGACGTCATCCGTATAAGCTCGCCCAATATGGAAATCTGTGTCGGCTTTTTCAGATGCCCGGCGAGCAACGGCAACAGCTCGTCTAACCGTGGATGCTTGATCAGTTGATCGTCGCTTAGCTTCCACGTCTCTGCAAACAACCGGTTCCAGATGCTCAACCTGCCATCGGCGGAGAATACGGCGATGGCTTCAAACAAATTGTCAAAAGTCGCGGTCCGCACGCGCAGCAATATGTCCCGCGCGCTCGCGAGTTGCGCTTGCTCGGTGCGGTCCTCAAAAATCATCAGCAGTCCGCCATCCGGAATTGGCTGGGCCAACACCCGCAAATGGGTGCCGTCGGGCAAGAGCCAGTTCTCTTCCGTCGGGTCAGACGCTCTAAACCATTCCTCCCGCTCCTTGCGCCATATCGGAAAATCGCGCACTTCCGGGAGCTTGCCGTTCTCGCGCATCCGGTCAAGTACCCGGGCAAATTCGGGTTTTTCGGACAACCACTGATCGCGAAATGCAAAAAGGCTTTGAAATGGCAGGTTTGCAAAACTCAAGACATGCCGGGAGTCGAACTGGGCAACGCCCGAAGACATCAGGTTCAGCAGGTCTCTTTGTGCCTCGGATAGCTCGCGTACTTCGGATTTGGTGTCGATTAAATCCTGCACGTCAATTGCAAGGCCAGCGACGCCTGACGCGCCGAGGGGAATGTCGTAAACCCGAAGCTGCCGCCGTTCGCCGTTTAAAGTTGCCGATACAATCCGGTCTTTCTGCCTATCTTCCGCGACAGCGTCCGCGGCATAATCTGCCGCGCTTTTGCCGTTTTCGGGTTCAAGCAGTTCAACACCCTCTTCGACAACCTGCAATCCGTTTGTCGCGCCCACCGCCTCGACGTATGCATGATTCACAAAATGGAGGTTCATGTCGGGACGCCGGTGCCACATAGGTATTGGCGCAGCCTCGATGAGCCCAGCCAGAGCAGAAAAAGCGGATCGCGCTTCATCGGATTCCTGCGCGCGTTTTTCCAGTTCGCGCAAGCTTTCGGTCGAATCAAAAAACCACAATAATGCAGCGCCATTGGGATAAATGATGGCATCTGCGATATTCCCGATAACCGTCAATCGCCGATTAGAACCTTCAATTGCCAAAGGAAGCGTAAAGCCTTTCCCGGTGCGCTGCGTCTCGCGCACCTTGGCCTCGAGCTCCGCAAGGTCGGCGATAGCCAGACCGGCATCGACACGCCCGCCAAGTTCGGAAAGCGACGCCGCAGCCTCGTTAAGGCCAAGCAGCCGCGCAAATCGCTCAGGTGCTTCAATGCGGCCGTCACCTTTTACCACGACCGGGAAAGCCGGAGCAGTTTCAAGGAGACGCCCCAGACGAGCAGTGTGCCGCAACATCTTGTTGGACCGGCTTCGCATGGACAGCCCTATCCAAATGGCAACACTGGCTGCAACAAGCCAGAGCGCCATCAAAATCCCTATCAGTGCAATGGGCAGGCCAGTGCCTGTCATCGTCATGCGCCCTTTATGTTGCCGCGGACATTCTAATGCCCAATTGCTTGCCACGCGCAATGAAAAAAGCCTGCTACGTCTCCGCAGCAGGCTCTTTTTATAATTGAAACTGACGTTTAATTAATAGCGATAATGGTCTGGCTTGAACGGACCTTCGGTCGATACGCCAATATATCCAGCCTGCTTGTCGGTCAGCTTGGTAAGCTTTACGCCCAGCTTTTCGAGGTGCAGCGTCGCGACCTTCTCATCGAGATGCTTTGGCAGAACATAGACTTGGTTCTTGTAGTTCGCACCGTTCGTCCAAAGCTCGATTTGCGCGAGCACCTGGTTGGTAAAGCTTGCCGACATCACAAAGCTTGGATGTCCGGTTGCACAACCCAAATTGACCAAGCGGCCTTTTGCAAGGACGATTATCTGTTTTCCGTCAGGAAATTGCACCAGGTCAGTGCCCGGCTTTACTTCAGTCCAATTGTAGTTGGACAAAGCTGCGATCTGGATTTCGCTGTCGAAATGGCCGATATTGCACACGATGCTCATAGGCTTCATGTTCATCATATGCTCGGCGGTGATGACGTCGGCGTTGCCGGTTGCAGTGCAGAAGATATCCGCGCGCTGCACGGCTTCTTCCATCGTTACAACTTCAAAGCCTTCCATTGCGGCCTGCAAAGCACAGATTGGATCGACTTCGGTTACCATCACGCGTGCGCCGCCATTACGCAGCGATTGGGCTGAGCCCTTGCCAACATCGCCGAAGCCCGCAACGCAGGCAACCTTGCCGGCCAGCATCACGTCCGTCGCGCGGCGAATGGCGTCAACGAGTGATTCCTTGCAACCATATAGATTGTCGAACTTCGACTTGGTCACGCTGTCATTGACGTTGATTGCAGGAAAAGGCAGTTCGCCCTTCTTCGCGATTTCATACAAGCGATGAACGCCAGTGGTGGTTTCTTCCGAAACGCCCTTCAGGTTCTTGACGGTTGCCGTCAGATATCCGGGCTTCTTGGCAATAAATGCCTTCAATGCGCGCTGGAATTCAACTTCTTCTTCATTCTCCGGCTCGGCAAAAGTTTCGCCGCGCTCAAGCTTCGCGCCCCACAAAGCGAACATCGTCGCATCGCCGCCATCATCGAGAATGATATTTGCGGTGGTGTCGTCACCCCAATCGAAGATACGACCGACATAGTCCCAATAATCCGCAAGGCTTTCGCCCTTTACTGCGAACACAGGAATATCGCTGGCGGCAATAGCTGCAGCGGCGTGGTCTTGCGTCGAAAAGATGTTGCAGGTCGCCCAGCGCACATCTGCGCCAAGCGCAGTCAGCGTTTCAATCAGCACTGCAGTCTGAATGGTCATGTGCAGCGAACCGACGATCCGTGCACCCTTCAGCGGCTGTGACGCTCCAAATTCGTTGCGCAGTGCCATAAGGCCAGGCATTTCGGTTTCGGCAATATTGATCTCTTTACGGCCAAAATCGGCCTCGCCAATATCGGCAATGACATAATCGTTAAAAGCCACAGGCTCATTCTCCGGGAGGTTTTTGAAGACCCGCCCTTAACCGCGCACCGCGCCAAAATCAAATATAAAGATTGCTTTATATGCTGTAGGCTACCGCTAGGGGCGATTGGCCATGCGCGATGGGCAGACTGGTCCATTCCATGACTGCCCGGTGACTGTCGCGTCGGCAACAGCGGCCATCGTCACAACACCATGTGGCTCGGTCGCCAGTTTGGTCGTCAGTTCGCGCAGCTGGCGGCAGTCCATCGCTCTGTGCCCTGTTCCATAGCTGTTGGCGTAGCCAATCGACATGCGATCTAACGCACCCTCGGCTCCACGCGCGCCATAAGTGGCCGACAAATGGTTTCGCAACTCGGCATTTTGCGCGCCAATCAAGCTATTATGACGGGCAACAAACTGGTTATATTGGGGAAGGAAGTTTTCTGCTGTCCCTCGGCACCGTAATGCTGTCACCATGAGCATTGTGTTGAGATGCTTGATCTTCGCGGCGTCCTGCGCGGCGTCTGTCCAGCATGCCTGCGCTGGCTGGACGGATACCGAAACCAGCAATATCGCAAGCGCCGTCTTCCTTAAAAAATGTGCCATTCCCCCAACCCCCGTCAGTGTGTTTAACCCGCCAAAGATTGGCCCAGTTGGTTACAAAATTCTGAACAGGGGCGGTTAAGGAAAATTAAACACCATCCGCCGAGCCTTTGGCCGTCATTCGCCTTGTCGCATCGCAGCAATAGCGAACGCTTACTTGACTTGGGATAACGGGTCCCGGATGAAGCAGTCATCCCCTCTCTCAGAAAAGGAAACAGTCATGAGTATTTCTGTTGGCGACAAAATCCCTGATGTCAAACTGGTCAAGGCAACCGCCGAAGGCCCACAGCCGGTTCAATCAAGCGAGTATTTTGCCGGACGCCGTGTTGCATTGTTCTCGGTCCCCGGTGCGTTTACGCCGACCTGCTCGGCGCGTCATCTCCCCGGTTTTGTCGAAAAATCCGATGAACTCGCCGCCAAGGGCATCGACGAAATTGCCTGTACTGCCGTGAACGATGCCTTTGTATTGGGTGCCTGGAACAAATCAGGTGGCTCGGACGCGATCACTATGCTGGCGGACGGCAATGGCGACTTTGCCGCCGCGCTTGGCCTTGAAATGGACGGAAGCGCATTTGGCATGGGCAAACGCGGCCAGCGTTTCTCGCTCGTTGTAAATGATGGCGTCGTTGAGCAGGTCAATGTTGAAGCACCTGGCGATTTCAATGTCAGCTCCGCCGAATATATGCTCGGACAGCTTTAAAAATCGATTGGGCCTGACCCGTCAGCATGCGAGAGGGAGGGGCAACCCTCCCTTTTTTGTTGCCAAAAGTCCAAAAATTCGGTGAAGCGTGTTTATGCCAAGTGAACAAACCCAAAACATCATTAATCAACTTGTTACAGAATATGACGCTTCGGTAAAACGGCTTCAAGTCGCGCTTGCAGCGTATTTGAAGGACAATATCGTCCCGTCGGCGGACCAACGCGCAAGCAACGATTTTTGCTATCCCGAACTCGTCATCACATATGCCGGCAAGACGCGCGAGACAAAGTCCAACCTTGCTTTTGGCAAGCTGGAGAAAATAGGCACATTCCGGACGACCTTTACCAAGCCGGATTTGTTTGCAGACTATATCGCAGAGCAACTCGACCTTTTGGTCGAACAATATGAACTCGACATCTCGGTTGGTCGAAGCAAGCAGGAAATCCCATTTCCATATGTGCTTGACGGGTCTGCGGATCTGGAAGTTGGCACTGTCAGCCCGAACGAATTGGCGCGCTATTTCCCTACGACCGAGCTTGCGGATATTGGCGATGAAATCGCCGATGGTCTGCTGCGTATCAAGGGAAACAGCCAGTCTCCACTCGCGTTGTTTGATGGACTGCGCACGGATTTTTCGCTTGCGCGGCTGCGCCATTATACCGGCGCACCTGCCGAACATGTACAGCACTATATACTTTTCACCAATTATCACCGCTATGTTGACGAGTTTGTTAGCTGGGCATGCACCCAAGTGGGCAATGGGCGCTATACCGCCTTGTCGGGCGCAGGTGGGTTATATGTCGACCAACCCACTGATAATGCAGCGCAACTTGTCGCAGACAGCACTTGGCGTCGCCACCAAATGCCCGCCTATCACCTGATCGCGCCAGACAGGACAGGCATCACCTTAGTCAACATCGGCGTAGGCCCTTCCAACGCCAAGACAATCTGCGATCATCTGGCAGTTTTGCGCCCCGAGGCTTGGCTGATGATCGGCCATTGCGGCGGTTTGCGGGAAACACAGCGCATCGGCGATTACGTCCTTGCACACGCTTATTTGCGCGATGACCACATTCTCGACGAAGTCCTCCCGCCCGAAATTCCGATCCCGCCAATTGCCGAAGTCCAGCAGGCTCTGGCCACCGCAGCAGAGTTTGTATCGGGCACGAGCGGTGCAGATCTCAAGCGGCGCATGCGGACTGGCACTGTTGTTACGACGGACGACCGAAACTGGGAATTACGCTATTCCGCCTCCGCGCTCCGCTTCTCGCAAAGCCGCGCAATTGCTATCGATATGGAGTCCGCGACAATCGCGGCACAGGGCTATCGTTTCCGCGTGCCTTATGGTACATTGTTATGTGTTTCGGATAAGCCGCTCCACGGCGAGATTAAGTTGCCGGGTCAGGCCAACCGATTTTACGAAGAAGCCATTGCTTCGCATTTACAGATTGGCATTCAGACGTGCGAATTGCTTCGCGAGGCAGGAAACAGCCTGCACAGCCGCAAGCTTCGCGCATTTAACGAACCACCGTTCCGATAGGCGAATAGGAACCAAACCGACGCCAGATGATTATTATCGCAGTGTAACCCAAGGAGGAACGGCCCATGCCGAAAAAGCTCGAAGAAACCGGAACGTTCGATAAAGTCATGAACAAACTGCGCAGTTTGGCAGATGAACTCACCGGTACTGCCCGCTCAGCGGCTGAGACAGCGACTAATACGGCCAAGTCGGCTGTTGATAGCGCCTCCACTGCGGCAGCTACTGCCGGAACCGCCATCAAGGATAATCCAGGCAAAACTGCGGCGGTTGCCGGCGCAGTTATCGCAACAGCGGCGGCTGCTGTTGCTGGGAAGAAAGTCTATGATCGCAAAACTGCAAGCAGCAAGAAGCCCACAGCCAAAAAGCCTGCAGCAACGAAGGCGGCCGTAAAAAAGCCGGTGGCCAGAAAGCCAGTCGCGAAAAAGCCAGCACCAAAGGCCGCTGCAAAACCCGCTGCCGGGCCCACGGCCTCGGCAAAACCAGCCTCCAAGCCAGCAGCCAAGAAGACTGCTCAGGCAAAACCGGCACCTAAGGCTAGCAGCTAACAAATGTGATAATATTCGCCCCGCCCGTTAAAGGCGGGGCGATCATATTTACCAACCTTTTTTCGCGCCCTTGTTCTGGATTTTGAGCCATTTCATCAGCGGGGCAAAATATTCGAGCATTGGCTTGCCCGACATTTCGCGGCTGCCCGTAAATGCCTGTAGCGCATCGGGCCAAGGCTTCGACGCACCCATTTCAAGCATTGCGTTTAACCGCGTGCCGACGTCCTTGTTGCCGTAAAAGGAACAGCGGTGAAGCGGCCCCTTCCAACCCGAGATATCGCAAGCCGCCTTGTAGAATTGGAACTGCAAAATGCGCGCCAGGAAATAGCGGGTATAAGGTGTAGTCGCCGGAATATGGTATTTGGCACCTGCATCAAAGCTGCCGACCGGACGTTCAACAGGCGGCACGATACCTTGATATTGGAGGCGCAAGTCCGTCCAACCCTTGTTATAGTTTGCAGGCGAAATCGACCCGTTGAAGACCCCCCAACGCCATTTATCGATCAGCAGACCGAAGGGCAAAAACGCCACTTTGTCCATCGCCTGACGCAGCAAAAGGCCATTGTCCTTGTCGGCACCCGGAACCTTGGCAGCATCTAACAAGCCAATCTGAACCAAATAATTCGGGGTGATAGACAAAGCAATGGCGTCACCAATTGCCTCATGAAAGCCATCGTTCGCCCCGTTTAAATACAGATAGGGCTGCTTGTTATAAGCGCGCTGATAATAATTGTGCCCCAGCTCATGGTGGATGGTCACAAAGTCGTCGGTGTTGACCTTGATGCACATTTTAATGCGCAAATCATCGACATTGTTGATGTCCCAAGCGGAGGCATGACAAACGACCTCTCGATCGGTTGGTTTGATAAACTGTGATCGGTCCCAAAAGGTCTTGGGCAACGGGTCAAAACCGAGAGACGAAAAGAAGCCTTCGCCGACTTTAACCATGTCCTTTTCAGCCTTGCCACGGATGTTGCTAAAGTCGGCGACTTCGGTTTGTTTATATCCCTTGGCGACCAATAGTTCACCAATATCATAACCAATGTCACCCGACCCAGCGGGCGCAACAACGTCGTAGATGTTGCCCCATTCCTGTGCCCACATATTGCCCAGCAAGTCGGCCCTGATCGGACCTGTTTTGGACTGCACCCCATCACCATATTTCTTGTTCAGCTGCGTGCGGACATAGGTGTGCAGTTCGTCATAAAGTGGCTTAACTTCAAACCATAATTTGTCGGTCAGCTTGGCGAAGTCATCGGCAGGCATGTCATATCCTGACCGCCACATTGCCCCCACATCGGCGTAACCAAGCTCGGTCGCACCCTGATTGGCAATCTCCACCATCCGGGTGTAATCCTTGCCCATGGGCGCGCCAACATTGTCGTGCCAGCTTACCCACATTTCCTTGAGTTCTTCAGGGTTCCGGTTCGATCCCATTTCGGCTTCGATATCGGATCCGTTGATTTCTTTGCCGCGCAGCGTGCCGCGGCCCTTGCCATAGGCAGACTGCAATTTGGTAGAGATTGTAGCCAATTCCGCAGCAGCGCCGGGCGTTGTCGGCGCAGGCAATACAATTCCCCCGCGCAGGATATCCAGCTTGCGCTTGGTATCATAAGTCAGACCCGGGAGCGCCTGATATTTGGCAGCCTCCAATGCATAAAGCACTGACTTTTCCGTTCCGATTTCGCCATAACGCGCGGCAAGTGCGTCGGTATCGTCAGTAATGTGCGTAGCATTGATCCACGCGACCCGGCCACCTTCTACCGAGAAATCAAACAGGTCTTTTTCGGCAGCGGCTACAAAGGCATCGGCGTCGGCAACGGTCGGTGCAGCGGTTGGGACAGAGCTTGTGGTTGGCATGCCCTGTGCCAAGGCAATATGTGGCACAGAGAGCGAAGCGAAAGCCAAAGCGGCTACGGATACAAGATTTTTCATGTTGGGTTCCTGGCAAATATAATATCGCAATGGTGAAACTTTCGGTCTCCGCCGTCAAGCTGTCCCGCGAGTCATTCGTCGAATGACCAAGGCCAATAGCAGTCCGAAAAAGGTTACAAGGAACAGCACCATTTTTAAGGGACGCACTTGGGCGGCGATACCCGCAAGCCTATCGTTTCCGCCAATGACTGCCACCTGAACAATTTGGCATATGGTTTCGATATAATCTGCCAGGACAAATCCCGCGGCGGCTAGCAAGATGATCGTCCCGAGACGCGCCAGCATCGCGTGCGGCGATTTCGCAAACATCTTTCCGCCTGCCCACGCCCCCCAAGAATAAACGCCAATGAATATCAGGTCCACACCCATGCTGATAACGGCCAAGTCGATCACCCCGGCCCTAACCCAGCCTGCCTGAATGGCATTGACGCGTGCAGCAGTTCCGGCAGCCTGATGATCGCTAATGCCTAAGGGCGAGGCATCTGTCATGAGCCAGACGTTCATGACGATCTGCATTGCGAGGAGTAAGAGGCCAATCAGCCAGAACCTCCAGAAATGCCTCTCCAGTGCAGTTTCGCGGTGCATGCTTACACTGGGTCCAATAAAGACGCCAACGCGCCTGACAGGGCATCCTGGCGCGTCAAATGATAGCTTGTATAGTCTTGCCACCGCCCGCCCTGGTCACGCTGATATTCGCGGACGAGCCGACCGCCTATTCGCTCTACGGCTTTGCGTGATCGCACATTCGCTGCGCCCACTTGGAACACGACCGTGTGCACAAAATGAAAGATATGATTAAGCATCAACGCTTTCACCTCACGATTGACGCCAGTGCGCCAATATCTGGTCGCGAAGAAGGTATAACCAATTTCTATCTGGTCGGCAAAGGCATCGTAATTGACGTAACGGGTGCCGCCAATCACTTCGTTATTTGCCTTGTCTAAAATGGCGAGGGCACCCCCTGACGCAATGGCGTCGGCAAAAAAAACGTCAAAAACGACTTTTTCATGACGGTCTGGTGCCGGATGCATCGCCCATATGTCGGGATCGGCTGCGACAGCATATAAAGCGTCATAGTCGCCGGAGACCAAGGGTCGAAGCAGCACCATATTGCCGCTAAGAGTTGGCTGAATATCAAATGGCGGCGATGTCACCAAATGTCCCCTGTCAGCGCCTTGACCAGTGCCTGCCCCAACTCAGGTTTGATAACCGCGCTCATATGGTTGCCGGGCACCGTAAAGAGCTTTCCGCGTTTTAAGAGCGCAGCTAGCGCAGCGGCCGAACCATTGTCATCATCCTGCTCTCCGCACACAACAGCGACCGGTACGGTCCAGCATGCAATGTCGGCTTCGCTCGTATCGACAAAAGTATCAAGGACAAGCCGCAAGGCTGCCGGATCGCCGCCTGTTGTTTTCAGAAAAGCTTCAGCCATCCAGGCAGCCGTTCCGCGTTCATGATTGCCAAGATTGTCAAAGACCTCGCGAAAATATGCGCCGCGGTTGCCGGTGTGGGTAAGGCCTTCCAAGCCCATGCCTGAAATGATCGCCCTGCCCGGCTTTGCCTGCCGCGCGAGCATCCGTGACACCGTCCGTCCGCCCAGCGAGTATCCAGCGAGGTCGTAATTCCTAATATTCAGATATGTAAGCAATGCGAACTGGTCATCAGCCAGCACATCGGGTGGATAATGTTCAGCCGCACGTGGCTTGCCGCTGCGACCATGTGCGCGCAGATCGGGCATGATCACGCGGTATCCGGCGTCGGCTAGCACAGCAGCATGGCCATGTTTTATCCAGTTGGTGTCCGCTTCCGACATAAAGCCATGGATGAGTAATAACGGGCGTCCCTGCCCCGTTTCACGCCAAGCAATATCGATGCCATCAACTGTCTTAAAGCTATCGGATACCATCATGAGGCTGCTCTTTTTGCGTAAGGAAATTCACATGCGCTACTGCCACGCGATCTTCGGTTCTAAAAGTGGTTTTCCATTTTTGATCGGAACTACTCAAAAAATGTTGCACATAATAAGCATAGCTATTATATCGAAAGCATGAGCGATGACATCGGTTTTCTTTTAGGTGATGCGGCCCGATTGCTTCGGCGATCTTTTGACGAGCGCGCCCGCGTCATGGGGGTTACGCGTCCCCAATGGCGCGTGCTCGCCTTGCTCAAGCGCTTTGACGGCAGCACGCAAGTCACAGTAGCAGATATGCTTGATGTAGAGCCAATCACGCTCGGCAGGATGATCGACCGGTTGCAGGACGCTGGTTTAGTCGAACGTCGCGCTGATCCTTCGGACCGGCGGATGTGGCGTTTACATCTAACCCCCGAAGGCCAACAAAAAATCGTGGCCTTACGCCCCACCGCCCTCGCTTTGTTTGACGATGCGCTGGCTGGCCTGGATGACGCCCAGCGTTTGGAATTGGAAGCTATGTTGAATGTTATCCGTGCGAATTTGACTCGCCGCCCGCCTGAGGTGTCGCATGGCTGATGCTGATCCACAAATTGACGTTAGGACGCATACCCCTGCCAAGCCTCGGCGATTTGCGCGTCTGGTACTTTTGGGTTCTGTGCCACTTGTTCTCGTTGGTGCCGCAACGGCTTATTACATCGTAAACGATCACTATGTCTCGACGGACAATGCGTATGTTCAACAGGACAAGGTATCCATTTCGGCGGAAGTTGGAGGACGCATCACCGAAGTTGCCGTCCACGAAAATGACGTGGTAAAAGAGGGCGATCTTCTATTCCGGATTGACCCTGCGCCTTATCGCATTGCCATTGATCAAGCCGACGCAGCCATCGCAGCTGCGCAGGTTCGGGTCACCGCATTGCAGACAGAATATCAAACCACGGGTGTCGATATTGAAAGCGCGCGCGAAGATGTCGCCTTTTACGAAAAAGAATATGGGCGCCAGTCATCTTTGATGCAGGACGGGTTCACAACACGCGCACGTTTGCAGGCGGCCGAGCATGCGCTTTCCGATGCGCGCAGCCGTGTTGCCACGGCGCAGGCTGATGCCACCAAAGCACGCGCCGCGCTGGCCACAGGATCAGCCGCGCCCGGCATCAACCCAGCAATCAAGGCAGGGCAAGCCCAGCGTGAGCAGGCGATGCTTAACTTGTCCCGCACTGAAGTGCGTGCGCCCGTCGCCGGTGTTGTAAGTCAGGCCGACCGGCTACAGCCTGGTCAGATGATGGTGCAGGGCTTGCCCGGCGTGACCATCGTTGCCAGCAATAAAAGCTGGATCGAGGCCAACTTCAAAGAAACCGACTTGGCGCATATGCGCGTTGGCCAACCCGCCGAGATTACCTTCGATGCATATCCGGATTTGAAGGTACGCGGTAAAGTGTCGAGCATCGGAGCCGGGACCGGATCGGAATTCTCCGTTCTTCCGGCGCAAAATGCCAACGGCAATTGGGTAAAGGTAACGCAGCGCGTTCCGGTTCGGATATCCATCACCGATAAGCCAAAGCGGGCCATGATTGCAGGGTTATCGGCACATGTCCGCATCGACACCGATAAGTAATCCGCTCGATCAGCCGGCCTATCCGGTCAAGAACAAGGGGCTGCTGACACTTGCGGTCATGGGCGCGACGATTATCCAGATACTGGATTCGACCATCGCGAACGTCGCCATCCCGCATATGCAGACAAGCCTTGGTGCCACAATGGACACCATCACTTGGGTTCTGACAAGCTACATTGTCGCGAGCGCCGTCGCCATGCCAATCACCGGCTGGCTTGCCGACCGCATAGGTTCGCGAAATCTGTTTCTGGGTGCGGTTGCCGGGTTTATCCTGGCGTCCATGTTGTGCGGAATTGCCACAAGCCTCACGGAAATGGTCGCCTTTCGCGTATTCCAGGGCGTGTGCGCAGCCTTCATTGGCCCGCTGTCACAAGCCATCATGCTCGATATCAACAAGCCATCAGACGCACCGCGTGCGATGTCGATTTGGGGCATGGGAATAATGATCGCGCCCATTCTGGGTCCGATGATCGGGGGCTGGTTGACCGAGAACTACAACTGGCGCTGGGTGTTCTACATCAATCTGCCCATCGGCATCCCGACGCTCGTCATCTTGTGGTGGCTGTTGCCATCCCGGCCAATCAACCGCCGCGAGCTAGACCGCTTCGGCTTTGCGATGCTCGCGATTGGCCTTGCGACATTACAATTGTTGCTTGATCGCGGGCAGCAGGAAGACTGGCTGCAGAGCTGGGAAATCATCGTTGAGCTGGTCATTGTTCTGTGCGCGCTCTGGCTGTTTGCGATGCACCAGCTTACGACCCGTCGCCCGATGTTTGAACGTCTGCTGGTGACCGACCGCAATTTCTTCATTTCGCTCAACATGATGCTGCTCGTCGGTATGATGATGTTCGGCATTTTCGCCTTGCTGCCGCCCATGCTTCAGAATTTGTACGGTTACAGCGTCTATGACACCGGCGTGCTGCTTGCGCCGCGCGGTGTGGGCATTTTGCTTGCAATGTTCATTGCGGCAAAGCCGGGCAAAAGGGTCGACCCGCGCATCTTGATCTTTGGCGGGTTCCTGATGACCGCTGCGTCGATGTGGATCATGACCAGCTGGTCGCTCAACATGGACTGGCACCTCGTCGTCTATACTGGCCTGTTTCAGGGCTTCGGCATGGGCTTCGTTTTCATTCCGCTAAATGGCGTTGCGTTTTCCACGCTGCCCATGCGGATGCGAACCGACGGGTCAAGCCTTCTATATCTCTTCCGCAGCTTGGGCGGCAGTTTCGGGATTTCTGTGATGACAACAATGCTGGCGCGCAACATGCAGACCAGCCACGAAGATTTGGCCTCGCATATCACTGCGTCTTCCATGAGCGCGGTTGACCCGTCGACTGCGGACCGGTTGGGTTCTGTCGGCGAGGCGGCGCTGCAGATGATGAACCTTGAGATTAGTCGGCAAGCCGCGATGATTGCCTATCTCGACGACTTCAAGTTGATGATGATCATGTTGATCATCATCAGTCCATTGGTCTTCTTTTTGAAACCCGGGAAAGCACAATCTGGACAGCAAACGGTAATAGCCGACTGACGGTCAGGCGATGCGTTCCTTCAATCCTTTTTGCTGCATTCGCCACACCGCCATATCGATGCGGTCTTGACCGAAAAAAGGTTCGCCATCGAAAACCAGCGTTGGGACACCCCAATGCCCAGCGGCCTCCAGCGCAGACTGGTTTGCCGCGATTTCGACGTCGAGTGCCTCAGCATCGCCAGTGGCTTCGGCATCAAGTTCACTCAGGTCCAATCCCGCCCGTGTTGCAGCGCCCGAAAGATGGTCGCCCTCGTGCCAGTTTTCCGCACCACCCCAGATGAGTTGCGAGACTTCATCACAAAAGGCGAGGCTTTTGCCACGCCGCGCTGCCGTTTGGCCCAAGCGTGTTAAACGAAAAATATAAGGTTGCTCTTCGGCGATCTTCCGGGTCCGAATGTCCTGCACAATCGGGTCCGGACGCGGCGGGCCAAACGGAATGCCATGAAATTGCGCAACACGAAACATGTCAGTAAACGTGTAGCGCAACCAGTTCGCGTGGCTGCGTTCGAAAAAGTCAGGCTCACGGATCGCCAGCGGATAGACCGGACGCAAGTTGATCGCGAGATCATAATCCTGCGCCAGTGCCCGGTACCGCCGTGTAGCAAGGTAACTATACGGGCTGCGAAACGACCAGAAAACATCCGCTTGCAGCCCCATGACTTACCCCTTTTTCAAATGCCGCCGCCCAAGCAATTCGGCAATCTGCACCGCATTCAGCGCTGCCCCCTTGCGCAAGTTATCCGACACGCACCAGAAGGCAAGGCCATTGTCCACGGTCGGATCTTCACGCACGCGGCTGACATAAGTGGCATCATCCCCCGCAGCTTCGATAGGGGTCGTGTAACCGCCATCCTCACGCTTATCGATCAGCATGATGCCTGGCGCTTCCCGTAAGATATTCTGCGCAGTTTCTGCCGACATCTCGCGCTCATATTCAATGTTCACCGCTTCGCTATGGCCTACAAATACAGGCACGCGCACGCAAGTCGCGGTAAGCTTGATTTTAGGATCAAGTATCTTCTTGACCTCAACCATCATTTTCCACTCTTCCTTGGTATAGCCATCTTCCAGAAAGCTATCGATATGCGGAATGACGTTGAAAGCGATTTGCTTGGTAAACTTCTTGGCGTCAGCACTGTCGCCGACAAAGATGTTACGGCTTTGCTCGAACAGCTCGTCCATGCCTTCTTTGCCCGCGCCCGAAACCGACTGATAGGTCGACACGACAACGCGGGTGATCTTGGCATAATCGTGTAGCGGCTTGAGCGCGACGACCAACTGGGCAGTTGAACAATTGGGGTTCGCGATGATGTTCTTGCGCTTGTATATGTCGATCGCGTCCGGGTTTACCTCAGGCACGATCAAGGGGACGTCCGGATCCATCCGAAACAACGAGCTGTTGTCGATTACCACGCAACCTGCAGCCGCAGCAATCAGCGCATATTTTTTGGTGGCTTCCGAACCAATGGCAAATATGGCCATATCCCAGCCTGTCCAGTCAAAATTATCGATATTCTGGATCCGCAACATCTTGTCGGTATCGCCATATTCGATTTCGATACCCTGGCTGCGGGACGACGCCAGAACGGCGACTTCGTCAGCAGGGAATGCACGTTCAGCGAGAATATTGACGACTTCGCGGCCAACATTGCCGGTCGCGCCTGCGACCACGATACGATAACCCATCTGCAATTCCTTTTCGTGCTCCCCAGCGGAGGCTGGGGTCCAGCTGTGGCTGGACGACTATGCTGTGGACTGGACCCCGGCCTCTACCGGGGCACATATATGAAAAAGGCCGGGCTCTTTGTGGGAGCCCGGCCTTTCATGTTCTTTTAAAAACGTGAGCGCGGCTCCTGCCTTATTCGGCAGCCTCGGTGGTCTTCGTTGGACGCGGGTCGCGACGCTCTGCAATACGCGCCTTCTTACCTGTCAAGCCACGCAGATAATAAAGCTTCGCACGACGCACGACGCCCTTGCGGACGACTTCGATGCTGTCGATGTTGGGGCTGTACAATGGGAATACGCGCTCAACGCCTTCGCCGAACGACATTTTGCGTACAGTGAAGTTGGAGCCCATGCCCTTGTTCGAACGCGCGATGCACACGCCTTCGTAATTCTGAATACGCGTGCGCTCACCTTCGATGACCTTCACGCCCACCTTAACGGTGTCACCTGCACGAAATGCAGGGATTGTCTTGTTTTCTGACAAAGCTGCAATAGCTTCGGCTTCAAGTGTCTGGATGAGGTTCATGCCCCATTTAATCCTTATTCTTTTGTCGCACGTCAGAGGCAGGCTGAACCCGGGCGTCTTTGTAACGCCCCCAAAGGTCCGGTCTGCGTAACCGAGTATCTTCCTCTGCCTTTTGTTTCCGCCAGGTAGCTATTTTCGCATGATCCCCCGATCGCAACACTTCAGGGATCATACGCCCTACCCAATCATTGGGCCGGGTGTAGTGCGGATATTCGAGCAATCCTTGTTCAAAAGACTCTTCGTCACCGCTGGAAGACGCGCCCATTACGCCGGGAAGCAGCCGAATGCAAGCATCTAACAGCATAAGCGCGCCAACTTCTCCGCCCGACAGGACGATGTCGCCCATCGAGACCTGCTCGATTTCGGGATGCGCATCGAACAGGCGCTCGTCAAAGCCCTCGAACCGTCCGCAAATGACCGTGAGGCCGGGCCCAGAAGCAAGTTTTCGAATGCGGGCCTGAGTAATAGGCGTACCGCGCGGAGTCATGGCAAGAATTGGGGTCTGAGGCGCGGCTGCAAGGGCGTGGCCAACGGCAGCAGACAGGATATCCGCCCGCAAAACCATCCCTGCCCCGCCGCCGGCAGGCGTGTCGTCAACCGTGCGATGTTTGTCCGTTGCAAAGTCGCGGATCTGGATGGGCGTACACGACCATTTACCCTCCTCCAAAGCGCGGCCAGCAAGCGAAATGCCGAGCGGGCCCGGAAACATTTCAGGGTAGAGCGTCAGAATCTGCGCGTGAAAGGTCATATTACGAAAGCAGCATCGATCACGATGCGTCCACCTGCAGCCTTCCCCCACTCGGGCACAGCTTCGGCGGTCATGGGTACCATGAATTTTTTACCAGGTTTGCCCTCAACGGGCGGCATCTGGATTTCAAGCACGTCGCTTGCGCCGAAATTTTCAACGGCGACGCAAGTGCCGAGGTCAGCGCCATCGGTCGACACACATGGAAGGCCAAGCAGGTCGCTGTAATAATATTCGCCATCACCAAGTTCTGGCAAAGCTTCGCGTGGTACTGTCAGCAGTGTACTGCGCAGTTTTTCGGCGGCGTTGCGGTCGTTGATTTCGGCAAAGCGCGCAATTGCGCCGTCTTTGGTTGGACGCAGCGACTTTACAGTCAAACTGCCATCGTTAAAGCTTTTGTACCGTTTCAAACTGTCCAGATTGTCTGCAAACAGCTTGAGACGGACTTCACCCGTCACGCCATGCGCGCCTGAAACGGCGGCAAGCGTGACGGTGTTGTCAGACAAGGTTTAGCCCTCGGCCTTTTCTGCGGACGCTTCTTCAGCAGCAGGCGCTTCTTCAGCGGCAGCTTCGGCAGGCGCAGCTTCTTCTGCGGCAGGCGCTTCTTCAACGGCTGCTTCGACAGGTGCAGCTTCTTCGGCTGCAGGAGTTTCTTCAGCGGCTGTTTCGGCAGGTGCAGCTTCTTCAGCGGCAGGCGCTTCTTCAGCTACAACTACAGGCTCTGGCTCGGGTGCTGGAGCGGCAGCTGCAGCAGCGGCTGCTTCTTCAGCTTCAGCTACCTTCGTTGCCTTGTCTTCAGCACGATCCTTGGCTTTCTGGCCGGGCTCACCCTTGTTCGGGTTGCTCTTTACCTTGCGCTCTTTGACGCCAGCGACATCAAGGAAACGCGCCACACGGTCAGATGGCTGTGCACCAGCGGCTAACCAATGTTTCGCACGCTCGGTGTCGAGGATCATGCGCTCTGCGCTGTCCTTCGGAAGCTGTGGATTGTAACTGCCGATACGCTCGATAAACTTGCCATCGCGCGGAGCGCGCGCGTCAGCAACGACGATCTTATAATAAGGACGCTTTTTCGAACCGCCCCGTGACAAACGCATGGATAATGCCATAAAACTAACTCACCTTTCTAAAATTATATATATCAAACAAATATTTATTTCTTTTTATTAAGAAGTCTTGCGAGGTCTGGTGGCATGCCGCCACCGCCGCCCATTCCGGGAAATCCACCCATGCCCGGGGGCATCGCGCCGGGGGGAAGACCGTGCATCCCCTCCATCGCGCCGCCCAAATCTGCGCCACCTTTGCCGCCGCCGAACATCGCAGCGAGCCCTTTGAGCCCGCCCATCTTGCGGATGCGTTTCATGGCGCTTGCCATTTCCTGGTGCATCTTGATCAGCTTGTTGACGTCCTGAACCGTCATACCCGAACCTTTGGCAATGCGGATTTTGCGCTTGGCATTCAGCAATTCCGGCTTGGCGCGCTCTTTTGGCGTCATCGAACCGATGATCGCGTCCATGTGTACCAGGAGTTTGTCGTTCATGCCGCTGGCGTCCATCGCCTGCTTGGCCTTCTTCATGCCCGGCATCATGCCCGCCAGCGCGCCAAGCCCGCCCATCTTGGTCATCTGCCGAAACTGGGTGCGCAAATCGTCCATGTCGAACTGGCCCTTGGCCATTTTGGCCGCGAGCTTTTCCGCGTCCTCTTTTTCGACCATCTCGGACGCGCGTTCGACAAGCCCGACGACATCGCCCATGCCCAATATGCGTCCAGCGACACGGCTTGGGTTGAACGCTTCAATGGCATCCAGCTTTTCGCCGACACCTGCAAATTTGATTGGCTTGCCGGTGATGGCGCGCATCGAAAGTGCTGCACCACCGCGCGCGTCACCATCCATACGGGTTAGAACGATCCCGGTTAGGTCAACACGTTCGCCAAAGCTTTTGGCGACATTCACTGCGTCTTGGCCGGTGAGCGAGTCGACGACCAGAAGGATTTCCTGCGGCATGGAAACCTTCGCCACAGCCTGCATTTCGTCCATCAATTGCTGATCAACGTTCAAGCGACCCGCAGTATCAAGGATGAGAACGTCAAAGCCTTGCAATTTTGCCGACTGCATTGCGCGCTTAGCAATATCGACGGGCATTTGGCCCTGCATAATGGGAAGCGTTGCGACGTCGGTTTGTGTACCAAGCGTGGCTAGCTGCTCCTGAGCCGCGGGACGATTGACATCAAGTGAAGCCATCAGGACTTTCTTGCCCTGTTTCGCCTTCAGCATCTTGGCAATTTTTGCTGTCGTTGTAGTTTTGCCAGACCCCTGCAGGCCGACCATCATGATGATTGCAGGCGGCGCAACAGCCAAGTTCAGGTCACTTTGTTCAGCGCCCAACATCTCAACGAGCGCGTCATTGACGATCTTTACGACCTGCTGACCCGGCGTGACTGACTTCAGGACTTGAGCGCCAACGGCTTGCTCGGTCACCTTATCGACAAACTCGCGGACGACTGGCAGCGCAACGTCTGCCTCAAGCAGCGCCACGCGCACTTCGCGCATCGCTTCTCGCACATCGGCCTCGTTTAACGCACCGCGACCGCGCAGGCGATCAAACACCCCACCCAACCGGTCGCTTAGCTTGTCAAACATCGACATTCCTTACAAACGCGCCTCTTTCGACGCATAAACGAACAAAAAGCCGGTGAGCGAATCTTCGCCAACCAGCTTGGAAACTTTAAATTTCCAACATAATTTGAGAGGCAGAAAAGCTGCCTTGACCGCGCTCCTAAGGTCATAGGAGCAAGAAGGCAAGCTATTCCATAGATGCGACTGAGCTAACGTTCGGTTGTTCGCGTGAATTTTGCCTGATTAACAATATATTGACCATTATGGAGGAATATGAGGGCGAACGGAAAGATAATGGTATCGCAACAAATCTCCGCTGAAATATACCCCGAACAGACACGACGGGACGGAAATGGCCTCTTGCGGGGCTTGATCATATTTTTGGCGCTTATATTATTTGTGATCATTGGCGGTCAGGTCGGGGCGCAGGCCGTTCGCAGTTATTGGGGTTCGGGCGAAAGCACCAACCAGATCATGGTCACAGCTTTGTTGCTCAACATGGCGCTCATTCTTTTGACATGGCGCAGGACGACTGCACTTAGCGATGATATCCATGTCTATCGCCAAGCAGAAGCCAGGGCGCAGCATTTGGCAATTACCGACCCGCTGACCAATTTATTCAACCGACGCGCCATCAAGGAGAAAACTGCCGAATTGAGTGCTCGCGCATCGCGCCGCGGCAAATCGGTTGCGTTTCTTATGATCGATCTCGACGGCTTCAAAAAAGTTAACGACATTTATGGGCACGATTGCGGCGATCTTTTGTTACGTGAAATAGCCGACCGTATGCGCGATGTCGTTCCACCCAGCAGCGTGCTTGCACGCCTCGGCGGGGATGAATTTGGCATTTGCGTGATGTTCGAACCTGAATACCCCGAAACGATTGACCAAATCGCCGAGGAGCTTGTTGACGCTATTGCGCGCCCCGTTCCCATGTCTGAATCCTCTCAAACGGTGACCGCATCCATCGGTATCAGCAGGCCTGAGCATGACTGCGATTCCATTGATATGTTGATGCGCCGCGCCGACATCGCGCTTTACGCAGCCAAAAAAAGCGGCCGAAACCGTTACAGCTGGTTCGATAATGGCATGGAAATAGAAATCCGGTCGCGCAATTCGCTTGAGGGCGACATCAGAACAGCCATTGCCAATGATGAATTTGTTCCGTTTTTTGAACAGCAAATCGATCTGAATACCGGCGAGCTGGTCGGGTTCGAGATGCTCGCCCGGTGGGTGTCACCTGTGCGAGGGCTAATTTCTCCTCATGATTTCATTCCCGTTGCAGAGGAAACGGGCATGATCGGCGACCTTTCCATGAACATCGTTCGCAAGGCGTTGTTGGAGGCCAAAAACTGGGACCCGAAGCTGACAATGTCGGTGAACATTTCGCCAGTTCAGCTCAAAGATCCGTGGCTCTCACAAAAAATTGTGAAAATCTTGGTTGAAACTGGGTTTCCTGCCAACCGCCTCGAAGTGGAAATTACCGAAAGCTCGCTTTTCCAAAATCTAGCGCTTGCCCAGTCAATTGTCGGCAGTCTCAAAAACCAGGGCATCCGCATCGCGCTTGACGACTTCGGAACAGGCTACAGTTCGCTCGTGCATTTACGGGCGCTGCCGTTTGACCGCATCAAAATTGATCGTACCTTCATAACGTCGATG
Source organism: Sphingorhabdus sp. (assembly GCF_046596595.1). Classification (GTDB taxonomy): domain Bacteria; phylum Pseudomonadota; class Alphaproteobacteria; order Sphingomonadales; family Sphingomonadaceae; genus Sphingorhabdus_B. The sequence continues at coordinate 63,793 of NZ_JBKJMB010000122.1, forward strand.
TTGGACAACGCAGAGAGCGCAGCTATCGTGAATGCTATCGCTGGCCTCGGTTTAAGTCTTCAGGTTCAGGTTACAGCAGAAGGCATCGAAAATGAGAATGTAATTGCAAGATTAAGGGAGCTTGGCTGTGGCCAAGGCCAAGGTTGGCTTTATGGGCAGCCCTTGAACAGCGACCAGGTTCGGACTCTCCTTATGAAAAAAGATATGCTTCCGCATCGCCGCAAAATCCCTGCAGTCGAACGTGAGCAGGAAAACCAAGCTGCCAGCCGACTGGCTTCTTAACGCGACATAAGACGCCGACAGCATGAACGGTGGACTATCGGTGCAGCAGTCCCTAAATCGCCGGGAATGGCGATTGGCGAATTTCACAAGATGCACGGGCTGGGTAATGATTTCGTCATTATCGATGCCCGCGCGCAACCTGTTGATATGCCTGAAGCCCGCGCGCGGCATATTGCGGACCGGAAGTTCGGCATTGGCTGCGACCAGTTAATTTTGCTTCTCCCTTCGGTTGTCGCCGATTTGGCCATGCGCATTTTTAACCCCGACGGTGGTGAAGTCGAAGCCTGCGGCAATGCCTCGCGCTGCGTGATCGCTCTATTGAAGCAAGACCTTTTAATTGAGACCAAGGGCGGCATCATTTCAGGTCAATTGGCTGGCAGTGATGTCAGTGTTTCGATGGGCCAACCCAAATTTGGCTGGCAAGATATCCCACTCGGCTTTGCAATGGACAGCAACAGCATGCCCGTCAGCTGGGAAGAGCTCGAAAACCCGATGGCCGTCAACATGGGCAACCCGCATGCCGTATTCTTTGTGCCCCATGCAGATGCCGTGGATTTGGCGCGTCTTGGTTCCATAATCGAAAATGATCCCGTTTTTCCAGACCGCGTGAACGTCAATGTCGCTTCGATCTCGGAAGACGAAATCCGGCTGCATGTTTGGGAACGTGCGGCCGGACTGACCGGAGCGTGCGGCACTGGGGCATGCGCGACTGCAGTGGCGGCTATCCGCCAAGGCAAAGCCAAGTCGCCTGTTACAGTGCATCAATCCGGTGGCGCTTTGGTCATCGCATGGGCACCGGGGCAATCGGTAATCATGACCGGAAGCGCGACTTATGTCTTCGCTGGACAAGCAGACTGGGACGATTTCGGATGAACGCGCTTCTTAAAAAGCCTGAGGTCATCAGCATGGGATGCCGCCTCAATTTGGCCGAAAGCAATGCCTTGGCCGAACAACTTGCCGGCCAAGACAATCTCATTATCGTCAACAGTTGCGCAGTCACGAATGAATCGGTCCGTCAGACCCGCCAAGCCATTCGACAGGCGCACAAACGGCGTCCGGAGGCAAAGGTGTGGGTGACGGGCTGCGCCGCGCAGGTGGAGCCAGAAACTTTTCAAAACATGCCTGAAGTATCCGGCGTTTTCGGCAACCATGAAAAACAGAACGCGGCGTTGCTGCGCGAGATAATTGCTCGACCCGACCGCCCCGTTGTGGTGTCTGATATTATGACGATAGCGCAAACCGCGCCGCATCTTGTTACGGCCTATTCCGGCAAAACCCGCGCATTTGTCGAAGTGCAAAATGGGTGTGACCATCGCTGCACTTTTTGCATCATCCCATTTGGGCGCGGGAATAGCCGCTCGGTTCCGGCGGGCAGCGTGATTGAACATATCCAAAAGCTGGTCGACACAGGTTTTAAGGAAGTTGTCCTCACGGGAGTCGATGTCACCAGCTATGGCCATGACCTGCCTGGACAACCAAATCTCGGCTCGCTCGTCGAACGCATCTTAAAACTCGTTCCTGATTTGCCTCGTTTGCGTCTATCGTCCATCGACGGCGTAGAAATCGACGACAGGCTGTTTGACCTGCTCACGGGAGAAAGGCGCGTCATGCCGCATGTTCATTTGTCGTTGCAGGCTGGCGACAACATGATCCTCAAGCGCATGAAGCGCAGGCACAGCCGCGAACTTGCGATTGACCTTGTTGCGCGACTGAAATCAAAAAGGCCGCAGATCGCAATCGGTGCGGACATCATCGCTGGCTTCCCCACCGAGGATGACGCCATGTTTGCCAACAGCATCAACCTGGTGCGTTCATGCGGAATTGTCCACGGGCACATTTTCCCTTACTCGCCCAAAAAGGGTACGCCAGCAGCGCGAATGCCGCAACTACCTCCGGCGACCATTAAAGCGCGCGCTAGAGCATTGCGCGAGGCCGTTGCGGCCGAGAAGGCAACATGGATGACTGGCCTCATTGGCTCCCTTCAAAATGTCGCAGTAGAGAGCGGGGGCATGTCCGGACACGCAGAAAACTTCGCGTATCTTAAACTCAACAAAGTGATGACCGAAGGCAGTATCGTGCCTGCCAAAATCACGGCCCTTCAAGATGGAATATTACAGGCAGAGGTTATTCAATGAGCGATAGTGCTGGGTGGACCGACCGGTTGTTCGGTGGCCTTAAAAAAACGTCGGGCAAGTTGACCGAAAATATTGCAGGGCTTGTCACCAAGGCAAAGCTTGAGGCGAGAGACCTCGACGAAATAGAGGACGCATTGATTGCTTCCGACCTTGGTCCGGCAATGGCATTGCAAATTCGTGAAAAGATCGCGGCGGGCCGGTTCGACAAGGCCATTGATAACGATGGCATCCGGCAGATAGTCGAGGATGAAATTGCCGCAGTGCTTGCCCCCGTCGCTTCGCCTCTTGAAATTGACGCTTTTCCGCGTCCTCAGGTCATTCTCGTCATTGGCGTAAATGGATCGGGCAAAACGACGACGATCGCAAAACTGGCCAATCTTTTTCTTGAGCAGGACTACGGCGTCATGCTTGCCGCAGGTGACACCTTCCGCGCCGCGGCGATCGGACAGCTAAAAATCTGGGCCGATCGTATCGGCGTGCCGATTGTAACCGGGCCCGAAGGCGGCGATGCGGCGGGTGTGGTGTTTGACGCGGTGAAGAAAGCGACGGCGGAGGGGATCGACGTCCTGATCGTCGATACAGCGGGACGGCTCCAGAATAAGCGCGAATTAATGGACGAGCTTGCCAAAATCCGCCGGGTATTGGGTCGTCTGAACCCTGCAGCGCCGCATAATGTTGTTCTGGTACTTGATGCCACCACTGGTCAAAATGCGTTGTCACAGATCGAAACATTTAAGGAGGTCGCTGACGTGACTGGACTGGTGATGACGAAATTAGATGGTAGCGCGCGTGGCGGCATATTGGTGGCGGCGGCGAAGCAATTCGGCTTACCTATCCATGCAATTGGTGTGGGCGAGTCGATCGACGACTTGCGGCCATTCAATGCGCAGGACGTTGCGCGGGCAATCAGTGGTGGTTCGTTGTGACCGAAACCACGCCAAAGCAGAAGCCATCGGGCACGCTTAACTTCATCCTCGATTTCGGGCCTTTGTTCTTATTCTTCTTGGCGTCGAAACTGGGGAGTTCGGATACAGACCCAAAACAAGGCGCAATCGTCGGTACTGCTGCATTCATGGCCGCAATCGTCGTCGCGGTCATCATTTCAAAATTGAAAATCGGTAAAATTTCACCGATGCTCAAGCTCACAGCCGCCTTGGGAGTCTTTTTTGGCGCTCTCACCGTCTGGTTTCATGATGAACGCTTCATCCAGATCAAGCCGACCATCATCTATCTGTTTTTTGCGGTTTTGTTGATTGGCGGCTGGATGCGGGGCAGAGCGATGCTGAAATATGTTCTTGAACAGGCATATCAGGGATTGACCGACGAAGGCTGGTTAAAACTCTCGCTGAGTTGGGGCCTGTTTTTCCTTGCATTAGCTGGGCTTAACGAAATTTTCCGAAGGCCCGAATGGTTTTCATTCGATACGTGGCTGTCGATTAAAGTGTGGGGCGTAACCGCCCTAACCTTCTTGTTCGCTCTGGCTAATATCCCAATGCTCATGCGCCACGGGCTGAAGCTCGGCGACGATGCCGAGCTTCCCCCGCAGGGTTAGTTATTGTGTCTGGTCGGCCCGCGATATGCCGCGTCCGTCGAGGTTTTCAGCAACGAATTCCCAATTGATCGCTTTATTCAACAACGCATCGACATAATCGGGGCGCGCGTTGCGATAATCGATATAATATGCATGCTCCCACACATCGATGGTCAGTAACGGCGACATGTCATGCGCCACCGGCGTATCTGCATCATGCAAAGACGTGATTTTGAGCGCATCACCGTCAAGTACCAACCAAGCCCAACCGCTGGCAAAATGCCCGACTGCCTCTTCTTTCAATTTGGCGAGCATATTTTCATGGTTGCCAAAGCTCGAGTCAATCATCGACTTTAGTTTGCCCGTTGGCGATTGTTGTTCCGGGGTCAGGCATTCCCAATAGAAGCTGTGGTTCCAGATTTGCGCTGAATTGTTGAACAGACCCTTGTTGCCCTGTGCCTTTGCCGAAATGATAACTTCAGTCAGCGATGCGCCAGATAATGCCGCATCGTCAGCAATCAACGCGTTGGTTTTGTCGACATAAGCCTTGTGATGCTTGCCATGATGATACTTAAACGTCTCAGCCGAGATAAGATCGCCAAAGGCAGAAGTGTCGTACGGGAGTTCGGGGAGAGTGAAGGGCATATGTAATCTTTCCTATTAAAAAGGTTAGGAGGCAAACGCATAGGGGGTGTGTCCCGTTCCGTCGGTCACGCAATTCTTGCGCAGAAATTATGTGACAAGCCTCATTCCCCCAGATAGGCAGCAACCTGTCAGGGGCAATACGGCCTGAATGCCTAGGGGAGGAAAGAATGGCGAAATTTTTTGGAAATCTACATCTGGTGCTGGTCGCAGGACTTGTGCTGTCGTTGGCAGTCATGTTCGGATTAGACGGCGATGCATTGACGGCGCAGTCGGTTACACGCTGGCTGCATACATTTTTCGGGATAGTCTGGATCGGTTTGTTATATTATTTCAACTTCGTTCAGATTCCAACCATGCCAAAAATTCCAGCTGAGCTGAAGCCAGGCATTTCAAAGCATATCGCGCCATCGGCATTGTTCTTTTTCCGATGGAGCGCAGCGCTCACCGTATTGCTTGGCCTCATTATCTCCGTTCAAGCTGGCTACGGGCATAAGGCGTTCGCACTACAGGATCCTTACAAGCTGATTGGCGTTGGCATGTGGCTTGCCGTCATCATGGCGTTCAACGTGTGGTTCATCATCTGGCCAAACCAAAAGAAAGCGCTTGGTATCGTTGAAGCAGATGATGCGACAAAGGCGAAAGCAGCGACCACTGCAATGATGACATCGCGTTTGAACACATTGCTGTCGATCCCGATGCTCTACACTATGGTCAGCTTTAACGGCGGCTAGTTTTGGATATCTTGATTTTAGAGAGGGGCGGCCATTGCTGCCCCTTTTTTATCCCAGAAGATCATGCTTTTTCAGCGTGTGGCGCAACTGGTCGTAGCTGAGATTGAGTGCCTTGGCTGTTTGCCGCTGGTTATACCGACTTTTTGCAAGTGCCTGTTCCAAAACTGCTTTTTCAAACCGCTCGGTCGCTTCGCGAAAATCTGTCACGTCCACAGCTTGACTTAAATCGGTTGAAAAGCGGGTTTCGGCTGCGTTTTGATTATCGGCTTGTGTCTGAGCCGGCGCTGACGCAGCAATCCCGCCACGCCAGGGGCTATCGAACGGGTCAAACTGGATATAGTCAACTGGCTGTGACGGATCGGCCCACCGGTACACAGCGCGTTCCACGACATTTCGCAATTCGCGAACATTACCCGGCCACAAGTGATTTTCCAGCGCGCGGGTCGCGATCTCTCCAAATCCTGGCCAGCCTTCCCATTCGAGTTCCGCGGCCATCTTGCGTCCATAATATTCAGATAATACCTCGACATCGCCTTCGCGGACACGGAGCGGTGGCAAGGTGATAACTTCAAAGCAGAGCCGGTCGAGCAGGTCGGCTCGAAACCGCCCCTTCTCCACCATATGGGGCAGATGTTCGTTGGTTGCGGCCACGATACGCACGTCGACGCGCATCGGACGTGACGAACCAATTCGCGTTACTTCACCATATTCGACGGCGCGCAATAGCCGTTCCTGCGCGCCCATGCTCAAAGTGCCCAGTTCATCAAGGAACAAGGTACCGCCATCTGCCTCTTCAAAGCGTCCCTCACGTGCGCGCGTCGCGCCTGTAAAAGCGCCAGCCTCATGCCCGAACAGTTCGGCCTCAATCAGTGTTTCGGGCAAGGCTGCACAATTTATTGTGACAAGTGGCCCGTCCCATCGGGAACTCAGGCGATGAAGCCGCTCGGCAATCAGCTCTTTACCAGTCCCGCGCTCGCCAACCACGAGTACCGGCCTGTTTAGCGGCGCTGCCCGGCTCGCACGTTCCACAGCATCAAGAAATGCCGACGATTGACCAATAAACTGAATGTTATCCCGATCCATTTTCAAACATTGGCATATCTCACCATAGAGTGGCAATATTTACTATCAGTTCAATCCAGAATTTTTCGACGATTGGCGGAAATACAACAAAAACTGAAATTGGCACGCTCCCTGCAATGTATTCTGCAACCCGGCAAAGCACTGGGAATTAACAAAGGGAAGAAACAAGATGCGCAAGGAAATCGAAACCAGCAATCATTCAAGCGGACACGAAAGCCGTCTCTGGCTGTCTGTTGCTTTGTCCATCTCGATGATTTTCACCAGTTACGCCGTATCGGTTCTAAACCATCATAACGATGGTGAACTAAACGCTCAAATTTATACTCATAGGCCCGCCGTTGTCAGCTATCTTGCCTGATATCGTAAGCCTGCGACCGGAGTACCTCAGCTCCCCCCCACCCTCCCCAAGGTATCCGGTCGCCCCCTTTATTAAAGTAGTCGCCAACAAACATTATCGGAGTTTCCCAATGGGCATATTTTCACGAACCCGCGACATCATTGCCGCCAATGTGACCGACCTGCTCGACAAGTCTCAGGATCCAGCCAAGATGATCCGCATGATCATTCTGGAAATGGAAGAGACACTTGTCGAAGTACGGGCATCGGCCGCGCGCACGATCGCCGACCAGAAGGAATTGCGCCGTCACATCGACAAGCTGAACACATTAGAGGCGGACTGGACCGACAAAGCCCATCTGGCACTGTCCAAGGGTCGCGATGACCTTGCCAAGGCCGCGTTGGTGGAAAAGCGTAAGGCAACCGACATGAGAGTACAGCTCACCGCTGAAGTCGATGTTCTGAACGACGCGCTTAAGGCTTCGGAGCAGGATATCCACAAGCTGCAGAAAAAGCTTGCCGATGCGCGCAGCCGTCAGAATGCGTTGATGACTCGTCTTGAAAGCGCAGAAAATCAGGTCAAGCTGCGCACCATGTACAATGGTGATAAGGTTCGTGAGGCATTTTCCCGCTTCGACGTCCTTGAGCGCCGCGTGGATGAAGCTCAAGGATATGCGGACTCGCTTTCCATCGGATCAGATGCACCGCGCACGTTGGGCGACGAAATCGCAGCGCTTGAATCGTTCGATGTCGTCGATGCCGAACTTGAAGAAATGAAAAAGGCCATGAAGGCCGACCAAAAGAAGGAAGGCTAAATCATGGAAGATGTATTGGTCCCGGT
>NZ_JBKJMB010000091.1:0-4979 GCF_046596595.1 Sphingorhabdus sp.
TGCCTTCCTTGGCGCGGCCTGCGAGCTCTCCAATTTCGGTTGAGATGGCGGACAGGGATTTGTTTCCGGCGTCGGTTATGATTGGCGTAATCAGGCCGGTCGGCACCGAGACCGCGATGCTGATATCGGCTCTGGCGTATTGCAACATATTATCGCCGGCAAAGCTGACGTTGCATTTGGGCACTTGAATGAGCGCAAGGGCGAGCGCCTTCACAAGCATATCGTTGACTGAGAGCTTTATGCCGCGCGCCTCAAGGCTGACATTGAGCTCGCCGCGCAACTTGAGCAGCGCGTCAAGGCGCACGTCGACGGTCAGGTAAATGTGCGGTACCTGCTGCTTGCTCTCGGTCAAGCGCCGCGCGATCGTTTTGCGCATGTTGCTGAGCTTTATGACCTCATGCGGGATGTCGGTTTCGATTGCCGCGACCGGTGCGGGAGATGGCGCAGACGGCGCCGTCGGTGCAGGACGGGCCGCGGTTGATGCAGTCATACCGGAGACGGCCTCGACGTCAGCTTTGACAATGCGGCCATTGGGGCCAGTGCCGGTAACGCCGGAAAGATCAATGCCCGAATTGGCCGCGATGCGCTTGGCAAGCGGGCTCGCCTTCACGCGATCACCAGAGGAATGGGAAACTGGCTTTGGCGCAGACTTGGGCGCTGCCGGGGCGGGATCGGTTGCCGGGCTGGCACCAACACTCTTCGCCTCGGCAACCGGTGCCGGTTTAGGCACCGGCGCTGCAGCTTTTGAAACTGTTGCTGCTTCGTCGTCTTCGCCCTGAATGATCGCAATAATTGCGCCAACCTTCACACCGTCAGTGCCTTCGGCAACCAACAACTCGGTCACAATGCCCTCATCAATGGCCTCAAACTCCATAGTTGCCTTGTCAGTCTCAATCTCGGCCAACAAATCGCCCGACGAGACGCTGTCCCCGACCTTCACAAGCCATTTGGCCAGCGTGCCTTCTTCCATAGTTGGCGAAAGTGCGGGCATTTTGAGTTCGATGGGCATTGGGCAGTCGCCTTATATGGTCGTCATTACCTCACCGAATAGCCAAGCTTTCCCAAGCGTCAAGCGTGATGAGGTTGCCAATCCGCCAAATTTCGCGCAGGCTATACGAATTCATAAGAAGCTAGCGAAAAAGTCAGCGCTTGGGGGATGCATGCGGACATATCTGGTGGTTATTGATGAAACCGAAGAAGCGCGGCTTGCGTTACGCTTTGCCTCGCGCCGTGCGGCCAAAACCGGAGGCGCAGTGCATATTCTGGCGTTGATCGAGCAAGCCGACTTTGTCGCATGGGGCGGTGTGCAGGCAACGATGGAAGAAGAGGCGCGCGACCGCGCAGAGCAGCTCGTCACCGCAGCTGCGGGATCAATCTTCGACGAAATGGGTGTTCGGCCAGCGATTACGGTAAAGCCCGGCGAGGCGATCGACGTCGTGAAGGTCATGCTTGAGGACCATCCCGGCATCGCCGCGCTCGTGCTGGGCGCGGCTGCACAGGGTGCGCCGGGTCCTCTGATCACACACTTCACTGGTATCAATGCAGGGACTCTACCCTGCCCGGTCATGGTGATTCCGGGGTCTTTGACTGATGCGCAGTTGGACGAATTAAGTTAGCGACAATCTTCTGTAGTTCACGGTTGTGTTTTACCGCCGTTTTCCTTGGTGGCGAACATTATTTGGACGCCCGCGCTTGCCTGCATCATATTTCCCAGCCTTGGGCCTGCCCTTATGTTTAAACCGATCAGGCGAATAGCTGCCGCCTTCGGGAAGCTCGAAACGAAGCGAACCGGAAACAGGATTTGCCTCCGCCAACCGAAGTTCCAGCCGCATACCGGGCCGATATTCCTGCCGCGTCTTCTCGCCAATCAGCGTCTGGCTGGCTTCATCATAATGGAAGTAGTCTTTGCCTAAGGTAGAGACAGGAACTAAACCGTCTCCGCCAACCCCTTCCACCGTAGCAAAAAATCCGAAATTCTGGACGCCTGTAATGCGCGCCTGGACAATGTCGCCAACCTGAGCCGAAAGGTAGGCCGCGATGTAACGGTCAGTTGTTTCGCGCTCGGCCTCCATGGCACGGCGTTCGGTGCGGCTGATGGCTTCGGCTGTGGCGGGCAGTTTCATGATCGCAGCCTCGGTCAAACCCGTGCTCGGCTCGACATCCTTCAACTTGGGCTTTGGCATTTCAAGACCATAAGCGCTCACCAACGCCCGATGGACGATAAGGTCGGCATAACGACGAATGGGCGAAGTGAAATGGGCGTAGCTGCCAAGCGAGAGCCCGAAATGGCCGACGTTGGTCGGGCCATAATAAGCCTGGGTTTGACTTCGCAATACAGCTTCCATGATTTGCGGACGCACTTCCTCGTCGATGATTTTCTCAAGGATGGCATTGAATGTTTCGGGCTTGACCACCTGTCCTAGAGCAAATTCAATCTCAAAGGTTTTGAGATATTCCTTAAGCGCCACAAGCTTCTCGCGGCTGGGCGGCTCATGTGCGCGGTAGATCAAAGAGGATTTCTTTGCCTCCAGCGCTTTGGCAGCCGCGACATTGGCGGCAATCATGAAATCTTCGACCAAGCGGTGCGCTTCAAGCTGTTCGCGTTCGGCGACGCCCGTGACCCGCCCCTGTTCGTCCAGCGTGATGCGTTTTTCGGGCAGGTTCAACTCGAGCGGGCCGCGCTTGTGCCGCGCGACGGCAAGCAAGCGCCAGCACGCCCAAAGCGGCTTAAGCGCTGTCTCCAGCAGTGGGTTTTCCATCTGTCCATCAATCGCGGCTTGCGCATCTGGATAGGGAATATTGGCGGCAATCCTGGCCACAGCGCGTGTGAAACGCCATGACGTCACTTGTCCTGTCTTGCCGATGGACAAGTGACAGGCAAGCACGGCGCGGTCCTCCCCTGCCCGCAGCGAACATTTGTCCGAAGATAAGGCATGGGGCAACATTGGCACGACGAGGTCCGGGAAATACACACTGTTTCCGCGTTTGGCCGCTTCATGGTCCAACGCGCTTCCGGGGCGAACATAGTAACTGACATCGGCAATCGCGACGACGGCATCAAAGCCGCCAGTCTCGTCGTTAGGCGCGGCCCAAATGGCATCGTCGAAATCGCGCGCGTCCCGCGGGTCGATGGCAATAATCGGCAAATGGCGAAGGTCTTCGCGATGGTCAGCAGTAACTGGCAAATCGCGTACCCTTGCGGCTTCATTTTCCGCTGCTTCAGGCATTTCAAACGGAATACCATATTTGTGAATGGCGATTAGACTGAAGCTTTTGGGCGCAAAGGGATCACCCAATACTTGCGTGACCCGCGCCGATTTACGCTGTGCATTGCCCGTGAGTTCAGCAAGAACCAACTCGCCGGCCTTTGCAGCACCGACGTCACCGATTTGAGTGTCGAAGCGCGACTTTTTGTCGACCGACTTGAGCCAGAAACGCCCGTTTTCGCCGCCCTCGACGACACCCAATATTTGGGCGCTCCCTTTTTCAAGCTTTTTCACGACATGCGCCGCCCAACCATTGCCGCGTTCTTCGGTGCGCGCCAATATCCGGTCGCCAATCCCCAAAGCGCCGCGTTTACCCTTTGCCTCAATCACGCGGATCTTGGGCAAAGCAATGCCTTCGGCCTCCCAATGCTCTGGCACCGCGACAGCATGATCGCCGTCAATCTCCACAATTTTGAGGACGGTAACCTTGGGCACACCGCCCATTTTGTGAAAGGCACGGCCCGGAGCCATATCGATGAGGCCCTCATCCGTCATATCCCTCAGCAGAGATTTAAGCGCAATTTTCTCGTTCCCCCGCAAGCCGAATTCCCGCGCAATTTCACGCTTCCCCGCAGGATCTTTCGAAGTCTTGATAAACTCAAGAATTTGCTCGCGAGTGGGAAGCCCCTCAAACTGCGTGTGTTTGGTCATTATTTTTGTGATCCATTCGGGTTCGCACGAAGACGCGAAGACACTAAAGAGCTTTGGCTGTTCAACAGCCGTTTTATTCCATCCTTAAACATCGGCGTTCTAAAATTGATTACAAATCCATGACTCAGATTGGTCAGGCGAAGATAGGTGATGACTTGTTTGGCATGAACCGGCAGCGTTTTTTCTACAGATTTTATTTCGAGAATTACGCGTTTTTCCACCAGCAAGTCGATGCGAAATGCCGACGGTAAACGAATACCGTCATATTCAACATCAATAGACACCTGCCTTTCTACCTGAAGGCCTCGGCTCCTAAGCTGGGCTTCCAATATCGCTTCATAAGCATTTTCTAAAAGACCTGAGCCTATGTCACTATGCAGTTTAAAAGCGGTATCAACAACGACGGTGCAGATTTCCTCAATTTCCATCCTGCCCTCTTCGTGTCTTTGTGCGAACTTCTAATACGTCCGGCCAATAAGAATGCGTTCCACTGCCGCTTCTCCGGTAAAGAAGCAGGCCCCGTCCGCAGGGGCTGCATTGATGGGACTGTTGCGCATGGTGAGCTTTAGCCCCTTAAGTTGCGCGACGATCTTGTTGAGGGCATCGCCGCTTGGCCGCGACCATTGGACCTCGACCCAGCCAGCAAATTTTTCTTCGTTGCCTGCAAAATGCTTTGCAAGGTCGGTTACGTCGCGGCGAATATTCGCTTCGAGGCGTACCTTGGCTTCTGCATAGAGACCGGCCTGGATTTCCTCTAAATATGCCGCTGCCGAAGCGACAAACTCGTCGCGTGGCGTGAATGCAGTCGCGAGCTTGCCGTCATCTTTGTATAGCCGGTCACGGCGAATGACGGCGGCCTTGCCCTCCGCCATGTCACGCGGTCCAACTTCGACAATGATTGGCGCGCCTTTCTTTACCCAAGACCAACGCTTGTTGGACGCCTTTGCGGCTTTGCTATCCAACAACACGCGCAACGGTTCGCCAAAGGCACTTAGCCCAAGTAATTCAGCCCGCAAGCTGCGGCAATATTCCAACACCGCCTCGTCTTCGTCATTGTCGCGC
>NZ_JBKJMB010000117.1:0-8163 GCF_046596595.1 Sphingorhabdus sp.
TTTGGCCGTTCCTGGTAGCCTATCCGCAGGGCGTCTCCGAAACCCCGTGTAATAGCAAGGCACGTTGGCTCCCCCTTATGCTCCAGTAACGCATTGGTCGCGACTGTTGTGCCGATGCGTACTTCAAGCGGCGGGAACGGCCCGGATGCGATGCCCGTAACCTTGCAGATCGCCGCAATTGTTGCATCCTTATATTTCTCGGGATCTTCGGATAGCAGCTTGATGGTTTGAATGGTGCCATGAGGCGAACGCGCAATGACATCAGTAAATGTGCCACCGCGATCAACCCAGAATTGCCAGCAGTTCCCATTCATAATCGGCAACTAACGCTTGATATACGATGGCGCCAACGAAAACTGCCCGTCATGTCTGCGATGCATTCCGCAAATTCCGATTGACCAGAGCATAGTTGCGCGTGAGACCGCCGCGACCATTCCTCTTCTGGCCATCTTCTAGCGAAATTATGTCGGCGCAGGTCTGTTCGGTACGCCATCGTTCCAGTCACCAGCACTTCGCGCTTGATCCTTGCGCCGCGTCCGGCCAGTGTCAGTTAAACATTTGACTGGGGACAGCAGGGTGGCAAAGGGCATATCATTCGGGGCGACGCTGCTTATGGCCTCGGTCACACTACCTGCTGTCGCTGCGCCTTCACTGATGACCATGCGCGAAACCGAAGTTTCGGCACCCGCGCTTCCCACTATCTTAACCGCGCGCGAAAGGGCGGCGGTCGAAAACCGGATTTTGGCCCAGCGGCTTGACGCGATCGTTCCCACAATCATGCGCGAACAGGGCATCGACCTGTGGTTGCTGGTTGCCCGCGAGTATTTTGAGGAGCCCGTCGTTGCTTCGATGCTCGATGCTGAAAATATGCACGCGCGGCGCCGTACAATCCTGATCTTTCACGATCCGGGTGATGGAAAGCCCATCGAGCGCCTGACTGTCAGCCGTTATGGGCTTGGAGGTTTGTTCGTACCCGCTTGGGACCCGAGCAAACAGCCTGATCAGTGGCAGTCGGTCGCAGACATCATCGCCGCGCGCGATCCTGCAAAAATTGCGATTAACACATCTGACCTCTACCAATTTGCCGACGGCCTCACACTCAGTCAGTATAACAAATTCGTTGCCGCACTGCCCATCCCTTTACGGCAGCGGATTGTCAGCGGCGAAACGCTCGCAATCCGCTGGCTTGAGACCCGCATTCCTGCCGAGATGGAACTCTACCCAGCAATCGTGCGCACCGCCCATGCAGTGATCGGCGAAGCGTTTTCGAGGGCAGTTATTACTCCGGGCGTGACGACAGCAGAGCAGGTGCAATGGTGGTACCGCGAGCGGCTGCTTCAATTGGGCCTTGATCCATGGTTCCACCCCTCGGTTGCGATCCAACGGCAAGGCACAAAGGGCATGCTGGAAGGCGCCGAAGTCATTCAGCCGGGCGATCTGTTGTGGACAGATTTCGGCATTACATATCTTAGGCTGAATACCGATACGCAACACCTCGCTTATGTGTTGAAGCCTGGCGAGACAAATGCACCTGCAGGCCTCAGACGGGGGCTAGCGAACAGCAATCGGGTGCAGGATATTCTTAGCCGGCATTTCGCGGTCGGGCGTAGCGGGAATACGGTATTGGCGCTCGCGAGGGCAGAAGCCCTGGCTGCGGGGCTCGATCCATCGATCTATACGCACCCCATTGGTTTACATGGACACGGGGCGGGCCCGTCTATTGGTTTTTGGGACAACCAGAACGCCGATCCGCGCGGCAGCGGCATAGTTAATGCCAATACTGCATGGTCAATCGAACTTACGTCTTACGCCGATGTAGCCGAGTGGGGCGGCCAGCGCGTGGATTTCCGAGCGGAAGAAAACGCTTTCTTTGACGGTACCAGCGTGCGCTACATTGACGGGCGTCAAACCGAAATCACCCTGATCCCATCAGGCGGGTAATTGCGGCCTGATATGCTAGGGCTCAGGCCCTACGCATGACATAGCCAACAGCGCCGACTCCTTTTCCGAGCCACCACAGTAAATGACTATTAAGATGCGGTCATCCCTCAAGAGTAACCAGTCTACAATATCCGACTAAGCCGCCGTTCGGACTGCTCGAATGTCGCTTTCAATACACTATGTCGTCAGGCTGAAAAATACCGAGGTTCGCAGTAAGGCCAAAAGCTTCCCCGATCTCATGAAATCGGAGAAAACAGCACCAAGCTTACCAGATTCGAACGCGCTCTTCGCGGGGGAGATACATTTTGTCACCGGGCTTGACGCCGAACGCTTGATACCATTCGTCAAAGTTGCGCAACGTTCCATTCACACGATAGACGCGTGGGCTGTGCGGGTCGGTCAGCACTTGTGTGCGGAGTGCCTCGTCCCTTTGCTTACCGCGCCATGCCTGCCCAAAGGCGAGAAAGAAGCGCTGGTCGCCGGTTAACCCGTCGATTACTGGCGGTTCGCCATTCTTCTGCTTGTAAATTTGATAGGCAGTGTAGGCCATTTGCAGCCCACCAAGGTCGCCGATATTCTCACCAAGCGTCAGCTTGCCGTTGACGCGCAGCCCGGGCAGTGGTTCGAACTGGTCATATTGTGCGGTCAGCTTTCCTGTCGCCGCCTCGAATTTGGCCTTTGTTTCCGGACCCCACCAGTTGCGAAACTTGCCGGTCGCGTCGAATTGACTGCCCTGATCATCGAAGCCGTGGCCGATTTCGTGGCCGATCACCGCGCCGATTGCACCGTAATTGACAGCCGCGTCTGCATTAGGATCGAAATAGGGTGCCTGCAGGATGGCTGCCGGGAATGTGATCTGGTTCGCCAGCGGGTTGTAATAAGCGTTCACCGTCTGCGGCGTCATTGCCCACAGGTCGCGGTCAACGGGCTTGGGCACACGCGATAATTGTAGATCGTTGAAGAAATCACCGGAACGCATTACGTTTCCGAGCAGACCGCCACGTTCGATTTTTAGCGACGAGTAATCGATCCATTTCTTTGGGTGGCCGACACGCGGGTCGAACGCGGCAAGCTTCGCCAGCGCCTGTTCGCGCGTGGCGTCATCCATCCAGCTTAGCTTGGCCAGACGTGATTCAAAAGCAGCGCGCAAATTGGCAATCAGCTCATTCATCTGCGCATTGCTGGCAGGCGGATAGTGACGTTCGACATAGGTCTGGCCGATCGCTTCGCCTAACGCCCCGTTCATCAGGCTGATGCCGCGTTTCCAGCGGGCGCGTTGCTCGGGCTGGCCGTTGAGCGTCTTGTTGAAGAAATCGAAGCTCGCTTGGTCGAACTTCTTGGGCAGCGCGTTTGCGTGGTCGCTGATGAAGTGAAAGGCCAGATAGTCCTTCCACGTCGCCAGAGGAACGCTGTCGATCAGTTTGCCCGAACCGATAATTGCCGTGTCATTGGCAAATAGATAAGTCGGCATCGCCGGAATCTTTGCTTCGGCAAAGAACAACTTCCAATCATATTGCGGTGCCAGTGCGATAATCTGTTCGAGCGTCTTAGGGTTGTTCAACCGCGCGATATTGCGGCTTTCGACCTTGGTCCAATGCGTTTTGGCGATTTCGACCTCGAGATTGAAAATACCGTCTGCCTTGGCTTCCGCATCAGCAATGCTTGCGCTGGTTAGCTGCGTGACGATGTATTTTTTGTAAGCAGAACGGTAGCCGTCATATTTTTCACCTTCGAGCAGATAATAGTCGCGGTCAGGCAACCCCAGTCCGCCCTGGCCCAAGGCAATTGTATAGCGGGTCGGGTCGGCAAGATCTGGGATAGGGCCTGCGCCTGCAGGCGCCGAATAGCCGTTCCGGGCAAACGCCTTGATTAACCCGGTCTTGTCGTTGATGGCCCAGACATAGTCGAGATATGGCTTGAGGGGCTTGGTACCCAGCTCCTCAACCTTAGCTTCATCCATCCAGCTTGCGTAATAATCGCCGACCTGTTGCGCGACGGTGCCGGGCTTGGTCTTGGTTTTGGACAAGTCTTCGACGATTGCCCGGACATCTAGTTCGGCCTGATTGGTCAGATCGACACCGACGCCGGCGGAAGTTCTATCCGCTGCAATCTCGGTGCGCGCGACCCATGCGCCGTTCACATATTGAAAGAAGTCGTCGCCCGGCTTTGTACTCTTGTCGATGGCGGTCATGTCAAAACCCCAGGTTTCAAACTTCGGCTTGGTCGATGCGGCTTTGGTTTCGGAATCAAGTGCGGACTCTGCGAACGCGGGCGCAGCGGAAATCGATAACGCGATAATAGCAGTGCAGAGCAAAAGACGGCGTTTCATTTCGAGATCTCCCAGTGTGTTGGCCGCACGATAAGCTTTGAGCCAATGCATGCAAGGTCCACGACGTTATTCGTAGACAGCCGAATGCGGTTAGTCGAAGCCGGCAAGGACGGGCAGGTTTCGCCACCCGCGATTAGCCCGCTAGGCGGCAGCTTTGTGAGTGGGAGCTGGATTGGTAAAGGGGCCAAATTCGACGTCGACTTTGGTTACTATGGGCTGAACGCTGCCGTTGCGGACACGGCAATATCGATGTCAATTAACGGCAGAGCGATGTCATGCGGTTGTCGATATTTTTTGATTAACGAAGCTTCGAACACCCATTTTTGCTGCAGTGCTATTTGTTTGCCTGCTTGGCTTCTGGAACATCATCGTTCGGCCCGTAATAAAGCTTCGCACATTCTGCACCTAAGCAAGGCCCTTCTAGCGCTAGGTCATCTTTGTAAGCGTCCGAGATATAATCCATCGTGCTTAATGTCCGGTCTTCAAAATACATTTCGTGGACTTGGTTGCGGGCAGCGCCATAGACGATCCGGCCGATATTGGCCCATATGGAGGCAAGGCTGCACATGCCACAAGGTTGCAATGTTGAATACAACGTTGCATCGCCCAGATCTGCGCTACCCAAAGCAGCACCAGCGCGGCGAATTGCAACAATTTCCGCGTGCGCCGTTGCATCATTGTTATCTGCGGTTTCGTTCACTGCCGTTGAAATGACGACCCTGTTCCGCACAATAATGGCCGCGATTGGTGTGTCAGAAGGATCCGTTCCCTTGGTTTTGGCAAGTGCAATAGCTTGCAACATAAAATTTTCGTCAGAATCAGTCATCGCTATTCCTTGAGGTGCCATTCCTCCAACGACTACCGTAGCTCATCATAGGATGACAATTTCTTTTGACCGCCAAAAGTGTTCACCCCGGACTAAAGGCTAAATCAAAATTCCCAAATTGTTTGTTTAGCAAACGGCCCCGCGATCGTGCCGTGGCGACACACTCATAATTCTGTCGAATGATATCGATAGTTAAATCAGTAAAAAATATGGTGCCGCCTATAGTATTCGTACCTACGACCGCGGCATTACGAAGGTGATTGTTTCAACACAGATGTCACATAATTATCAATAATTTGGCGCTGCAATCGTCCAAGCAAACGGCGTTCACCGGGAAGGTTCCCAAAGTCGCCAAGGGCTCGATATTTGGGTTTACCTATTTATAGTGCTTTGGCTCAATCAGAATCTAAAATGTGACCTTTGGTAGCCCCACTGCCAGCAAAACTTCGGCCGTTGAACAAGCTATAAATAGGCGCCTTCCAAGCATAGTTCCGGGTGGTGCCGCTGTTAGTGGATCAACGAGCGCAATCCATTTAGGCGTTGCTTCGATGGCTATTTGGTCGCCAGACGAACAACGGGGTATTCAGCTTAGAGAGGTTGCATCATAGAGATGCATTGGATCTTCGAAATTTAGCTCGCTTGGTCGTCGCACCCATAACAAAAGGATGAGCGCAAGCGCAGTTATCACTCCGATGAACATCCATGCGTCGTTAATGGCATGAACCAATGCAGCTTTCTCCACGAGCGGGCGCACCATTTCGGTAGTAAATTCGTCTGGAACTTCGCCCAATTGTTCGAGAAACGCATCGCGAGGTATTCCGATACTTTCTGCAACCGAAATATTTCCTGCGCGCAGCTGATTTGCGATAGTACGGCTATAGATGTCGGCACGACTGAAGATTGTAGTGTCGATTAGCGCGAGACCGAAGGCTCCACCAAGATTTCGCATAAGGTTAAACAAACCACTGGCATCTGCCACTAACGAGGAGGGCATCTGCCCTAAAGCCATACGCGTTGGCGGGAGCAAGCAAAACATGACGGCAGCTCCTCGCATAATTTGCGGAACTAACATTTCGGCGAAATCAGTATCTGCAGTTTGCCGCATACTCATAAGCATTCCTGCGGCAAACAGCGCGAAACCGAACATTGTGAGTGCTCGGGCATCCACTCGTTTCTCCAGGAACACCGCTATTGGTGCAGTGACCAGTTGGGCGATCCCGGTGACTAACATTATTTCGCCGATCTCGAGCGCTCCATGTTCACGAACCAACCCAAGAAAAAATGGCATTAAATAGGTCGAGCCAAACAGGCCAATGCCAAGAATTACACTGAGCAGACACCCGATCGTGAAATTTTGATCAGCAAAACAGCGGAGTTCAACCAATGGGTTCGTTGCACGCCAGGTTCGGACAGCAAATGTTACGGAAAATCCCAGAAAAAATGTCATTAGTATCATCACGCGAACAGAACCCCAGCCTAACGTGGGCGCGTCTTTCAATCCAATTTCCAACGTAATGAGAGCCCCCGCTAACATCACCAACGCAAATAAGTCTATCGAGCGCGACGATCGTTCATTTGCAGCCGGGGAGTTAAGGGCGACCGCAGCCCCGATCGCGGCAAGCATTCCGGGAATGATGTTAACTCGGAATAGCCAGTGCCAAGAATAAGTTTCTGTTAGCCAGCCGCCAACGATGGGCCCAATCGTAGGGGCAAGCACTGCAGCTACCCCTGCTATGGTTGTCGCTAATCCTTGCGACCGGGGAGGAAACAGGAGGAACACAGCAGCGAAAACGCCAGGAATGAGCGTTCCGCCTGCAAAACCTTGAATGATCCTCCACAAAATCAGACTGGTGAAATCGCTACTTTGGGCACATCCGATTGATGCAAGCGTAAAAAGCGTCACGGCAGATACGAACAACCATCGCATCCCCAGCCGCGCAGTGAGGAAGCCGGTAAGCGGTATCGCTACCACCTCGGCAGTAAGATATGAAGTTTGAATCCAAATCATTTGATTAGGCTTGATTTGTAGCGCCTGTTGGATCGTGGGGAGCGAGGTTGCCACGATTTGGATATCGAGAATGGCCATGAACATTCCGACACACATGACAACAAATCCGAACCAAGTTTTTAGGCCGGCACTGGTCAATTCGGGCTCTTTCATGATTTGGCCTTACACCAAGCAGTCGCTACCGCTAGATTAATCAACCTGTCATGTTGTCTTGTGTTGCATCCTGATCCAGTATTTGTCTTGGAACAAATAGCTGTTTTATGACAGATATTTTGGATTGATTGGATGGTGGGGTAATTCGGAGGCCTCAACGCAACACTGCTTTAGGTTAGGTTTTAATCTAGAAATGCTTCCCGTACGAACCAGCTAAACCCGTTATCGTTTCATTGCAGCTTCGCGCTGCACCTTAATTTTGAGCATTGCTGCATGGCAAACAGCGGAAGTTTCGGCAATCTTAGTAATCATGCAGGTTTCGACCTCTTTTCGGCTCATTGATTTCATCGCGGCGGGACATAGCCTTTTTGCTTCTTGCACACATGCCTTTTTCCCTTGATCAGTTGCCGCACTGGCCGACCCGGAAAATCCGCCAACAACCAACAACAAGATGCCCATTGCCGATCGGCATCTGTTTCTAAAATCAATCATCAAATATCTCTCTTTTCGGTTGGTACATTCCGATTACACTTACTCTAATCGTACCTACATTTTCTAGTATGACCGATGAATGAATGTCGCGGTATTTTGCGCACGCGCTGTCTTGGACGGCTAGACGCCATTCACATTCATAATTCGAGCAAAAATATCTTAGAATTTTTGAGCCACTGCCAGCTGCGCAACTGCGGCGCAGGTGACGTCAATTGTCCGGCGTGGCGCGAACATGGGGCTGCTGTCATCGATCAAGTGGATAACGGGCCGCTGTCCGTCGTCCGGACATTTGGAAAAAATCGCGGCGTAGATTGGCGAAGGGCGGGCCTCGTGTTTGAAATATCGGTTTGAACCGAGCCAAGAATTAGCTTTCGATCGAATAACCGATACGTGGAAAGTGAACTACGACTTGCC
>NZ_JBKJMB010000086.1:0-22600 GCF_046596595.1 Sphingorhabdus sp.
CATGCGTTCGCCACCGTGGATAGCGGCCGAGCACAAGCGCGCGGCGCGGCCAAAGCATTTCCGCGCCCGCGAGCAACAAGAGCAGCAAGGCGGGGATGGCTATCGCATAAAGGCCAAGCCCCGCCTCGATCATGTGCGTTACGCGTCCGCCTTTTCGAGGAACGGATAGTCGGTATAACCTTCCGCGCCGGGTGAATACCAGGTCTTGAAATTATCTGGTGCCAGCTCCGCACCTGTCCGCAGTCTCTCTGCTAGGTCGGGGTTGCTGATATAGGGCCGCCCAAAGCTGATGGCGTCGGCGAGCCCTGACGCAAGATCCGCGTCAGCCAGTTCCCTGGTATATTCCTGATTGAGCACCAAGGGACCCTTGAACACCTTGCGGATTTCCGGCGAGATGCGCGGGACTTCGGTTTGCCCGAAATTGCCATATGGCTTGATTTCGCGCAGCTCGAGGAAGGCGATGCCAATGTCCTGAAGCGCGCTGGCAGCAGCGGTAAACAAGGCAACGGGGTTGCTGTCATCCGCGCCTTGAGTTTCGCCATTGGGTGACAGCCGCACCGAGGTACGCTCCGCGCCCACGGCATCGACAACAGCTTGCGTTACCTCGCGCAGCAAGCGAATCCGGTTTTCAATTGCGCCACCATAATCGTCGGTGCGAAAATTGGTGTTGTCGCGTAAGAACTGGTCAATCAGATAGCCATTGGCCGAATGGATTTGGACGCCGTCAAAACCGGCAGCAATGGCATTCTTGGCCGCATGGACATAATCGGCAATAACACGCGGGATTTCAGAAATATCCAGCGCGCGTGCTTCGGTATAATCTTTCTTGCCTTCTGCGGTATGCGCATAACCCGGCGCTGTGGTCGCCGAGGACGATACAGGCTGCGCGCCGCCCAGAAAGTCTGGGTGCACAAGGCGGCCCATGTGCCACAATTGGAGGATGATCCGCCCACCCGCGTCATGGACGGCCTGCGTGACTGGCTTCCATGCCTTTACCTGATCGTCGGACCATATGCCGGGCGCGGATGGCCAGCCAAGGCCTTCCTGGCTGATGCCTGTGGCTTCAGCGATAATGAGACCAGCTGTAGCGCGTTGGCTGTAATATTCGGCTTTGAGCTCGGATACAGGCACATGCACCCCTTCGCTGCGTCCGCGTGTGAGCGGGGCCATCAATATACGATTGGGCGCCGATATGGCACCAAGGTTTATCGGGTCGAACAAAGTTGCAGTCATGCGATTTCCTGTCATTAAGGCGTTTCTTTGCCGCCAAGATGCGGATGAAAGTTGCAAATTGCAACGGGGGTTTATGCAGCAGAAGATTTTCCATCAGCAACCGCCGCGTATGCTTGCCTTTGCCGCATTGGTCGCAGGCAATGTGGCAATTGCCTTTGGGCCTTTGCTGGTGCGACTGGCCGATAGCGGGCCAATTGCCACCGGATTCTGGCGGTTGGCGCTCGCCACGCCTTTTTTGTTGCTGGTGGGGTATCGATTTGGTTTTCGGTTTTCGGCGCTCGGCACACCCACGATCTGGCTTGTCATTATTGCGGGCCTCTTTTTCGGCGTCGATATCATCTTGTGGCATATCGGCATTTTTCAAACGAAAATGGGAAATGCTACATTATTTGCGAACTGCGCTAGTCTGCTTCTCGTGGTCTATGGCGTAGTAGCAGCACGTAAAATGCCATCAAAATGGGAGAGCATATCGGTGCTGTTCGCATTTGTTGGTGCTGCCCTGCTGATGGGACAGAGTCTGGAATTGTCGCCGCGCCATTTTGCTGGTGATCTTTTGTCGCTCGGGGCCGGATTGACTTACACCGTGTATCTGCTGTTGATGATTCGCGTGCGGCAAAATACCGAAAGCTGGGGCGCGCTTGGCATGGCCAGCGCAGTCGCGGCCGTTGTATTGCTGATGGGCGCTGTCATCGCAGGCGAACAAATTATCCCCACAACCTGGTGGCCAGTCATCTTGCTGGCCTTTACCTCGCAATTTTTCGGTCAAGGCTGCCTAACCTACGCGCTCCCGCATTTTAGCCCGTTGGTCATTGGCCTTGCCTTGCTGCTTCAGCCTGCTTTGTCGGCAGCGGCGGGTTGGCTGGCCTTTGGCGAAACGCTCACGGCGATGGATTTTGTTGGAAGCTTTTTGGTCATGGTCGCTTTGGTTCTGGTGCGTAAGCAATAGGTCTTTTCTTGGCGGCGGCGAACACCTACATATAAGTCATGACATTAAATGCCCTCCCCGCCGATCCGACGCTTGACGAAATCCGCGTCGCGCTCGCTCCAGTCCTTGGCCGCCACGCTGGTTTTGACGGTTGGTCTGATGCGGCTGTTCACGCCGCCGCCGACGAAATGGGTGTCGACCGCGACGTTGCGATGCTTGCGATCAAGGGCAAGGCGATCGACATGATCGATGCCTGGATTGAAGGCATTGATCTGGAGCTCGCGCGCCGTTTGCCAGCGGACATGCTCAATGCCATGAAAATCCGCGACCGGATTACCGCTTTGGTTGCCACGCGGTTAGAGATCATGGCTCCCGACCGGGAGTCGCTGCGCCGCGCACTGGCAATCATGGCGATGCCGCAGAACCTGCCCAAGTCCGCGAAGATTGGCTGGCGGTCGGCTGATCGCATGTGGCGTTTGGCGGGTGATACGTCGAGCGACTTCAACCATTATACCAAACGCATGACGTTATCTGCAGTATATGCGAGCACGTTGAGCGTATTCGTCAACGACGACAGCGAAAATTTTGCCGATACGCGCACTTTTCTCGACCGGCGAATCGATAATGTGATGCAGATTGAAAAGGTGAAATACCAAGCCAAGCAGCGTCAGGAATATGTTCCAAGCCTCTCGCGTTTCATCGGCCGGCTGCGTTATCCTGCACGCTGAATTTAAATCGCTATTGATGTTATTGCGAATCGGTTGCAAATAGCGCGCGTGCAACTTGATCACCTTCCACTTAACCGCAGGGCGGTTATCCGGGCCATTCATTGGGATGCCTTGCCCGATCAGGAAGGGCATCGCTTGCGCTCGCTCGGGTTTGAACCCGGCGTCGTCATTGAGGCACTGCACAAGGGCATTTTAATGTGGCGTGACCCGTTGGCCGTGCGCGTTGGGCGCATGACGGTCGCGTTACGTCTTAATGTCGCGGCTGCCATTGACTGCGAATTGTCCGCATGACTCAAATGCCCCCTCTCGTGGCATTGGTCGGCAATCCCAATGCCGGGAAGAGTGCGCTTTTTAACGCGCTGACCGGCGCGCGTCAGAAAATTGCCAATTATCCAGGCGTCACCGTGGAGCGAAAATCGGGGCGTGCGACTTTCGCCGATGGCAGACCTGCGGAAATGATCGACCTGCCAGGTGCCTATAGTCTCGAGCCCGATAGCCTTGACGAAGCCGTAACGCGCGACGTTGTTTTGGGCAATCTGGAGGGGCATCGCCGACCCGATGCGTTGGTGATTGTGCTTGATGCGGGCAATCTCGACAATCATCTGCGCTTTGCGCTTGAGCTGATTGCGCAAGGCCTGCCGACGGTGGTTGCGTTGAACATGATCGATCTGGCGGAACGTGATGGACTTCTGCTGGATTCTGAAACGTTGGCGCGCGCGCTTGGCGTCCCGGTCATCGAGACCGTTGCCGTCCGGCGGCGCGGGCTTGAACCCCTGATGATCGCGCTTGACCAAGCGCTGAAAAACCCACGGCCAGCGCAGGAACCCCTTGCTGCCTCTTTCGGCGCGCGAAATCAGCAGGCACGCGACATCGCCCGCTCTGTGATTATAAGCGAAACCGCTGGCCGCCAATGGACGCGCCGGTTGGACGCTATATTGTTGCATCCGGTCGGCGGGGTCATCATCTTGCTCGCGTTGCTGTTCTTGATGTTTCAGGCGGTCTATGGCTGGTCCGAAGCGCCGATTGGCTGGATCGAAAGCGGCTTTGCGTTCGCCAGCGATGCCATCACAAATACGCTGCCCGAGGGCCTGTTTCGGTCGTTCCTGACCGACGGCGTCATTGCCGGTGTTGGGTCGGTCATTGTGTTCCTGCCGCAAATCCTGATCTTGTTCCTGTTCATCTTGTTGCTTGAGGCATCGGGCTACATGACAAGAGCCGCTTTCGTCATGGACAGGATGATGGCAGCGGTTGGCCTTTCCGGACATAGCTTCATTCCATTATTGTCATCCTTTGCCTGCGCAATTCCCGGTATCATGGCGACGCGCACGATCATGGATCAAAAGGAGCGGCTGGCGACCATTCTCATTGCGCCGCTGATGACATGTTCCGCCCGCTTGCCGGTCTATACCGTCATCATCGGCGCGTTCATTCCGGCGTCTTCGGTTGGCCCCGGCATTGGCCTGCAAGGGTTAGTATTATTTGGTTTGTATATTGCCGGCATATTGGGGGCGATGCTGGCAGCAGCGGTCATCCAGCGTTTTGTCACGCAAAGCCGGGCAAGCAGTTTCCTCATCGAAATGCCGCGTTATCAATGGCCACGTCCCGGCGATATTGCGATCAATTTGTGGCAGCGTGCATGGGTGTTCTTGCGCCGTGCAGGGACGATTATTTTTGCCGCAACGATCATCTTGTGGGCGCTGTTGAGCTTCCCCAAGGCACCCGAAGGCAGCAACATTTCGCAGGTCGAATATTCGGTCGCCGGTCGAATCGCCGACGGACTTGAGCCCATTGTGCGGCCCATCGGCTTCAACCATGATATAGCGCTTGCGCTTATCCCCGCCATGGCGGCGAGAGAGGTTGCCGTATCCGCGCTTGCGACCGTCTATGCCATTGATGCAACAGACGAAGATGCTGCGGCCACCAGCCTCGGGCCAAAATTGGCGGCGGATTGGTCATTGGCGACTGCGCTCGCCTTTCTTGCCTGGTTTGTTTTCGCGCCCCAATGCATCTCGACAATTGCCGTCACCCGGCGTGAAACCAATGGGTGGAAATGGCCGATTTTCATGGTCAGTTATCTTTTTGCGCTGGCCTATGCGGCGGCAGGCATAACATATTGGACAGCGCGTTCCTTCGGCTTATAGCAAGCCAACAAACACTTTTGCATTAGAGGACAGGAACATGGCGGGAAGCGTCAATAAAGTCATCATCGTGGGCAATCTGGGCGCTGACCCCGAAATCAAATCTTTCCAGAATGGCGGACGCATCTGCAATTTGCGCATCGCGACCTCCGAAGACTGGAAAGACCGCACCACGGGCGAGAAAAAAGAACGCACCGAATGGCACACCGTCGTGCTCAACTCGGACGGGCTCGTCGGGGTTGCCGAACGCTTCCTGAAAAAAGGCAGCAAGGTCTATATCGAGGGCCAATTACGCACCCGCAAATGGCAGGACGCATCGGGCAATGACCGTTACACAACTGAAGTTTCAGTTGCGGGTTTTGACGGTAAGTTGGTGATGCTCGACGGTGCCAAGGGTGGCAGCGGCAGCGGCGAAGGCTGGAGCGGCGGCGCATCGGGCGGCGGGTCATCGGGCGGTGCGTCAGGTGGTAACAATTGGGGCGCTGGTGGCAGCGGCGGCGGATCTTCATCGGGCTTTGGCGGCGGTGACTTCGACAATGATCTTGACGACGACGTACCATTTTGATCGCTGACAACAGGGCAGCGCTGGCAGCATATTGAGAAGGGGGCAAAGTGAAAAAAGCTATTCTGGCCTTCATCCTCATTGCCGCGATTGCCGCTTATTTTGTTTTTGACCTTGGCCAGGTCCTGAGCCTTGAAAACTTCAAGGCCAGTCAGGCCGACATTGTTGCGGCCAAGGATGCCAACCCTGTTCTCTACATAACAGGGTTCTTCATTCTCTATGTCGCGGTGACCGGACTTTCGATTCCGGGCGCTGCGATCATGAGCCTGGTTGCGGGCGCATTATTTGGCGTTGTGTTGGGCACGATCATCGTCTCCTTTGCCTCAACTATCGGCGCGACATTGGCCTTCTTAAGCGCGCGTTTTGTATTGCGCGATTGGGTGCAGGGGAAATTTGGCGAACGCTTGCGCGCGATTGATGACGGGCTTGAAAAAGACGGCGCCTTTTATCTGTTTACGCTGCGCCTGATTCCTGTGTTTCCCTTTTTTGTGATCAACCTGCTGATGGGCCTCACGCGGATTAAAACGCGGACATTTTTCTGGGTCAGCCAATTGGGCATGTTGCCTGCGACCGTCGTATTTGTGAACGCCGGCACGCAAATTAGCCGGATCGACAGCACTGCCGGGCTTTTGTCGCCAACGCTTATTGCGTCCTTTGCCGCGCTTGCGCTTTTCCCATGGGTCGCAAAGGGCATCGTTGCCCTGGTGAAGCGCAGCCGTGGCTGAACGCTGGCAAAAACCCAAACGGTTCGACCGAAATCTCATCGTCATCGGCGCTGGTTCTGCGGGTCTGGTCTCGTCCTATATCGCGGCGATGGTCAAGGCCAAGGTCACGTTGATCGAAGCGCACGAAATGGGCGGTGACTGCCTGAACACCGGATGCGTTCCGTCCAAGGCGCTGATCAAAAGCGCCAAGGTCGCGCACCAGATCGCTGACGCGGCGCGCTTTGGCATTGGAGCCAGCGCGCCAGTTGTCGACTTCCCCGCAGTGATGCGCCGCGTGCGCGATGTTATTACCGCGATTGAACCGCATGACAGCGTCGAGCGCTTTACGGGCCTTGGCGTCGATTGCGTCAAAGGCTATGCGCGCTTTGTCGATCCGTGGATGGTCGAGATCAATGGCGAACGTCGGCTGACTGCCAAAGCCTTTGTCATTGCCACTGGCGCTGCCCCGTTCATCCCGGAATTGCCCGGGGTAGAGGACAGTGGCTATCTGACCAGCGAGACTTTGTGGGATGCCATGGCCACGCGGGCAAATACGCCTGCCCGGCTGGTCATTTTGGGCGGCGGCCCGATTGGCTGCGAGCTTGCGCAGGCGTTTCAGCGAATTGGATCACATGTGACCGTCGTCGAAATGGCCGACCGTTTGTTGTTGAAAGAAGACGCCGATGCTGCCTTTTTGGTCACCGCGCGGCTGCAGGCTGAAGGCGTCTCCATTCGCACAGGACATCGCGCGCTCCGCTTTGAACCGGGCAAGACCCTTATCGTTGCGGGCCCCGAGGGCGAGGTTGCGGTTCCCTATGACGACATCATCATTGCGGTCGGGCGCAAGCCGCGCGTGTCGGGCTTTGGCCTTGAAGAACTTGGGCTTGTTGTCGATGGGCGCCTACCCAATGATGCCTTTTTGCGCACAAACATGCCGCATATCCTGTGCGCTGGCGACGTTGCGGGAAAACAGCAGCTCACCCATGGCGGCAGTCATGAGGCTTGGTATGCCAGCGTCAATGCGCTCGCGCGCCCGTTCAAAAAATACCGGACCGATTACCGCATTCTGCCACGGGTGACCTATACCGAGCCTGAACTCGCGACCGTTGGCCTGACCGAGGCAGAAGCGCAAGAACAGGGTGTTGCTTATGATCTGACGCGCTACGATCTCGATGATCTTGACCGCGCGATTGCGGAGAGCGAGGCGCATGGTTTTGTCAAAATCCTAACTGCAAAAGGCAATGACCGGATCTTGGGCGCAACGATTATCGGCCAAAATGCAGGCGAGATTTTGGCTGAAGTGACTTTTGCGATGAAGCACAATATGGGGCTGCGCAAGATTCTGCAGACGATTCATCCCTATCCCACCTGGGCCGAAGCGAACAAATATGCCGCCGGTCAATTTGGCTTGGCGCGCAAGCCCGAGGGCTTGCTGAAATGGGCCGAACGCTGGTTCCGCTGGCAGCGCGGTTAGCCGAAGCTTTTTGCCGCGAGCAGTACGCGCTGAAGCACCGTCAGCACACAAAGCGCCGCAAAAATGACGGCCAGTGTCGGGAAAAATGTCGGGAAAAGACAGAACAGGACGAAAAAGGCGATGGTCTCCCCGCCCTCCATCAAGCCTGTTGAATAGACGAATGCTTTTGGCCCATGTGCGCCCTCTTCGGACCCGCGCCTGCCGGATATGGCAGCGAAAGCCAGAAAGCTCACTGCCGTCAAAGTGAAGCTTGCGATCAGCAACAAGGCTGGCAACGCATTGGCAGGGTCGATCAATCCAAATGCGACGGGGACTGCGATGTAGAATATGTAATCGCATATCGTATCGAGATAGCCGCCAAATTCTGTGGGGCCGTTGATGCGGGCAATTGCGCCATCAAGGCCGTCAAAAATCCGGTTCAGCACGACGAATACCAAGGCAGCGGTGAAATGGGATTGCGCGATGAAAAAGGCGGCGCATATGCCGAGAACCGCACCTGCAACGGTCAACGCATTCGCCGGGATCCTTGCACCTGCAAACCAGACGGCCGCGCGAACAAGCACCGGATCGACCAAACGGCGAAGCGCCACATCAAACATGGCGCGCGGCGCTCATTTCTTCGCTAGCAAGTCCTTGAGGCCAGCCAGCGCGCCTGTGGGGACAACATCCTCTTCGCTCTTTACACCAGCGGCCTTGAGCATTTTCTCGGCTTCGGGGCTGCGCGGATAAGGGTTCAGCGCAAGGCCCAAGGACTGGGCAACGGCTTCACCCAGATCGATCGTCTGGCCATCATGAAACATCGTGTCGCAATCGTCGGGCTCAAGCTCAAGCTCCACTTCGCCGCTGACGACTGGTTCGGGGATGAAGCGGATATGCACTTGCTCGTCCAATTTCGCTGGAACAGGATCATGCGAGGCAATGCAGAATTGCGCTAGGTCCGCCGTGAAACGACCGGTTGCAACCACGCCCTCGGCATCGTGCGCGAGCGATATTTCCGCCTTCAGCGAATCAAGCGCAGCAAGGTCAAATCGCGCCATAAGCCCATTGCGGGCTTCTGCATCGGCAGTCAGCTGAATGTTCCGGCTGTGGTTTCCAACTTCGGACAGCTTGATAACATGGGTAAACTCATTGCGGGTCACCATTTGGCGTCGCCCTCAACGATCATGTCAGGCAGTTGCGACCCAAGCGCGCGTTCGACATCAAGCAAAGCTTGGCGTGTGTGTGCAAGTGCCTCTGGCGACGGCGCGGCACCCCGGTAAAGATTTCGTATGAGAGCGTCGTCGAGCGTGCTGTTATCCGCCATCGCCGTCCGCAAAGCACCCAGCCTGCCCCCGACCGCGCTCATGATCTGGCCAATATGCTTGCCAACGATCATATCGCCGATGCCAACTTCGCGCAGCTGGCCGTCCATGTCGTCGACAAAGACTTCCGTCAGTCGAGCCATATCGAGCGCGTAAACTTGGCTTTCTTCAAGTCGCAGCAGTACGAGCGACAAAATGGCAGCGACCATGTCAAACCGGCCGTCAAGGCTGTCGGGCACCTGTCCATCAATGTACCAATGCGGCTCGCGGGCTTTTGCCACGATCTGGTTATACAATGGGACAAGCTTTAGCTTGGGGTCCGCCTGCCCGTTACCGAAAAGTCTTTTCATTAATGTCATAACGGCGCGCCTCATCCTTGCTCATCGGGCATTCATCCCGGATTGCATATTGATATTGCGCCACAAGGATGCAATGGCAAAGCCCAAGTTTAGTGGAATAGCGGAGAAGTCTATGCGCGCGTCGCAAATTGCCGGTCTTGTAACATTGATGGCCGCTATGACCCTATCATCGGGCTGCACGAGGCTGAAGGCCCATCAGGGCTACATTGGTGACCAGACTTTGCTATCTGCGGTTCAGCCTGGCGTTGATAACAAGGAATCGGTTCAGGCATCGCTTGGCCGTCCGACATTTATCGGCCAATTTGACCAGAACGACTGGTATTATTATGCACGCGACACCAAGCAGTTGGCATTTGCGCTGCCACAGGCGGACACGCAATATGTGCTGAAAGTCCGTTTTGACGAGGCCGGAAATGTTGCCTCTGTTGCCCAAACGGGCAAGGAACTGATTTCCAGAATCAGCCCGGAAGGCGACAAGACCCCAACACTTGGCCGCAATACCAGCTTCTTTGAAGAGATCTTTGGCAATATTGGTTCAGTCGGCGCAGGCGGCGGTCAGGGTGCGACGCCAAACAGCCCGAATTAAAGATTGGGTTCGCACGAAAGCACGAAGAAGGTTGTGGCCTTATGATGACGGGCCATATTTCAAACGCTGTCGTGCCAGTTTCAACACAGCTCGTCACTCTGAACGTGTTTGTGCGCAGCGCGCCTTATGCTCCGGAGTCTTAATTTTTCGCAGCGTCCACTAAAAGTAAGATGCTGAAACACGTTCAGCATGACAGCATTTTTTTGGCTTCTTCGTGCCTTTGTGCGAAACTTTCACGCTTTTTCATTTCGGGCGAAGCCACCGCCTCACCCCGCAAACTTACTCCGTCACCCCCGCCGCGGCCAGCACCGCAAGTGTTACAAGATCGCTTGTGCTTGACGCCATGGTCGCGACCTGCACCTGTTGCTCAATACCCAACAGCATCGGTCCAATAACCTGATCGCCGCCCAATTCGCGCAGCAATTTGGCCGATAGATTTGCCGATTGCAGGCCAGGCATCACCAGCACATTGGCTGGACCCGACAATCTGCAGAACGGATAATTTTTCATCAGCGCGGGGTTTAAGGCAACGTCTGGTGGCATGTCGCCTTCATATTCGAAGTCGGGCCGGCGGGCATCAAGCAAGGCGACAGCTTCGCGGATGTTGTTGAGCCAAGTTCCGGCTGGGTTGCCGAAGGTCGAAAAGGACAGAAACGCGACACGCGGCACATGACCCATACGGCGGGCGACCGCAGCAGTCTTTTCGGCAATATGCGCCAATTCCTCGGCGCTCGGGCGTTCGTTCACGGTGGTATCTGCGATGAACACCGTGTGCGTCTTGCCGACCATGACGTGAATGCCAAAAGGAATCGCGTCCTTTTTCGGGTCAAGCACGCGGCGCAATTCGCGGAGCGTCTGGCCAAAGGTGCGGGTGACGCCGGTAATCATTGCATCCGCTTGATTCATCTGAAGCAGCAATGCGCCAAAGATGTTGCGGTCGCGGTTGACCATCCGCTGAACATCGCGGCGCAGATAGCCGCGCCGCTGAAGCCGGTTATACAGCCGGTCGACCATTTTATCGACGAGCGGACTTTGGACGCTGTTATGGATTTCATATTGATCCGGGTCGGCGCCCAATCCGATCAGCTTTTCAATCACGCGTGCATCGCGTCCAATCAACACGGGTATGCCATAGCCATCCTGCTTGAACTGGACGGCGGCGCGCAGGACAACATCCTCCTCCGCTTCAGCAAAAATTACGCGTTTTGGTTTTGCCCGTGCAGCTTCATAAACTTGCGTGAGCGCAGACGTTGTCGGATTTTGACGCGCCCGCAGGGTCGCGCGATAGGCATCCATATTGGCAATCGGTTTTTGCGCGACGCCCGAGTCCATTGCGGCCTTGGCAACGGCCGAGGCGACGATTTCCATAAGGCGCGGGTCAAAGGGCGAAGGAATGATATAGTCGCGCCCGAATTTATGCATCAATCCGCCATAAGCCGCGGCCACTTCTTCGGGGACCGTTTCGCGCGCCAATTGGGCCAGTGCATGCGAAGCCGCAATCTTCATTGGCTCGTTGATGGTCGTCGCCCGCACATCCAGCGCGCCGCGAAACAGAAACGGGAAGCACAGGACATTGTTGACCTGATTGGGGAAGTCCGACCGGCCAGTTGCAATGATCGCATCGGGCCGTGCAGCGCGGGCCACCGGCGGCGAAATTTCGGGATCGGGGTTCGCCATGGCAAAGATAATGGGCTGATCCGCCATCGATTTGACCATATCGGCGCTCAACGCGTTGGCAGCCGAAAGCCCGAGAAAAACGTCAGCACCGACAATGGCTTCGGCTAGGGTGCGCGCCGTGGTCTTGGCCGCATGCGCCGATTTCCATTGGTCCATGCCTTGAGTCCGGCCCTGATAGATCACGCCCGTACGGTCACACATGATGACATGATCGTTCGGCACACCCATGGCCTTGATCAGCTCGGTACAGGCAATGGCGGCAGCGCCCGCGCCATTGCAAACGACCTTAATGTCCTTGAATGACTTTCCGGTCAGTTCACACGCGTTTATCAATCCGGCGGCAGCGATTATCGCCGTACCATGCTGGTCATCATGAAAGACGGGAATGTTCATCCGCTCTTTCAAGGTCTGTTCAATGATGAAGCAATCGGGTGCGGCGATATCTTCGAGATTTATTCCGCCAAAAGTGGGCTCAAGCAACTCGACCGCGTCAATGAAACGCTGCGCGTCTTCAGTCTTTACTTCAATATCGATCGAATCGACATCAGCGAACCGCTTGAACAGCACCGCCTTGCCTTCCATGACGGGTTTGGAAGCAAGTGCGCCCAGATTGCCCATGCCAAGAATGGCGGTGCCGTTCGATATTACGGCCACAAGATTGCCCTTTGCGGTGTAGTCGTAAGCCGCTGCGGGATTATCGTATATTGCCTGCACTGGCACCGCGACGCCCGGCGAATAAGCGAGCGACAGATCGCGCTGAGTCGCCATTGGCTTGGTTGCCACGATCTCAATCTTCCCGGGACGCCCTTGCGAATGGAAATCCAGCGCTTCTTGCGCAGTAAATTGGACGTCACTGTCGTTCATTATTGGCCCTGACCGGTTATCATATATTTATCCGCACCTAACGTGGTGATGACGTAAGGGCAAGCATTGCCCCGTCCGGCTGGCTTCGCTAACGCAACTGATATGGCGGGGGACAACATAGCGACACCGATGATGGTGCAATATCTCGGGCTAAAGGCCAAAGCGGAGGATTGCCTGCTTTTCTACCGCATGGGGGACTTTTTTGAACTGTTCTTCGATGATGCGCGCGCAGCAGCGGCGACGCTTGATATAGCCTTGACCTCGCGCGGCGAGCATGACGGCAATCCGATTCCGATGTGCGGCGTGCCTGTACACGCCGCCGAAGGTTATTTAGCGCGGCTGATTAAGGCAGGACACCGCGTTGCCATCGCCGAGCAGACCGAAAGCCCCGAACAGGCCAAAGCGCGCGGTGGATCAAAGACGCTTGTCGCGCGTGATATTGTCCGTTTTGTCACAGCTGGCACGCTGACCGAAGATAGCTTGCTTGATAGCTGGTCCTCCAACATGCTCGTTGCGGTGGCGCAAGTTGGAGAGGCTTTCGGTCTAGCTGCGGCGGATATCTCAACGGGGCATTTCGAACTTGTCACAGTGCCACATGGATCGCTTGAGGCGGAGCTTGCGCGGCTTGCCGCAAGTGAAGTTGTTGTGCCCGATGGCTTTATGTATGCGCCGCCGGACGTAATCGTCCGGCCGCGTGTGGATTTTGACAGCGTCATTGGCGGCGATCGGCTGAAACAGCATTTCGCGCTTGAAACGCTTGCCAGCATCGGTCCCGTTACCCGCGCCGAACAAGCAGCGGCAGGCGGCCTCATCGCCTATCTGGCGCACGCCGGGCAGGGCAAAATGCCTTTCCTGAAGCTGCCGGTCCGGCGTGAGGTGCACGCGCATCTTTTGATTGATCAGGCAACGCGCGACAGCCTTGAGATTAACAGCGCCAGCAAGGGCGGACGGGCTGGGTCTTTGCTGGCCGAGGTCGACCGCACGATAACAGGCGCGGGCGCGCGGCAACTGGCTGCCGATCTTGCCGCACCATTGATGGACAAAACGCAAATCGATGCGCGGTTGTCGCTGGTGCAATGGTTCCATGACGCGCCGCTGACCCGCGATGCCGTGCGCAGCGCCTTGCGCGCACTGCCCGATATTGCCCGCGCGCTTGGCCGCGTAGTAGCCGGGCGGGGGAGCCCACGGGATCTGGGCCAAATCCGCGACGGTCTGGATGCGGCGCGGATGTTGCGGGAACGTCTGGGGAATATGGCGGACAAGCCTGTATTGTTGGACCAACTTCTCCCTGTTTTGGATGGCCATGGGCATATGGTCGACCATCTTGCCCGCGCGCTGGTATCAACGCCGCCGACAGACACGGCGCAAGGTGGCTATATTGCAGAGGGTTTTGACGCGGCCCTGGATGTTTTGCGGGGCGCTGGCCGTGACGGGCGTCAGGCGATTGCGCAGATGGAGGCGCGCTATCGTGAAGCGACGGGGATCGCCGCGCTTAAAATCCGGCATAACGCTGTGCTTGGCTATTTTGTCGAGGTGCCCGCCAGACATGGCGATGCGTTGATGGCACCTGGAACCGGCTTTACCCATCGGCAGACCATGGCTGGCGCGGTACGGTTCAACTCGCCCGAGCTGCATGAAGAGGCGGTGCGCATCACGCAGGCGGGGGGCCATGCCTTGGCAGCAGAGGCTGCGCACCTTGAAGAGCTGGTCGCAATGGTGCTTGCACGGCGCGACCAGATCGCTGCCAGCGCCGATGCCCTGGCGCGCATTGACGTGTCTGCAGCGCTTGCCGAACGTGCGGCGGAAAGCAATTGGTGCCGACCAAGCTTTGTTGCCCACCCATGCCTGGAAATAGAAAGCGGACGCCATCCCGTGGTGGAAAGTGCGCTGGCAAAATCTGGTGACCGCTTCATTGCCAATGATTGCAAGCTGTCGCCTGAAAAGCGACTTTGGCTGGTCAGCGGCCCCAATATGGGTGGTAAGTCCACTTTCCTGCGGCAGAATGCGTTGATTGTGCTGCTGGCACAGGCAGGCAGCTATGTTCCTGCGACATCGGCGCGGCTTGGGCTGGTCGACCGATTGTTCAGCCGCGTCGGCGCGTCGGACAATCTGGCGCGTGGCCGGTCAACGTTCATGGTCGAAATGGTCGAGACCGCCGCCATTCTCGCGCAGGCCACCGAACGCAGCTTTGTCATATTGGACGAAGTAGGGCGTGGTACCTCGACTTATGATGGTCTGGCGATTGCGTGGGCAGTGGTTGAAGGG
The DNA here is from genome assembly GCF_046596595.1 of Sphingorhabdus sp. Taxonomy (GTDB): domain Bacteria; phylum Pseudomonadota; class Alphaproteobacteria; order Sphingomonadales; family Sphingomonadaceae; genus Sphingorhabdus_B. Next base: position 14,817 of record NZ_JBKJMB010000086.1, read on the forward strand.
ATTCACGAAACCAACCGGTGCAGATGCCTGTTCGCAACGCATTATCATGAGCTCACGCGCTTATCCGAAAGCCTCGATGCGTTGTCGCTGCACCATGTCCGCGCAAAGGAATATAAAGGCGATCTGGTGCTGCTGCACGAACTGGCCGAGGGCCCAGCAGACCGGAGCTATGGCATTGCGGTCGCAAAGCTGGCCGGCCTTCCGCCGCAGGTGGTGGCGCGCGCAAGCTCGGTGCTCGCTAGACTTGAAAAAGGCCGCGCTGAAACCGGCGGGCTGGCCGCAGGGCTTGGCGACCTGCCATTGTTCAGCGCCGCGCTTGATGCCGCCGAGGCCAAGGTGGACGCATTGCGCGACAAGCTGACGGGGCTTGATATCGATGCCCTAAGCCCGCGCGCGGCATTGGACTTGCTGTATGAACTCAAGCGCGCTGCCGGTGAAAACTGACTAAGTTAGCGACAGAAAAAGTCCGGCAAGCGCTGCGCTCATCAAGTTGGATAACGACCCGGCGGCAAGCGCCTTCAATCCAAGCTTGGCAATCATTGGCCGCTGATTTGGCGCAAGTCCGCCAGTGACAGCCATCTGGATGGCAATCGAGCTGAAATTGGCAAAGCCGCACAAAGCAAAGGTCACAATGCCGACGGTCGGCGCAGACAGAGTGTTCAATGCCCCCAGATCAATAAACGCCACAAATTCATTCAGCACAATCTTGGTGCCGAACAAGCCCCCGGCTTGAATCGCCTCGCCCCACGGAACGCCAAGCAGGAACATGATGGGCGCAAAGACATAGCCGACAATTTGCTGGAAGCTTAGGCCCGGCAGACCAAACCAGCCGCCTATCCCGCCCAATATGCCATTGGCTAGCGCAACCAGCGCGACAAAGGCGAGCACCATAGCGCCGACGGCTACGGCCAGCTTCACGCCGGTTTGCGCACCTTGTGCCGCGGCCATAATGATGTTGGCAGGCTTTTCCTCGTCATCGTCAACCGCCATAACGGGTTCATCATCCGGATGCGGATTGGCCAATGCAGGGTCGCCTTCTGCAAGCACGACAGGCGGCACGTCTGGCATTATAATTTTCGCCATCAATATGCCACCGGGGGCCGACATGAATGCCGCAGCGAGCAGATAATCGATCCGGATTCCCATCGAGGCATAAGCCGCCAATATGGTTCCGGCAACACCCGCCATGCCGACGGTCATGACGCAGAATAATTGTTCAGGCTTCAGGCCAGCAAGATAGGGACGAATGACCAATGGCGATTCCGATTGGCCAACGAAAATATTGGCTGCAGCGCACAGGCTTTCGACTTTGGAAATGCCGGTAATCTTCTGAAGCCCGCCGCCAATCCAGCGGATCACATATTGCATGATGCCAAGATAATAGAGGATCGAAATGAGCGAGGCGAAAAAGATGATGACGGGCAATGCTGCAATAGCAAAGCTGTTACCGCCGATTTCAGGCGAGGCGAGCGGGCCAAAGATGAACTCGGTACCCTTGGCCGAATAGCCAAGCAAATTAGACACCCCGGTCGATGCTGCGTTCAATGCGACCTTGCCCCATGAGGTGTACAAAACCAAGGCAGCGAGCGTAATCTGCAAGGCAAACGCCGCGCCCACCACACGGAATTTGATCGCGCGGCGGTTTGACGACAGCAGAACGGCAATCGCCAGAATCACGACCATGCCCGCGATGCTTAATAAAATTTGCATAAAGTCCCGACCCCAGAATATTGTCGCGACACCTAGCGCTATCGTTGGCCTTGCGCCAATAGATTTAGACGCTAGTCAGATTTGCATGACTGACAAGACCACATCGGGCGTATCATTGGGCGCCATTCCGCGCTCGCTTTTCGTCTTTGCCATATTTTATGGGGGCATGGTGCCCTTGGGCGGGTTTTTGGGCGCAAAGCAGGTGTCCATCGGGCCACTTGCCGTCGAAGCCGGGATATTTCCATTCCTGACACTGATTGCGGTGTCGAGCGCGATTGCGGAACTGCATGGCCGGGCTGTGGCTGACCGTCTGGTGCGCTATGGTTTTGTGCCTTTGTTCATTGCGATTGGCCTTGCCTATTTCGTACTTCAGCTGCCGACCGACCCTGAAATGTATGAACCCGCCAAGGAAGCCTTTCCGATCATCGTCGGCCAAAGCGGACGGATGATGGCTGCAGGCATACTGGCTTATGGCGTTTCGGTGTCGTTGAACGTCTGGTTGTTTGCGCGGATGAAGGGCACATCGGGTAAGTTTCTTGCCTTTCGCGGTTTTATTGCCGCGGCATTGTCGCAGATTATCGACACTCTGATCTTTATTACCGTGTCATTCTATGGTGTTAGGCCCATTGCGGACCTCATGGTCGGCCAGATGATCGCAAAAATCGTTTTGTCGGCGATAATGGTGCCACTGGTGATCGCTGTGGTTGTTCGCATTGGTCGCAAATTGGACGCAGAGCCCGCCGCATGACAATCGATCCTGCCAATCTTGCCAAAGCCGAAACGCTCACCGAAGCACTGCCATATTTACAGCGCTACGCAGGCAAGACTTTCGTCGTCAAATATGGCGGCCATGCGATGGGCGATGCAGGTCTTGCGCGCGATTTTGCTGACGATGTCGTGTTGTTGAAAGCGGTGGGTATCAACCCTGTTGTGGTCCATGGCGGCGGTCCGCAGATTGGCGCCATGCTTAAGAAATTGGGGGTAGAAAGCGAGTTTGTCGATGGTCTGCGTGTGACGGATGCCGAGACCGCAAAGATTGCCGAAATGGTTCTGTCAGGCGCGATCAACAAAGAATTGGTCGGCTGGATTAACGCAGCAGGCGGGAAGGCAATTGGCATATCGGGCAAAGACGGCGGGTTTGTAACGGCAACAAAGGTACAGCGGACGAAAAAGGACCCCGACAGCAATATTGAGCGCAATATTGATCTGGGCTTCGTCGGCGAACCGACCATTGTTGACCGAAGCATCATTGATACCATTAGTGCAGCAGGGATGATTCCGGTCATCGCGCCAATCGGTGTGGGCACTGATGGCCATACCTATAATATCAACGCCGACACGATGGCTGGCGCGATTGCAAGCGCGCTGGGTGCTTCACGGCTGTTTCTGTTAACTGACGTCTCAGGTGTGTTGGACAAATCGGGACAATTGCTCACCGACCTCGACCCAGCAGCGATTGCGGAACTGCAAAGTGATGGCACGATCAGCGGCGGAATGATTCCCAAAATTCAGACCTGTGTTGATGCTGTGGAATCGGGTGTCGACGCTGCAGTCATCCTCGACGGCCGAACCAGCCATGCGATGCTGATCGAAATGTTTACCGTGAAAGGTGCAGGGACGCTCATCCACACATAAACTCTGGCCTGCACTGTTTTAGGCAGTTGATACAGCGCGCTGCCTCGGCTAACCGCATGGGCAGAACTACCCGGAGGATTTCATGCTTCTCGCGCTTATTCAAATTATCGGTTATCTGATGACGATCCTGTCGACTGTCGTCATCATCCAGTTCATTCTAAGCCTTTTGCTGTCGTTTAATGTGGTCAGCCTGTCGAATAACATCGTTGCTTCGATCTGGCAGGCGCTCAACGTCATTCTTGACCCGTTTTTAAAGCCCATCCGCAAGATTATGCCCGATACCGGCATGATCGATTTTTCGCCGATGGTGCTGTTGATTGGTCTGCGCATCCTTCAGATGCTGCTGATGGGTCTTGCCAATGATATTTCAGCGGGCGGGATGTGAGCAGTGCCACGATAATTGATGGCAAGGCATTTGCAGCCAAGTTACGCCACCGCGTCGCGGCGGGTGTTGCGTCGTTTGTTGCGATAACGCAGCGCAAACCCGGCCTTGCGGTCGTGCTTGTGGGTGATGATCCCGCCAGCCAGGTCTATGTCGGATCAAAGAAGAAAGCGACCGTTGAGGCTGGGATGAACAGCTTCGAACACCGTTTGCCAGCAACGGTGTCGCAAGAAGAACTGATCGCATTGGTCGAAACATTAAACGCCGATGATGCGGTCGACGGCATATTGGTTCAATTGCCCTTGCCAGCGCATATCGACGACAAGGCGGTCATCGCTGCAATTGACCCAGCAAAGGATGTCGACGGCTTTCATGTAGTCAACGCGGGGCGACTTGCGGTGGGCGAAGATGCTTTTGTACCGTGCACGCCGCTTGGCTGCCTGATGCTGTTAAAAGAATATGTGGGCGACCTGTCAGGCAAAAACGCTGTTGTCATCGGGCGGTCAAACATTGTCGGCAAACCGATGGCGCAGTTACTGCTCGCCGAAAATTGCACGGTCACGATTGCGCACAGCCGGACTCAGGATTTACCCGATGTCGTACGCCGCGCAGACATAGTGGTTGCTGCGGTTGGCCGCGCCGAGATGGTAACGGCCGACTGGTTGAAGCCCGGAGCGGTTGTTATCGACGTAGGTATCAATCGGCTACCGCCACAAGCTGGCGAAACCAAAGGGCGGCTAGTGGGCGACGTTGCGTTTGACGACGCGTTGGCGCATGCTGGCGCAATTACGCCAGTTCCTGGCGGTGTTGGTCCGATGACGATTGCCTGTCTGTTACGCAATAATCTGGTGGCTGCGCACCGTCGGGCAGGCTTGGAAGTGCCACAGGGAATTTGACGCCATGAAAGCATATCTTGCCCTTTTCCTGACTGCAACGCTTGCGGGTTGCGCTTCCGGGCCAAGTTCTGAATTCCTCAGTTTTCAGCCTAAAATCGCTAATCCAAGTGCAATCATTGCTGCTGAAATTGCTTTCAACCAGTTGGCCCAGCAAAAGGGCCAGTGGACCGCGTTTCGCGACACCGCGGCTAAGGATGCGGTCATGTTCGTTCCGCAACCCAGTAATGCGCTCGACTGGCTCAAGGGTAAGGCTGACCCGGCGCAGTCGGTGAAATGGCAACCGCATAAGGCGTTTATGTCCTGCGATGGCAAAACGGGCGTAACTACGGGCGGATGGCAAAAACCGGACGGCTCGACTGGCTATTTCACCACCGTGTGGCAGTTTGTTGAAAAGAATGACCGGGGCGATGGTACATGGAAATGGGTGCTTGACCATGGCGACGCGCTGACTGCACCCCGCGCGGCCAAAGAGATGATCGAAACACAGGTTGCAAGCTGCAAAGGCCGCGCGCCTGCAGCCCTGACCGCCCCGCCTGAGGGCGCAACGATGAAAACGGGCTACGCCCGCGACCAATCGCTGAGCTATGCGTATGTGGTTCAGCCCAATGGCGCGCGAAGCGTTGAGGTAAAGCTATGGAATGGCGAAGCTGTGGAAACAGTCATCGCTGATCAGGTCGCTGCACAAAAATGATGGATCTATTTCTCTCGGCATTCATCACATTTTTTGTGGTGATTGACCCACCTGGGTGTGCGCCGATTTATGCCAGCCTGACCAAGGGTGCCAATGCAGCGCAGCGTCGGAATATGGCGTTGCGCGCTGTCGTTGTCGCATCAGGGATATTGCTGGTCTTTGCGCTGTTTGGTGAACAGTTGCTGGGAGCTTTGCATATCGAGCTCAACAGCTTTCGCATTGCCGGCGGGATTATGTTGTTTTTGATTGCCATCGACATGGTTTTTGAAAAACGCACCGAGCGCCGGGAGGAACGCGCGCAAAAGATCATCGATACGCCAGAGATAGAGGACGTATCGGTATTCCCAATGGCGATGCCGATGATTGCAGGACCGGGATCAATCGCGTCTGTCATGCTGCTGATGTCGCAGAATGAAGGGATTGACCGCGCTGGTGTTATCTTGGGCGCGCTGGGCGCAGTCCTGCTTCTTACGTTGCTCGCATTGCTTGCTGCTGGCCCGATAATGCGGGTGCTAGGGGCAAATGCCGAAGCTGTGATCACGCGGCTTTTGGGTGTGCTTTTGGGCGCACTTGCCGCGCAATTTGTCATCGATGGCCTGCGCGCGAGCTTCCTTGGCTGATTATTGAAGCGTCACGCGGTCGTCGGAGCCATCATGGCGACCAAAAAACTGCATCAGCTGCACGATAGTATCTGCCCGATCCGAAAGTCCCCGCGCCTCAAGCAGCGCCTGCTTGGCGGCAAAGTCGAAAGGCGCGATCTGCGCAATGGCGTTGACCAATGAATAATCGTCCAATTGCGATACCGCCGTCCAATCGACGCTATAGCCTTGGGCATCGGCAAAACGGCGCGACTCGATTTCAATCGACGCGCGTTCAGCGAGCGATAGCGATTCGCTCATTTCGTCTTCATCCCATAGTTCAGCTTCGACTTGCCGAAAGCTGGTGGTGACGTTGAGCTCATTAACAATCGAAAAGCGTTGCACACCTTCAAGGATGATATTGTAACGACCATCGTCCAGCGCTTCGACGTCCTGAATCCGCGCAAGGCACCCGACATTGAACAATGGAGGTTGGTTGCCCTGTCCCTTCGGCTGAATCATGCCGACATTCCGGTCGCGGGCCAGCGAATCGCTGACAAGGTCACGATAGCGTGGCTCAAATATATGCAGCGGCAATTGCATGCTTGGAAACAGGATCGCGCCCGTAAGCGGGAAGATGGAGATGCGGCGCGTCGTCATCCGAACAGGATCGCTGACAATTTGCGGCGCGTTGCAGAAACCCATGGGTCCTCCAACCCAATCAGCGCGAAGATCTCCAACAGGCGGGCCTTGGCTGCGCCTTCGTTCCATTCACGGTCAGCCGATATGATGTGCAACAAGGCTTCCGCCGCGCCATCGCGGTCACCATCCGCCATCAAGGCGTTGGCAAGGTCGAGCCGCCGGTCATGGTCGTCGGGTGCGGCAGCTACAGCGGACTTCAACCGCGCCAGTTCTTCGGGCGGAACGGCCGCAGCAGCAATGCTCAAGACCGAAGCAGCCTTTTCCATCGCCGGGTCAGCCCGCACATCCTCTCCCAGGCTGTCATAAATGGCCTGAGCTTCGTCCTGACGCCCCATCGCGGTAAGCGCACGGATTAATCCCGACAACGCCGCCGGATGTTCCGGCAGCACAGACAGCACTTCAGCAAACAGGCCATAAGCTTGCTCAGCATCGTTTTGCGTGAGCAGCATTTCTGCTTCATCGAGCAACGGCGCTAGCTGAACGGCTGGGTCCGGTGCGGTTTCGCCGACCGAAATAGGAAGTTTCTCAAGCAATTGGTCGAGCATCTGCCTTATTTGCGGTTCCGTACGCGCGGGCGACAGGTCAGCGACCGGCTGCCCCTGAAACATCGCGTAGACCGTTGGAATCGACCGCACTTGAAATTGTGCAGCGATGAACTTGTTTTCGTCGACATTGACCTTTGCCAATATCACACCGCGATCTGCATATTCTGCCGCAATCTTCTCGAGTATCGGCGTGAGCTGTTTGCATGGCCCACACCATTCGGCCCAAAAGTCGAGAATGACCAAGCGCTCCATCGAGGGCGCAACAACGTCGGTCCGGAATTGCTCAACGGCTTTTTGTTCGTCGGTGGTAAGGCCCAGCGTCGCCAAGTTCATTTCTCCATGATTCAGGATTCGTTCCGTCCCCTATGCGAGCAAAGCACTGTCTTTCACAAGACAGGCTTTACCCCGTTTTCGTAAAAAGCGGCCATTTGGGGCTTGCGGGGGGATATACCCCATGCTAACGGCGCGCCTCACCCGTCAGGAATTAGATCCCTGACCGCCAGAGCGGGCGTAGCTCAGGGGTAGAGCACAACCTTGCCAAGGTTGGGGTCGAGGGTTCGAATCCCTTCGCCCGCTCCAGAATTAACTAGTAATTACAATAACTCACGCCGCATTTAGGCGCTTGTGCCGTTGCTATTTTTTGCG
>NZ_JBKJMB010000057.1:0-15693 GCF_046596595.1 Sphingorhabdus sp.
AGCGGACGGTACCGCGTCTTATACTGCATACGCGCGGCGCCCTCGACCCAGTAACCAAGATAGACATAGGGGAGGCCTGCTGCCCTTGCGCGCAGGATATGGTCCATGATGATGAAGTTGCCAAGGCCAGCGCGTCCTTGGGCATCGGGCTTATAGAAGCTGTAGATCATCGACATGCCGTCGCTTTGCTGGTCAGTCAGGCATGCCCCGACGAGTTCCCCAAGTCGGCCAAAGCGCGGCGGCGTCCGATATTCGATTACATGGCTGCGCACGGGTGATTGTTCGACCATGTCGGCATAATCCATATCGTCCATATTCGCCATGCCGCCTTCGGGATGGCGCGATGCCAGATAATGACGAAGCAGGTCATATTGTTCAGTGGTCGACCATGGGCGACACGCACTGACCACCAAATCCGCGTTTCGGCGCAAGATGCGACGCTGCGTTGCGTTTGGCATAAATTCGTCGGTGCGCACCCGCACAGAAACACATGCCTTGCAGTCCAGACAGCTTGGCCGATAGGCAACGTTTTGACTGCGACGAAATCCGATACGTCCAAGCGCCTCGTTCAGTTCATCGGCATGGCTGCCGTTCAGTTCGGTAAAAACCTTACGTTCTGTTTTGCCCGGCAAATAAGGGCATGGGCCGGGACTGGTAACAAAAAATCGCGGAAAACGGACTGGTGCGCTCATATTCTCTCCGCTTGGCTGCCGTTGCCGTTAAGATATTGTTTACCTTTTATGCACGTCCGCGCCGAAGCTGAAAAGCAAATTTACCATCTTTCCTGCTACCATCGCTTATTTGTTGAGCTCAACGCGCTCGACCTTGTAGCCAGCAGCATCCAAACCGTCGACAAGGCCTTGTAACTGCTCGGCGTCGCGGGCTTCACATTCAATGTCCGTAATCAGCCCCTTGGCGGGCAAAGTCGTAAAAATGCGCTGGTGGTAAATTTCAATGATGTTGACATTATGCTCGTTGAACAGGCGCATGACCTTATACAGTGCGCCCGGCCTATCCTGCAATGTGAGGCGAAGCCGCGCCAAACGTCCGGACCGCGCAAGATCGCGCAAAAGCACATTGGCGAGCAACCGCGTGTCGATATTGCCGCCGCACAAAACGATTCCGACATTCTTACCTGCAAATATCTCCGGATTGCCCATCACTGCCGCAAGACCAGCTGCGCCGGCGCCTTCGACTACAGTTTTTTCAATCTGCAGCAACAGACTAACGGCGCTTTCCAGCTGTGCTTCGCTCACGAGGACAATCTCGTCCGCAAGATCACCGATAACTTTGCTGGTAAATGTACCCGGTACCTTGACGGCAATACCCTCTGCCAACGTGTCGCCCTCGCACGGCATTTGCAGATTGTTGAGCAAAGCATACATTGAAGGGTAAAGTTCGGCCTGCACACCGATGAGGCCAATGTCCGGTTTCAAGGCGCGCGCCGCTGTTCCCATACCCGACAACAAACCGCCGCCGCCAATGGGCACTACCAGCATGTCTAGCGACGGAATGCTCTCTAACATTTCCAGCGCGACGGTCCCCTGCCCTGCGGCTACATTGGGATCGTCAAACGGATGCACAAATGTCAGGCCCTGCTCAGCTTCAAGCTGCCGCGCATGCTTATATGCGTCTTCAAAAGTTTCGCCAAACAGCACGACCTTGCCGCCGACGCTTTCAGTCTGCATTACTTTCACCGTTGGCGTCGGAACCGGCATGACGATAGTCACAGGAATGCCCAACCGCGTGCCATGATAGCTAAGCCCTTGTGCATGGTTGCCAGCCGAAGCCGCAATCACGCCCTTGTTGCGATGTTCCTCAGAGAGCAACAGAATCGCGTTGAGCGCACCGCGCTCCTTAAAGGCCGCTGTGAACTGAAGGTTTTCGAACTTCAGGTATATGTTTGCTCCAGTGAGCTTTGAAAGCGTCTGGCTGTGCAAGGTCGGCGTCGCCACTATGGAATCGCGAATACGGTCATGGGCGGCACGGACATGGTCGAGGGTCAGTAGTTCAGACATGAAATGGCCCCTAACGCATCTGGTGTTAAGTGAAAACAAACATTAAGGCGGTCACATGACCAGAATAGCATTTATCGGATTGGGCGTCATGGGCGGCCCAATGGCACGGCATCTCAAACAAGCAGGACATGCATTGACGGTTTACAACCGTTCGCGTGCGAAAGCCGAAAACTGGATTGCTGCTTACGGCGGGACAATTGCTACCTCCCCGGCCGATGCGGCGAAGGACGCGGAAGTCGTCATCAGCTGCGTTGGCACAGACGACGACTTGTCTGGCGTGACACTTGGCCGGGACGGCGCGTTTGCCGCAATGGCGAAGGACAGCCTCTATATTGACCATACTACGGTCTCTGCCCGCATTGCGCGCCAGCTTGGTGTCGAAGCCAAATCGCGTGGGTTGCTTGTGGTGGACGCGCCCGTCACAGGCGGTCAGGCGGGCGCAGAAAACGGCACCCTTTCGATCATGTGCGGCGGCACAGAAGCGTCAGTCGAGGCAGCACGGCCAATCATCGCAGCTTATTCCAAACGCATTGTGCATGTCGGCGGCCCCGGTACCGGGCAGACCACAAAAATGTGCAATCAAATTGCCTTTGCCGGTGTAATCCAATCCTTGTCGGAAGCATTACGCTTTGCACAATCGGCCGAGCTGGATGTCGAAAAGGTCTATGAAGCAATATCGGGTGGAGCAGCGCAAAGCTGGCAAATGGACAACCGCTGGGCGACAATGGCTGAGGATAAATTCGACTTTGGTTTCGCTGTGGACTGGATGCGCAAGGACCTTGGCCTTGCTTTTGAAGAAGCGCGCGCGGTTGGGGCAACGTTGCCCATTACGGCAATTATCGACCAATTCTATGCTGATGTGCAGCATATGGGCGGCGGCCGAATGGATACCAGTTCAATTGTAAAAAGGCTGCCTAAAGGATGAAGAAATTATGCGCGCTCGCTTTGCTGGCCATCGCTACCCCTGCTTTCGCTGATGGATTGGTCGAAAATGTAAACGGCATTACGCTTGATCAGGAAGGCAAGGTTATCCGTTTCAATGCGATGATGGTGGGGAGCGACGGTAAAGTTACCGAACTGCTGACCAAAAAGGAAAAGCTGCCCAAGCAACTCGATTTCCGCCTTGATGGGCGTGGCGCGACGTTGCTGCCGGGACTGATCGATGCGCATGGTCATGTTATGGGCCTTGGGTTCCAATTGCTCACCCTCGATTTGTCCGCCACTAACAGCCTTTCCGAGGCACAAGCTGCCATCAAGGCCTATGCGGCCAAATATCCCGACCGCCGCTGGATTATCGGACGCGGCTGGAATCAGGAAAAATGGGGGCTTGGTCGTTTTCCAACGGCGCAGGACCTGGACGCGGCTGTCAGCGACCGGCCCGTCTGGCTTGAACGCGTCGATGGCCATGCCGGTTGGGCAAATAGCCGCGCGATGGACATTGCGGGTGTAAGCGCTGCATCGAAATCACCATCGGGCGGACGGATCGAATTGGTTGCTGGTAAGCCAAGTGGTATATTTGTGGACTCAGCGGCAGATCTGGTCGGCAAATTTGTACCGACCCCCAAACCGCTTGAGCGCGACATCGCATTGGGAGAGGCCCAGAAAAAGCTGCATTCTATGGGGATCACGGCGATTGCCGATATGGGTACGACCATGGACGACTGGCAAAGCTATCGCCGTGCAGGCGATGCCGGCTGGTTGACGATCCGCATATTGGGTTATGCCGCTGGCATCGACAATATGGTTGCCATCGCCGGACCGCGGCCAAGCCCATGGCTATATAATGACAAGCTCCGGCTTGGTGGTGTGAAGCTCTATCTTGACGGCGCTTTGGGCAGCAGAGGCGCGTGGTTGAAAAAACCATATGCGGATGCACCGGCTCAAACCGGACTGCAGTTTCTGGCAAGCGCGGAAATCCGCAACCTCATGGTCAGGGCGTCGATGGACGGGTTCCAAACCGCAGTCCACGCCATTGGTGATGCGGCCAATGCCGAGGTTATCGGCGCAATCGAGGAATTGTCGACGACATATAAGGGCGACCAACGTTGGCGCATCGAGCATGTCCAGATTGTCGACCCCGCCGACCTGCAAAGGCTTGGCAAGCATGGAATCATCTCGTCGATGCAACCAGTGCACCAGACGTCCGACCGGCTGATGGCCGAAGCGCGGCTTGGTCAGGATCGGTTGAAAGGCGCTTATGCGTGGCAGTCTATCGCGCGCGCTGGAGGAAAGCTTGCCTTTGGCTCGGACGTGCCGGTTGAGTCGGCGGATCCTTTCGCTGGGCTCGCTGCCGCTATGACGCGCGAGGATGCGGCTGGACAACCCTTTGGCGGCTGGCGGCCGGAAGAACGTGTGTCGCGCGAACAGGCGATTGCGGGTTTTACCACCGGCGCGGCATATGCTGCGTTTGCAGAGGGCAAGTTCGGGTCGTTAACCCCCGGTCATTATGCCGACTTCATCCTGATTGATGTCGATCCGCTGCTTGCAAGCCCGCGCGAACTGCGTAATGCAGTGGTTAAGGAAACATGGGTCGCAGGACGGCCTGTTTATAAAAATGCTGCGGCAAATGCTGCAGACCAAAAAAGCAATGGAGAGACACGATAATGCGCGCATGGACCTTGACGAGCCGCCCGGTAGGACTGCCTAATGATAGCAATTTTGCTCTGTTGGACCAGACGGATGCGGCGTTGGGGGCGGACGAGTTTCGCGTCACCAATAGCTGGCTGTCGGTTGACCCCTATATGCGTGGGCGGATGAATGATGCGAAAAGCTACGCCGATCCGTTCATGCTCGGTGAGCCTATGACTGGCGGTGCGGTTGGAACTGTGACTGAAAGCAATAATGCCGAATATCCGGAGGGCACCAAGGTCATGCACATGGCTGGCTGGCGTGACACTGTCGTCTTCGGCGGCGGCAAAACTCCGCCTGCAGGCATGCCGCCTGTAAAGTTGCCCGATATCGGCGTACCCGACCAATATTGGCTCAGCATCATCGGCATGCCGGGTGGAACCGCGTGGTTTGGCCTGCTAAAGGTAGCTGAAGCCAAGCCGGGCGAAGTTATTTTCGTGTCGGCTGCAGCCGGCGCGGTTGGTTCTACTGTAACCCAAATCGCGAAAGCCAAAGGCATGAAGGTCATTGGCTCCGCGGGTGGTGCAGACAAATGCGCATGGGTAAAGGAATTGGGCGCAGACGCCGTCGTTGATTATAAGTCGGGCAAGGTCCTGCCGCAATTGATGGCCGCGTTGAAGGACATGGGCGAAACAGGCATTGATGTGTATTTCGACAATGTTGGCGGCGAACATTTTGACGCGGCGCTTGCCACAGCAAAGGAATGGGCGCGCTTTGCGGTTTGCGGCATGATTGACGTCTACAACGATTTTAAGGCGCAGCCGATGCAATATTTGCCGATGATCATTGGCAAGCGCATCATGATTAAAGGCTTTCTCTACCCTGACTTTTACGCACAGGTTCCGGAGTTCAACGCCGATATGGCTGCGCTCATTCAGTCGGGGGCCGTCAACGGCCGCGAAACCGTAAAAGACGGGCTCGAGAAAACACCCGAAGCGTTCATTGGACTGTTCAGTGGCGAAAACACGGGAAAGATGCTTGTGCAGCTTTAAGAAATTTTGCTGCGCAGCATTTTACGGAAGTAAGGGAAATCGTTTTTAGCCTTGGTCCCCTTTACGTAACGTCAAAATCACAGATGTTGCAATATTGACGCACATTAAAAATTTAAGGGAAACTGCGCTTAACAGCGATGACATTCGAATGCAGTTTCGCTATTTTATAAAAAAATAAATTCAAAACAGGAGAGAACGAGATGTTGCGACGTGAGAAATCCCTCAGCCACGCGTTAAAGCTATCTGCAGCGTGCATCGCGCTTGCAATTCCAAGCTTTGCGTTTGCGCAAGAGGCGCCACAAGCCGAAGACACCAATGCCGACGAAGAGATCGTCGTGACCGCGCAAGGCCGCAGCCAGTTGCTGTCGGATGTTCCTGTCGCCATTTCTGCCGTTAACGCAGAGACGCTTCAAAACAGCGGCGCGAACGACATTCGTCAGCTGAACCAGGTTGCGCCATCGTTGCTCGTATCGTCCACTGGCTCTGAAGCCAACGGTTCCGCGCGTATTCGTGGTATCGGTACCGTCGGCGACAACCCCGGTCTTGAAAGCTCCGTTCCAGTATTCATCGACGGCGTGTACCGGTCGCGTTCGGGCATCGGCTTGAACGAACTTGGTGAAATTGACCGCGTCGAAGTACAGCGCGGCCCACAAGGCACGCTGGGCGGCCGTAACTCCTCGGCTGGTCTCATCAGCATCTATTCAAAAAAGCCAAGCTTCACCTTTGGTGGCAGCGGCGAACTCACTTACGGCAATTATGACTTCATGCGCGCAGCAACCAGCTTCACTGGCCCGATTACGGAGCAACTGGCGTTCCGCGTCGATGGCGTTTACGTCAAGCGTGACGGCTTTTACCGCGATGACCAAAATGGCCGCGACATCAACAACCGTGACCGTTACTTCCTGCGCGGGCAGTTGCTGTTTGAACCCACCGATGCTCTGTCGATCCGACTGATCGCCGATTATACATCGCGTAAGGAAGAGTGCTGCGCGGCGACTTATGTCGACAGAACGGTCAATCAGTTCATCGGCGACTTGAACAATCCAAGCACGACTGGCGTTGCGGCGACGGCGTCGTCGAACAACATCATCAACGTGCTTCGTGATCTTGGCCAGCCATTGGCTGGTTTCAGTCAGGGTTATGGCCGCAATGTTTCGGTCAGCCCGAACCGCACGTTTTTCGGCGAAACAAAGGATTATGGCTTCTCCGGACAGATCGATTATGACTTCGGTGGCGCAACTTTGACATCGATCACCGCTTACCGGCAGTATCGTTCAGGTCAGGGGTCGGACACAGATTACGGCGAAGTCGACATTCTATATCGCGCACCAAGCAACGATGCATATCGTCAGTTCCATACCTTTACGCAGGAATTGCGCCTGCAGGGTGAAGCATTCGACGGTAAGCTCGACTGGCTCATTGGCGGATTTTTCTCCAATGAAAAACTTACCGTCCGCGACAATCTGCGCTTCGGCAACCAATATGGACGCTTTGCAACATGCCGCATCATTTCTGGCGGCGGTTTGGCCGGGCTATATTCGCCGGCCAACCCATCCTGCGTTATTCCTGGCGTGGGACAGGCGACAATCGGCGGTGCTTCCGGGCTATCCGGTCCTGATGTACTGGCAGCTTTTACGCGGCTTGATACACTCAACGACCTTGGCACGACCAATGATCGATATTTCCAAAATGGCACCAACTATGCCGCCTTTACCCATAATATCATCCACATCACTGATGCGCTCGATCTGACTCTTGGCCTTCGTTACACAAGCGATAAGAAGAAGTTCAATGCAACATTCGGCAACGACAACGTGGCCTGCACCACTATCCAAGGCCTCGTATCGGATGATCTGGTTAACCCGCTGACAACGGCAACAGCGCGTGCATTATCGGGTTCATTGATTGGTCTTGCATGTCAGGGCAACTCGACAGCTGAATTGAACGGCGTGTCGATCAAAGACAAGCGTAGTGAAGATGAATTCACCGGCACTGCAATCCTTTCGTGGAAAGCGACCGACGATCTTTTGGTCTACGGTAGCTTTGCACGTGGTTACAAGGCGGGTGGATTCAACCTCGACCGTTCAGCGCTTAAATCGCCGATTGGAACTTTTGCAGCTTCGGGCGGCGCTCAGGCGTTGGTCGGCCGGCTTCAATTCGACCCTGAATTGGTCGACAGCTACGAATTGGGTGCAAAATTCTCGAACGGCCCATTTGGTCTGAGCGTTTCCGCATTCCGTTCGGATTTTAGTAACTTCCAGCTGAATACATTTAACGGAACCGTCTTCCTTGTGCAGTCGATCAACGGTTGCGGCACGGATCTCGGCGGTGCTGACCGCGACCAAAACACGTCAGCAGCGGGCGCCAATTTCCATGCGGCTGCGGTATCGACGGGCGCCTGCGGTGCAAGCGATGTTGGCTACGGCGTTCGCGCTGAAGGTTTCGAGCTTGAAGCATCATTGGTGCCAGCGCGTAACTTCCGCGTTGCTGCTGGCCTGACTTATGCCAATACAAGTTACCGCAAGAACCTCGTGGGAAGCAAAACCGGCGCACCACTTGATCCGGCACTGCGCAAATTGCCAGGCGACAATTTGTCGAACGCACCTGAACTTGTTGCAACGTCAAGCGTCACATGGACGCCCGATATCGGTAGCAGCGGCATGAGCGGCCTTTTCTACATCGATGGCCGCATGACCAGCGATTACAATACCGGTTCCGATCTGTTCCCGCAAAAGGAACAGGATGGTTTCGCTATTTTCAATGCGCGCATCGGTCTTCGTGGACCTGATCAGGCTTGGGGTCTTGAGCTTTGGGGCCAGAATATCTTCAAACAGGATTATGCACAGGTCGCGTTTAACTCGCCATTCCAGGCAGGCGCAACCTCGGCTCCGTTTGTCGATCCACAATATCCCGGTGGTCGCCAGCTCATCTCGCAGTTCCTTGCAGAACCGCGCACATACGGCATCACATTGCGCGGCAAGTTCTAAAAACTTAGCGTGCTACGATAAAGAGGGGCCTGCAGCAATGTGGGCCCTTTTTTTGTGTCCATATGTTAGCTGAAATGCCTTTTGAGCAAAAACACTGGTCATCCTGGAACCGAAGGCGTGCAGGGCTCAACTCTCTGCTGGGCAAGGATCATCACCGAACACACGTCACCCTTAACTTGTATCAGGGTCTTAATTCGGAAGGCCTGAAGTTAAGATCCTGAAACGAGTTCAGGATGACAGGCGACTTACCGCGTCATCCTCAACTTGTTTCAGGATAACAGGCAACGTACCCGCTTTATCCTGAAACAGTTCAGGATGACGACCAGAAAGTGATTTTTAATTTAGGCCTTTATGGGCCAAGCTCAGCCCAACCAATATTGGTTGGTTAAGTCCCAAATCCTACGCTCAGAAACCCTGGCATTGGTCCATTCCAGCCGTCATCTCCAGCAGCAGCGTCACTCGACTGATCCGGCTTTACGGCCTCGGCCTTGGGAGCGGCTTTCTCACGCGCGGGCTTGGCTATCGTTTTCTCACGTACAGGCTTCGGCTCTGGCATTTCAGCCATATCCTCGCGCTCTACAGAAGGCGTTTGCTTGGCCTTTGCCGCAGGCGCCTTACGGCCACGTTTTGCTGGCGCGCGATCTTCGGCGTCGCCGGCAGGTGCCTCGATCTTGCCAAGACGTTCGATCTTGTTGCCGATCAGCTTCTCGATGCTCTCGATCGCCTCTTCGTCGGCCTTGGTCACAAAGGTAAAGGCTTTGCCCTTTGCGCCTGCACGCCCTGTGCGGCCAATGCGGTGAATATAATCATCGGGATGCCATGGCGCGTCAAAATTGAACACATGGCTGACGCCCTTTACATCAAGTCCGCGGGCCGCAACGTCCGACGCAACCAGCAGGTCGATGTCACCGTTTTTAAACGCCTCAAGTTGCTTTTGCCGCGATGCCTGGTCGATGTCGCCGTGAATTTCGCCCGAGCGCAATCCATGCCGTTGAAGGCTGGTATTGAGTTCGCGTACAGTGGTTTTGCGGTTGCAGAAAATAATCGCGTTAGACACTTTTTCCGTGCGCAAAAGGTCACGCAATACATCACGTTTTTTCATTGGCGACACGTTGACCAAAAACTGTTCAATGTTGATGTTCGCCGTCGCTGGGCGCGCAACCTCGATATATTTGGGATTGGTCAGGAACTTGTCCGCAAGCTTTTTGATCGGCGGCGGCATCGTTGCCGAGAACAAAAGTGTCTGGCGCGTTGTCGGCAGCTTAGTGCAAATATGCTCAATGTCGGGAATGAAGCCCATGTCGAGCATCCGGTCTGCTTCATCTATGACCAGCATTTCGCAGCCCGTCAGCAAAATCTTGCCCCGTTCAAACAGGTCCATCAAGCGGCCCGGCGTGGCGATCAACACGTCAACGCCCTTTTCCAGCGCTTTCACCTGATCACCCATCTGTACACCGCCTATCAGCAGCGCCATCGACAGCTTATGATATTTGCCATATTTTTCAAAGTTTTCGGCAACCTGGGCCGCCAATTCACGCGTTGGCTCAAGTATAAGGCTACGTGGCATCCGCGCGCGCGCGCGGCCATTTGCCAATACATCAATCATCGGCAGTACAAAGCTAGCGGTCTTGCCAGTGCCGGTCTGCGCGATGGCGATGATGTCCCGCATCATCTGTACTTGCGGGATCGCTGCCGCCTGAATTGGAGTTGGCTCATCATAGCCTGACTCGCTCAAGGCTCTCAATAACTCGTCAGACAAGCCGATGTCGGCAAAACGCATATGGTGTTCCGCAAAAAGATGGTGCACCGCCACCAGTAACAAATCCATGGGGACGAGGGTCGCCCTTGGTCGCTACAGCCGGAAATGTCAACATATATGCCGGATTACGCAAGCTTTAACGCGGAATCAGCAACCTGAATTTGTCGACCTCGCATTTCGCGCCTGTACGCGCATGTAACAGGTCGCGGTCGACGCATAATTTTCCATCCTGAGACCGTTCCATATAGGCCCCGGCATAAAATTCCCGCGCGAGGCAGCCATCGCCCAGATAGGCGCGGATGAGAATACCATCGCGCGTCAGCAGATCCAAAGTCCGGTCCGGTCCCGGCCGCGATCCACCAAGCTTGTCTACCCACAAGCATTTGCCGATTTTTTGCTCTTTATATTTTATTTTGGAAATTGACTGACGCTGGGCACCGACCATCGCAGGAACAGTAGCAGTGCTCGGCAACCGGATAATCACCCTCTGGTCAATACGCGCCTGATCAAAATCTGTCTTCAGGCGAAGCAATGGCAGGAAAGGGCTGTCGGCAGCAGCTACAGCAAATTCCGCTGTTGCCTTATGCGACAATGTGGCCAGCGCGACCGCAAAAAGGATGAAGACCATGACTGCGCGCAAGAAACATTCCGGTATGAAGTTGAAGTTCTATCGGCTTTACCCGATAGGGTTGAACCTATCATGAATTGCATGCCAGACCCCTAGCAGACAATGGAAAATACCGTGCCAAATGCAACTATTTTATCGGAATTTCGCGCCATTTTGGGACCAAAGGGCTTTACCGACGACGTAGACGTCATTGCGCCGTGGCTAACCGACTGGCGTGGACGGTTCACCGGATCATCGTCAGCGTTGCTCTCGCCAGCAAATACGCAGGAGGTAGCGGCCGTCGTCAGGCTCGCGGCGAAGCACCGACTTTCGCTCGTTCCGCAAGGCGGTAATAGCGGAATGGTGGCTGGCGCAACGCCCGACAACAGCGGCGAACAGTTAATCCTGTCATTACGGCGCATGAACACCATCACCGCGATGGACGCGTCGGACGGACTTGTGACCTGCGATGCGGGTGTCATCCTGCAGAATTTGCACGAAGCGGTAGCTCAATATGGCAGGCGTTTCCCGCTGACGCTGGGTGGGAAGGGTTCGGCCACAGTCGGCGGCCTCATTTCGACAAATGCGGGCGGGACTCAGGTATTACGCCACGGGACGATGCGTATGCTTGTTGCGGGAATTGAGGCCGTGTTACCTGATGGATCTATTTACGATGCACTTGCACCGCTTAAAAAAGACAATCGCGGATATGACCTGAAGCAATTGTTGATTGGCGCGGAAGGCACAATTGGCATTGTCACAAAGGCGGTCCTGCATACGGTTCCAGCATTGTTGGACCGTTGCGTTGTCTGGGCCGGCGTCGATAGCCCGACGCAGGCCTACGACCTTTTGCTGTTCATGCAGCGACACGGGCGCGACCGATTGGAAGGGTTCGAAATCCTGCCGCAAAGGGCGTTGGATGCCGTTACTACACATATCGCAGGAACACGGCCACCATTGGACACGCCGCATCGTTGGCATGCGCTGATGGAATTTGTTCAGGACGACTTAGGCCAGTCATCTCCCGGCGAATTGGCGGTGCGCCTGCTAGAAGACGCGATGGGCGAAAATCTGCTCGGCAATGCAACCATAGCCAGCAGCGATGCGCAAGCCGACGCCTTCTGGAAAATTCGCGACTCGATTGCCGAGGCAGAACGCGCTGCAGGTCCGGCATTGCAACACGACATCAGCGTTCCCGTCGGTTCTATGGCACGTTTCATTGCGGATGAATCGCCCATAATCGAACGCGATTTTCCGGGAACCAAAACGGTCGCCTTTGGGCATCTGGGCGATGGGAACATCCATTTTCACGTCAAGGCCCCCGATCATGTGGACATTGCGGCTTGGAATGAAACGGATGGCAAGGCCATAACATCGCATGTCTATGACCGTGTGCGCGCGTACGGCGGGTCGCTATCGGCCGAACATGGCATCGGGCAGGCCAAAATTGCCGAGTTTGAACGACTGGCCGAACCTGCGCGGTTGGTGGCTTTGCGCGCGATAAAGAACGCGTTTGATCCGCTCGGCATTATGAACCCCGGCAAGCTTGTACCCCTTGCGTAACGACCGCTGTCCGCTTAAAGCGCCGCATCGATTTTCTGTCATATTATCAAGCACTGGAGTTTCACATGGCCACCGCGCCCCAAGCCGCCAACCTGCCGCTTCTTTACAACGACCTGATCCCGCTCAACAGCAATGACCATGTGACATGGAAATCGCGGATGCTTGAAAACGCCAAATTTCTCGACGGACAGCATGCAATTCCACTGACCATTGAAGAATTCGTTCCAGCGTCGCGTAATTATCCAATCATCTTTTCGGCAACCGACAATCCGGTGCCACTTGTGCTGATGGGCATGAACGAGGGCGTTAACACCTTCATGAATGCAGAAGGGCAGTTTGACCGCCCTGCCTATATCCCTGCTTATGTGCGCCGTTACCCATTTTTGTTGGCAAAGCTGCGTCCAGACACCGACGAACTTTCCTTGTGCTTTGACCCGACCTCAGGCGCGGTTGGCGAATTCGACGAAGGTACGCCAATGTTTGAGAATGGCCAGCCAAGCGAAAACACCAAAGCTATTTTGAAATTTTGTGAAGATTTCGAAAATGCAGGTGCGCAGACGCATGCTTTTGTCGAGGAGTTGCAGAAGCTGGAACTTCTGATGGACGGCGAAGTATCGATCCAGCAGGAAGGTCAGGAACAACCGTTCATTTATCGTGGTTTCAAGATGATCGACGAAACCAAGCTGCGCGACCTTCGGGGCGACACCGTCCGCAAGTTAAACCAGAACGGCATCTTGGCGCTCATCCACGCCCATCTGTTCTCTTTGCAATTGATGCGGGAAATCTTTGCAGTTCAGGTCGCACAGGGTAAGGTGCCACAAGTGACGGAATTGCCCTCGAATTAAAACATCCGATGCTGCATGCCGTCACGCCTTATTAGGGGACGTGGCGGCATGGCTAAATATAGTAAAATCGCGATTCTGTTCCACTGGCTCATCGCTATTCTGATTGGTACAAATGTCCTGCTTGTAAATCTCGCGGAAGATTTACCACGCGCGGCACGCGCGGCATATATGAGCCCGCATAAGGCTATTGGCATTTCCATCCTTGTGTTGTCGATTGGGCGCATTTTGTGGCGCCTTGGTCATCGCCCGCCTCCACAGCTGGATAAGGTGGCTGGCTGGCAAGCCAAAGCAGGATTTGCTGCCCATATTTCATTCTATGTTTTAATGATCGCGATGCCGTTGACCGGATGGCTTATGATCGGCGCACGCGGAAAAGCAGCCCCGGTCGATTTCTTCGGATTGTTTTCGGTAGATTTGGCTATCGGCAAAAACGGGTTGCTTGCTGGAATTGGGAAGGAAGGCCATGAAATTCTGGCTACCGTGCTTCTCGTCCTCATCGGTTTGCATGTTTTAGGCGCTTTGAAGCATCAATTTGTGGACAAGCTGCCTTTCGTTCAACGCATGTGGCCATAACGCCACTGCAAAGGCAACAATTACTCGCAACTGTGGGTCGACTGGTCGTCAAGTTGCTTTCGATATTCATCTGAGTCTTGAAACTGCAATAGCGAACGCCCATTCTTGCAATGGATGGAAACTTCCCCTCCCGTTTTCATCCACGGGTGCTCCTTTGGGGCACCAACTCCCTGAACCTAGGCCACCCCGGAGCAATCCGGGGTGGTTTTTTCTAGCTTCATTCCGCAGCGATTAGAGTTGCCGAGCCCAGTGCCTCATCGGCCAGCGCGGCAACTAGTGCCGGAATAAGCGCACTCAGCCGATCAAGGCCAGCCCCGGGCTGACGCAAACCCGCATCAAGATAAAGCGATCTGTCGACCTCAAGCTGGATGGCATGGATATTCGACCGCGGCTTTGCGTGACGGCGCAAAATATATTCGCCCGCATAGGGGTGATTAAGCGCCCCGTTGAAGCCATGTACGCGTAAGCGCGCCAACAGCAGTTCTGCATATTGCGAAGCGGCGCTTTTACCGAAGCGGTCGCCGACGACGAATTGTGTCGGTGGCGCGCCAGTGGCGCTGCGAATCGGCGGCATACTGTGCAGGTCCAGCAGGATAGCCACACCGAATTGCTGCCGCATCCGCTCAAGAATTTGGGAAACCGTATCATGATAGGGCCGGTGGAATGACGTGATACGGTGCTGGACCTCATCCAGCGTAAACTGGCGTTTCCACAAATCGCCGTCGCCCGAAAGCCGGCGCGGCACAAGGCCAAGCCCGCCGCGCTGCTTCACCCCTGGCGCCGGATAGTCGGCGCGCACCGCGCCCTGCACCATGTCGGTATCAATGTCTTGTTCGTCGCGGTTCAGGTCAACCCATGCCCGTGCCCTGTGCGCCATGATGACGGGTTGGCCAAGCTGGACGCTACGCCGCGCCAGAAGATCGGCATAACGGTCCTCAAGACGCAATAATGCAGCAGGAGCCAGCCGCAATGCATCAAAGATGTCTTGGGGATAATCACGCCCGGCGTGCGGGACGGACAACAACACTGGCAACGACATCGTGTCTGTGCCCCATATTGTAAATCCGTCCATATTCGTTTGCGTCATGCGGAATTTGACCTTCTCGAGCGCATGATTGCCAGATTCTTAGCAAAATGGTGCAAAAAAATTAAATCTCTGCAATTATAGGGATATTCGGCGCGGCTAGGTGCCGTGTTAAGAGGTTTAAGGGCCAATCATGATCCGAATTTTGCTTGCTGAAGATGAACAGGCCATGCGCGAATATCTAACGCGTGCGCTGGAACGGTCGGGATATGATGTAGTCGCAGTCGACCGCGGAACCGCGGCGGTTCCCTTGCTTGAACACGAGCGCTTTGATTTGCTGCTGACCGATATCGTCATGCCGGAAATGGACGGGATCGAGCTCGCGCGTCATTGCAATATGGTATCGCCTTCAACTGAAGTCATGTTCATCACCGGATTCTCGGGCGTTGCGCTTCGCGTCGGCGAATCGATGCCGAGCGCCAAAGTGCTTTCAAAACCGTTCCATTTGAAAGACCTTGTTCTTGAAGTCGAACGCCTCTTTGCGAATGAAAATTTCGGTGAACTGAAATAGGCTTGAATGATAAGGCAAGCCCAGCTAGAGGCTGCCGCAGCGTGGGCGTATAGCTCAGTGGTAGAGCACTGTGTTGACATCGCAGGGGTCGCAAGTTCAATCCTTGCTACGCCCACCATTTTCCCT
>NZ_JBKJMB010000002.1:0-3424 GCF_046596595.1 Sphingorhabdus sp.
CTCAACCATAAGTATTGCTGCCGCTCAGTCTGTTCTCGGCTGAAATTCTCTGGGCGAGGTGCGCGTTTATCAAGGTCTCCTTCGCGTCCGTTTTTTGGCGTAACTAGCTAGGTTGCCGTCCGGCTGAGCAGTTCGCTGCTATAAGCTGAGTGATCCCTGCTCGCTTCGATAATTTTCCCTGCTCTTTACGCAGGGAATTTAGAAGAAAAATCCCAAGATTGTCGTTGGTTAATATGCCACAGGATGTCTCGATGAGGTCGAAAACGGAAAATTTCCCTGTAAATTCCCTGACAGCAGGGAATTTAGCAAATCGGGGGCGCTTATTTGAGATGGTTTGCGGTCTTGGTCTTTGTCAGATGCCAAATCGTATGACCCGGTCTAGTATTTAAGCGACAGTTGCAAGCTTCTGCGCAGGGCGGCATACCAGGCGCGTGCAGTTGATGGTTCCCAACGTGTCGTCATGCCTCCCCCCAAATAGGTTACCTGACGAAATGCGATGAAACGAGCAGGTCGCGATCGAACGCCGTCGCAATTTTGTGGCGTGCGCAGCGTTGCGATACACGCGGGGACTTTTCTTTCTGAAATACTCGGTTATGCCGATTGCATGACCCAATGGACCGCAAGGCCAAGGTCTTGTCGCGGGGGAGAGAATATGCGGAAAATTCTGTTGGCTTCATTGGCGGTCGTGGCCCTGGTGGCGGGCGCAGGTGCGTTGTGGGAACCATTGGCGGCGACGGAATTTGCCGGATCCCAGCGCACATATGATGTTGAAATCGTGCGTGACGGGTACGGCGTGCCGCATATCAACGGAAAGACGGATGCCGATACGGCTTATGGCCTTGCTTTTGCCCATGCAGAGGATGATTTTTCGACGATTGAAGACGTCGTTGCCATGACCCGCGGCCGTTATGGCGCAATCGCTGGTTCCGACGGGGCAAAGGTAGACTATGTGCTGCACCTGCTGGGTGCACGGGAAACTGCCGAAAAACATTATATGGAATTGTCGCCCGAGGTGCGCGCCGTTTCGGAAGCCTATGCCGCCGGGTTGAACCATTATGCATCAACACACCCTGAAGAAGTCCGGTTGTCCAAGCTGTTTCCCGTCACGGGCAAGGACATAGTCACAGGATTCGTTTTGCGCGCACCATTTTTCTATGGGTTGGACAGCACGATTGCTGCACTTACCGAAGGCAAGCCATTGCCCAAAGACAATGCCGCGCCAATGACGCCCGTTGGACGCGATCCTGAAATGAACGGGTCCAATGCATTCGCGATTGCGCCAAAGCGTATGGCCGATGGCAAGACCTGGCTCATTTCGAACTCGCACCAGCCTTATGAAGGCCAAGTTGCCTGGTATGAAGCTGTCACGCATTCGGGCGAGGGGCTCGATATGGCGGGCGCTTTGTTTCCGGGTTCGCCCTTTGTCCTACTTGGCCACAATCGAAATCTGGGTTGGACGAACACCGTCAACCGTCCCGACCTGATCGATGTATACAAGCTTGTGATGAACGACGCTGGCGACCAATATCGTTATGATGGCAAATGGATGCCGCTCACGGCCAAACGGGTGTGGTTGCCGGTAAAAATGGGGCCGTTCAATCTGCCCGTGCCGCAGACGGTGTACCGTTCGATTCACGGACCCGTGATCAAAAATGACAAGGGCTATTTTGCCATTCGCTATGCCGGTATCGACAGCGTCAAAGCTGTCGAACAATATTATCGCAATACCAAGGCGACGAATTGGGAGGAATGGACGAAGTCGATGTCGATCGGCGGCATCCCTGCAACCAACTTCATCTATGCAGATAAGACGGGGCGCGTTGCCTATATCTACAATGCACTCTTCCCGGACCGTAAGCCTGGATATGACTACACCAAATTGCTACCGGGCGACACGTCGGCGGTGATGTGGGCAGGGCCAGTTGGCTTCGACCGTTATCCCAAGATTGTCGATCCTGCGTCGGGCTTTGTCCAGAACGCCAACAACACGCCGTTTTTGGCAGCGGGGCCGGGTTCGGAAATGAAGCCGGCGGATTATTCGCCTTATCTCGGGATTGAGCTTGGCATGACCAATCGGGGTCTTCGCGCAACAGAACTGCTTGCCGCCGATACATCCATCACGCCAGAAGAGCTTCTCGCGATCAAGATGGACACGGTCTATAGCAAGCAAAGCTGGGCTGGCCCGTGGATGGCATCGTTCGCCGCGCTTGACCTGAAAGACGCGCCTGAGCTGGCGAACGCGCAAAAGCTGCTCGGCAGTTGGGATTGGTCAAGCGATGGCAAGGGCAGCGCCGATGCCTTGGCCGAGCGCATCATCCGTTTTGGTGCCCGCCCGCACTGGCGCGGGGACAAAATGCCCGATGCGCGCAAAACACTTCAGGAAGCTGTGACCGAGTTCAAAAAACGCTTTGGCCGGATTGACCCGCCGCTTGCCGACATTCAACGCTTGCGCCGGGGCGATGTCGATATGCCGATGCTCGGCGGAAGCGATACGCTGCGGGCAACAACCATCTGGGACGCGGATCAAACCGATGGCAAAATGCGTGTCCGGCATGGGGACAGCTTCATCATGCTGGTCCGCTGGGACAAGGATGGCGGCGTGATTTCACAATCGATCCAACCATATGGCGAAGCGACAACGCGACCCGAATCGCCGCATTATACCGACCAGATGAAGCTGTTCGTTGCAGGTGAGTACAAGCCTGTACACTTCGAATGGGCTGACGCGGTGAAGAACGCAAAGCGCCGTTATCGGCCCTGAACGACGTTCGTCGAAAAATATCGGCCACATGATTGTGTTCGCCCGGTTCATAGCTATCTCGGGCGCCAATGAATTTTAGCTTTGGGAGCAGAATATGATCCGTAAATTGACCTTTGCACTACTTGGCGCAACGATGCTTGTGTCGCCAGCGCTCGCAGCCGACCCCGCACCAGTCCCGGCGTCGGCCTTGGTCAAGGAAATCAACATCCCGCATCAGCAATTCACGTTGAAAAATGGATTGCGCGTCATTGTCCATACCGACCGCAAGGCCCCAATAGTCGCAGTGTCGATCTGGTATGACATTGGTTCGAAACATGAACCCAAAGGCAAAACAGGCTTTGCCCATCTGTTCGAGCATTTGATGTTCAACGGGTCGGAAAACTCGCCTGGCGATTTCTTCCAACCATTGCAGAATATGGGTGCGACGGACTACAACGGCACCACATGGTTTGACCGCACCAATTATTTCCAGACTGTGCCTACCAGCGCACTCGACCGTATGTTGTATCTTGAATCTGACCGGATGGGTTTTCTGCTCGGCGCCGTAACGCAGGAAAATCTGACAAACCAGATCGGCGTTGTCCAGAACGAAAAACGGCAGGGCGATACGCAGCCTTTTGGCCTGGTTGAATATGCTCAGATCAAGGGGATGGTCCCTGAAAA
>NZ_JBKJMB010000113.1:0-10109 GCF_046596595.1 Sphingorhabdus sp.
GCATCGGCATCGGCCAGGCCATGCAGCCGCGCCACGGCATCTGCGGTGTCGCGGTTGGCCGGAATCTCGTGCGTCTGGCGGTCGCTATGCATTTGCAGGCGATGTTCGACCGTACGCAAACTGTTATACGCCGATGTCAGAGTCTCTGCCTCTTGGGTTGTGATTGGCCCAGCCGCCGCCAATGCCGCAAGCGCCTCTCTCGTATCCGCCATGCGCAAGCCCGGATCGCGGCCCCCGTGGATCAACTGATGCGCCTGCGCGAAAAATTCGCATTCGCGGATTCCGCCATGGCCACGCTTCAGGTCAAAGCCGAGACCCATTTTCTGACCCTTGGCATAATGGTCGCGGATCTGCGCAGTCATCGCGCTGATGTTTTTCAACTGGCCGAAGTCGAGCGACTTGCGCCAGATGAAGGATTGAATGGCTGACAGGAAATATTCGCCAAGCGCGCGGTCGCCGGAACTGACGCGCGACCGGATGAACGCGGCTTGCTCCCACGCCAGCGCACTCGATTCATAATAGCCGATGGCCGCTTCGACTGGCAGGACAATCGGGCTAACCTCAGGCGAGGGGCGCAACCGCATGTCGACGCGAAAGACATAGCCATCACCATCCATCGCCGACAGTAGTTCAATGATGCGGCGTCCATAACGCACGGCTGCTTCGGCGACGTCGTCGCGTTCGCGGTGGGGCAGAGTTTTGGGGTCGAACAGGAAAATCGGATCAATGTCCGACGAATAATTCAGCTCGCGCCCGCCATGCTTGCCAAGCGCGATGACTGCGAAGCCTTGGTTGGGGGCGCCCGGCACGCGTTCCTCTATGGCCGCCGCAATCGCCGCGTCCAGCGCATGGTCCGCAAAATCGGATAGGATATGCGTAATGCGGGTCAGGTCCCACGCGCCCGACAGGTCGGCGATTGCCGTAACGAGCGCGACACCTTGGCGTTGTTTGCGCAAGGTTGTGCCGACATTATCCGCGCTTCGGGCGAGCGCGCTGGCCAGTGCAGCATCGAAATTGCCAGCTTCGATGGCCGGCATCAGGTCGGGGTTGCGGTCGATAAGCCCGGCCAGAAACGGGCTGTTTGCGCGCGCGCGGACGATGGCTTCGCTGATGTTGCTCACAACGAAAACCTCCCCAACCCATCGTCATTCCCGCCCCTCACGTCGTCATTCCTGCGCCACACTTCGTCATTCCCGCGAAGGCGGGAATCCAACTCAGGAGCAAACGGTTTCCGCCGACGCAGCCTTAGAAACTCACGGTTTGGAGTTGGATCCCCGCCTGCGCGGGGATGACGAAGAGGGAAAGACGCGCTCACTTGCTCAAATAATCTCGCCGGAAGTCCTGCGCGAACGCCGCAAAGCGACCTTCCGAAATCGCGGCGCGCATGCCTGCCATCAGCATCTGGTAATAATGCAGATTATGCTGAGTCATCAGCATCGCGCCCAAAATCTCGCCCGAGCGGATCAGGTGGTGCACATAAGCGCGCGTCCATGTCGCGCAGACGGGGCAGGTGCATTTCTCGTCTATTGGACCTTGATCCTCGGCGAATTTGGCGTTGCGGATGTTGATCGGGCCGACATGCGTAAAGGCTTGCCCGTTACGTCCCGACCGCGTGGGCAGCACGCAATCGAACATATCGATCCCGCGCTCCACTGCGCCAACCAGATCGTCGGGCTTACCCACGCCCATCAAATAGCGCGGCCGGTCGGTGGGCAATTGGTCAGGCGCATAATCCAGGCAGCCAAACATCGCCTCTTGTCCTTCGCCCACGGCAAGGCCGCCAACAGCATAGCCGTCAAAGCCGATGTCGATCAGCGCGTCGGCGGAGCGCTTGCGCAATTCCTCGTCCAGCGAACCCTGTTGAATTCCGAATAAAGCCGCACGCTCCGCATGGTCGCCGCCAGCATCGAAACCCTCGCGCGACCTTTTTGCCCAGCGCATCGACAGTTCCATCGATTTGATTGCCTCGTCACGCGACACGCCATTTGCCGGACATTCGTCGAACGCCATGACAATGTCGGATCCCAGAAGGCGCTGAATTTCCATTGAGCGTTCAGGGGACAGCATATGCTTTGCCCCATCGAGATGGCTTTGGAACGATACGCCCTCTTCGGTAATTTTGCGCAAAGCCGACAGGCTCATGACCTGATATCCGCCGCTGTCAGTTAATATCGGCCGGTCCCAGCCGGAAAATTGGTGCAAGCCGCCAAGTCGCGCGACGCGTTCGGCGCCGGGGCGAAGCATCAGATGATAAGTGTTGCCAAGGATGATATCCGCGCCCGTCGCACGCACTTCGGCAGGGCGCATCGCCTTGACCGTTGCGGCGGTGCCCACGGGCATGAAAGCAGGCGTGCGGATTTCCCCGCGGCGCATCTGGATGCTGCCGGTGCGTGCTTTGCCGTCGGTGGCGGAGATGGAAAACTGAAATCTTGCGGTCATGTTGGGGGCTTTAGAGACTGACAACCGATTTGTCATTCCCGCCTTCGCCAAACCCATCGCCATCAGAAGTCAAACCCGTTGTCAGCCAAGCCAAACCCATCGTCATCCTGAAACAGTTCAGGATAACGGGCGACGGTTGTTTGTTATCCTGAAACAAGTTCAGGATGACGAAGCCGGGAGGATACATCCTAATCCTCCCCATCGACTTGCGATGGGGAGGGGGACCGTTCGCGCACCGAATGGTGGAGGGGCCTGCACTGTTGAATTCCCCTCCGTCATCCGAAGCCCAACTCATTTTCATCCTAATCCAAACCCATCGTCATCCTGAACTTGTTTCAGGATAACAAACTAACGTCGCCCGTTATCCTGATACGAGTTCAGGATGACGACGTTGTGCATGACGACACTAAGAACGACGAAGCAGGAGGAGAGGATATATTCTCCTCCCCATCGCAAGTCGAAGCGGAGGGGATTTGCGCATCAAAATCACAAATTACCCTTTCAACCTCAGCCGCACCGTCCCATATAGCTGTCATGACCTATACAGACCCACGCTCGTACCTTTACCAACCCGGCCTGCTCGACCCTGACGCGGCGCAGCGTATCACGCGCGAGGCGCTCAAGTCGTGTGATGATGGCGAGCTATATTTGCAATATAGCGCGACCGAAAGTTTCGGCTTTGACGATGGTCGTCTGAAGATGGCCGATTATTCGACCGGTTCGGGCTTTGGCCTGCGCGGTGTTTCGGGCGAAATGACGGGCTTCAGCCACGCCAATGACATGAGCGAGGCTGCCATCCGCCGTGCAGGCGAAACGCTGAAGCTGCTTGATCCGGCCAAGGAACAACCCGCACCGCCGCCACGCCAGAACAACCGGCATCTGTACACCGACGGCAATCCGCTTGAGCTGGTGCCGTTCGCGCAAAAGGTTGCCTTGTGCCAGCAAATCGACGCCGCCGCGCGCGCGCGCGACCCGCGTGTTGCGCAGGTCAGCGTCGGGCTTTCGGGTAGCTGGACGGTCGTCGAGGTTGTCCGCGCCGACGGCTTTATCGCGACCGATGTGCGGCCTCTGGTGCGGCTGAATGTGTCCATCGTGGCGCAGGATGGCGACCGCCGCGAAACCGGCACCTACGGCTTTGGCGGCCGTTATCTCTACGACAAGTTGTTCGAAGAGCATGAATGGGAACATGCGATCGACGCCGCATTGGCGCAGGCGCTGACCAACTTGCGCTCGGTCGCGGCGCCAGCGGGCGAAATGACCGTTCTGCTCGGACCCGGCTGGCCCGGTATATTGCTGCACGAGGCGGTCGGCCATGGCCTTGAAGGCGATTTCAACCGCAAGGGCAGCAGCACTTTTTCCGGCAAGATCGGCCAGCGCGTCGCTGCGCCCGGCGTCACCGTCGTTGACGATGGCACGATGCAGAATCGGCGCGGGTCGCTGTCGATTGACGACGAAGGCACGCCAACGCAGGAAAATGTCCTGATCGAAGACGGCATATTGCGCGCGTACATGCTGGACCGCATGAATGCGCGGCTGATGGGCGTTGCACCCACTGGCAATGGCCGCCGTGAAAGCTACGCCCATGCACCCATGCCGCGGATGACCAACACCTTTATGCGCAGCGGCAATGATGATCCGGCCGAACTGCTCAGCCGCGTCAAAAACGGCATCTTCGCCAAGAGCTTTGGCGGCGGGCAGGTCGACATCGTGTCGGGCAAATTCGTGTTCAGCTGCACCGAGGCGTATCTGGTCAAGGACGGCAAATTGGGCGACCCGATCAAGGGCGCGACATTGATTGGCGATGGCCCAACCGCCCTCAACAAGATCACTGGCCTTGGCAACGATATGGCGCTGGATGATGGCGTAGGCGTCTGCGGCAAGGCGGGGCAAAGCGTTCCAGCGGGCGTCGGCCAGCCGACCACTTTGGTCAGCGCGCTCACCGTCGGCGGTACGGCGGGGTGAACGACAACGAAGACGAGGACGTCGAAATGGCGATGCCGCCAGCAGGCTGGGCGGCAACATTGCTGCGTTTCTGGTTCGACGAACATAAGGATTCCGACTGGTTCGGCGGCGGCCCCGATTTCGATCAGGCCGTGACGCACAATTTTGCCGGATGGCGCGATGCCATGCGCGGCCAGCCAGTGGAGGCATTTACCGGTGATGCGGATACTGCACTTGCGGCCATCATCCTGTTCGATCAGGTCCCGCGCAATGCCTATCGCGAAACGGCTGAGGCCTTTGCCACCGACCATATTGCGTTGGCTATTGCCCGCCAGACGGTCCCGTCGGGCGTCGATGTGGGCTTGGGCAAGGACCAGCGGCTGTTCCTCTATCTGCCGTTTGAACATAGCGAAGACGCCGCTGACCAACGCGAATCGGTTCGCCTTATCAGCAGCCTTGGCGACCAGCGGCTCACGCAATTTGCGCTCGACCATCAGGCGATGATTGACCGCTTTGGACGCTTCCCGCACCGCAACGATGTGCTTGGCCGCGCCGACCGAGCGGGCGAAGCAGAAGCCGTGGCGTCAGGGCATAAATGGTAAGACTTGCTTCGTTTTTTCAACAGGCATATGGTTAAGGCATAACAATACGCAGGTCGCTCGTCGGCCGGAACACCGTTCCGGATTAACAGGAGAATTGACCGTGCGCACCGCGTTACACTTTGCTGGACTTATCTCGATCACCGCAGTGATTGCCGTCGTTCCCAGCTCTGCCCAGCAGAAAACCACTGGCCCCAAAGCCACCTATGCGATGGATGTGTCCACCATGGCCGGCATGGGCATGGGGGCGATGATGGGCGGCGGACTTGGCAGTCTGCTGGGCGGTGGCGGTGGTGACAATTACATGCTTGACCTGCGGCTGACCTCGACAACGCCATCGCCGCAGCAGCCAGAGAAGGGCGAGCATCTCTTCCTGCCCGCGGCCAAGATGGCAAGTCAGTGCCCTTGCTTGGCGATGCCCCCGGCAAGCCTTCGAAGCCTGACCGCGACGATGACCCGCGCGGCATGGAAAAACCCAAGGGCCGGCTTCTGATGTTCTGGGGTTGCAACACACAGGCGCCCAAGGGCCAGCCCTTCATCATCGATTTTGCAAAGATGCCCACTGCGCAAATGCCCGCAGGAATGCCCGCGCAAATGCGCGGATATCAGGCCGCCGCCGCAGCGCGCGATGCCAATGCCGCGTGGTGGCCCAATGGCGCTAACGGCAAACAGCCCAAATCGGGTTCGTCATTGCGCGGGGAGCATCGCGTTACCAGCGGCTTCACGCCCGAAATCAAGTTCGCCGTGGCCAATGACTATATGGCGTCGCTGAAGATCAATCCGCGCGAGCAATTGGGCGCGATCCTGCTGGGCTGGAACGCGATCCCGACCGCCACCGGCTATGCCGCTTTTGCCATGGGCGGGATGGAGCGCGCGGGGCAGGGCGGCGATATGGTGATGTGGACGTCGGCCAGCAGCCGCGATTCCGCCGTTGGCATGGACTGGCTGTCCCCTGCCGAAGTTGCACGGCAGATTGCTGCCAAAAACGTGATGCCACCGTCGCAGACGACCTGCGCGATTCCAGCCGAGGCAAAGGCAGCATCCGGCGGGATGATGTTCGGCAGCATGAATGCGTTTGGCCCAGAAGAGAATTTTGCCTTTCCGCCCAAGCCAGCGGATCCCAAGGCTGTGTGGAACATCGACTGGACGGCCAAAGTGCGGTATCGTGCGTTCAGCAGCTTCCTGACGGGCATGGGCAATATGGGCGAGATGTCGGACAGTTCGGACGAGGGCGAGACACCCCGCCCGAAGAAAAAGTGCAAGGGTCCCATGGGCATTCCGCTACCTGGAACCTCCTGTTAGGTTGCACTTCGCCCGTTAATCCGCCAAAACCGGCGCATGTCCGATTTTACCGAAACGCTCACTGACAAGCATATAGAAATGATCGGCAAGCAGCCGGTGTTTTTCGTGGCGACGGCGGCTGCCGACGGGCGGATCAATCTGTCGCCCAAGGGCTATGACAGCTTCCGCGTGTTGTCTCCGGCGCGTGTTGCCTATCTTGACCTTGGCGGGTCAGGGAATGAAACCCACGCGCATCTGGCGGCGGACGGGCGCATTACGATCATGTTCTGTGACTTTGACCGCCCGGCGCTGATCTTGCGGATTTACGGCAAGGGCAGGTCAGTCCTGCCGCAGGATGCCGAATGGGAAGCACTTGCCGCGCACTTCACTGTTCTGCCCGGGACACGTCAGATTTTCCTGATCGATGTCGAAAGCGTGCAGGGCAGTTGTGGCTGGGGCGTGCCGTTCATGGCGTTCGAACGCGAGCGCGAAACGCTTACCAAATATCATGCGCAATCCGACCCCGTGGCTTGGGTTAGAAAGACGAAAAAGCGCACCCGCAGCATCGATGGCCTGCCGACGCGCGCGACCGACCGTTTTTTCGGGCCAGCGAATTAACGCATGAGCCACGCGGTCAAGGTTGCGACCTATAACATCCGTAAAGCAGTCGGGCTGGACCAGCGCCGCAACCCAGCACGCATTTTGTCCGTGCTGAAGGAAATCGACGCCGATATCATTGCGTTGCAAGAGGTTGACCGCCGCTTTGGCGCGCGAGTCAGCGCACTTCCGCTTGCCATGTTAGAGGCGGAAACATCGTATATGCCCGTGCCGCTAAACTTCCGCCCGGCCGCCATTGGCTGGCACGGCAATGCGATCCTTGTGCGCAAGGGTATCGAAGTGCGGCATGCCCAACCTATCGATATGCCGACGCTTGAGCCGCGCGGCGCGGTGATGGCGGAGCTGGTGGTCAACGGACATCCGCTGCGCGTGATTGGTGTGCATCTCGATCTGTCGGGCCTTTGGCGGCGCAAGCAGATCCGCGCGTTGCTTGCCGCGATTGACGCAAGTCCGCGCTTCATGCCGACGGTGATGATGGGTGATTTCAACCAATGGTCGGACAGCGGCGCGTTGAGCGAGCTTGCTTTCCACCATCACCGGCTGGTGCAGACACCCAAAAGCTTTCACACATCGCGCCCGGTGGCGCGGCTGGACCGGATCATTGTCAGCCATGATCTCAAAGTAACCGAAGCAGACTGCCATGTGTCGGCGTTGTCCAAACAGGCATCGGACCATCTGCCGTTATGGGCGACAATGCATATCGGCTAGGTGCCTAAATATTAAGCACATGATTGGTCCTGATTAAAAATTAGGCAATCGCTAAAGCATATTCGGTGCGTTTCCCGCGGCAAACGCCTGCTTACCCTTGCGCTCCCGCCATTTTCGGTTTCTGGCACGGGGTTTGCATATTGCACTGCACAACAGTGGGGGTGTGCATGAAATATATTATCGCCGTTATTAAACCGCACAAGCTGGACCCGGTGCGCGAGGCGCTTACCGCTATTGGCGTCTCCGGCATGACGGTGACCGAGGTGAAAGGCTTTGGCCGTCAAAAGGGCCAGACGGAAATCTACCGCGGCGCAGAATATGAAACCAACATGGTGCCCAAGGTAAAGATTGAGGTCGCTTGCGCTGCCGATCAAGCCCCTGCGGTGATCGAAGCTATTCAGCATGCGGCCGAAACCGGCGCGATTGGCGATGGCAAGATCTTCGAATTCGAACTCGCCGGTGCGTTACGCATCCGCACCGGCGACACCAACGAAACCGCGCTTTGACGCGAAAAAATCAAGCTAGGGGAACCAGATAATGTCAAAAACACTGAAATTTCTAGGCGCGGCGGGGGCGACATTGTTCGCTGCCTTGCCCGCTTTTGCGCAGGAGGCTGCGGAAAAGGCAGCTGAAGGCGCAGCGGCGGCTGGCGCTGCAGTTGCCGAGGTGGCGGCCACGGTGGCTGTTGCCGAAGGTCCGATCAAGGGACCAACGGTCGAACAAATGGCTGGCATGGTCGACAAGGGCGACACCACGTGGATGCTCATTAGCTCCGCGCTCGTGCTGCTGATGTCCATTCCTGCGCTTGCGTTATTTTATGGCGGCCTTGTCCGCACAAAGAACATGCTCAGCCTGTTGATGCAGGTGTTCATGATCGTGTCCGTCGCGGCGCTTGTCTGGGTGACCTATGGTTACAGCATGGCCTTCACCAGCGGCAATGCGTTTGTCGGTGGCTTCTCCAAGGTCTTCCTTCAAGGCGTCGATGCGACCACCTACGCGGCAACCTTCAGCAACAATGTCTATATTCCCGAATATGCGTTCGTGGTGTTCCAGATGACCTTCGCCTGCATCACGCCGGCATTGATCGTCGGTGCGTTTGCGGAGCGAATCAAGTTCACGCCGCTGATGATCTTCACGGTGTTGTGGCTGACCTTCGCCTATTTCCCGATTGCGCACATGGTCTGGTATTGGGCTGGACCCGACTTCTTGGTCGATGCACCCACCGATATGGGTCTGTTGTGGGGCTGGGGCGCGCTTGATTTCGCTGGTGGCACCGTCGTCCACATCAATGCAGGTATCGCTGGCCTTGTTGGCTGCCTGATCGTGGGCAAACGTATTGGCCACGGCAAGGAAGCCACGCCGCCGCATTCGATGACCATGACCATGATCGGCGCGTCGCTTCTGTGGGTGGGCTGGTTCGGCTTTAACGCTGGTTCCAATCTGGAAGCAAACGGTCTTGCGGCACTCGCGTTCATCAACACCTTTGTCGCCACGGCTGCCGCTGCGGTTGCATGGTGCTTGATTGAACAGTTCCACCATGGCAAGCCTTCGTTGCTTGGCGCGGTAACCGGAGCAGTGGCTGGCCTCGTTGCGATTACACCAGCCAGCGGATTTGCTGCGCCGATGACCTCGATCCTGCTTGGCTTTGCCGCATCGGGCCTCTGCTATGTGTTCGTCGCTTATGTGAAGAACAAGCTTGGCTATGATGACACGCTCGATGTCTTTGGTGTCCACGGCATCGGCGGCATCGTCGGCGCCATTGGCACCGGCATCGTCGCTGATCCCGCTTTGGGCGGTCAGGGCTGGTTCGACTATACCGTATTCCCCGCGGTACCGGGCGAATACGATATGGCTGGACAAGTCATGACTCAAATCTGGGCTGTTGGCACCACCGTTGTTTGGACGGCAGTTGTCTCCGCTGTCCTGTTCTACGGGCTGAAGCTGACCATGGGTCTGCGTCCAGCCGAAGATGCCGAACGCGAAGGCCTCGACATCACCGAACATGGGGAGCGGGCGTATAATTACTAAACGGGAGTGCGGCAGAAAAAGTGGGAACCGGTTTTTCGCTTCGTCCGCACGACCAACATAGAATCTTTTTCAAGGCTTGGCGGCGGGGCGTTCTCTCCTCTCCTTTTACGCCCCGCCGCCTCCCGATGTTCCTCCCGCGAACATCCAACTCATGGCCCGGACCTGCGATGGTTCGGGCCTTTTTTATGGGCGGGGAGGGGGCATGTTTTCGCAGCTTCGTCATCCTCCTCCCCATTCGTCATCCTGAACTTGTTTCAGGATAACAGGCGACGCTTGTGCGTTATCCTGAAACAAGTTCAGGATGACGAAGGGTTGAGTTGCTGGAGCCCAAAGGCGTGCAGCGCACCAACGAGTTCAGGATGACGACCCGTTGAGTGGCTCAACGACACGCAAACACCTACACTTCCAAAAACCGCTTTCCTACAAATAACCATATCGGTTAGTTGATTCGCGTCATTCAGGCTGCGGTCTAGAACGTGGGTCGGGATGATGGGA
>NZ_JBKJMB010000064.1:0-73167 GCF_046596595.1 Sphingorhabdus sp.
CCTTGTGGAGCAGGAGTTAATTAAGTGGCACGTATAGCCGGGGTAAATATCCCAACCAACAAGCGCGTGATCATTGCGCTTACCTACATTCACGGTATCGGTCGCACAAAGGCGCTCGAAATTGCGGACAAGCTGGGAATTGATCATAGCCGTCGTGTGCAAGATCTTTCGGATGCCGAAGTATTGCAAATCCGCGAAACAATCGATGCCGAACATACTGTAGAAGGCGATCTTCGCCGAACGGTGTCGATGAACATCAAGCGTCTTATGGACTTGGCCTGCTACCGTGGCCTGCGCCACCGTAAAGGGCTTCCAGTTCGTGGCCAGCGCACGCATACAAATGCGCGCACCCGCAAGGGCAAGCCAAAGGCAATCGCGGGGAAGAAAAAATAATAGTCCGGGGGACTATTCTCTTTTTCTCCGCCGGAGGCACACTCCGGTATTTAGCTAAGTCAGGATACAAACATTATGGCACGCGAACCACAGCGCATTAAAAAGCGGGAGCGCAAAAATATTTCGGCAGGCGTCGCGCACGTCAACGCCAGTTTCAACAACACCATGATCACGATCACTGATGCCCAGGGCAACGCGATCAGCTGGTCTTCGGCCGGAACCATGGGTTTCAAGGGAAGCCGCAAGTCGACTCCTTACGCAGCGCAGGTTGCCGCAGAAGATGCTGGCAAAAAGGCTGCTGAACATGGCGTCCGGACGTTGGAAGTTGAAGTAAAGGGCCCGGGTTCGGGTCGCGAGTCGGCGCTTCGCGCGTTGCAAGCGGTGGGTTTTACCATCACCTCGATCCGCGACGTGACGTCCATCCCGCATAACGGCGTTCGTCCTTCCAAGCGTCGGCGCGTTTAAGCATTCGTTTCAGGGGCGGCTGACCAGTCGCTCCTTCTTTTACCTGCAAGCCGGCACGGTGCACCAATTGCCGGTTCTGCAAAACCCAAGGGGAAATCCATGTCCGTCAATATCAAGAACTGGCAGGAACTGAAAAAGCCCAACGCGCTTGAACTCAAGTCAGGTAGCGATGCGAAGCGTAAGGCAATTTTTGTTGCCGAGCCCCTCGAGCGTGGCTTTGGTTTGACGCTTGGCAACGCGTTGCGTCGTGTATTGCTCTCGTCGTTGCAAGGCGCAGCGATCACCTCGATCAAGATCGAAAACGTGTTGCACGAGTTTTCGTCACTTGCTGGCGTTCGTGAAGATGTGACCGACATCGTTTTAAACATCAAGCAGGTCGCATTGAAGATGGAAGGCGAAGGTCCAAAGCGTCTTCAGCTTTCTGCTACGGGACCCGGGGCGGTCACTGCAGGCGATATCGCTGTGTCTGGTGACATTCAGGTCATGAACCCTGATCTGGTCATTTGCCACCTTGATGACGGCGCTACGCTGAACATGGAAATCACGGCTGACAGCGGCAAGGGCTATGTGCCTGCCGTCGCCAACCGTCCTGCCGACG
The DNA here is from genome assembly GCF_046596595.1 of Sphingorhabdus sp. Taxonomy (GTDB): domain Bacteria; phylum Pseudomonadota; class Alphaproteobacteria; order Sphingomonadales; family Sphingomonadaceae; genus Sphingorhabdus_B. Next base: position 1,457 of record NZ_JBKJMB010000064.1, read on the forward strand.
CGCCAATCGGCCTGATCCCGGTCGACAGCCTGTATTCGCCAGTGCGTCAGGTCGCCTACAAGGTCGACAATGCGCGCATCGGTCAGGAGCTTGACTATGACAAGCTGTCGCTGACGATCGAAACCGATGGCACCGTAACGCCTGAAGACGCCGTGGCATATGCCGCGCGCATTCTTCAGGATCAGTTGCAAGTGTTCGTTCACTTCGAAGATTCGATGGCAGCATCGTCGCCAATGATCGGCATGGCTGCACCATCGGCATCTTCCGAAGAGTCCGATGCAAACCAGCTCAACCGCTATCTTCTCAAAAAGGTCGACGAGTTGGAACTGTCGGTGCGCAGCGCAAACTGCCTCAAGAACGACAATATCATCTATATCGGCGACCTCGTGCAAAAGAGCGAAGCAGAAATGCTGCGTACGCCGAATTTCGGTCGCAAGTCGTTGAACGAAATTAAGGAAGTCTTGTCGTCGATGGGCTTGCGCCTTGGCATGGACATCCCCGGTTGGCCGCCTGAAAACATTGAAGAGATGGCCAAAAAGCTTGAGCAAGAACTGCTTGGATAAACTTTTGGGCCTGAGCCGAGCTCGGGCCCAATTTAAAAGGGAAAATTGGCCGCCCTTAACTGGCCTGGATCGGGGTACCTCATACGGCCCCCCTACGAACGAAGGATATATTTATGCGCCATAAAGTTGGCCACCGTAAGCTGCAGCGTACTACATCGCACCGGACCGCGATGCTCCGCAACATGGCAGCGTCGCTCATCAAGCACGAGCAAATCAAGACAACCTTGCCTAAGGCAAAGGAACTGCGTCCTTATATCGAAAAGCTGATTACACTTGCGAAAAAGGGTGGTCTTTCCAACCGTCGCCTCGCGATGAGCCGTTTGATGGACGACACGCAACTGACGAAATTGTTCGACGAGCTGGCGACGCGTTATGCCGACCGCAGCGGTGGTTACAGCCGCGTGATCAAGGCTGGTTTCCGTGGTTCAGACGCAGCGCCAATGGGCGTCATCGAACTTGTTGACCGCAACGTCGACGCCAAGGGCCAGGACAGCGGACCAGTCGAAGTCATGGACGACGCTGAATAAGCACGTCTCACGCAATGAATTTTGAAAGGGCGGTATCCGAAAGGGTGCCGCCCTTTTCTTTGGCTCAGGCTTTGTCGTTACGACTCTGACGTGCGCACCAGAATAAAAGACTGGCAATAAACCACGCCACGGAGAGCATGATCGTAAATCTTCCGCCGCGCATGTCAGTTCCCAATATCACGGCCAAGGTGCCGATGGCGATTTGCAATGTGCCTGCAAGAAACATTGCCCATGGAAGGATGCTGCTGCGGAAACGCGATATAATGCTGCCGGCAACAGCTATAAAAAGAACCGCGACGAACCACAGGTTCACTGGATTGTCTTCATTACCGATCATGCCAACCGCCAAATTCGCCCAAACGACCATGAACCCTGCAAGCACAGCAAACATCGCCCCGATTCGGAAATACCAGTTGGACGACAGACGGACGGCAAGTTCCATAAGGCCGCCGACAATTCCGAAGATTATCGTCGCGAAAATGAAGTCGGTTTCGTCCCAATTGACTTCTTTCGTGAACTGCATGGCGACTAATGGCGTCAGGATCAGCGCCACTGCGCTGCCCCAGCCAATGCCGCGCCCGGGGTTTAATCGGCGGCGCGGTGGTTGTTCGCTGATGATATTCATAAGTTTACCCTTTTTGCTAAATGGAGGCTATGCACATAAGGCGGTGAAATATTGCAAGCATGAGCAAGGCATGAGCATTTGGTGAAAAATGAAATCAGATAGCTTTCGCTTTGGTCGCTTCACCCTGGATGTTGAAGGCCGGATGTTGCGGCGCGACGGCGTAGTTTTGGATGTCTCCAACCGTTACTTTGATGCCTTGGTCTTGCTGGTCCGCAATGCAGGTGGGTTGGTGTCCAAGGACCGTTTCATGGACGATGTCTGGCGCGGGGTACCTGTCACCGATGAGGCGCTGACGCAGTGCATCCGGACCTTGCGGCGCGCGCTCGACGACGACGCAGCGCGGCCGCGCTTTATCGAGACCGTGCCAAAGCATGGCTACCGGTTCGTTGCGCAGGTGGCGACCGGTGAAATCTCACCCGAGCAGGCTGCGTTTGTTAACGAGTTGCCAAAGCGGAACTGGCAGATATTTTGGTTCACTGGCGGGGCTGGCGTCATCGGCGGCGGTATCGCAGGACTGGTTGGCGGGCTATTCTATGGCTTTGCTGGAGGAGCCCCGCCGCAGGGGGCAGGCACCGGAGGAGCGTCCATCGTCCTAGTGCTTACTGCACTTGCCGTCCTCGTTGCACTGATCGGAGCGGGCGGGGTTAGCTTTGGCATTGCGTCAGCTCGGCTTTTTAATCCCAACAAATGGACAGCAATGATCGTCGGCGGTGCTTTAGGCGGTTTCGTGGTGGGCGGTTTAGTCAAGTTGCTTGGTCTAGACGCGTTTAATATCGTGCTTGGGCAGTCGCCCACGCAAATTACAGGCGCGCTGGAAGGGGCAGTGCTGGGGAGCGCAACCGGGCTTGGTCTCTGGTTGAGTAAGCGCGCCACGTTCTCCCAAAGTCTGATTTACAGAATATGGCCAGCCGCGGGCGTCGGCGCAATCGCCGGCGCACTGATCACCGCAGCAGGTGGACGTCTGCTTGGCGGCAGCCTGCATGCATTGGCCGAACTGCTTCCGCAGTCGCAGCTTCGGCTTGACCGGATTGGCGCTGCATTTGGCGAAGTTGGACTTGGCCACATCAGCCAGATTGTTACGGGCGGATTTGAAGGGATGTTGTTTGCCGCATGTGTGAGTGGCGCAATTTTGGTGGCAGAGCGGCAGATGGCTGAGTGATTTCGACGAAAATGCAAAAATAACCGTCAGGCGGCACGCGATATGATTGGCGTTCCTTGACTGACGTTCTAGTCCTCGAACATTGCTAATTTCGTGCTGGGGAAATGATATAATGCGAAGTGCACTTTTGCTTGGGGCAGTCATATTGATGGCACCCATGTCGTCGATGGCTGTGGCCAATGATGAAGCCACAGCCGATGTTGCGGCTAAGCTGGAATATCCGAAAACAAAAACTGTCGACGTGGTGGACGAACAATTCGGCGTGAAGGTCGCCGACCCCTATCGCTGGCTTGAGGATGACGTCCGCGTTAACGGCGAAGTCGCTGACTGGGTCAAAGCACAAAATACCGTGACCAGCACCTATCTCAAGACATTGCCCGGCAAGAAGGTGCTTGCTGCGCGGATGAAGAAGCTATTCGATTACGAACGCTTCGGCCTGCCAGAAAAAGCTGGAGGTTTTTACTTTTTCACCAAAAATGACGGGCTGCAAAACCAATCGGTATTATATGTCCGCAAGGGCATTGCCGGATCCGATCGTGTTCTGATTGACCCCAACAGCTGGGCAAAGGATGGGGCGACCGCGCTGGACAGCTGGGTGCCGTCGAAGAATGGCAAATTGCTGGCTTATTCGATTCAGGACGGCGGCTCGGACTGGCGATCGATCAGGGTGCTTGATTCGACCACCGGCAAAATATTGTCTGACGAAATCAAATGGGCGAAATTCACAAACATCAGCTGGGTCGGCAATGACGGGTTTCTATATTCGCGCTTCGCCGAGCCAAAAGAAGGTGCGGCCTTTCAGCAGCTGAATTACAATCAGACTGTTTATTACCATAAAATCGGTACACCGCAGTCTGAAGACAAAGCGATTTACGCGACGCCGGACAAGCCTGAATACGGCCATAGCGCGCAAGTTACGCATGATGGCAAATGGGCTATCATCACGACCTCGTCCGGGACCGATGAAAAATATGAACTACACATCATGGCACTTAGGAAAAAGCCTCAGTGGAAGGCGCGGCCATTGGTCACAGGGCTTGATCACGACTGGAACCTTGTTGAGGGGATGGGCAACACGCTGTGGTTCGTTACGAACAAAGACGCCGCTAAGCTAAAGGTTGTAACCGTTGACCTTAAGGCAAAAGAGCCGAAGTTTTTCGATGTAGTTCCGGAGCGAGAAGAGACGCTTTCGCGCGCCCAAATTGTCGGTAATCGGCTTATCCTATCTTATATCAAGGACGCGAAGTCTATGGCGATGATGACCGATCTGGCTGGCAAGCCGGTGCAGGAAATCACGCTGAACGCGATTGGTACGGCTAGCGGCTTTTCCGGCACACCAGGCGATCCGGAAACGTTCTACGGATTTTCGAGTTTCAATCAGCCGGGCGCGGTTTATCGTTTCGACAGCAGCAAAGGCACGTCGACCCCTTTTGCACAGCCGAAATTGAGCTTCAATCCGCAAGACTATGACGTCTCGCAAGTTTTCTACCCGTCGAAGGACGGCACAAAAATTCCAATGTTCATCGTCCACCGGAAAGATTTGGATCTCTCCAAGGGCGCGCCAACCCTGCTCTATGCATATGGTGGTTTTAACATTTCGCAAACTCCGACTTATTCTCCAACGCGGATGGCGTGGCTGCAGTCGGGCGGCGTTTTTGCATTGGCAAACATTCGCGGTGGCGGAGAATATGGGAAGCCGTGGCATGATGCGGGACGGTTGATGAACAAGCAGAATGTCTTTGACGATTTTGCGGCAGCGGCGGAATATCTGATCGCCAATAATATTTCGGCAAAGGGGAAGATTGCGATTGAAGGCCGCTCCAATGGCGGTCTGCTTGTAGGCGCAGCACTTAATCAGCGGCCGGACCTGTTTGCCGCTGGCCATGCGGCTGTGGGTGTTATGGATATGGTCCGTTTCGACCGGTTCACTGCGGGCCGTTATTGGGTCGACGATTATGGCTATCCAAACAAGGAAGCCGATTTCAAGATGCAGATGACCTATTCACCCTACCATAATATCAAATCTGGCGTCGATTATCCGGCCGTCATCGTCTCCACTGCTGACACGGATGACCGCGTGGTGCCGGGGCATAGCTTTAAGTATATCTCGGCACTGCAAGCCGCCGACACCGGAAGCAAGCCAAAGATTATCCGCATTGAAAGCCGTGCGGGACACGGTTCGGGCAAGCCGACGGACAAGGTGATTGACGAATATTCGGATATCTATGCATTCCTGGCAAATTGGACTGGCCTCAAGCTTGCAGACTGATTGTTCATAAAAATGCCGATTTACATGAACGGATGCTGACAAGTCAATTCAGCATCCGGTCAATCCGTTTCGGCTAGTCCCTTTTTATCGGCGGGAAAGTCCGCGCCGAAAAGGAGACTGAAAATGAAATTTATTACCAAAAGCTTGCTTGGAGCCGGAGCTGCTGCTGCAGCTTTGGTGAGCGTCGCTGCGCCTGCTCAAGCCCGGGATCGTTATGATCGTGACCGTGACGGTATAAGCGTTGGAGAAGTCATTGCAGGAGCTGTTGTGCTCGGCGGGTTGGCTGCCGTGTTGTCGGCCGGTAACAATGACCGTTATTATAATGGCGGCAGTTATGATTATAACCGCAACGGATATTACAACAATCGCGGGGGTAATAGCCGCGTTGCTATCAACCAATGTGTTAATACCGTTGAACGTTGGGCGAACGGGTATAGCCGGTCGGAAGTTACTCAAATCCGAAACATTGAACGTACGCGCTTTGGTTATCGCGTGACCGGTAATGTGGTCGTCCAGGATGTTCAGCGTGGCCGTGATAATAGCTACGGCTATGGGAACGACCGATATGATCAAGGCGACCGTTATAATCGCTATGATCAGGGCGACCGATATAACCGCTATGACCGCAACGCCTACGGACGCGGATATGACAAGGGCCGGTTCACCTGCATTGTTGAACAAGGTCGCGTTGTGGACGTTGACTACAGAGGCTTAGACCAGTGGCGGTAACGGGTAAAATTAACTAATGGGGGCAAAGAGGCTCAGTCCGGAAGCGGACTGAGCCTCTTGTCTTATGGGCATTTTTAATCAACGGCAGCGGTAATTGCTTCGGTCGATTTCGCGGCCAAGCAGCGCTCCGCCGGCAGCTCCCAATATTGCGCCCAATGTCTTGTCACCCCGGCCTGCGATTTCATTACCGGCAAGACCCCCGACTGCGGCACCGATGATAAGGCCTGTGGTGCCGTCATCGCGCTTACAATAATAACGTCCGTCGTCTCCCCGCCACATTCTTGTGTAGCCATTTATTGCCTGCGCGTCACGGCGACCCTCACGATAGCCGCGCTCATATGCTTTGCCCTTTTTGTTTTTATAGCCCCATGCCTTGGCATGACCTGGGGGGTCGGCAAGCACTGCGCCGGTGGGAACGACCAATGCAGCGGCGGCTAACACCATCAGAGTCTTTTTCATGTTAAATCTCCTTGTGCAAATTGACCCTGCCTTCTTCGCGCAGCTTTTATGAACGCAAGTTGGATGCCATGTGGCTTTGACGATAAACCGTGGTTTTCAAACGACAAACAGATTGATTGACCTAGCTCTTTGACCGCACGCCTTGCCACTGACTTAAAAACCAGCCACAACTGCGCCATGGCTAATATAATCGCGTTTTTGTTCGGGCTTGTTGCCCTTCTGTTGGCATTTGTCGGGTTCATTCCGTTGCTTGGATGGCTCAATTGGCTGACCATCCTTATTGCTGGCGTTGGCGCGGTAATTGGCATGATATCGAGTAAGAATGGCGGGCGAAATTTTTGTTTCGTTGTTATGGCCATCTGTGCGCTGCGTTTGTGGATCGGCGGCGGCATAATCTGACCTTCTCACGAGGGCCGGAATTGTAGATATGGCAGAAAGCTCCGATACCAAGCAGCCAAGTGGTTTGCCTTATGCAATTTCAGCATATCTCATATGGGGCTTCGTTCCGGTTTACTTTAAGCTACTGAGCCATGTACCGCCTGTGGCCGTAGTCGCGCAGCGCATTTTATGGTCGATCCCGCTGTTGCTGGTGATCATGGCACTTCGTAAGCAACTTGACGAATATGCCGCCATTTTCCGTCACAAGGCCCACCTGCGTAACTTGCTTGCGTCGGCGACCTTGATAGCGATCAACTGGCTTATCTACATTTGGGCCGTGTCAACTGACCATATCTTGGCCGCGAGCCTTGGCTATTATCTCAACCCACTGGTAAATGTCCTTTTGGGCCGTCTGTTTCTTGGTGAACGGCTGCGTCCTCTTCAAATGGTAGCTGTTGCGGTGGCAGCCATTGGTGTGGCCATATTGATTGGCGATGCGCTTGATACGTTATGGGTATCCGTGTCGCTGGCTTTCAGCTTTGGCCTATACGGCCTTATCCGCAAGATCACGCCGGTTGGTTCGGTCCCGGGGCTCGCAATTGAAACGACGCTGCTTGCGCCTTTATCGCTTGCCGCAGTCCTTTGGTATGCACAGGCGGGAACGGGCGGCTTTGGCGACGATGTGACGACGTCAGGATTGTTGATCCTTGCAGGGGTTGTCACCGCCGTACCGTTGCTGATGTTTGCCACCGCCGCGCGGCGGATGAGTTACGCGAGCCTTGGCTTCGTGCAGTATATCGCGCCATCGATTGCGTTTTTGTTGGGCGTGTTCGTTTACGGCGAGCCACTGAGCACGACCAAGCTGGCCTGCTTCATCCTGATCTGGTTCAGCATTGCGATATTCTGCGCCGACGCTATCAAAAACTATCGGGCTGCGAAGGCTTAAGCTTTTAACCGCCAGTGTAATGTTTCGCCGGCGTGGAATGGTACAATGGAAACGCCATCAAGCTCGATAAGTGCTGGAACGTGGGTGTCGACCCGCTCCAATGTCACGCGGTCTTCATTGAGCGGCAGTCGATAGAATATTGGGCCGTTTTCTGACGCAAATGCCTCGAACTTATCCAGCGCGCCTTCTTCTTCAAAGACCGCGGCATAGCTCTCAAGAGCAAATGGCGCATTGAAAATTCCCGCGCATCCACATGCACTTTCCTTGGCGGCCTTTTCATGTGGCGCGCTGTCGGTTCCAAGGAAATATTTAATGCTGCCTGATGTCGCTGCCTTGCGCAGCGCCAACCGGTGCTTTTCACGCTTGGCGACTGGCAAGCAATAAGCATGCGGGCGGATGCCGCCTGCAAACATCGCGTTGCGGTTGATGTGCAAATGCTGGGGCGTGATGGTTGCGGCAATATTGCTGCTGCCTTCATCGACAAAGGCGACGGCGTCTGCGGTTGTGATATGTTCAAACACAATGCGCAATTCGGGCAAATCGCGTACCAGTTTGGACAGCGTTTGCTCGATAAACACGGCTTCACGATCAAAAATATCCACATGGGCCTCGGTCACTTCGCCATGGATGAGCAATGGCATATCAACGCGCGCCATTTCCTCCAGCGCTGGCATGATATTGGCGACGTTCGTTACCCCGTGCGCGCTTCCGGTAGTGGCATGGGCCGGATAAAGCTTTGCCGCGGTAAATACCCCTTCGGCAAATCCACGCGCCAGTTCTTTCCCGTCTGTCGCGTCTGTCAGATAGGCCGTGATGAGCGGGGTAAAGTTAACTCCTTGCGGCACGGCGGCCAAGATCCGGTCGCGATAGGCAGCGCCGGCCTCTACCGACGTCACAGGCGGCGACAGGTTAGGCATGACTATCGCGCGCGCGAATTGCGCTGCTGTATATGGCACGACGCTGCGCATCACGGCTCCGTCGCGCAAATGTACGTGCCAATCATCTGGCCGGCGGATCGAAAGAATCGTCTGGTCTGTCATGGCTTCCCTTTAAGCATCGGGTTCCCTATCTGTCACCTATGCCAAATACCCGTCTTTTCGATCGTAGCATCATCCGTTTGTCGCCGACAGACGCAGGCGAAGATGTCCGGCAGTTTTTACAAGGACTGGTTACGCAGGACACAGCAGCTAACATGCCTTCATGGGCGGGGTTGTTAAGCCCGCAAGGCAAAGCTCTGTTCGATTTCATCTTGTGGGCGGACAGTGACGATGTGCTGATCGATTGCGAGAGCACACAAATGGAAGGTCTCATTCGGCGGCTATCAATGTACCGGCTGCGGCGGCAAATTGCCATCGCCGTCGATCTTTCCTGCGCAGTATATTGGAGACCCGAAGGTAACACGGACCCGCGTCATCCCGACCTTGGCGAACGATGGCTTGGAACGCCAGCACCGGACGATGTTGATGTCAGCGCCGCTTATCGCGCGCGTCGGCTGGCATTAGGCATCACTGAGGGTGTGGCAGAACTTGGCAGCGATCAGACCTTGTGGCTTGAGGCAAATGCCGCCGAACTGAACGGCGTGTCGTTCACCAAAGGCTGTTATGTGGGTCAGGAAAACACCGCGCGGATGAACTGGCGTCAGAAGGTGAACAGGCGGCTGGTCGTAGTTCCACTTGCAGATGCTGATCCGAAACGGCAACGTCTTGCCCTTGACCAACTGGGCCTATCAGTCGAATTGCGCCGTATTGAAGATATGGCAGGGCTAATTCTGCCGGATTGGCAACGCGCGGCGATCGCTTAATTCAGCAGCTCTAACCTGACTTTCGCAGTGCCAGTGCGGTGCATGCCGATCTGCTTGGCTGCAGCGTATGAGATATCGACAATGCGTGCTTTGCCCCACGGCCCCCGGTCATTGACGCGCACAATCACTTCCTGGCCATTGGCGAGGTTTGTGACTGCGATCCGGCTGCCAAATGACAGAGTGCGGTGGGCTGCCGTAAAATCATTTGGGTCAAATCGTTCGCCGCTCGCTGTTTGGCTTCCGCCAAGTTCAGCGCCATAATAGCTCGCTATTCCGGTGCCGACTTCGACCCGACTGTCGCTTGCCTGTGCTAACACCGGCAAGGCCAGTAGCGAACATATTAAAAAAGCCCGTTTGTGCATAGGATCCCCCCTTGAAAATCCTGTACACAAACGATTTCGGCAATCCAACAGGTCAGCGATGTGTCGACCAATGCTTGCGGTTACCCGATTGCTTTGGAAGTCAGCCACAGCCGAGTGTGAATTAGACGTCCAGATTGGCGACGTTGAGCGCGTTTTCGACAATGAAATCGCGCCTTGGCTCTACAACTTCTCCCATCAATTTGGTAAAAATGTCGTCGGCCAAATCAGCTTGGTCAATCTCAACCCGCAACAGCGAACGATGGTTTGGATCGAGTGTGGTCTCCCACAATTGTTCTGCGTTCATTTCGCCAAGACCCTTGTAGCGCGATATGGATAGGCCCTTGCGGCCCGCAACCAATATCGCATCGAGCAGTTCGGACGGGCGCGTAATTGCGCCCTTGTTGCCCAAGCTAACGGCTGTGGTCGCACGCTTCACCTGATCGCCAACCGCGTCGGCGGCCTCGATGTCAGCATCGCCTTCTATATCGTCCGCAGCCTCGGCAGCAGAGGCCGCACTGACTTTCACAAGCCGTGCTGGTGTCTCATAACTGGCGGTCTCTTCGCTTGCCAGCTTATGCAACTTGCGGGCTTCGGCCGACATGAGGAAGGCCGCATCAATGATATGGTGATCAGTTACGCCGCGCCACAAACGTTCAAAATGATAGCCCCCGTCCTCGGACACCCGGCCAGACCATTTGCCCTCGACATCCTGCGCTCCCATCCACGCAGCGGCTTTGGCAACCGCAGCAACGCGGTCAGTCGCCTCGGGATCTAAGGCACCTGTGAGCGCCATAGCCTCAACAATGGTAGGATCGTAACGGCGCGGTACAAACGCCATCAGACTGCGCATACGGCGCGCATGGTCAACCAAGGATCCCAAATCGGCCCCGGCGCGCTGCCCGCCTGCACCTTCCAGAACAACGCCGCCAAGCCCCAGCTCCGCCAGATGGTCGTCGAGCGCCTTGTCGTCTTTCACATAAATTTCGCTTCGCCCCTTCGCGACCTTATACAAAGGCGGCTGCGCAATGAAGAGATGACCGTTCTCAATAATCTCTGGCATTTGCCGGTAGAAAAATGTCAGCAGCAGCGTGCGGATATGCGAACCATCGACGTCAGCGTCGGTCATGATGACGATTTTGTGGTAGCGTAGCTTTTCGATATTGAAATCTTCGCGGCCAATGCCCGTTCCCATCGCCTGAATGAGCGTGCCAACTTCTTTGGATGAAAGCATCCGGTCAAAGCGCGCGCGCTCGACGTTCAGAATCTTGCCTTTAAGCGGCAATATCGCCTGATAATGGCGGTCGCGCCCTTGCTTGGCGGAGCCGCCTGCAGAGTCACCTTCGACCAAGAACAGTTCGGATTTGGCAGGGTCTTTTTCCTGACAGTCTGCAAGCTTACCGGGCAAGGACGCAACGCTCATGACTGACTTGCGGCTGGCTTCACGGGCCTTGCGCGCCGCTTCGCGCGCAGCGGCGGCGTCGATTACCTTTTGAATGACTGTCCGGGCATGACCAGGATTTTCCTCAAGCCATTCGCTCATCCGGTCGGCCATCAGGCTTTCGAGCGGCTGGCGCACTTCGGACGACACAAGCTTGTCTTTTGTCTGCGACGAAAACTTCGGATCCGGCAGCTTGACCGACACGATGGCGGTCAGGCCTTCGCGCATGTCATCACCAGTCAGCGTCACCTTTTCCTTTTTCAAAATGCCCGATTTTTCCGCATAATTGTTCAAGGTGCGAGTCAGCGCCGAACGGAATGCGGCCAAGTGCGTCCCGCCGTCGCGCTGCGGGATATTGTTGGTGAAGCACAATACATTTTCGTAATAGCTGTCGTTCCATTCCAGCGCGACGTCAATGCCAACGCCATCCCGGTTCGACCTTATCGTGATTGGATCGGCCAGCAACGCGGCCTTGTTCCGATCAAGATATTTCACGAACGCGCCAATGCCGCCAACATAAAAAAGATCATGCTCCTTGATCTCGGAATGCCTTTTGTCACGCAGCAGGATGCGGACGCCCGAGTTCAGGAACGCCAGTTCGCGGTAACGGTGCTCAAGCTTGTCGAAATCAAATTCAAGGACGTTTTTAAACGTATTCGTCGACGCCATGAACGTCACTCTTGTGCCCTTTTTCGGCTTGCCATCAATCACAGGGGCATCTCCCCGAACAATCAACGGCGCAACCGCGTCGCCATGTTCAAAACGCATCCAATGCTCTTTGCCCTCACGCCAGATCACAAGCTCTAGAAATTCGGAGAGGGCATTGACCACCGACACGCCCACGCCGTGAAGACCGCCGGAAACTTTGTAGGCGTTGTCCTCGGAGGTGTTCTCGAACTTGCCACCTGCGTGCAGTTGAGTCATGATTACTTCGGCAGCCGAAACGCCTTCTTCTTTATGCATGCCGGTTGGAATACCGCGGCCATTATCTTCGACCGAGACCGAGCCATCAGGATTTAATTCGATCAGCACCAGGTCACAATGTCCGGCCAGCGCTTCGTCAATCGCGTTATCGGAAACTTCGAACACCATGTGGTGCAACCCGCTGCCATCATCCGTGTCACCGATGTACATGCCCGGCCGCTTGCGGACGGCGTCGAGACCCTTCAGCACCTTGATGCTATCTGCACCATATTCATTCTGATTAGGGTTCTCTGCGCTGTCCGCAGGAAGGTTATCTTGCGGGTTTTCTGGTGTTTGTTCAGTCATTGGCGGACCATAGGCCCTAAGCCCGGAATACCCAAGGAAAAGCCGCCAAAATTCCCCATTTTTCCACAATCTTTTACGGCCCGCTATGCCGGATATTCCTGACTCTGTTATGGGGCCAAAATTTAGGCGATGAAAGTTTTGCAGTTCGCGCTAAGTCGTCCGATAGGCTGACCAAAGGGCACTGGGAATCACAATGCAAATTGACACTGAACTTGAAAAATCCTTTGGTGATTTTGGCGCACTTATTGGTGCCTGGGGTGATGAGAAACCCGACGATCGCGCGCTTGCCGATAGCGCAACAGAGTTATCATGGCGCGAAGTTGCCATATTTTCGTCGCGGATCGCTGCGCAGCTTCAGCGTGATGGCCTTCAACATGGTCAGGCGGTTGCGATATTGGGCACCAGCAACGTCCATTATGCATTGGTATATCTTGCTGCGGTCCGGGCGGGCGGCTGCGCTGCGCCTTTGACGACGTCAGCGGCTCCAGCGCAGTTGGTGGCTATGCTAAAGGACTCAGGGGCGGTGCATCTGTTCGTCGATGCCGCAAAATTGGCCGATTTAGACGGTATGGCCCTTGGCGATGTCAACATCATCATGTTGGACAAGGCTGTTGACGATCATCCGGCGCTGAACGACTGGATGGCAGAAGAGGGCGCGGTCTGGGACGCTACGCCACCTGTCGCGACGGATCCTTTCAACATCATCTATTCCAGCGGAACCACGGGAACGCCCAAAGGTATCGTCCATTCGCATGCGATGCGCTGGCACCAGATGTCTGGCGGTGGCAAATCCATCTATAATCGTGACACGCGGTCGCTGGTGTCTACGCCCTTATATTCTAATACCACGCTCGCGGTATTCCTCCCCACGATCTGCCATGGCGGTTTCGTTCGGATTATGGAGAAATTTGACGCCGCTGGTTATCTTGACCACGCGCAGACCGACCGGACAACGCATACGATGCTGGTGCCTGTCCAATATCAGCGGCTCATGGCGCATCCTGATTTTGGCAACTATGACCTCACGAACTTCATCGTCAAATTTTGCACCAGCGCGCCTTTTGCGGCTGAGCTCAAGGGCGAAGTGCTTAAGCGCTGGCCCGGCGGACTTGTCGAGATTTACGGAATGACAGAAGGCGGCGTGGTGTGCATGTTGCAAGCCCATCATTATCCCGACAAGTTACACACGGTTGGGCAGCCGGTCACTGGGCATGAGCTCATTGTTCTGGATGAAGAAGACAATCTGCTTCCGGCCGGATCAAAGGGCGTTTTGACGGGGCGTTCGCCGACGATGATGTCAGGATATAAGAACCAGCCAGAAAAAACGCGCGAGATGGAATGGCGCGACGACGATGGCAGTATCTGGCTGAAAACCGGGGATATCGGCATTGTCGACGAAGACGGCTTTGTCTCGATTGTCGGCCGCGCGAAAGACATGATAATTTCAGGCGGATTTAACATTTATCCCAAGGACCTCGAGGAATTGCTCGAACAACAGCCTGAGGTTGCTGAAGCGGCGGTGGTCGGTATGCCTTCGCAAGCATGGGGTGAAACGCCCGTTGGATTCATCCGTCTGCGCGATCAAAAGGCCGAACCAGATGCTATTCTGGAGCGCGTTAACGGGCAACTAGGCAAAACGCAGCGCATTTCAATTCTCTACCAAATTGATGAAATGCCGCGCAGCCATATTGGCAAATTGCTCAAGACCGATTTGCGTTTGCTGGCGGCAGAGAAGCACAATGGGCGGTAAGTTCGATCCCGATCTTGCGGCCGTAATTTCGGTGTTGCAAACGGCATTAACGCCCGCATTCCTGTTGGTTGCCGTCGGCAGCCTGCTGAATGTCCTGACCGGGCGTTTATCGCGGATCGTGGACCGATCGCGCGATTTGCAGCGGCAATATGCTGACACAGAAGGCGCGGCGCATGAACGTGTGGTCAGCGAGTTGCGAATTATTGAAAAACGCATGCGTGTGGTTGGGTCCTCCATTTTATATGCTGTTTTGTCGGCAATTTCAGTGTGTGTGGAGATTGCGGTGCTGTTTTTAATGGGGCTCAGTCAATTTTCCGCCGCATGGGTGGCCGTGGCGGTGTTCATGCTCGCGCTGGCACTGCTTTCGGCATGCCTGTTGCAGTTTGTGCGCGAAATCCGGCTGGCGACTTACGCCATTTATGTACCTGAGGAATATCTCGAGTTACCGGCTGCCCGTGCGCCTACGGAACGTAAGAGACGTAAGCCCATTTAACGGTCATGCTTACCCTGGTCGTCGTCACAGTCGTAGTGTCCGCCGCATTGATGGTTGGCGCGTTATGGGGCGTTTATGGCAAGCTTTCCGCTAGAACCGAGGGCTTTATCGTTGCGCTTGCTGGCGGCGCCTTGATCATGTCAGTGATCGGCGAACTTGTGGAGCCTTCGCTGAAGGAAGGCAGCATGTGGGTTTCGATTGCAGCCTTGGCATTAGGTGCAGTTCTTTTTTCGGCAGCGGACTATTGGATTGACGAGAAATTGCCGTCCGACGAAGGCGTTGGCCTGTTGGCGGCGATAACTTTTGACGGCATACCTGAAAATCTCGCGCTTGGCGTAGCGCTCATCGGGGCCTCCTTCGGCGAAGTCGCCGCGCTGGCTGGCGCAATATTGTTGTCTAATATACCCGAGGCGGCTGGCGGTGCGCGCGGAATGAAGGATGGCGGGATGAAACCGATGCTGATTTTCGGGCTATGGGGTGGTGCGACGGTGTTGCTGGCCGGAGCGGCCTTAGTGGGCAATTTCACGCTTGAGGATGCGCATCCCAATGTGCTCGCGGCCATTCGCTGCACGGCGGCTGGGGCGGTTGTGGCGTCGCTAGCGACCGAGGTGTTTCCCAAGGCCTTCAAAGAAGACCATCATCTTGCTGGCGTTGCAACAGCATTGGGTTTGATGATTGCAATCTGGCTCGAAAGCTTTGGCGGTTAGGTTGTCTTCCCACTCAACTGCTGGACCCTTTCAATGACTTCGGCGCGAATAGCGGGCGTTACAAATTTGCCAATCTCACCGCCGTAAATCGCGATTTCCTTCACCAGCCGCGATGCAATCGGCTGAAGCGATACATCCGCCATCAAAAACAGTGTCTCAACCCGATCGTTCAATTGCCGGTTCATACCTGTGAGTTGATATTCATATTCGAAGTCGGTGACCCCGCGGATGCCGCGGATAACCGTACTGGCACCTTGCGCTTCGGCAAAATCCATCAGCAAAGAGTTAAATCCCACAACGCGGATATGGGCAGATCCAATGCTGGCGACTTCGCGTTGAACCATCGAGATACGCTCGTCATCTGAAAACATCGGGGATTTTGCGGCATTCGTTGTGACTCCGATAATGAGCTCGTCCACCAGCTTCGCGCCGCGCCGGATGATGTCCATATGCCCCAAAGTGATGGGGTCAAAGGTGCCTGGATATACGCCAATACGGTGCGTCATCAGTGGTCCCTTTCGGTGATGTAATTGGCAATGGCGCGCAAAAGATCGGCCTCGGCGCCATAAATCGATAAATGCTCGTTGGCTTGAGCTACCAACATTTCAGCCTGCTGCTTTGCCCGGTCGAGGCCCATGAGAGAGACAAATGTTCCCTTACCAGCCTCGGCATCTTTCTGAAGCGCTTTTCCGGCAAGTTCCGGATTACCCTCGACGTCCATGATGTCGTCCGCGATCTGGAAAGCAAGACCGATGTCGCGCGCATAGCCCCGCAGATGCGTTCTTCCTTCGGGCGGTATGTGGCCCAGAATTGCGCCCATTTCGACGCTCGCGGCAATGAGTGCGCCGGTTTTCAAGGCTTGCAGGCGCATGACTGTTTGCAAGTCGAAAGCCGCGTTTTCGGCTTCGATGTCCATCATCTGACCGCCGGCCATGCCTTCTGGCCCGCTCGCCAAAGCGAGCGTGGATACCAGTTCGCCACGAACGAACGGATCGGCGTGCGTCTGTGGATTTGCCAGTATTTCGAACGCCAGTGCATGCAGTGAATCGCCGGCCAGAACTGCGGTAGCATCGTCAAATGCCCGGTGCACGGTGGGCTTTCCGCGGCGTATGTCGTCATCATCCATGCATGGCAGGTCATCATGGACTAAAGAGTAGACGTGGATGGCTTCAACAGCTGTGCCCACGCGCAAGGCAACTGTGCGGTCAACGTGGAACAGTGCTGCGGTCGCCGTAACAAGTAAGGGCCGAAGTCGCTTTCCCCCGCCAATCGCTGCGTGGCGCATGGCGGCATATAAACGGTCCCGCGCGTCGCCGGGCAATTGAAGCAGCGCATCAAATTCCTGATCGATGTCCGCCGCGATCTGCGCAAGGGCGTCTTTTAACAACGAAGGACTGGTCGCGTCAGGCACTAGGATTATCCAGCGTCAAACGGCGCTGTGCCAGTTGGTGATCCATCTGGACCAAGCGTGATTGCCTCGATACGCGCCTTCGCCGAATCCAGCCGTTGCTGGCACAAGGCCCGCAACGCGTTACCGCGTTCATACAATGCAATGGATTCGTCCAGCGGTGCGGCGCCGCTTTCCAGCTTATGGACAATGTCTTCAAGCGCGCGCAGCGCCTGTTCGAAATTCATGTCAGCTACGTCTTCAGTCATCGAACCGCAATGACGCCCGCCGCCGCACCGGTCAAGTGCTCGCTCTATCGAAATTTTCGCTCTTTTCGGCTTTAAATTGCTTCACAGCGGCGGTGTGCTGCGGCACAGGACATCTCCTATGACAAAGAAACTCATCTTCCTCGCCCCGTTGTCCATGCTTGCTTTGGCCGCATGCAACAAATCCGAAACCCCACCAGCAGCTGAAAATGCTCAGGAAACCGCTGCAGCGTCGGCTGCTGACGTCGAAATGCCACCGGCAATCACGGCCACCGGTACCTATCGCTGCGCTGACAACACCATTTTATATGTTGATTTTCTGGGTCAGAATGAAGCTGCCGATATTCGCGTTGGCGAAAAATCTGCTCTCGCCGTTCGGGTGACGGCACCCAAGGCAGAAGTGCCAGCAGCTGGTACGGCCGCCGCGCCAGTACAGGCTGATCCCGCTGGTCCTTTGACATCGGCTGATGGCGAAAGCTCGCTTTCGGGCAATGGCGACCAGATCAATGTGAAGCTTGCCGGAAAGGGCGCGCAGACCTGCAAGAGCTAAGGACCTTGTTCGTACACCCACCGTCAGTGGGGTAATCCAGCATAAAGGGGTCGGCGTTGCCGGCCCCTTTTTTATACCCCCGACTTTAATAGCCAGTCGTGGAAAATCTTTACAGCCCGCTGCTTAAGCGCGCGGGGGCGGCAGACAAAATAATAGCTATAAGGACTTTCAACTTCCGCGTCGAAAAGCCTTGTGAGGCGTGGGTCGCGCGCATCGGAAAAATGGCTGCCATGCATGATTGCAACGCCAAGGCCATTAGCTGCTGCCTCAAGCATGAGGGCACCGCTATCGAGACTATCGACAGCTGCGGGCTTTAACCGGGGCACACCCATGGCCTGGCGCCAGGCGTCAAAAATCATGGGCATATCGCTGTGCACCATCACGGTGTATTTGCTCAGGTCTTCAGGCTTTTCAACCTTATGTTCTTTCGCCCACTGCTCGGAAGCGATGGCATAAACGATATTGCGGTCGAGTCGGACGCTGTAGAGCTTGGGGTCTACCTCAGCGGCAATGATAATCGCTGCGTCAACAATATCGCCCAGCAGGTTTTCGGCATGACCAGACGTATCGACGTCGATGTGTAATTTCGGGAATGCCTTACGCAATTCGGGCAAACGCGGAATAAGTCGCTGCGACCCAAATAACGGCAGCAAGCCCAAACGCAGACGATATTCGCCGCCGCGACCTGCCAGTTCATCAACAGCTTCGGCCATTGCATCCATTGCGGGCTCCACAGCAGCAAGCAACGCCTCACCATCGGCATTGATGACCATAGCTTGAGCACGGCGGTCGAACAAAGACTTGCCAATGAAATCTTCAAGTGCCTTGATCCGTCGGCTCAGCGCCGGAGGCGACAATGCAAGCTCGCTTGCCGCGGCTTTGGCCGATCCAAGTTTGGCAACACGCAGAAAGGCTTCCAGTGAACGTAAAGGGGGCAATCTGCGCATATCATCTCCTCAATTTGTCGCAGTGCAACAAAATTTATCTGCCTTCGCGATCGTGGAAATGCCGCGAAATCCGGTAAAAACCTATAAAATGTAGTTGCATGATTTGCAACATCTATTGCACTGTTCGCACTTGCACAATAATTAGAATTTCGCCATACGGGAAAAGCCTTATAGGCATCCTCTCCTAAAGACTTTTTCAGGGTCGGCTTCGGTCGGCCCTTTTTTTGTCCCTATTTGGCATATCGGTGTCGCAATCTTGGGAACAAGTCCTATTTTGGTGTCTTAACGATGATGAGGCAGCCAATGTCCCCCAAAGCCAAAATTCCGAAATTGCAGGTCGCCAACGCCAAGCTTGAAGATTCGGGCCGTGGGCTTGCGCGGATGTCGCTTCAATTCATGGCAGCGAATGGCATTGCACAAGGCGATGTCATCGAAATAATTTGCAAACGTAGTACTGCGGCGCGCGCTGTTGACCCTTATCCGGAAGACGAAGGGCTTGAGGTCGTTCGCCTTGACGGTCTGCAACGCGCAAATGCGGGTGTGGGCGCTGGCGATTATGTTGAAGTCCGCAAGGTGGTGTCGAAGCCAGCTATTAAAGTTGTATTCGCGCCTGCCCAGCGCGAAATCCGACTTGAAGGTCCTTCACAAGCCCTAAAACGCAGCTTTCTGGGGCGGCCTGTGGTCGCGGGCGACGTGGTTGCAACGCATGGCCAACAACGCGTCGCACCGGATGATATGCCGCCGCAATTGCGGCAAATGCTCGCTGCACCAGCCTTTGCCTTGGCCGAAATTCGCCTCACGGTTGTGTCCACGGTACCCAAGGGCATTGTGCACATCGATAACGACACTGAAGTCGAACTGCGCGCAGAATTTGCCGAGGCAAAAGAAGGACGCCGCGCAGATGTCACTTATGACGACCTTGGCGGTATGGGGGACACAATCAAGCAATTGCGCGAGATGGTTGAGCTTCCTTTGCGTTACCCCGAATTGTTTACGCGGCTGGGGGTAGATCCGCCACGTGGCGTCTTGCTGCATGGTCCACCCGGCACTGGTAAAACGCGGCTGGCGCGGGCGGTTGCCAATGAGAGTGAAGCGGAATTTTTTCTGATCAACGGACCTGAGATCATGGGGTCTGCTTATGGCGAATCTGAAAAGAAGCTGCGCGATATATTCGAGGCTGCGACCAAGGCTGCGCCATCTATCCTGTTTATTGACGAAATCGATTCGATTGCTCCAAAGCGTGATCAAGTGCAAGGCGAAGCGGAAAAACGGCTGGTCGCGCAACTACTGACCTTAATGGACGGACTTGAACCGCGGACCAATTTGGTCGTCATCGCGGCCACCAACCGTCCCGAGGCTATTGACGAGGCGCTTCGCAGACCTGGCCGTTTTGACCGTGAAATTATCGTCGGTGTGCCCGACGAAAGTGGCAGGCGGGAAATCCTTGCTATCCATACGCGCGGGATGCCCCTTGGCACGCGCGTGGACCTTAAGGAGTTGGCACGCACGACGTATGGCTTTGTTGGCGCTGACCTGTCTGCGCTAACGCGGGAGGCGGCAATCGAGGCCGTCCGCCGCATCATGCCGAAACTAGATTTGGCGAGTGGCACCATCCCTGCTGAAGTGCTCGAGAGCCTGCGCGTCACACGTGACGACTTTTTTGAGGCACTGAAACGTGTCCAGCCGTCTGCCATGCGTGAAGTCATGGTGCAGGCACCTGATGTGCGCTGGGAAGATATCGGCGGCCTGGATGAAGCGCAAATGCGCTTGAAAGAAGGGGTCGAGCTTCCATTGCGCAATCCCGATGCCTTCAGGCGGCTCGGCATTCGGCCGGCGAAAGGTTTCCTGTTGTACGGGCCACCTGGCACCGGTAAAACCTTGTTGGCCAAGGCCGTGGCGCGCGAGGCGCAAGCAAATTTCATCGCTACGAAGTCCTCCGACCTCTTGTCCAAATGGTATGGCGAGAGCGAGCAGCAGATCGCACGATTATTTGCGCGTGCGCGTCAGGTTGCACCCTGCATCATCTTTTTTGACGAGATCGACAGTCTTGCGCCGATGCGCGGCGGCGGCAGGGGTGAGCCGCAGGTCACCGAGCGGGTGGTCAACACATTGCTTGCAGAAATGGACGGTCTTGAGGAGCTTCAGTCCGTTGTGGTCATTGGCGCGACTAACCGCCCCACTTTGCTTGATCCGGCATTGCTTCGCCCCGGACGGTTTGACGAGCTTGTTTATGTCACCGTTCCGGACAAAGGCGGCCGCCGACGAATATTGGGTATTCACACGACCAAGATGCCAATGGGGAAGGATGTTGACCTAGACGAAATCGCCGAGCGTACCGAGCGCTACACCGGCGCGGATTTGGAGGACTTGGTGCGGCGGGCTGGTCTTTCTGCACTGCGCGAAGGCGGCAATGATGTTAAAGAAGTCAAAATGGTGCATTTCAGCCAAGCACTAAATGCCTCGCGTGCCACCGTCACCGTCGAGATGGAGGAAGAATATGGCGCGATGGAAACCAAGCTAAAGGCCGCTGCATTGGTGCCACAAGGCATGGGCTTTGTTTCGCCCGGAATGGTCAAACCGGTGCGCGATTTGAAGCATGAACCTTAAGCTTCGGCCGGCACTATCAATGCCCGCCGTCCCCAAATAATAAGAAACAACAAGGAAGCCGCGATGAGGATAAATGTCGCTGGCTCCCAATAGTTGAACAGGGCGACCCCGACAGCCGGCGCGAAGATATACGCTGCGCCGTTTATCGACGCTATTTTGCCGGCGACGTCGCCTTGTTCATGCCGGCGGACGGCCAACGACGCACCAGCGGTAAAGCCAGGCCGGAAAAGTCCAAAACCCAGTGACGCAACCGCAAATCCCGTGCTGATGCCATAAAAATCATGACTGATGGCGGTAAGAATGGTGCCAATTAAGGCAAGAATTGCACCCAGCAACACTGAGCTGCGCGCTGCAAGCGACAACATGGGTATGAGGCCCCATTGCGCAAGCAAGGTCGCCATTGCGCCAATCAGCATGACCGATCCGCTGGCTTGCACCGCCTCCCATGGCCGATCATGCAACCCGAGCCGGTCCCGAACCAGAAAACCGACAACACCCAGAATAATTGCTTGGGCATGTCCTCCGATCAATCCTGCAATCAACCATGCAGCCAGCCGTTCGTCACGCCACGGGAGGCGCACTTCCGCAGTGGGCAATACGGAACCCAACGCGTCGCCATCCACATCGTCCGCATCGGGAGAGTTCATGGACGCCGAATTGGGATAGGCTGCAACTGCTCCGCGCGCTTCAAAACGCGGAGTGTCGTTCGGCAACTGGACGTGCAGGGCAATAAGCACAGCCAACCCGAATACCGCGAACATAATAAGTGGCCCCGCCAGACCGAAAGGTGGAAACAGAAAATAATGCGCCGTGGCAGGTCCAATGACGGTGCCGACCCCGAAAGACGAAGCAAGCATTGATAGGGCCTTAGTACGCTCAGCGCGTTCGGTTCGTGCGGCAACATATGCTTGAACAGCGGGCGGGGCGGCGGAACCAAAACCGCCGTATAGGCTGCGAAATAAGGCAAACAGGACGAACGTTACCACCGGGCCGATTAAACCGGCAAGGCCAAGCCATAAAACGAGCCCGCAAAATCCCATCGACGCTACAAAACCGATAACCCCAATGCTCATCAATTGTTTGCGACCTCTGCGGTCGGATAATCGGGCCCATTTGGGCGCGGTTATCACCCACAAAAGTGCAGACCAGCTGAAGGCCAGACTTACCCAGACATCGGGCATATCCAGCTCGCTGGCGATCGCCGGCAGGGCGGACTGCATCGCTGTATTACCTGCTGCCGCCACAAGCATGACCAAAAACAGCACCACGACGCGGCTATTGGGTATGGCTTGAACCGCACTCATGTTTTTTTCCAGTCATAACTACGCTTCACTTGAGACACATGTAGGCTGTAATATGCATACCAACGATCGCGGCCAGCGTCGCGAATGGCCGCATGTTCGGGATGATCGCGCCACGCTTTGGCGCTTTCTTCATCGACCCAATAGCTGACTGTAATGCCAAGTCCGTCTACCCCACGCACAGAATCCATGCCAATATAGCCCTCTTGCTGCGCTGCCAGCCTATCCATCATAGTCGCTGCACGGGCATAGCCAGCATCATCCACACCGGTACGCTGCGCCACGAATATGACCGAAATGGTTCCAAAAGGAAGCTTTGTCATCGCCGCGGCATAAAGCGCATCCGATATCTAATGCAAGCGCACCGGAACAGATTGTTGCTTAATGCGGTTGCATGAAGGGCATCAATTTGCAAATGTGAACTTTTCGTGACAACTTCCCCCGGATCGATAGTATGATATATTCTAGCTTGGCTAAAACGACGGTGCTGTACCGCATGAAGAACCGCGCCAGTCGCTTTTTTGGCCCTTGGGGCGTTTTCTTTAAAGGTTTTATCAAGCATCCAGTGATGGTCGGATCGATCATCCCGTCATCGTCGAAGACCGTCAAGAAAATGCTCGCGCCCGTAGATTGGGACAATACCAAGCTTTTTGTCGAATATGGTCCGGGCATTGGCACTTTTTGCCAGCCGGTGTTGGACCGGATGCGGCCAGATGCCACCTTGCTCGTCATCGACCTCAATGAGGATTTTATCGATTATCTGCGCAAAGCGATCCGTGACAGCCGTTTCATTGCGGTCCATGGTTCGGCAGCCGATGTAAATGACATCATCAACAATTTTGGCTTTGAGCACGCCGATTATATTTTGTCGGGCCTGCCATTTTCGACGCTACCCAATAATCTTGGCCCGGTCATCGCGGCTGAAACCGCAAAAGCCATCCGTCCCGGTGGTGCGTTTCTGGTGTACCAGTTCCGTGCCCGCGCCCGGGACTTCATGGCTCCGCATTTTCGCAAAATCGACACGGGTTTTGAGTTTTGGAATGTTTTGCCATGCCACCTGTTTTGGGGGTGGAAAGAATGATTACCGGTTGCGTATCAAACCGAATTTGATCCGCCGGCCAATCGTGTAATCGACCGAGTTGACGAGGAAATAAGCAAGCCCAGCCTTGAATCTGCTCCAATAACTGTCGCGGGCTTTGAGCAACAGTCCGGTCTGTTCCTCGGACTGCGCCACAAGATCATCGATCATCTTGCGCATATGTATTGCAAGCGCCTTGTCCTTTATCCGCACCATGATTTCCAGATTGATGAACAGGCTTCGGATATCGAGATTGGCTGAACCGATATAGACGGTGTCATCAATCACCATCAGTTTCATGTGCAGCGGATGCGGTTGAAATTCAAAAATTTTGGCCTTGCGCCGCAACAAATAGCGATACAGCACACGTGCCGCCGCTATCGTCGCTCCATTATCTGTCTTGCCCGCCATTATCAGCCGCGAACCCTTGTTGCGCTTTGCTGTCCGGGCGATGCGGCGTAATATCGTCTGCGACGGCGAAAAATAGGCCGAGACAATGTCAAATCTTTGGCCAGTGTCCAATGACCGTTTGAAGGTGAGGGCCCAAGGCGAAATACGGTTGGTAGGACCACCCAAAAGCCATTGTACCTGGCCAATGCCTGGCCGCCACTGGTGAATAATGGCGCGGATGCTGCGGTAACGCACCTTGCCGTTGTTAGATGCCCTGGCCATGTCGTCGAAATAGTCACCCAATTTCTGTGCTTGCGGGCCGGACACTATCATGCCGAGATCTTCCCAGCTGGCGTCGCCAGCGCGCCCGAAATAGGCATCAGTGATGTTAAAGCCACCGACAAGCGCATGTGCGCCATCGACGACCAAAATTTTCTGGTGATTGCGTATCAGATAGCCAAGACCTTTGCGGGAGCCAAAGCTGTGATAGGCGCCGCCCGCCGCGATCAATTCATCAAAAAATCGATCGTGCACTTTGGTCGATCCAAAGCTGTCGATGATTAGCTGCACATTCACGCCGCGTTCGGCAGCTGAAACCAGCGCCGCGCGCACTTCGCGGCCTGTGGCATCGTCATTAAACATATAAAAAAACATTTGAATGGATTTTTGTGCCGCTGAAATGAGCTGCAGTAAAGCATTTAGCCTGTCTTGCGGCGAATGGACCAAATGCAAGTCATGCCCTGCAACCTGAAAGTACGCGCCGGGAAACCCGGGCTTGCGTGATTGCGCTGTCATGGTCTTGACGATACCGCTTTGCACGTCTTACGGCAAGCGGCCCGCCCTTTTCGTTGACATTTTACGCAGGTAGCTTTACCAGCGTGCAACTTCCCGAAATTTACGAAGAATCAGGAGCCAAGATGGCACGCGTTACTGTTGAAGATTGCATCGACAAGATCACCAACCGGTTCGACCTTGTACTTCTTGCCGCCGAACGTGCGCGCGAAATCTCTGGCGGTGCTGAACTGACGATCGATCGTGACCGTGATAAAAACCCAGTGGTGGCTTTGCGCGAAATCGCCGAAGAAACCGTCCGTCCTGACCAGTTGCAAGAAGGCCTCGTGCAGTCGCTGCAGAAAGTTCAGGTTGATGAAGACGAAGAAGCAGATGAAGTTGGCTCGATCAGCCTGTCTGCCGAGGCGCTTCGTTTAACGGCCGCCGCTCCAGCACGCGGTGCGGGCATGCAGCGCGATTACGACCGGTAATTCGTTGTCACATGGATGTTAAAGCAAGGCCCGGCGCGTCCGGGCCTTTTCTTTTGGCTTTCGGTCGCCACACTGATAAATACCTGACATGAGCGGGGAATTGGCAGGGGCTGCAGATATCATCACCGGTGCGGCTATTGCCCGAGCGGTCGAGCCCGATGCGGGCGAGGGCAGGGGTAATTCGACCTCGTGCCTCAACTGCGGAACGGCATTAGTCGGAGCGCACTGCCATGTTTGCGGTCAAAAGGCGAGGTTGCACCGGACACTTGGTGCTTTCGGCCACGACATATTGCACAGCGTCCTGCATTTCGACGGGAAAATTTGGCGGACATTGCCAATGTTGTTCTGGAAGCCCGGTGATCTGACGCGGCGATATGTGCATGGGGAGCGCGCCAAGTTCGTGTCGCCGCTTGCATTGTTCTTGTTTACGGTGTTCCTTACCTTCGCAGCTTTCAATTGGCTGGTTCCTGAAGATGGCGCGAACACAGACGTCGCCGTCCAAACAGGGCAGAGCGCTCTGCAGGACAAACCCGTTGCCCAAGGCATAAGTCTGGAGAGGCGCAAAGTTGCCGCCGAGATCGCACAATTGGAAACCGATATTGCCGCTGCCCGCAAGGCCGGAACACCCACGCGGGATTTGGAATCCGAACTAACAGCACAAAAACTTGCCAGCCGACTGATAAACACCGCGGCCGACGATGTAGGCGATGACGAGGATACGCTCAAGAATTTCCGTTTTACAGACCTTGATTTTCCAGGCGCTGCTTATTTGAATTCGGCTGCAAGGAAGGCTACCAAAAACCCGCAATTGCTGATCTATAAAATGCAGTCCAATGCCTATAAATATGGCTGGGCACTTATCCCGATATCCGTGCCTTTTGTCTGGTTGCTATTTTTTTGGCGGCGGCAGTTCAAGCTGTTCGACCATGCGGTTTTTGTGACCTATTCGCTTACCTTCATGATGCTGCTGGGCATTATAAGCGGGTTGCTCATCAGCTATTCGGCAACAGAAGTTATTGGCGGGTTTCTGCTCGCATTCGCGCCACCCGTCCACATGTATAGGCAGTTGAAATATGCCTACCAAATATCGCGCTTTGGCGCATTCTGGCGCACATGTCTGTTATCCGGGTTCGCAATGGCAGCGCTTACCCTATTCGCTGCGCTCGTCGTCACCCTGGGCGTCACCTGATAATATATTGAGCGCAATTTTGCCGCTCTCCAAAAATGGTGCGACAATTGCTGCCAACCTAGCTTGGCGCTCGGTTACCATTGCGCGGTTGAAGAATGTATTGGCAATGACGTCGGCAATCTGGAGCCCGGAATGTTCGTGGCTAAGACCGAGTGATGCAGTGCCGCAGGGTCCTACAGATTGCGCAACGTCCTTGCGGATAAGTGCAAGCGTTTCGGGGCCATAGCGGCCATCATCGATCACGATTTGGACGCAATTTCCTTCCGCTAATACCAATTTGGCGACAGCGTCATTGAGTAACTGCGCGTAAATATCGGTGTCGTGAGCGCCACGGTCCTGCCCGACCTCCGGCGCAAGCGCGGAAATTGCAATGCCGACTGTCGCGTTCCATGGTTGTGTGCCAAGCAATTCAAACAGCAATCCGCGTTCTGCCAAGTCAATCCGGCTACCCTTCAGTTCCCCTCTCAGCCCTGTAACCTCCCGAAATCGGGCGATTACTGCATCAGCAACTTTATTCTCGATGGAAACAGCCGCCAGTGTCATTACACCGCGCCCGACACCGCCCGATTCATCGCAATAAATTGGCATTTTTGCCGCTCCTCGCCCAGGGAAGCGCTACGTTAGCAGGGAAAGCGCCGGATGACGATTTCGCGCCATGCATCGCGCACGGATTGTGTTCGTCTTCGCTCCTTTGGAATTTGACTGAATTCGCCAATGAACTGATCGGCTGTCAGGCGGTACTTTTTGGGTGCACAAAACAGTGGCAACCCTGCGGCCCTTGCGACTTCGTTTTCTGCTTTGACTGAATTCGCAGCAGCTTCAAAAATCCTAACCATGGGCTTGAGGTCTTTGGCAAAAACCGCGCCCATGCCTTTTTTCTTTAAAGCGACTGCTTTTACAAAAAAAGTTTCGGCGTCCATGGCGGTTGCCGGGGCGGCACACAACAATGCACCGCTTGCCAAAAGCACAGCATATTTCATATTTGCGACCTCAACTCTCTCCTAACGGAGTATAGCGTTGAGGCCGCGAATAAAAGCCAAAACTAGGCGCCTTGTGGGGTTGCGCCTCCGACCGGCGCAGATTTGCCGCGTCCTGCCTTGGGTATGGCTGTGCCAACCGTTGGAATGGACGAAGGCTTAATGACCTTGCCATCATCGCGTTCGAATTTGCCAGTTTCCAAAAGCTGGTTAATCTCGTCACCTGACAGTGTTTCAAATTCAAGAAGTGCGTTGGCCAACAGATGCAGTTGTTCATTATGTGTCGTCAGCAATTCGGTTGCGCGCTGATGTCCACCTTCGACCAGCTTGCGAATTTCGGCATCAATCTTCCGTGCGGTTTCGTCCGACATGGCAGAGCGTTGCGACATGCCATAGCCAAGATAACCATCCTGACGCTCTTCATATTGCAGCGGACCCATGGCGTCCGACATACCCCATTGTGTGACCATGTCGCGCGCAAGACTGGTTGCATATTGAATGTCACTTGATGCGCCTGAGCTGACCTTATCATAGCCAAAAATCAGTTCTTCCGCCACGCGGCCACCCATTGATACCGACAGGTTGGCGTGCATTTTGTCGCGGTGATAGCTGTAATTATCCCGCTCAGGCAGACGCATGACCATACCCAAGGCGCGGCCACGTGGAATGATGGTTGCCTTGTGGATTGGGTCAGAAGCCACTTCGTGTATCGAGACGATGGCGTGACCAGCCTCATGATAAGCGGTCATTTTCTTTTCGTCTTCGGTCATGACCATGGACTTGCGCTCAGTGCCCATCATCACCTTGTCTTTAGCATCTTCAAACTCCTGCATCGCGACAAGGCGTTTGCCCCGGCGAGCCGCAAGCAAAGCGGCTTCATTGACGAGGTTAGCAAGGTCAGCGCCGGAGAAACCGGGCGTTCCACGCGCAATTACCCGTCCATCGACATCTGGTGCCAACGGTACCTTTTTCATATGGACGTCGAGAATCTTGACGCGGCCATCAATGTCGGGACGCGGAACAACGACTTGCCTGTCGAAACGGCCCGGACGCAGCAAGGCTGGGTCAAGAACGTCGGGACGGTTGGTTGCAGCAACGATAATGATGCCTTCATTAGCCTCAAAACCGTCCATTTCGACCAACAGCTGGTTCAACGTCTGTTCGCGTTCGTCATTCTGGTTGCCAAGACCAGCACCACGGCTGCGGCCAACAGCATCGATTTCGTCGATGAAGACGATGCACGGTGCGTTCTTCTTCGCTTGTTCAAACATGTCGCGCACACGGCTTGCGCCGACGCCGACGAACATTTCAACAAAATCGGAACCCGATATCGAGAAGAAAGGCACACCCGCTTCGCCGGCAATGGCGCGCGCCAGCAATGTCTTACCCGTACCCGGCGAACCCACGAGCAAAGCGCCCTTGGGTATTTTGCCGCCGAGACGGCTGAACTTGTGCGGATCTTTCAGGAATTCAACGATTTCCTGAAGCTCTTCGCGTGCTTCGTCGATGCCGGCCACATCTTCGAACGTTACCTTGCCATGCTTTTCAGTAAGCAACTTGGCTTTAGACTTGCCAAAACCCATGGCCCCGCCGGCACCGCCACCTTTTTGCATTTGACGAAGAACAAAAAACGCAATTCCCAGTATGAGCAGGAAAGGAAGTGCCTGATACACAAGGAGGAGTAGCAAGCTCGGCTGTTCTGTAGGTTTTTGGTCGTAGTTGACACCCTTTTCCTCGAGCAGGGGCAAAAGGCTGGTGTCGTTCGGCAGCGAACCCGTCACGAAAGTTTCGTCATTTTGGAGCTTACCAGTGATACGATCGTCCGTAATCAGCACGGACTTAACTTGCCCTGCCTCAACCTTGTCGCGGAACGACGAATAGGTAATGCCGTTGGCCGGGGCCGAGGAGCCGCTGAAGATCGAAGCTACAAGCAATAGAGCCACAATAATCGCTGACCAGATGGCCATGTTACGCAGCATCGGGTTGCTCTTCGGTTCCTGTTCGTCGTTCATCATAACTGCCTTGCTTTATGCCAGCGCCACATGCGCGGGAGTATAAGGCCAATGTAGGGGCGAATGTGCGAATGACAATATAGGGATTATCAAAATTGCGGGTATCTGATCCTCAGCTTCGCCTAGGCGGGGCAGGAGAAAAACGCCATTGCGCACCGCCCACGCATTTCACATCGCCAATTGTCGCCATGCGTCCGTTTTCCAAGTCGTCCAGTAATCGGTCAATAGCGTCACCACGCGGCGTAATATCCGGGTCAACAGTTGAAAGGCAGCGCATCAAAAGCCGCCTTTTAAGTTCACCTGGAATTTCGGTGGCATCGCAAATTAGTATGCCATTTTCGAGCCGGATTCGCTGCGAAGCGAGCCAGTCAGTCATCCAGACCAAGGCCTCGGATGCTGCGGCGAGGGCTTCGGTAGTGCGTGCGGCCCGGTCGGCACGAAAAGGGTGATTTGTGGATTCCAGCCAGTTTCGCATCGCCACCCGTGCGAAGTCAGCATTCTTGTTACTAGGGTCGTTCACCGGCACGATGCCTGCGTCAGCGCAAAGAGAGACAAGTTCGGCCTTACGGAATTGCAGAAGTGGACGGATTACGCGACCATTTTGTGCGCGAATTGAGGACAAGCCGTCGACCCCGCTGCCTCGGGCCAAGCGCATCAATATTGTTTCCAACTGGTCATCCGCGTGGTGTGCAGTGGCGATATACGTGCAATTATGCGCATCGGCCGCCCGCTCCAGCAACGCATATCGCGCCGTGCGTGCCGACGACTGAATATTGCCGCTGATGGCTTCATCCGGTGTTAAAGTGACGTGCGGAATACCCAGATTTTGGCAGAAGAGATCAACATATTTTGCCTCGTCGGAGGATTCCCGGCGCAGTTGATGGTCTACTGTTGCTGCAACCAGCCTATCGGGCATCGTTTGTTGCGCGAGCAGAAGCAACGCCATGCTGTCTGGACCACCCGATATAGCGCATAGCAGCCTATCACTGTTTGTTACGTGCAACTTTTGCAGCGCCGCCCTAAAACGATCCAGAGCGACCGGGCCGGGCGCTATTTGCACTTCGCCCGTGTTCTGCCCGATGCGATGCGATCTGCCAACCGGCCAGTCGCGACGTCCGGATAGGCTTTCGCCAGTTCGCCGTAAGCTTCGCAAGCTTCGGCCGTTTTGCCGAGGTCTGTTAACGCTGAGCCCAAGAAAAATAGGCTTTCGGGCGCACGTTCGCCGCGCGGGTCAGCTTTGTAATTGTCGTAAAACACTTTGACGGCAGTGGCAGGCTTACTGTCATCCAACCACGCGCGACCCAACAAGTTGCGCGCAAAGCTGGCGCGTTTGTGTTTTGGATTCTTGGCAACGACCTCTTCAAGAGTGGCTTGCGATTCGGGGAAGAACTTCGCTTCCCACAATCTGTAGCCGTAATTGTAACCATCCTCGAAAGTGTCGCCCGTCGCAGGGCGTTCGATGGCGGCAACTGCTGCCACGCGCGCGGCGCTGGGTTTTGCGGGAGCAGCGGGTTTGACGACCGCAACCGCGGGCTTCGGGCTCGCTGTTGCAATGGGGATTGATACCGGATTTACAACTTCTGCGGAAGTTGTCTGCTGCGTAGCTAATTGCGTTTCTATGGCCTTTAACCGGCCCTCGAGGCCACGCATGCTGTTGCCTTGAAGTTCAACCTGACCCGTCAGCATGGCAAGTTGGGCCTCAAGCGCGTCTACACGTGCGGTAAGATCCGCTGTGGCTGTCGTCGATGCCGACGTTGTTTTGGGCGCAGTCGGAGACTGGATTTCGGGCTCCACAAACTTGCCGGCACCATTGGGAAAAACCTGACGCTGGACCGCGCGCATTTCCTTTTCGAGTTTACCCACGCGACCGTCTATGTTCGCGTCCTGTGCGATGGAGGGCGTACTAACGGCGAGTGCTGCGCAGCTGATCATAATAAGACGAAAATGCATTGGGTTACTTCCCTTTACGAAACGTTCCGGGCGTATAGCCCACTGGAACAGCGCAATAAAGACCCATCGCGAAATTGCGATGTAAACAAATGGAAACCTGTCCGAATTTTGTGCCGCGCCAACTCACGTTAAGGTGTTGACGCGCCATTGTCAGAATTGCGGGCCAGCAGGTCTTTCGCGCTGATGCCGACATCGGCAATAGTTGTTTCCGGCGCACCGAGTGGAGCGACAGCTTTTCCGCCAACGGTCACTGTGAGTGCCTGCGGCCGACCGGTAACAATCATCGGCTTGTTGGCATCTTGCGGCACGGCGAAGCGGTCACCCGCTACCATTTCCTTTTCGAACAACCGCTTTTGATCGACATCGTAGATCTTCACCCACACATTGTCGGTGGCTGTCAAAATCACAGGCCCATCATTGTTGGCTAAATTGTCTGTCTTCGCTGCGGCGTTTGAAGGCGAGCCACTCATCGATGTTGAAACTTGCGGCACCGCCGGCTGCGTTTCAGTATCTACCTGAGTTAATGTAAAATTGCGAAACACGAGATAGGCAGCCAGAAGAATTACTGCAATCGCTGCCGCCGTCCATGCCAGTGTTCTGGATGGAACGCGCGCCGGATCTGTCGGTTCGTAGTTCTGAAGCGGTGCCTGATACCCTTGATGACCACTGCGGGATAATTCGACGCGTAAAGCGTCGACCATCGCAATTTCGTCAATATTCACTGCACGCGCATAGGATCGAACGAACCCTACGGTGTATGTCTGCCCGGGCAATGCTCCGAATTCAGACCGTTCGATAGACTCGAGATGTCGAGTCGGCACGCGCGTTTTTGCAGCAAGATCAGCAAGACCCATGCCCATCCGTTCACGCGCTAACTTCAGTTGCTCGCCTACGGTTTTGAGCGTCGTTTCAACAGGCGGAATTTCGTCCACTACATTCTCCAAGACCCGATTCCCCGCCTCTACGTGCAGTCAGCCAAACAATGAACATCCTGAACACTATGTCAACGACGATTCCGGTTGTTCACCTTTAAAAATCAAGCAGTTTAGCCAGTTTCTATGCCCCGGCTCGCTGCCCAAGCGGTCAGTGCTTCGCGCAAATTCTCCGTAGGACTATTGAGCAACTCTTCCAACTTTGCGCGGACTTCGGCATGGTTCGTTGACAGGACCATTGCCTTAATTGGTCCGACTGCTGCAGGCGTGATTGATAATCGGTGAATGCCGACCCCGATAAGCGCAAGCGCTTCAAGCGTGCGTCCGCCCATTTCGCCGCATACCGCAACGTCGACATCATGCCCTTCTGTTGCTTTGACGACGCGCCGGATAAATCTCAGTATTGCCGGGCTAAGCCAATCATACCGTTCGGCCAATCTGGGGTCAGCGCGGTCGGCTGCAAACAGAAACTGCGTAAGATCGTTGGTCCCGATTGACAGAAAATCTATCTTGGGCAGCAGGATATCGAGCGTTTCGGCCAGTGCCGGCACTTCAAGCATGGCTCCATAGCGGATTTTGTTCGGAAGAACTTTCTTGCGCTTACCGAGAAATTCGATTTGTCCGTCGAAGATGGCTTTTGCAGCATCAAATTCCCAAGGTTCGGAAACCATCGGGAACATGACGTTAAGTGTGCGGCCGGCCGATGCCTCAATCAAGGCGCGTGCCTGCGCCTTCATCAAACCGGCGTGATCAAGCGAGAGACGAAGCGCGCGCCAGCCGAGCGCCGGGTTTTCTTCTTCACTGGTTTCGTCTTTAAGATATGGCAGCGCCTTATCACCACCAATATCCAACGTGCGAAAAATCACAGGCTTTTCGCCTGCTGCGTCCATCACATCACGGTAGAATCGTTGCTGACGTTCGCGCTGCGGCAAGGTGGCGGAGATGAGGAACTGGAATTCGGTCCTGAACAGGCCAACGCCTTCCGCACCGGTCGTTGCCAAAGCCGACATGTCATCGCGCAAACCAGCGTTGATCATCAGCGTGACTGGAACTCCGTCCTTGGTAACGGACGCTTCATCGCGCATGGCGGCATAACGCGCCTTTTTCTTTTGCCGATCAATCAGGTCGTGCTGGAAAATTTCTTCCGCAGCCAAGGAAGGCCGCACGATAACACTTTTTTCGTCTGCATTTAGAAGCAGCATGTCGCCATCACGTACTTTGTGACGAATACCCCGCACCCGGCCAAGCACCGGTATACCCATTGCGCGCGCCACAATAACAACATGCGCGGTGAGCGATCCTTCTTCCAAGACAACACCGCGAAGCCGCCTTTTGTCATATTCCAACAATTCGGCGGGACCAAGATTGCGCGCAATCAGGATAGAATCCTTTTTCAGCCCAAGCTGCGCTGCGGTGCTCATTTGCCCTGAAACAATACGCAGTAGCCTGTTCGAAAGATCCTCGAGGTCATGCATTCGGTCGGCGAGCAACGGATCGTCGATTTGGCGCATCCGCATCCGTGTGCGCTGTTGAACGCGCTCAATTGCGGCTTCCGCCGTCAGGCCACTGTCGATCGCCTCATTGATGCGCCGACTCCAGCCCTCGTCATATGCGAACATTTTGTAGGTCGCGATGACCTCCTCATGTTCACCGCCAGTTCCGAAATCGATCTGGCTCGCCATCCTGTCGATCTGCGCGCGCATTTTATCGAAGGCGGAATAAACGCGTTGCCGCTCTGCCTCGGTATCTTCGGCGACGGTATGTTCAATCCGCACATTCGGCTGATGAAAAATTGCTACTCCAGCAGCGGCGCCTTTGACCAGCGGAAGACCACTGAGGCTGACGGTACCAGTTTCGTTGCTGCCATGCGCGCTTGGCTCATCAATTAGGTCAGCATTTGCGATTAATTCCGAAAGCACCATGGCAACGGTCTGCAATGCTTCAATTTCGACTTCTTCATACTTCCGCGGCTCG
The DNA here is from genome assembly GCF_046596595.1 of Sphingorhabdus sp. GTDB lineage: Bacteria > Pseudomonadota > Alphaproteobacteria > Sphingomonadales > Sphingomonadaceae > Sphingorhabdus_B. Next base: position 35,754 of record NZ_JBKJMB010000064.1, read on the forward strand.
ACATGCTGGACCGCGAGCACACCCACAGCGCGTTCAGAGCGGACAATCGGAACTCCGGCGAAGCTGTGGAAACGTTCTTCACCCGTTTCGGGAACGTAGCGGAAATTGGGGTGCGCCGCTGCCTCATCAAGGTTCAGTGTTTCGACATTCTCGGCGATTGTCCCGACAAGACCTTCGCCCAATCCCAACCGCGTAATGTGGACAGCAGCCTGGTTCAATCCGCGCGTCGCGAACAGTTCAAGAGCGCCGTCCCTTAAAAGGTAAATCGAACAAACTTCGCTTGAAAGCGCCTCACCGATAATATTTACGACGTGGTTCAGCTTGCCCTGAGCATGGTTTTTTGAGGCCATGACCTCGTGAAGACCAGTCAGGATGTTACGGGCTGAACGGGTAGCGCTTTCCATAGCTTGCACGTAGCAGAGACCTTAATGGCAAGCGATACCCTGCATGAAAATATTCCTAGTCAGTCAGTTAATGCCGACTCTTGCACGAGAACGTCCTTCAAATGCAATTTTTGCTTTTTCAGATTGTGGATCACGTTGCTGTCGGGAAAGGGCCTGTTCTCTTCGCGCTCCAGCTTTTGATCAAGTTCGGCGTGCTTGCTACGAAGTGCGGACAGATGATTATTATTCACACCATTCTCCTTCAATGTGAGACTCGACGATCTGAGCCGAAGAGTAAAACACGAATCCTTACCTAAGTCTTGCCGATAATTATCAGGCGGGCGCGTATAAAAACCGTCTCTCGGCCAAATCGCCGTTTTTTAACGATGACTTGTTTGCGGCACTCTGTCTACAAAGACCCATGAACGATGATGGATACCAGCACCAGCTTGAGCAATTAAAGATCGAGCACCGCGATCTTGACGACGCCATTCGCGCACTCAGTACGCAGGTCATAGTTGACCAGCTCCAGATTGCCCGGCTGAAAAAGAAAAAGCTGATATTGAAAGACTGCATTATGCGGCTTGAGGACCAATTGGTTCCCGACATTATTGCATAATTACCTAATATTATTTGGGCATCATTAACATATTGCAGGTGGCTGTTTCATCCCGGCACAACTGCCAAGTCATCATTAAATCATGTCTTTTTACGCTAACATGTCTTCGTCAGCTATGTCATAGAACCGCATGGAAAACCCGCGTTTAGAACTGACCCCTCTATTAATCGATTCGTTATACACTGAAGCGCTGGTGTTGGCAGATGAAGCGCGGCATTGTTTTGACCGAAGCCAAGCTAACGGTCAGCTGTCATCTGAAATATCCGTGGCATTTTCCTGTGAATCGCTGAAAGTCACGACGCGGCTTATGCACAGCATCGCTTGGTTGCTGAACCAGAAAGCTTTGCGGGCAGGGGAGATTTCTGACGAGGATGCGCACAGCGACTCATTAGATTTAGGGTACGCCCCTGTGAGTGATGCGGCACAGGTCAAACGGTTCCCACCCGAGGCACGGGCACTGATTGCTGCCAGCGAAGAGCTTTATTTTCGCTTGCAACGCTTCAGCAAAAAAATGCGCACAGCCGCAACCTCTGTGTCTGAACCGATCGCTATGCGTGAACGGTTGCGTTCGTCCTTTTAAGCATCAAACTGTAAGCTGGCGAGACGGGCATATAGGCCGCCTGCTGCGCTCAGCGTCGGATGATCACCTTCCTCGACGATTTTGCCCTGATCCATAACGATGATGCGGTCGGCGGAGCGCACCGTTGCCAGCCGGTGTGCAATCACGATCGTAGTTCGGCCGACCATCAGGCGTTCAAGAGCGTCCTGAACCAATTTCTCGCTTTCGGCATCCAACGCGCTGGTTGCCTCATCAAGCAATAATATGGGCGAATCGCGCAGCAGTGCCCGGGCAATCGCGAGGCGTTGCCGCTGGCCACCCGAAAGCCGCGCACCGCCTTCACCGAGATATGTGTCTAATCCTTCGGGAAGTTCGCGAAGGTATTGCGCAGCGTTGGCTTGTTCGGCCGCGGCCCAAATGGCCTCGTCGCTTGCATCCCACTGACCATAGCGCAGGTTGTCGCGCGCCGATGCCGCAAAAAGCACGGTGTCCTGGGGCACCAGAGCGATCCGTTGCCGGAAGTCTGCGGGGTCCGCACTTGTCAACGCAACACCGTCGATGCGAACCGTGCCAACTTCGGGGTCGTAAAAGCGCTCTGCAAGTTGAAACAAAGTAGACTTGCCTGCCCCCGATGGCCCAACGACAGCCACCGTTTCGCCGGGCGAAATTTTCAGGCTAAAATCGTGAAGTGCCGCCACATCGGGCCGGGTCGGATAGCGAAAATGTACGTTTTGAAACTCGATTTGCCCGCGAGCCGGCGGCATCGCAACCGGGTTGGCGGGTGGCGCTATTTCAGGCACTTCATGAAGCAATTCGGCCAGTCGCGACGCCGCGCCGGACGCGCGTACTAAATCGCCATATACTTCGGTTAAGGCGCCAAATGAACCCGCAACGAGCGCGCCATACAATACGACCGCGAACAAGGTGCCTGACGATATAACGCCGTCCTTGACCTGGTCAGTACCTTCCCAGACGAGCATTGTAATGCCGCCAAAGATCAACGCCATCACGAGCGCCGTGAGAAATGCCCGAAGCCGGATACGTTTTTTTGCAGCAGTAAATGTCCCTTCAACTGCGTCGCCAAATCGCACGCCTTCGCGGCCTTCCTGACCAAAGGCCTGAACTATTTTGATTGCGCCAAGCGTTTCCGAAATAATCGTCCCAACGCTTGCGACATTATCCTGGCTAGTACGCGACGCCTTTTCCAAGCGTCGGCCCAGAAACACAATCGGCAAAACAACCACAGGAATACCCGCGAGGAGCCATATCGTAAGGCTAGGCGCGAGCCCAAAAAGTAAAGTAACGCCGCCAATACCAATAAAAATATTCCGCAATGCCACCGATACAGTGGTGCCGACGATCTGTTCAATAATCGCTGTATCGGCGGTCATCCGGCTGGCAATTTCTCCGGGTCGGTTTTCTTCGAAAAACCGTGGCGATAACCGCAGCAAATTGCGCTGAACAGCAACGCGAATGTCGCCCACTACCCGCTCACCAAGCCAGCTGACGAAATAGAATCGGAACGCCGTCGAAATGCCAATGATGACAACAATACCTAGAAGCAGGTAAAAATAGGGCGCTGGATCGCCCCCGTTTTTGACAAAGCCTTCGTCTATGATCAGGCGCAGGCCATATGGAATTGCAAGCGTGGACGCCGCCGCCGCCACCAAGGCGAGCAACGCAAAGGTAATCTGGCGGGGATATTTGATCGTAAAATGTCCGATCATCCGCAGACTTCCAAAATTTGGCTTTGCTTTAGCGGCAACAGTTTCCGTTGGTTCGGGTGTTAATGCAATTGGATGGTCAGAAATTTCGTCGGTCATCCGGCTCGCCTAGCAGTGCGCTCAACGGGTAACAATGCGCCACGCAATGTGCCGACGCTTTTCCTATGGTGCAATGCACAATAAATGCGTACAGCCGATTGCAAATGCGGTGCAAAATAGCCGCTTTATAGAATTAAAGGCCTGAATATGCTGTACACTGGATATGATCTTCAACGCGGTTGGCTTGCTGGCGCAGGTTGGATTGCGCAACGACAGGCTGAAATGCTTAATAATCTGGTTGCGCCTTTCAACTATGCGGGAATGGCGCCCGTAGCTGCATCAGCTTTAGAAGTTTTCGCCCATTCGGTCCTTCCGCGTGGAAAACCGGCTTTCGGGCTGGATAATGTGGTCGTCGACGGCAAAACATTGGTCGTTGAGGAAGAAAACATGGCGCGCAAGCCATTTGGTCAGCTGAAGCGGTTCACCTATGACGGCAGCAGCGACAAGCCAAGGCTGTTGATCTGCGCGCCGATGTCAGGCCATTTTGCGACGCTGTTGCGCGGCACAGTTGAGCGTATGATAGTCACGCATGATGTCTACATCACCGACTGGAAAGATGCGCGTGACGTGCCGCTGACCGGCGGCGGCTTCGATCTGGAAACCTACATCGATTATCTCATCGAATGGTTGGAATTTATTGGACCAGATGCTGGTGGACGCGGCGCACACATGCTCGCGGTTTGCCAGCCATCGGTTCCGGCATACGCAGCCGCCGCAGTTATGAGCGCCAAGAAGCATCCGCTTCGGCCGCGCACGCTGACGATGATGGGTGGTCCTATCGACACACGCGAAGCGCCGACTGCGGTTAACAACCACGCGACGAAGCGGCCGCACGATTGGTTCGTCCAAAATGTGATTGCGACCGTCCCGCCTTATTACAAAGGCTCTGGCCGCCGGGTTTATCCGGGATTCCTTCAACTGTCTGGATTCATGTCGATGAACCTCGGCAATCATATGATCAGCCATTGGTCGATGTTTTCCGACCTTGTAAAAGGCGATGGCGAAGGTGCTGATCGACAGAAAGAATTCTACAACGAATATCGCGCGGTATGCGACATGACCGCCGAGTTCTATCTGCAAACTGTCGATACGGTATTCCAGCGCCATCTGTTGCCGAAGGGTGAGTTCAACTATCGCGGCAAGCTGGTTGACCCTGCTGCGATCACCGATATCGGTCTGCTTGCAATCGAGGGTGAAAATGACGACATCAGCGGCTTGGGCCAAACGAAAGCTGCGCTGAAAATAGCCAGTGGCTTGCCTGATACCTTCAAAAAATACCATATGGCACCAGAAGTGGGCCATTATGGCATTTTCAACGGAAGCAAATGGCGCGAAAAAATTGCACCTGTTGTCGAAGATTGGATAGCAAGCCACAATTGATTTCGTGCCGTTGCCATGGCAACGTGCTGATATCGTATTGTGTTTTTAGGTTTGGCGCGCTGCGCTTTCGTGCCATGTCCTGACTATGAGCTTGCAGATTACAGCCATCGTCGAACGCTGGCCGGTGGATGGCCACTTCATCATTGCCCGCGGCGCAAAGCAGTTTGTGGACGTGTTGGTGGTCGCGGTCAGCGATGGTACGCATTTCGGCATTGGTGAGGGCACGGCGGTCTATTATCTTGGCGAATCCGCAGAAAAATGCCTTAGGCAAATTGAAGGGATCACTCAGGAACTGGCCAATTACCCGGTTGTCGTTGCCCGGCAGTTAGTGCAGTCAAAATTATTGCCTGGGGCGGCACGAAATGCTCTGGATTGTGCGCTTTGGGATCTTGAAGCCAAGCAGATGGATGTCGCCCTGTGGGAACTGGCTGGCCTGAAAGTCCTGCCTGCGCCGTTGCAAACGGCTTTTACGATTTCGCTAAATACGCCCGATATCATGCGGACCGACGCCCAAAAGGCAGCCGCCGACGGATATGGCTTGTTAAAGCTCAAGTTAAATGGGGCTGACGACCGCGAGCGGGTTGCAGCGGTTCGATCGGGCGCACCGAAAGCACAAATTATTGTAGATGCGAACGAAAGCTGGGGCGATCTTGATATCGCAGCCGAGGCTGAAGCGCTGAAAAATATCGGCGTTGCCATGATTGAGCAGCCGCTACCTGTGGACCAAGACGCCGCATTAGCCGATATCTCTTCGCCACTGCCCATTTTTGCAGACGAAAGCTGCCATATTGCAAACGACATAGCGCGTCTTCGTCATTTGTATCAGGGCGTCAACATAAAACTCGACAAAGCCGGCGGACTGACCGAGGCACTTGCGCTCAGCAAGGCCGCGCACAACGCCGGAATGCAGATCATGGTCGGCTGTATGCTGTCGACCAGCCTTGCAATTGGCCCGGCATTTTTGGTGGCGCAATCGGCAAATTGGGTGGACTTGGACGGGCCGGCATTATTGGCAGAGGATCGGCCGGGCGGCTTTGTTTTTGCAAACGGAAAGCTGCGCCCGGCCTAAATCATCACATCGTGACGTGCGCGACCTTATCTTTATAATCCTGCTTCGGGTCTATGCCCATAAGCATTTTGATGCCGGCCACCATGCTCGACGCGTCAATCCAGATTTCAGCATTTTCGGCATCAAGCCGGATCAGGGCAACCTCTAGGTCGTCCTTGCCACCTTCATACCAAGCTGCGACGAACCGGTTCCACAAACGGTCGATGGTCGCAGGGTCAGTTGATTGGGAAAGATTGCCGTGCACGGTTGCCCAGATGTCATGGCCTTTTGACGCAAAATGCGCCATCGCCCGGCCGCCGGAGCCAATTTCCTGGTACAAATTGCTTGAGCGGGATGTGAAAAACCAGATGGGGCCTTCATATTGGCCGTCTTGGAAACAATCGTCTTCCAGTTGCGCCGTCATCGGGCGCGCATGGCCATCTTCGCCTTCGGCCAACCCCAAAAACATCGTCCGGTCCGACTTCAGGGATTTCCAGAACTTTTCTTTGATTTCGGTCTCGCTGGTCATATTTCACTCCTTGGTTGAAGTGAGCAAACAAGCGATCCGACATGGTGTTCCGGCCATAACCGATTCCATGTCGGATTAAGCGTTACACGGCGTCGAGATACTCGATATCAGGCGCACCAGCCAGACATAGACCAAGCTTTGGACCCGCCGCCTTAAAATAGTCGCTGCTGCCATGGGCATTAAGGGCATCCTGATCGACATATTGCTCAAGCACTTTGTAGACCTGCGGGTTGGACCGTGACCGGGTCAACGTGTAAAACATGTTTCCCGGCTCATTGGCCCGAACCGCAGCCGCAAGCTCAGCGAACACAGTCTCAAATTCATCATTCTTCCCGTCTGCGACGGTCAGGGTGGCAATAACACCAATGGCTGGCATGCGGCTGCTCCTCAAAAGTGATTAAAAGATTTCAAACAGGCCTGCTGCGCCCATGCCGCCACCAACGCACATGGTGACAACACCGTATTTGGCACCGCGGCGCTTGCCTTCGATCAAGGCATGGCCCGTGCAGCGCGCGCCGGTCATGCCGTAAGGATGGCCGACTGAAATCGAGCCACCGTTGACGTTCAAAAGCTCGTTGGGAATGCCCAATTTGTCGCGGCAATAGAGAACCTGCACAGCAAAGGCTTCGTTCAGTTCCCAAATACCAATATCATCAATTTTGAGGCCAAACCGCTTAAGCAATTTGGGGATGGCGAATACCGGACCAATGCCCATTTCATCTGGTTCAGTGCCCGCAACCGCCATGCCGACATAGCGACCAAGCGGATTGAGCCCCTTTTGCTCAGCCAGCTTCGCTTCCATCAAAATCGAGGCAGATGATCCGTCGGAAAGCTGACTGGCGTTACCAGCGGTAATTGTCATGTCAGGCCCAAGGACCGGCTGAAGCGCCTGAAGACCAGCAAGCTGCGTGTCGGCACGGTTGCCTTCGTCCTTTGCGATGGTCACTTCTTTCTGGCTGACTTCGCCTGTTTCCTTGTTCACCACATTCATGGTGGTGGTCACAGGAACGATTTCTGCATCGAAATAACCGGCGGCCTGTGCTGCGGCAGTCCGCTGCTGCGATTGAAGGGCATACTCGTCCATCGCATCGCGGCTGATATTGTAGCGCTTGGCGACGACCTCAGCGGTCTGAAGCATCGGCATATAAATCGAATTGTGCATTTCGACCAACTCGCGGTCGGGTTGAACGCGCATTTCTTTGGTTTGCACCAGCGAAATGGATTCCTGTCCGCCTGCTGCCATGACATCGACGTGATCGACGATAATCTGCTTGGCGGCTGTCGCAATCGACATCAGGCCAGATGAACATTGGCGGTCCATCGTCATTCCCGAAACCGAAACCGGAAGTCCGGCGCGCAAAGCAACCTGGCGCGCAAGGTTGCCGCCCTGAGTGCCTTGCTGAAGCGCAGAGCCCCACAAGACATCGTCGATTTCGCCGCCCTCAATACCGGCGCGCTCGACCGCGGCCTTCAAAGAATAGCTGCCGAGCGTTGGCCCAAGCGTGGCGTTGAAGCCGCCGCGATAGGCTTTGCCAATGGCGGTACGGGCGGTGGATACGATTACTGCGTCACGCATGGGAGTTGTTCCTTGAAATGAAAATTATACGAAAAACTGGCTGATCCATTCAGCCTGAAGAGCTGGCTTTTCCTCGCCCTCGATCTCGACAGTGAACTCAAGCGTTTGCTGCCACTGGCCGGGGCGTTTTTCGGCAAGCTCAAGCAACTTGAAATGACCACGGACGCGTTTGCCGGACCGCACTGGGGCCAAAAAGCGTGTTTTGTTGCCGCCATAATTGACGCCCATTTTAACACCTGCAACCTTGGGGCAGTCGGACTTCGCGCTCATCACCGGGAAAAGCGAAAGGGTCAGAAAGCCATGGGCAATTGTGCCGCCAAAGGGCGTCATTTTTGCCATCTCTTCGTTGATATGAATGAATTGATGGTCGCCTGTCGCATCGGCGAATTTGTTGATCATGTCCTGATCCACCAAAATCCATTCCGATACGCCGATATTTTCGCCGACCTTAGTCGCCAGTTCGGCGGGTGTTATTGCTGTCACGTAGCGTTCTCCTAAACCCTAATTTTGCCTATCGTGGCGGTTTCAATCGCGCAATACAAGTCCTGCCTGTTTGCCGTTACGGCAAGCGGGTGGCCACCAAACACCGGACGCACGAATCAGCTTTTTGAACGCGGGACAGCGGCGTGTGACGGAACCGCATAAGGCATCACCATCGTACCATCCGGCGCCGACGTGAATGTGGTTTGCGTGGGATACGCGAAAGATATCCCCTCGCGCGCAAAGGCGTCGATGATGGCGATGCCGACGTGATGGCGCGCTGCGAACATCTCTTCGACATCATCGCTTTCAATGTCGAAGACCAGATGAAAATCGAGAGAGCTTGCGGCAAAATTGTTGAAGCCGGCTCGGATAAACTGTCCTCCGTTGCTTTCAACGGTTTCACGCAAAATATCGGGCACGCGACGCGCAAGTTCAGGGGGTGTTTGATATACTAACGTAAGGACAAAGGTGACGCGCCGATACAGGGTCAAGGTGTTATTGGTGATTTCCTTCTCAAGCAACTTGCTGTTCGAAATGATCTTTTCTTCGCCCGTGAGCGCGCGAAGCCGAGTGCTTTTCATCCCGATCACTTCAACCCGCGCAGTGGTGGTATCATAAGAAACCGTGTCGCCGCGCCGGAAGGGCTTGTCAAAAATGATCGAGATTGCAGCGAACAAGTCAGAGAAAATGCCTTGTGCGGCCAAGCCGATGGCAATGCCCCCAACGCCAAGCCCCGCGACAAGGCCAGTGACGTTAACGCCTAAGTTGTCGAGCACAACGATGGCGGCAACTGCGAACAAGGCAAAGCTGACCAGAAGCCGAATTAACACCATCGCACTTTGCAAGGTGTCATGTTCATGAATGCCTTCGCCTGCGCGGCGTTCAATCAATCCCAGGATAATCTCGCGCAGCCAGATCGCGATCTGAACGACGATGGCGATGGTGAACAAGATATCGATGAAGTGCGCCAGTGCGACAGGCGCGTTGGCGATCTGGTTCACCAGTTCAATTGACACCATGACCCGGAAGAACTTGCTCGTGCGCGCTAATGTCCGGGCAATAATCGATTTCAGATGCGCACGATGCTCGCTGGCGCGCGCGATGTTGGAGGCAATGCGTTTCAGCCAGCTTAGTGCGAGAAAAACGATAATGGCGGCGGCAATTGCAATGCCAAGTTCAACGAAATTTCCCTGAACCCATGTGGCCATGGTGTCCCAATAATATTGCAGGCGCGGGCCAATGGCCTCCGGCGCAACGCGCGGCAAGTTCGGTGCGTTTGGTGTAGTCATCAACGCCGTTTACGGTCGATGCGGGCGCTGCACAAGCTTTGCGGCGCAGGAAAAACGCGATAAAGCCCAAGCGAACTCGCTGTATGCAGAACGATCATGCCAGGCGCATATCGATTGTTACGATCCCGTTTACCATTTTCTGTTATCAAAACGGAATGCGCCAACGCCTTATGTATGAGCGCAGAATATAGGACTGACGATGCGCCAAAACACACCTCCCGTTCCGACGCGGGCGATTTTCATCGCCTTTTGCTCAGGTGCAGTTGTGGCCATAGGCATGATGTTCGTGCCGATGCCGCTGGCGGATGAGAGCCGTACATTTGTCGCATTTGTCACAGGCGCTATACCGCTTTGCAGGCTGACCATAAGGTTGCTGCGCACCAACGAAAGCGGCATTGGCGTTGAGGAAATTCCTGTCGCACTGGCCAACAGTGGAGTACAATCCAACAAATATATTCCACGATATCTGTCGGCCAAATTGCATAAGGCGCAAAAAGAAAAAGACGTCGGCGGCTCTCCCGATCTGCCGGAGATCCAGCCTAAGGAAGTTGAGGCGTTGCCCGATGTGGGCAGCGGTGAGCAGACGTTGGAACTGGTCGAGGTCGCTCCTGACAGTCCAATTGCACCCGCCTCGTCAACTATTGCAAATATGGTCGCGCAACTTGAGTCAGCGGTTGCCCACCGGCATGTGGAATTGGCACAGCTCGAAGAAAAATTGTTCAACCCTTTGGCCAAAGTGTCAGGGCAAAATAGCGACGAACCCGATCATGCGGATATGGACAGTGAAGAGAGTCGCGCCAGCGAAAGCCGCCGCCCTGTTCTGGAATTGGTGCCATCTGACTCGAAGGCAAATGATGAGGTGGATTCAGCGCTCGCGGCTGCACTCGCCACGTTGCACCGGATGAATGCGGCTGCGCGCTAATCGTCGAGCAACAACGCATCAATAATCCGGCAGTATGCGCCGTCGGCCACAACCGCTTGCGCTATCGCGATATCCGCCACGATCTGCCGTGGCAGGCAAAACTCATGCTCCGCCAACATGGCCGATAGCGGCAACCCACACGTCGTTTCCGCGTTGGTCATAGTAACCGAGATGCAGATTTGTGTGCCGCCAAAGGTAAGGCTGTGCCATGGCCGTTCATGAACGATGTTGAGGTCGGCTTCGGGAATAAGCAAACGCAACGCGCGCAGAAAAGCACCGGCCCGCATGCGCCCACTCATGTCTGTTCACCATCATGCGCGCGGTGCTGCTGTTCATAATGCGACATAAAACGTCGCAATTTTTGCTCCATTTCGGGGCGGATTTCACGCCCCATCCGGATATCGAGCACAAGCCTCGGGTCATGGGCGGCCAAACGCCCAAACTTCGTCGGTGGCAGCTTCTGGTCGCACAGAAACCGTTCAATAAGGCGTGTGATATGCATGACGTCTCCTCCATGATCGACACTGATTGGCTTGCCCGAATCAGTAAGAACAAATATAGAACAAAAGTGATAGGATAAATCCTACATGTCTAGGAAATTTCCAACCGAACTGGAGAGATCATGATCAAGGAAGAGCCAAGGACCGCTTTGGAGCGCCTGATTGCGGAAAATAAGGAAGATTTTGCTGGCCTGTCAAAACTCATCGGACGAAATCCGACTTATATTCAACAATTTATCAAGCGCGGCTCACCGAAAAAATTGCCGGAAGCCGAACGTGGCATATTGGCGCGATATTTCGGGGTCGACGAAACATTGCTGGGCGGGCCGGCAACCGGTGTTCGCAAAAGCGGCATCCGCCTGATACCGAAACTCGCTGTCGGTGCGTCGGCCGGTGCCGGCGCGCTACCTGATCGTGAGACGCTTGCGGGTAAAATTGGTTTTGATGAAAAATGGCTGCGCAAGCAGGGCTTGGACCCCGCCAAGCTGTCCCTTATTCAGGTCGATGGCGATTCCATGTCACCGACGCTGAACCATAATGACGACATCATGGTCGATAACCGTGCTGCAACCGACAGTGTGCGCGACGGCATTTATGTGATCCGGCTGGATGATGTGCTGATGGTCAAGCGGCTTGCCAGTGGCCCTGCCGGACGGCTGTCGGTGCTGTCCGACAATCCTGCCTATCCCGGTTGGCCGGACGTCGATGGCGCTGCTGTTTCAATTATAGGCCGGGTTGTGTGGGCCGGGCGGCGGCTCTGAGGCCTTGCCTCTGTGGCTTAGGTGCGCCACATAGCCGCTTATGTCGCATGTTACATCCACGCCAGCCAAAGCGCCTCCGTTGAAGGCGGCTATCATCCCTGTCACCCCGTTGCAGCAAAACTGCACCTTGTTCTGGTGTACCGAAACCAACAAAGGTGCGTTGGTTGACCCCGGCGGCGATTTGGACAAATTGAAGGCAGCCGTCGCGCAAACCGGCGTCGAGCTTGAGAAGTTGCTGATCACACATGGCCATCTCGACCATTGCGGTCAGGCTGGCATGCTGGCGCAAGAACTCGGACTTCCAATCGAGGGGCCGCATGAAGACGACCGTTTCTGGATTGAGAAGCTGGACGATGATGGCGCACGTTGGGGCATGGAGGCGCATAGCTTTGAGCCCGACCGCTGGCTGGTTGGTGGCGATCAAGTGACTGTTGGTAATTTGACGTTGGATGTCATCCACTGCCCCGGACACACGCCCGGACATGTTATTTTTCACCACGGCCCAAGCCGCCTGGCAATCGTTGGTGACGTGTTGTTTCAAGGGTCGATTGGCCGAACCGATTTCCCGCGCGGCAACCATGCCGACCTGATCAATGCCATTACCACGAAATTATGGCCGCTGGGGGATGATATCACCTTCATCCCCGGTCACGGACCAACCAGCCAGTTCGGTTATGAGCGGCTGCACAACGCCTTTGTCGCGGACGATGTATTGGCCGCACGCTGATGTGGGCGGTGCTCTACAGGACGGCGTAGACCTTCCATAAAGCCCAACCAGCCAGGCCAAGCAGTGTGACCATCGTTGTCAGCGTGCCGACCATTCGGCCCTTGCCCAACGGTCCACCATCCATGCCCAAGCCATGCGCTAGGCGCCCGATGATATAGACGATGCCAAAGCCCCATAGCCAGTTGTTCGTCCCGCCGGTTGCTTCAAGTGCGGCAATCAACACCAGAATGAAGGGCGCACTTTCGACAAAGTTCGCGTGCGCGCGCATGCGGCGAATAACAAACTCATTACCGCCATCGCCGATCGATACGCTTTCCTTTGTGCGCGCCTGTCCGCATCGGATCATAAGCCAGATATTGACCAAAGCTGCCCCCGCAGCGATCGTAAGGGTCACGGGTAAACTCAACATATATTCTCTCCCTGTTATTATTAGGACGCTTAACTGCTATCTCGCGGCTTGCAAAGCACCGAAAAACAAGTATAGCGCGCCGCTCACACAGACACGTGCGGATGACTGAGGCCGATTCTGGCGATTGCTTGCCACGACGACCTCTTTCGCCTAGCGTGAACTAGAACTTATTGATTTTGAAATGGAACAGGTGCCGAAATGGCTGTCCCCAAAAGAAAAACATCTCCGTCCAAGCGCGGCATGCGCCGTAGCCACGATTCGCTTAAAGTTGCTGCATATCAAGAATGCGCCAACTGTGGTGAACTGAAGCGTCCGCATCATCTGTGCGATGCCTGCGGTCACTATAATGGCCGTGAAGTGGTGGCAGTCGCCTAATCCTTTCTGAGGAGAAAAACTGGTGTCGATGAAACCGCGTATCGCCATTGACGCGATGGGCGGTGATGAAGGCGTGCCAGTGATGGTTGCAGGTGCTGCGCTGGCGCGTCACCGGCATGAAAGCTTCAAGTTCCTGCTGGTCGGCGACGAAGCCCGGATTAAAGCGGCGCTCGACAAACATCCCAACCTGCGCGCTGCATCCGAAATTCTGCATAGTGATTATGTTGTCACTGCCGATGACAAGGTCAGCGCGGCGTTGCGCAAAGCCAAAACCAGTTCGATGGGTATGGCGATCAACGCCGTGAAGTCAGGCGAAGCCAGCGCTGCCGTAAGTGCGGGCAATACTGGCGCGTTGATGGCGACTGCCAAGCTTGCCTTGCGCACGATGCCCGGTATTGACCGGCCTGCGCTTGCCGCCTTGTTACCAACGCTTGAAGACACCGACGTAGTGATGCTCGATTTGGGTGCAAATACCGAATGCGAGGCAAAAAATCTGGTCCAGTTCGCGGTCATGGGTGCCGCTTATTCACGCATCATCTTTGGCTTTGATCGTCCGCGCGTCCGGCTGCTGAATATTGGCACCGAGGAAATGAAGGGTACCGACGAGCTCCGCGACGCAGCGCAACATTTGCGCGATGCCACAGGTCTACACATGGATTTTCAGGGTTTTGTTGAGGCCGACAAGATCAACCGGGGCGAATGCGATGTCGTCGTCTGCGATGGATTCACCGGGAACATCGCGCTGAAATCCATCGAAGGCACAGCGCGGTTCGTAACGGACCTTTTGCGCCGGGCCTTCACAAGCTCCGTGCGATCAAAATTCGGTTTCCTCGTGTCGCGGCCAGCGACCGAATTGTTGCGCCACCATCTTGATCCGAACAACCACAATGGCGCTGTATTTATGGGGCTGAACGGTGTTGTCGTCAAAAGCCATGGCAGCGCGAATATCAAAGGCGTGGCAAATGCCGTTGAGGTGGCTGCGCGGCTCGTCGAAGAAGATATTACGGCGCGCATCACCCAAGACCTTGCCCGGGTTCAGGCCGAGTGACCACGGTTGCACTTCGTGCCGTCATTAAGGGCACTGGGTCGGCGTTGCCGCGGACCCGAGTGTCAAACGCAGAACTGGCCGCCAAGGTAGATACAACAGACGCTTGGATTACGGAGCGGACGGGTATAAAATTCCGCCATATCGCTGAACCTGACGAGACAACGTCTAGCCTTGCCATAGAGGCCGCGCGCAACGCTCTGGATGCCGCCGGAATGGCTGCGGGGGACATCGATCTCATCATTCTTGCCACCGCAACGCCCGACCAAACCTTTCCGGCTTCGGCCACGCTCGTTCAGCACGCGCTTGGTTGCAATGGCGGTGTTGCCTTTGACGTGGCGGCGGTTTGTTCCGGGTTCCTCTACGCCTTTTCAGTGGCGGAAAGCATGATCCGCGCGGGCTCGGCAACCAATGCTTTGGTCATTGGCGCCGAAACCTTCAGCCGAATCCTTGATTGGGATGACCGCACAACCTGCGTCCTGTTTGGCGACGGGGCTGGCGCAGTTATCTTGTCGGGCGAAGTGGGCGTGCGCGGTGCATTAGCGACAAAGCTCCATGCCGACGGCCAGCATAATGAGTTGTTATATGTCGATGGCGGCGTTTCCACGACCGGCACGGTCGGCAAGTTGCGCATGAAGGGCCGCGAAGTTTTCCGCCATGCGGTCACAAATCTTACCAGCGTTCTCCACGAGGTGCTAGCTGCCGCTGAACTCAGTCCGGCAGATGTCGATTGGGTTGTGCCGCATCAGGCAAACGCGCGGATAATCGAGGCGACGGCGAAAAAACTGGCGCTTGATCCTGCCAAGGTAATTTTGACCGTTGATCAGCATGCGAACACCTCTGCCGCGTCGGTGCCGCTCGCTTTGGATGTTGCGGTAAGAGATGGACGGATCAAAAAAGGCGACATTGTAGTCCTTGAAGCCATGGGTGGTGGATTCACATGGGGCGCATCAATCGTGCGCATGTAGCATTTTTTATGTCATCACCGTTTTACTATTTCAAATTTCATTGTATGTTATCAACAAATCCCATCAGAAGTCGCAGGTCCGGAGACGAAAAATGGCTGATACAGGAACTTTAACGCGTGCCGATTTGGCCGAAATGCTTAACCGTCAAATAGGTTTGTCGCGGGCGGATGCCGCCGCGATGATTGAATCCATACTTGGTCATATGACCGGTGCATTACTCGACGGTGACAATGTCAAAATTTCCGGTTTTGGTACCTTTGTTCTGCGGGACAAGGGACAGCGCATCGGGCGTAACCCAAAAACCGGGGTGGAAGTGCCAATTACACCGCGCAGGGTTCTCACATTCCGTGCCAGCCAAGGCATGCGCCAAAAGGTAAAATAGGACGATATGCTCGAAAAATCGGCTGACGCTTTCCGTACAATTGGGGAAATGGCCGACGCATTGGGCGTGCGCACGCACATCTTGCGATATTGGGAAGAGCAATTTCCCATGTTGAAGCCGCTAACCCGTGCAGGCGGGCGGCGGCTGTATCGTCCGGAAGACGTCGCCCTGCTGCACGTCATTCACCGCTTGCTATACAGCGAAGGCTATACTGTAAAAGGTGCGCGGCGTTTCCTGACCGAGGGCGAACCGAAAGCTGCGCCTGCTGAATTGTCTGCGCCACCGCAGCAGGGCTCCGGTTTCGACAGGCGCGCCCTGCAAGCGGTGCGGGACCGGCTGGCGGCTGCTTTAGCTTCAGCTTAATTCAGCCCATCATCCGGGCGTATACCATGTCGCGGAATGGAATCTGGCCCACCATGAATATGGTTTCGCCGATAGGTACAAATCCTGCGCGTTCGTAAAACGCAACGGCGCGTTCGTTATTTTCATATACTGCCAGTAACAAGCGCTTTGCGCCCCGTTGTTGCGCGCGGATCAGCACTTGATCAAGCAAGGCTTTGCCATTGCCGCCGCCTTGCCAAGGACCAAGCAGGTAAATGCGTTTGAGTTCAACGTCGCCATCTTGTTGCAGGTCGGCATGCGAGGGAGGTGTCAGCATGGCGTAAGCGACCGCCGCCCCAAGCGGTGTTTCGCCCAGGATAATATCAATATCTGGCTTGGCCAGCGCGTCTGCATAATAAGCTACGCTATGTTCGGTCCGCAGATGTTCAACGAGCGGTTGGCCGGGATGGTCAAATGCGAAAGTCGCCATAAAGGTTGCCGCGCCAAGATAGGCTAGAGCTTCTGCGTCGTCTGCGACAGCCTTACGCCAGTTAATCGGTGTCATTCGTCCTCGGGTCCAAGGTCAGGGTCAAGATCGCGCGGACGGATGAAATGCGTAAGCTGGCCCAAACCGCGCTCAAGCTGCGACCAATGGCCCACGCGCAGTTCCATTTGCGCAATGGCTGCCGTAGGATATTTCTCCCACACCGATGCGCGCAACACCGATGTGCCGTCATCCGGGCACAGATCGAGCACAAGGTCCTCCAAGCCGGGGTTATGCCCCACCATCAGCACATTTTTATGTTCATCCGATTGGTCGCGCAGAACATCCATCAATGTCGCTGATGACGCGAGATAGATGCGGCGATCCCAATTCGGATCGACCCGCTGGCCAGTGCCCTTCACGAACTGGTCGATCGTTTCGATTACCCTGACCGCCGGGCTTGCGACCACATGGTCAAACGCCAATCCGGTCCGCTTTACCCACGTGCCCATGGTGACGGCTGCCTTTTCGCCGCGGTTGTTGAGCGGTCGGTCGAAATCGCGCGGGACGCTATCATCCCAACTCGACTTGGCATGGCGAAATAAAGTGAGGGTAAATGTCAAATCGGGTTGCTCTCTTCCAGACGGTCGTCCGTCTCCTGCCGGAATTCTGTGACGGGCGGAAGTCCTGTTTTCACCGAATTGACGGCCTCCTCCAAAGTAACACGGCGGATGGGTGTACCGGGCGGAAATGCAGACAACAGCCGGCTTGGTACAGCCGGTGAGAGCAACACAAAATGCCCCTTGTCCCCTGCGCTGCGGATCAAGCGGCCAAAGGCCTGCGCCATTTTGGCGCGGATGATGCGGTCATCAAAATCGATACCGCCGTTTTTCAACCGGCGCGCGCGGTGCAATATGTCGGGGCGGGGCCAGGGAATTTGCTCCATGATCACCAGCCGCAACGAATGACCCGGAACGTCCACGCCATCGCGCAAGGCATCGGTACCCAGCAGGCTGGCATGCGGATCGTCGCGGAAAATATCGACCAAAGTTCCGGTATCGATCGGGTCTACATGCTGCGCATATAAGGGTAGGCCATCGCGCGCCAGACGGTCGGCGATGCGCGCATAGGTCGACCGCAACCGACGGATCGCTGTGAAAAGGCCAAGCACGCCGCCACCTGATGCGCTGATGAGCGACGCATAAGCGCCAGCGAGTGCCGCAGGATCGCCTTTTTTGATATCCGTCACGATCAAAACTTCGGCCTGCGCGGTATAATCGAACGGACTGATGGCCGAAAAATGCGTAGCGGGCCGGTCAAGATGCACTGCGCCAGTGCGCGCCTCGGCATTTTTCCAGTCGCCGCCGCTGCGCAGCGTCGCCGATGTCGCGAGTACGCCATGGCTTGGCTTAAGCACGATTTCGGCAACCGGCTTCATTGGGTCAAGCCAGCGCCGGTGCATGCCAATGTCCATTTCGCGCCCTTCAAAGCGGTCGATCGCAAGCCAGTCGACAAATTCGGGATCCACGGGGCCGACTGCACGCGCCAGCATCGAAATCCAGGAACGTACGGTATCGATGCGCCAGCTAAGGCTCGCCATGGCCCCCTCTACGCGCGCCCGGGCGCTGCCATCAAGCCAATCGGGCGGATCGGCTACCATCGCCTCCAATCGCTGCCCAAGCACCGTCAGCGGCCTTGCTAGCGCCTCCAGCGCAATCGCTGCATCGGCGGCGGCGTCGACGACCGCAGCATCAGGATCGGCAAGTTCGGTTTCCAGGCCATATCCGCCTTCGGTCGCGTTGGTTTCGTCGCGGGCGAACACCATATTCCGGATAGCCGCGAGCAGGCGTTCCACCGGACCAGATGGCGTACCCTCACTTAGTCTTGCCAGCCAACCCTCGGCTGGCAAGGCTTCGGCGGCCAAGCGCGCCATTTCAATGGCAAGACCACCTTCTTCATCATAAGATGCGACATCCGCGAGCCGTGCCGAAAGCCCACGCCGCCGCCCGCGCGCTTTGCCCTCCGGCCCAATGACCCAGCGGCGCAACTCAATGGTTTCCTGCCCCGTCAGGGCGGCGGCAAACATCGAATCTGCCGCATCAAACAAATGATGGCCTTCATCAAAGATGATCCGGCTTGGCCGGTTTTGCTCGTCGCGGCCGCGCGCTGCGTTGACCATCATCAGCGCGTGATTGGCGATGACGATTTCGGCTTGCACCGACGAACGGGCTGCGCGTTCGATGAAGCATTTTTTGTAATGCGGACATCCGGCGTAAATGCATTCACCGCGCCTGTCGGTGAGTGCGGTCGAGCCATTGCGTCGGAACAATGTAGGAAGCCAACCCGGCAAATCCCCGCCGACCATGTCGCCATCGTGCGAATACGCCGCCCAGCGCGCGACCAGATGCGCAAGGATCGCGGCGCGTCCTGCAAAACCGCCTTGCAGCGCGTCTTCGAGGTTAAGCAGGCACAGATAATTCTCGCGCCCCTTGCGGACGACGACCTTGGACTTGAAGGTTTCATGATCGGGGTAAATACGTTTCGCCTCACGCACCAGCTGCCGCTGGAGCGCCTTGGTGAAAGTAGAGATCCAAACCGTTCCGTCGGCGGCGGTCGCCCATAGGCTTGCTGGCGCGAGATAACCAAGCGTCTTGCCAATCCCAGTTCCTGCCTCCGCCAGCAGCATATGTGGTTCGCCCTTGCGGGTGCGCGGCGCAAAGATGTTTGCGGCGGCTTGCGCAAAGTCACGCTGACCTTGCCGCGTTTCGGCAGAGCCGCCGACCAGCGCCGCCAGACGTTGTTGCACAGCCTCTGCCTGAAGCGTGACGACGCGCGGCGGCGTGCGTGGCGGTGCCTCCTCCCATTCGGGCAAACGGCTGAACAACCAACGTTCGGGACGTTCAGGCTTTTTCAGCTGCGCCAGAACCAGATTGGCCCATGGCCAGCGCAGCCGCATAAGTGCCTGTGCCGAGTCCCACGCGCCCTCACGCTCGGCCCATGATGGATCGACCAACACCGACAGCAATTTGCGTGCGGCCAGTATAAGGAATTGTGGAACATCCTGATCGGTCGTCGGCGCGGTCAGGTCTAATGCCTTGGCCAATCCCTTCGGCGTGGGCACTGCAAACCGCGCTGGGTAAACAAATGCGTAAAGCTCAAGCAGGTCGAGCCCCGACAAGTCCGCATAGCCAAGCCGCTGCGCAACCAAAGGCGCGTTGAGCATGATCATGGGCGTTTCGGCGGCGCGGCCTGCGGCTTCACCCTTACCAATCGTCTGCACTTGCCCGCGGTTGGAGCCCATCCAGATACCGGCATGGCTTGCATGGAGCGCAGGAAAGGCTAGGGGAGTTTCCATTGCCTCTGATAGGCGTGTTTGGAACGAAAGAGCAACAAGTGACTGACCTTCGCGATATAGCAATGGCATCAAAAGCCTGGCCTTATGAAGAGGCGCGGCGTTTGTTGAAACGCTATTCCAATGGCAAAGCCGATGGTCAGGCGATCATTTTTGAATGTGGCTATGGTCCGTCAGGCCTGCCGCATATTGGCACATTTAACGAAGTGTTGCGCACGACCATGGTCCGCAACGCATTCCGGACCTTGTCCGATGTGCCATCGCGGCTCATCGAATTTTCAGACGATATGGACGGCCTGCGCAAAGTGCCCGACAATGTGCCGAACCAGGCGATGCTGGCCGAACATCTCGGTAAACCGCTCTCGCGCATCCCAGACCCGTTCGAAAAGTTCGAAAGCTTCGCTGCGCACAATAATGCGATGCTGCGCGCCTTCCTTGACCAGTTCGGTTTTGAATATGAATTTATCTCGTCTTCGTCGCAATATGAAAGCGGTGCGTTCGATTTTGCGCTGAAAAATGTGCTGCGCAATTATCAGGGTATATTGGACATTATGTTGCCGACCTTGCGCAAGGAGCGCGCGGCAACCTATTCGCCCATCCTGCCGATCAGCGAAAAATCCGGTGTGGTGCTTCAAGTGCCCGTCGAAGTTGTGGATGCCGAAGCTGGTCTTATCCGTTTTGACGACAATGGCGACATGGTCACCCAATCGGTGCTGGGCGGCAAATCCAAGCTTCAGTGGAAAGTCGATTGGGCGATGCGCTGGGTCGCACTTGGCGTTGATTATGAAATGTATGGCAAGGACCTGACCGACAGCGGCGTGCAGTCGGGCAAGATCGCACGCGTGCTTGGCGGTCGTCCGCCCGAAAGCCTGATTTACGAAATGTTCCTTGATGAAAAAGGCGAGAAGATTTCGAAGTCGAAGGGCAATGGCCTCGCGCTTGAAGACTGGCTGAAATATGGCACCGAAAACAGCGTTGCCTTTTACGCCTTTCGCGAGCCTAAAAGTGCAAAGCAACTGCATTTGGGCGTCGTTCCCAAGGCGGTCGACGAATATTTCCAGTTCCGGGCCCAATGGCATGATCAACCAATCGAAAAACGGCTGGGCAACCCGGTTCACCATGTCCACAACGGGCAGGTACCAAGCGGTCAGCCGCCGGTGACCTTTGGGCTTTTGCTGAACCTTGTCGGCGTGATGGGTGCAGGCGCGACCGAAGAGCAGGTCTGGGCCTATCTTGGCAATTACGCCGAAAATGTCTCGGCCGAAAATGCACCTGAGCTTGCCGAGCTTATTCCGATAGCGCTTGCCTATAACCGGGATTTTGTTGCGCCAACTTTGCAGAAGCGCAAGCCCGTCGGCGTCGAGGTGGCCGCGTTGCAGACGCTCGATGCACGGCTTGCTGAACTGCCTGCTGATGCAACCGCTGAAGATATCCAGAATATCGTTTACGAGATCGGCAAAGAGGGCGGATTTGAAAACCTGCGCGATTGGTTCAAGGCCTTGTACGAGACTCTGCTCGGGTCGAGCGCTGGCCCGCGTATGGGCAGCTTCATTCAGCTTTACGGCCTTTCAAACAGCCGCAAATTGATTGCAGAGGCGCTTGCGTGACAACTGTCGCCGCGCGCCTGTACCATGATGGGAAGGTCGCGGACGAAATCGACCTTGATAAGCCGATACCGCATATCACGCGTCCCGAGGATTTTATCTGGATCGGTCTGCATGAGCCCGATGACGGCATGCTGAAACGCGTTCAGGATCATTTCGGCCTCCATCCGCTTGCGGTCGAAGACGCGCTCGATCCGAGGCACTTGCCAAAGGTCGATGTATATGGCGATCATCTGTTTCTGGTGATCCGAACGCCGCAGCTGATTCATGATAAGATTGTTTACGGTAACACAGCGATCTTCATGGGGCGGCAATTCATTATCACAGTACGGCATGGGTCGGAACGATCGCACAGCCCCGTCCGGTCACAGCTTGAAGCAACCCCCTGGTTGTTGAAGCAAGGTGCCGATTATGTTTTGCATGCGATTTTGGACTTCATTGTCGACGGCTACAGCGATCTGGTCGATGTGATGGAGGAAAAGGTGCTCGCAATGGAAGAGCAGGCCATCGCAAATTTCCTGCGCACGACGGAAACCGCCCGCATTTTCATGTTGCGCCGTGAACTGTTCCGTTGGCAGCGCATCTTGGGCCCGACCGAAGATTTGATCAGCCGGATCATCAATCTTGAGTTACCGCAGGTTGATGCGAACATCTACCCCTATATGCGCGACCTCCTCGATCATGTCCGCCGGTTGGTCTATCGCGTTGAAGGCCTTCGCGACACGTTGACCTCAGTCATCGAAACCAGCGGATTGTTGGAGCAGCAAAGGCAGGGAGCGATAACGCGCCAACTGGCTGCTTGGGCGGCGATCCTAGCGGTGCCGACCGCGATAGCGGGAATTTACGGCATGAATTTTGAACATATGCCCGAGCTTGATTGGGAATATGGCTATTTCCTAATCGTCGGCGTCATGGCAACCATCTGCCTGACGCTATATTTCAAATTCAAACGTTCAGGCTGGCTGTAGGGACAGCCGATGCCTGTGAAAGGACATCGCGGTAATTCGGCGATACCGTCATGCGCGGATAATAGCCGCCGGTTCCAAGCAATCGGTGCGTAGCCGCCAGATTGTAGCAGGGCACGCCCATGAACAGATGATGTTCGCTGTGATAATTGACCCAATAAGGCGCCAATGTCATGCGCGCGAAGACGCCGGCATAGGTGGTTCGGGCGTGGGTGAATGGATCGCCGCCTCCGGTGGGCGTGCAGGCATGTTCAGCGATGTTGCGAATGCGCAAGAACAGCTGAAAGGTCGTGGCAAGCGCGGCGAGCCAAAGTATGTAAGGTGTTACGCCCCAAAAAAGCAAAGACAGCGTCAGCAAAATCACCTGAACGCATAGGAACCGCCCGACCGTGCGCGCTGTCGTCTTTGCGCCTTCAATGTTTGCGACGGGCGCATCAAGGCCGCTTCGGCTTTGCAGGTTGAGCGCCCGGCCAGCATTTGTATCTGGCTGGCCATCGCTGCGTTCGCGGCTGAGCATTGCCTCTGCACCGCGCCATGCAACCGCGAACTGCGACCGCCGTTGCTTGAAAAATGTCTGCCCGGTTAGATCACGGATAAACTTGCGGCGCAGGCTATCGCGGCTGGTGGGGAAGGGGGCCGACAGGGACAGGTCGGGGTCTTCGGGTTGCTGCGTGAACTTATGGTGGGTGAGGTGATAGGCGCGATAGGCGTACAGGTCGCTACCCGTAGCGGCACCAGTTGGCCATTGTCCAAGCCAGTTGTTGGTTTTGCGGTCGGGGTGCAACAGGCCATGGGCACCATCGTGCATCAGGATTGAGAGCCCCAATTGCCGTCCACCCAATATGGCGAGCACCAACGGCATTGCCAACAGTCCGGCGAGCCAGTGATAGTTGAACGCGGCAGCCCCGCCAAAAGCGGCGAGTGCAACGACCAACCATGCGTGGAGCACGAGCCAGATGCCGCGCCGGCGCGAAATTGTGGTAATCGCGCGCCAATCCTCGGTAGCGAAAACTTCGCGTGGGTTGGCTGCCTTTACCGCCGGCATGATGCGTTACCGTTCATCGCTAGACAATAGCGCGTCGTGCCGACCTGCGCAAATGCGCTACGTCACGGCCTTCGTGACAAAGTCAGCCATCTTTGCTTGCGCCGTGCGCGACTCGCTGAAGCTGAAAATCGGCCAGTCGTGCATCATGCCCGAAAGCTCGATCACTTGCGCCGACGGCAGTTTGGATTTCAAGGCCCTTGAGTCCGTGAACAAAATATCGTCTCCGCCAGCAAAGGCCAAAATCGGCGGCAGGCCATCCCAGTTACCGAATATCGGGCTACACCTCGAGTCGTCGCGCGGCAGGTCACCTGCGTATAATGTGCCGCCTTCGGAAATGCCGCTGATCGTCAATATTCCGTCGCGTGGTTCGGTCTTCAGTTGGTCGGGATGTGCCGGGTCCAAGTTCAGCCATGGGCAAATGAGCAGTAGGCCAGCGGGTAAGGGACCACCGGAATCGCGCGCGATTTGTGCCAGCGCGGCGGTCAATCCGCCACCTGCTGAGTCCCCGCCCATGACGAACGGCGCAGAGCCGATCTCCGCGCGATAGGTTGCATAATAGGCGCTGGCCCAAGCGGTAATATGTTCGGCTGTATTTTCGGGAGCAAGCGGATAAAGTGGCGCGGTTATCGACCAGCCATATACCGACGCCATATGCGACAGAAACTTCCAGTGGATGTCTGTCGCCGGATAGACATAGCCGCCACCATGCCAGAACAGCACGTGTGTGCTCGGGCTTCGGTCCTTTGGCGCGATGCGCCAAACAGGGCGGCCCTGAAATTCGCTTTGCCGCAGGTCAAGGTCGGACTTGGCAGCAGGCTCGGGCAACGGCGCGGCGCGGACTTTGGCAATGTTCTTTTGAAACTGCGGCCCGCCTGTAAACATCCGGCGATAATAGCCGGTGGTCCGCAGAACAAATCCAGCAAGGCTGGCGGCAAAACTTGGCATGAAATATTCCCCCTGCTTAGGGGGCTATATCAACGTGCAGATCCAATCAAGTTGTTCGCTTCCCGCCAAGGTCACTTGCCGGGAAGCGCTCGGATTACTTTGACGCTGCGATCCATGCGTCGATTTTTTGTTCCAATATTGTGAGTGGCAAGGCACCGGTGTTTAAAACCTGATTGTGGAATTCGCGCACGTCGAATTTTTTGCCCAATTCCTTCTTGGCCTTGTCTTTTAGGCGCATGATTGTGAGCGCACCAATTTTGTAAGCCAATGCTTGCGACGGAATGGCGATGTAACGTTCAACCTCGGCGGTCGCGTCAGTCTTGCCCATATCGCTGTTTGCGAGCATATAGTCGATGGCCTGCTCGCGGGTCCATTGCTTGCTGTGGATGCCGGTATCGACGACCAGACGCATCGCGCGCAGCATTTCGTCCGAAAGCGTCCCGAACCGCTGATATGGATCCTTGAACAGACCCATCTCGTAGCCAAGCGTTTCAGAATATAGCGCCCATCCCTCGACATAAGCGGTGTTCCCGCCAAAGCGCATGAACGCGGGCAGCTTTTCATTTTCCTGCGCGATGCTGATCTGGAAATGGTGCCCCGGTGCACCTTCGTGCAGATAGAGTGTAGTCATGCCGGGCGTAGTCCGGCTTGGCAGATCATAGGCGTTGAAATAGAATGTGCCGGGCCGCGAACCGTCGGGCGTACCTTGCTGGTAGCTGCCGCCCGCTTCATATTTTTCGCGGAACTCTTCATAAGGCTTGATCTCGAGCGGCGCTTTGGGAAGATATTTGAACTGCGTCGAAATAGTCGCGTCGACCTTTTTGCCGATATCATAATAGCCTTGCGTCAATGCCGCGCGGCTTGTTGGCTTCAACTTTGGATCAGTGCGCAGATGTTCGAAAAATTCGGGCAAGGTGCCTTTGAACCCGACTTCTTTCTTGATTGCCTCCATACCCGATTTGATCCGCGCCACTTCGGACAGGCCAAGATTATGGATGTCATCCGCCTTCAGCGGCAAAGTCGTCGTTTGCTCAATAAGATATTGATACAAAACTTCGCCGCCCTTCATTGACGACAATCCAACCTGTTCGCGCGCCAATGGCAAATAGCTGTCGCGCAAAAAGTCGCGTAAACGCGCGTTCACAGGGTAAAGGCCATTTTCGATGATGTCGCGATACTCAGCGGTCAGGCGCGCTTTGTCCGCGTCGCTAAATCCTTCTGGAAACTTCTGGACCGGTCCATAATATGGTGACTCCTCGGTCTTCTGCGCCAGTTGCGTATTGAGCTGATCAACAACGTTGGCGATGGTCATCTTCGTTTCAAAGACGCCGGATGCCATGCCCTGACGGAACCGGTCAATCGATCGGTCCATCAACAATATGAACTCCTTGTGCCGCTTCAGGTTGTTGTCGTAATCCTCAACCGTTTTGAATGGCGCTGCACCCTGACCGCTGGCGAAGGTAGGGTAGAACGTGTGGTAACCGAAAAAATGGTTCAGTGGGCGGACCACATTAAGGTCCATGATTTCCTTCGAATAGCCTTTTAACGCCTCGGTCTGATTCAGCTTGAACACATCATAAGCGATCTTGTCGGTTGCATTCAGTCTGTCACGGTCGATGGTCTTTAGATTCTCCAGATTCGCCTCAGTCGCGCGACGCTCATTTGCGAAATATTCGTCCGTGATCATATCGCCGAAATGGTCGGCATAACGCATGTCGCCACGGAAAAGGGCATTCAAAGGGTTGCGCTTTAAACTTGCCTCGTCGTCGGCGGCAAATAAGCCGGCAAGGCGCTGGCTTTCAGTCGCTGCAGGCTGCGCCGCTACTGTCTGGGCAACTGCCGCCACCGTGGCAAATGGCGAAAGTAAGGCAGCACTTGCGAGCAGAAGGAGTTGGGGTCTTATGGTCATGGGAAAGTCTCCGGAATTATTTCAGCCACGTCCATTTGATGGGGGTGGCAGTTCGCGCCTGCCGTCTGCGTTAGGACAGCAAGGCACAAGATGATTTCGACAGACGACAGTCAGCGCGTCGCAGGCGATTCATTCAATCTTTCAGGACGGCTTTGCGGTGTTGATTTCGAGCCAGTCATTTTGGCGGTACCATTTGGTGATGACATGTTTGGTGCCACGAATGACTGGCGTGCCCGAGTGCAGGGTTTTGTAATTTAGCGTCCCGTCCGGATTTACGTTATTCCAGATGAGCATCATTCCGGCCTGCGGACGCACCCCGAGGCCAAGATGCGGGAATTCGGTCGCGCCACCTTCTTCGGGTTCATTCAGGAAGATCATCGCGGTCCAGCTGCGCTGGCCTCCCGCCGGGCCTTCTTGAAGCCAATAGCTTTGGCTTGGATGAAAAAAGTCGTGATGCGCCTTAAATTCCTGCCCCACTTGATAGCGTTGTCCCTGCATCGTTTCGGCATAATCATTGTCGATGCCCAAAACGTCGCTCATCCGCGCTTCCACTTTTGCGATGAACGCGTCCCAGCGGTTAAGATGGCAGCTGAAACTGGTACGGAAGCCCTCTTGTTCGGTACCCTTGTACAAGGTCGAGGGCACCGCATCAGCATCGATCTTTTTGATCAACGTCTTGCAGTCCGCTGTTCCAAGAAAGCCCTGATACAGATAAAGTTGTGCATCGGGATGCTCAACTTGCTGCACGAGCGGATTGGCATCCAATCGTTTTGTGACATGCGTTCCAATCCGCGCGAGCTTCGCCGGGTCATTATTGGGGTCAAATTCTTTGGCGGGCGTATCTGCTTGCATGAGGTCACCGAATCAAGGAACGATTCGTCCTCTTACCATGACCCATTCAGCTTTTTCGAGGGTACGAATGTTGGTTAGCGGATTTTCATTTACCGCAACCAAATCAGCCGAATAGCCAACCGCAATTCGTCCGATTTCGTTTTCCATGCCCAATGTTTTAGCTGCGACCGTGGTGGCGCTCGCGAGCGCTTCTGTCGGCGTCATCCCTGCCTTTACCAGCAGTGCAAATTCGCCACCGTTGCTGCCATGTTCAAATACGCCTGCGTCGGTGCCAAAGGCGACCGTCACGCCCATCGCCTTGGCAAGCTTGACCTGACGACCTGCAAACTCAAGCGCCTGCTTTGCCTTCACCTCAACCGTTGGCGTATAGATGCCCTTGCCAAGCCGCGCCCGCACGCCTTCAAGCGCCATTAGCGTGGGTACCAGTACAGTGCCTTTGGCCTTCATCACCTTAAGCGCCGCTTCATCTGCAAAGGTACCGTGTTCGATCGAATCGATGCCAGCTGCCGATGCGGCCTCGATACCCCGAGCGCCATGGGCGTGTGCCATAACCTTCAACCCAAGCGAGTGCGCCGTATTGGTAATCGAGACCATTTCTTCATTGGAAAAATGTGCCTCCAGCCCACGTCCCTGTTGCGACAACACGCCGCCAGTCGCGGTAATCTTGATCACGTCCGCGCCAGCCCGCGCAGATTTGCGCACCTTTTGCGCGCACTCAACGGGGCCAGTGCATGTATAGCCGGTTTCGAGCGCAGTAAGCACATCTGTGCGAAAACCCGTAACATCACCATGTCCACCGACAATCGAGAGCGCTGGCCCAGCGGCAATAATCCGTGGTCCAAGGATGCGACCTTCGGCCGTTCCACGGCGCAGGACGAAACCGGTATTCTGCGCCGACCCCGCCTCACGCACGGTGGTAAATCCAGCCTTTACCGTCAGTGCCGCGTTTTTGACGCCCATGACAACGCCCCATTCGTCGGGATTAACCGCTTCGTCGCGGAAATCGTCGCCAGGGTCGCCTGTCAAATGCACGTGAAGATCAATCAGGCCCGGAACCATCGTCTTGGTTGAAAGGTCGACAACCATATCGGCCTCAAACTTTTTCGCTGTCCCCTGAATGATTTCTTTAATCCGTCCATCCTCGACAATGATAACCGCAGGGCCAGTTGGGCCAGTAGCCGCATCAGGGATGAGATTGCCTACCACAATGGCTTGTGTGGCAGCGGACACAGGTGCGGATATCAGAGCAGCAGCGCCTGCGAGTAATATGTAACGGAACATCAAAAATCTCTCCCATGTTTATTGCGGGGAGAGTGGTCAGCAATTGTCCATGTTACAAGCAAAAAAGCCCGGACACGAAATGCCCGGGCTTTTTACTTTAGTCGGTCACCAGAAGAAGTCGCGAATGACGTCAACAACACGTCCGTTGCGCAAATCTACCAGCAAGACATCGTCATAATATCGCACCCAACGATAGGGACCGTAGGCGGCGGGTAGGCGGTACTGCCACGGGTCATTAATCCAGTAACGCGATCCATAATAGCCCGAGCCTAACGAAAAGCCGATGGAAATGCGGCTATAGTTATGACCACGATAGGGCGAATAATAACGACCGGGGCGGTAATAGTTGCTGTAGCGTTGACGGTGGCCACGCCAGTCGTAGCGACTGTCGTTCCGCCAGTTGTTCGTCCAACGTCCAGACTGTGTGCGGTCGAGCCTATCGTCATTGTTACGATCAACGCGGCGGTCTAGCTGACCATTCTGGTTCCGGTCGTAACGGCGGTCGATACGTTCATCGTCGTTCCGGTCAAATCGGCGATCAAGGCGTCCGTCACGGTTGCGATCCCAGTTGCGGTCAAGATTGCCATCGCGGTTTTGGTCCCAACGGCGGTCGAGATTGCCGTCACGGTTTCGGTCGTAATAACGGCCGTCCTGGCTCGCGTCACGACGCTCAGTCCGCACCGCATCGCGGTTGCGATCGATAGTGCGACCATCTCGGCCCGCTTCACGACGTTCCGCACGGACGTCAGCGCGTTGCCTGTCCACGCGGACAGCTTCGGGCTGGGGTTCGACGCGGACGACATCACGTTGTCGTTCGATCCGCACATTATCGCGTTGGCGTTCGGCACGCGGTGCCTCGGGCGGCGGCACATAGGCTGGCGCTTCGTCCACACGGGCAGCGCGATTTTGCTGACGCTCGGCGCGGCGCTCTGCGCGTTCCTCAGGTGTCCGGTTGGCGCGTGCCTCTTGACGCTCAGCACGTCGGTCTTCGTTTTGGAAACCGGCATTGTCTGAAACGAGCGAACGCGCGTTCGATAATCTTGGAGCAATGTCGGCTGCATATGCCGTCATGGGTGACAGCGCGGTGGCGGTAACCAATGTCATCAGGATAAACTTTTTCATGGCAGGTCCCCATGGCAGAGGCACCATGCTTCTGCGTTACACCCTGTCTGGACCGGTTCTGCTGAAGCGAAGCTGAACTGCTTATACATGTTCATGAAAGAATGTGTTTTGATGAACGGGCATCATTGGATCGCATGGAAAGGAATGTCCATCACTGGAAACGCTTCCCACCCCTTAAAATCAAAATGCCACCATTCGTTTGATAGACCAACAAAACCGACAGCTTCCAGATAGCTTGCCAAGCGTGCGCGGTTGGCGATGGCTGCTGGCGACGCCCCCATGTAATCCCGATGCGCTTTTTCCGAAAAGTCATCAAATTCGCTCGGCATTTCGACAAGCGCGCCAGTCCGTAAATCATGCAAGGTCAGATCCACCGCGCAACCACGATTATGCTTGGAGCCGTTTTTGGGGTTTGCCACATATTCCTTTTTCGGACCAACGGGCGTTGCATCCCATAATTTCTTGGTGATGCGCCATGGGCGATAGGCATCGTAAATCGTGAGGCCAAGCCCGTCTGCCTGAGCAGCCTTGCTCGCGCGGGCAACCGCCTGTGCTGCTGGCGCCGCCAAAAACGCGCGCGCCTCATCATATAAAACGCGGCCAGTGAAATTGTTCGCGGTCGCATAACGCATGTCGAGCTTGATTGCGGGATCAAGCGTGACAAGTTCGACCAGTCGTTTGGGATCATCACGCTTAAGACTAGCGGCTGCGTTAGCTGGAATGAACGGCACATTGCTGTCGGGACCAACAGGCGCACAGCCCAAGAGCGGCAGCGCTGCCAGCCCGAACGCCACCTCACGGCGTGAAAGGACTATTCCGCGTCCTTCGCCAGCCATTCTTCAAGCCATTTGATGGTGTAATTGCCGTTCTGGAAATCGGGTTCCTCCAACAGACGCTGATGTAGCGGAATGGTGGTCTTCATTCCTTCAATGACGAATTCCCCAAGCGCACGGCGCAGACGCATAAGGCAACCTTCGCGGGTCTGTCCATAGACGATCAGCTTGGCAATCATGCTGTCATAATAAGGCGGGACCTTATAGCCGTGATAGAGGCCACTATCGACGCGCACATAAAGGCCGCCGGGTGGGTGATACCAGGTCACCGTTCCGGGCGATGGCATGAATGTGCGCGGGTCTTCGGCATTGATGCGGCATTCAACGGCATGTCCGGTAAAGGTCACGTCTTCTTGCGTGAACGAAAGCGGCTTGCCTTCTGCCACGCGGATCTGTTCGCGCACCAAATCAATGCCGGTGATCATTTCGGTGACGGGATGTTCGACCTGAAGCCGCGTGTTCATTTCGATGAAATAGAACTCGCCATTTTCCCACAGAAATTCGATGGTGCCTGCACCGCGATAGCCCATATCGGCCATCGCCTTGGCGCAGATGGTTCCCATGCGATCGCGCTCTGCGGTGGCTAGGACGGGCGAAGGCGCCTCTTCCAGAACCTTTTGATGGCGGCGTTGTAATGAACAATCGCGCTCGCCCAAATGCACAGCTTGGCCATTGCCATCGCCAAAAATCTGGAACTCAATATGCCGCGGGTTGCCGAGATATTTTTCGAGATAGACCGTCGCGTCGCCAAACGCCGCCTTGGCTTCGGAGCCGGCTTGCTGCATCTGGCTCTCAAGCTCTTCTTCGCTGTTCACGACTTTCATGCCGCGACCGCCACCGCCGGAGGCCGCCTTGATGATGACCGGATAGCCGATTTCGCGCGCGATCGCTTTGGCCTCGTCCACATCTTCGATTGCGCCGTCGGACCCGGGCACAAGCGGCAGACCCAATGCGCCCGCCGAGCGTTTGGCCTCAACCTTGTCGCCCATCGTGCGGATATGCTCGGGCTTGGGGCCAATCCATTTAATATTATGGCTCTCGACGATTTCGGCGAACTGCGCATTTTCCGACAGGAAACCATAGCCAGGGTGGATCGCATCGGCATGGCTGATTTCGGCTGCCGAAATAATCGCCGGAATATTCAGATAACTGTCGGTGGCAGAGGGCGGCCCAATGCAGATCGCTTCATCCGCCAGACGGACATGCATCGCGTCCGCATCTGCGGTTGAATGAACCGCAACCGTCTTGATCCCCATTTCGTGCGCCGCGCGGTGGATGCGCAACGCTATCTCGCCGCGGTTGGCGATAAGGATTTTCTCAATGGCCATGTTTACGCAATCACCAACAAGGGCTGGTCAAACTCCACCGGCTGGCCGCTTTCGACGTAAATTTCGGTGACCGTCCCTGAAGTCGCCGCAACGATCGGGTTCATAACTTTCATCGCCTCGATGATGAGGACAGTGTCACCTGCCTTCACTGTCTGGCCAATGCTCACAAACGGCGCGGCATCAGGCTCTGGCGTCAGATAGGCCGTGCCGACCATAGGAGACTTCATCGCGTTGGCGGATATTGCGGGCGCGCTTGGTGTAGCAGCGGCAGCCGGAGCAGCCGTTTGTGCCGCAACGGGCGCAGCCGCCACCGGCGCGGCAATTGCAGTCATGGTCCGTGACACGCGAATTTTGCGGTCGCCATCCTCAACCGCAATCTCGCTGAGCCCTGTGTCGTTCAACATGGCGGCCAGTTCGCGGACGAGGTCCGTATCCACCTGCATGCTGCCATTCGTTCCTGTCTTAGCCGCCATTTAAAACTCCTTGCCCCCTTGAAATCGATTTTCAGCGTCTATTGTCAAAGTTGCAACGCCGCGTCCAGCGCCAGTTCGTACGACTTCGCGCCATGACCTGCAAATACTGCCTTAGCCGCCATGCCGACATAGCTCATATGCCGGAAAGGTTCGCGGCTTTGTGGGTCGGACAAATGCACTTCGAATACGGGTACGTTGATCGCCTTGATTGCGTCCAGAATCGCGATTGAACTATGTGTGAAGCCAGCGGCGTTCAACAACACGGCCTTCGCGCCGACCGCTTGTGCCTCTTGCAGCCAGTCGATGAGGTGACCTTCATGATTTGACTGGCGAAAGTCTATTACTGCCCCCGACGCACGCGCACGGTCGTCTAACCGTCCAGCGATGTCATCAAGCGTGTCGGTTCCGTATATTTCGGGTTCTCTTGTGCCGAGCAAATTGAGATTTGGTCCATTGAGAACAAAGATAGTTGGCTGGTCAGCCAAATGACGTCCCCCGATTATGTCAAAGCAGCGGTTGCGCCCTGCGTTCCTGAAGCACTATATGCGCCTCAATGAAAATAGCGAGATGAAATGACCTCTTCCCTTTCCCCCGATTCTATCTCCCTGACGCTCAATGGTGAGCTGCGCCGATTTCGCAGCCAAGCCACTGTCGCTGATCTGGTCCGCGATATCGGCCTTGATCCGGCCAAGGTCGCGGTCGAACGTAATCTGGAGATTGTTACCCGTTCGACATTGGAGGACGTTGTTCTTGCTGACGGCGACATGCTGGAGATTGTCCATTTCGTAGGTGGCGGGCAGGATGACGGTTGGTCCGTAGCTGGTCGCCATTTCAATTCGCGGCTGATTGTCGGAACTGGCAAGTATAAGGATTTCGAACAGAATGCCGCTGCATTGGTGGCGTCGGGGGCCGAAATCATCACCGTGGCTGTGCGGCGGGTAAATGTATCCGACCCCAATGCACCGATGCTGACCGATTTCATTGACCCCAAGAAATATACGTATCTCCCGAATACTGCAGGATGTTTCACTGCCGATGACGCGATACGGACATTGCGTCTGGCGCGTGAGGCTGGCGGCTGGGATCTTGTGAAGCTTGAAGTGCTGGGTGAAGCCAAAACGCTGTATCCCGACATGCGCGAAACGTTGAAGGCGACCGAGGTTTTGGCGAAAGAAGGCTTTTTGCCGATGGTGTATTGCGTCGATGATCCCATTGCCGCCAAGCAATTGGAAGATGCAGGTGCGGTTGCCGTCATGCCGCTTGGCGCGCCGATTGGTTCGGGGCTTGGTATCCAAAACCGCGTCACCATCCGTTTAATTGTTGAGGGCGCAAAGGTGCCGGTTCTGGTGGACGCTGGCGTTGGTACTGCCTCCGACGCTGCTGTGGCTATGGAACTGGGATGCGACGGCGTGTTGATGAATACGGCGATTGCCGAGGCGAAGAACCCCATCGCAATGGCAACTGCGATGAAGCTCGCTGTCGAGTCGGGCCGAATGGCCTATCTGGCTGGCCGCATGGGCCGGCGGATGTATGCAGACCCCTCAAGCCCGCTTGCCGGTCTTATTTAACCCCCATTCCATAGACGAAAGTAGGATTTTGGTCGTTCGTCGACCAAGTTGACATGTTGGCCATGACGCTGGTCGAACAGTCGATTGTCTTTGCGCTTAATCGAAACTGTCATGCGCGAGCAACACAGTCGGGGTAAATGTCATCTCGCAGGCCGGGCTCTCTTCATGCTCCCCAGCTTCGGATGTCGGTCCGCCTGCAACCCTCTCCCCCCTTTGGCTGACTGCCTAACGCAGCGGCCATTTGAAAGGTATTAGTTATGGCTACCCCTAAGCTCATTCTATTGTCATTAACTGTTGCGTCTTCACTCCTTGCGACCGCTCCGGCGATGGCAGACACAAAAACAAAACAAGTGCGTCACGCCGACCTCGATCTTTCATCGCCTGCCGGACGTGACCGTCTCCAAATGCGGATCAAGCAGGCTGTAAAGCAGGTTTGCGGTTCACCTCGCGCGTTCACGATAGAAGAACGGCAGGATAAACGTTCGTGTGAACAGGACGCATTCAAACGGGCCGTTCCAGAAGGCGAACGGATCATTGCCGCTTTTATGGAAAAGCGTCGCCTCGCATTTGATGGTTCGGCACGCGCCAGCACCAACTGAGACATTACTCAAAATCATGCGAAACTCCGGCAGCTTCTGCCGGAGTTTTTATTTGCCCGCCAGGCGTTTAACGTCAGCCAAATATTTCCGGCCGATCCGCATCGAGTGGTCTTCGCCCAACAAGGCGTGCCAGACGCCGCCGCCTTCATGGCGCAGGCCAGAGATGAGGTCCCTGCGCACGATGTGGCTGCGGTGAATGCGCTGAAACTGTTCGGGGTCGAGCCTCTGTTCAAGCGTTGAAATCGTCTGGTGCAGCAAATAGCTTCGCCCTGCAGTATGCAGACGCATATAATCGCGTTCGGCTTCGATCCGTTCAATGTCGATTGCGGCAATGCGGATGAGTTCAGCGCGATGCGACACCCAAAATTCATGGGCGTATCTGCTATCCGTTTTTGTCGTTGGCGACAGCGGTTTATGTTCGGCATCATGCGTTCCGCACGCTCTTGTAATCGCTCGGCCAAGTCGCTCGCTTGAAACGGGTTTCAACACATAGTCAACGACGTCGAGGTCAAAGGCCTCCACGGCAAAATTGTCATAGGCCGTGATAAGAATGATTGCGGGCTTTTTGCTCATCAGGCCCAAGGCGCGGGCAGCATTGATACCGTCCATCTTTGGCATGCCGATATCCAGGAATATCAGGTCTGGTGTTAACTGTTGGGCAATGCGCAACGCTTCTACGCCGTCATTTGCCGTCCCCACGATTTCGATGACAGGATGGTCACTGCTTAATATTTCAAGGCGTTCGACCGCCAAGGGTTCGTCATCGACGATCAACGTGCGCAGCCGCTTCATGCAGTGATCCGATGGCTTAAAGGCAAATACAGCATGGCAATAAAGCCTCCATTTTTTAATATTTGCGTATCAAGTCGCGCTGCCGACCGATAGCGCGCCTCCAGTCGGTCGCGGACGTTGGCCAGACCGATGCCGTTTCCACCAACATGATCAAGATCCATTATTTCGCCATCATCAATGACGCTCAAGACAAGAACATTGCCGTCGCGTTTTGCGCTAATGTTAATTTCTACCGGCCGGACGGCGCGCGATACGCCATATTTAATGGCATTTTCGACCAACGGCTGAAGGATCAAAGCCGGCACATGCTGGCCCAACAATTCGTCCGGGATATTGATGCTGACGCGCAGCCGCTTGGGATAACGCACGCTTTCAATTTCGAGATAAAGCCGTTGAAGCTCAACCTCTTCTTCAAGCGTGACGTCTTCCAGCGGATCGGACGACAGGCTCGTCCGGTAAAAATTGGACAGGTTCTGGATCATCGTTTCCGCCTCTTTGGGCTTTCCGGTCATCACAAGGCTTGAGAGCGAATTGAGCGTGTTGAACAGGAAATGCGGATTGACCTGATAACGCAGCGACCGCAATTCGGCGTCCTGCGCCGCTTGGGCAAAACGTGATGTTTTGCGCTCTGCCTCGCGGACTTCGCGCGCATAGCCAATGGCGACGTAAAGCGAACTCCATGCGATCAGGAAGAAATAGTGCGTCACCGAAATGTCGGCAATTTCCTGCCAAAAAGACAGGCCCAATTGCGCCTTTAAATCTTCAATCGTGCGCCCGACGCTCGGGTCTTTGAACAGGCTGATCGGATCGTAAAGGTTGAAGATATAGAAATTGGCCGAGGCAAGGATCATCGCACACGGGATCGCGCCAATGAATGCTGCACTCACGCGAAAGCCAAGCGACCGGCGGTCTGCCATGCGCAAGCCAACATACAGGATCCATGTCACAAGAACCCCCACCAACGCCACCATCAGCCGACGTTCGAACAACACGGCCTGCGCAGGAAAATCCAGTAACGCGGCGCGCAACGACAGTATCAACGCGTAAAAGGCCCAAAAGCCGACGATTGTGAGCAATGCCATCTGGTGGCCAATGAGCGCACTGCGGGGCGAGAGCTTTTCCATATCTTTCCATAGCGGAATTTTAGCAAGTTGCACTATCTGCACGGTTTCTCGTCGAATGCATCGCCAATTTCGTCGAATGTTTTTCTACTGTATCTGCTGTTAATCCTTCGCTAACCATGTCGGGCCGATGATGGCAGTCTGTGGTAACAGGGGGATGATACCATGACGAAAACTACTCATGACGGCCCTGGCTTTTTGACTTTGGGCGAAATTAAGGAATTTGCCGGGTTCAGTGCAGCCACGCAGCGTTACATTCGGCGGTCGTTGGATGTAGCGTTCGACCGCAAGGACGCTGTTGCGGTCTGGTCGCGTGATGCGGTTGAGATGGCGTCGATCGACGCACAGCATCAGTTCTACGACCGGTTGCCCGATATCCGGGCGTCCATCCCTGATTCAAGTGTCCTGAAAGATGCCGAGCCTTTCTTGGCGCAACTGGTGACGGTTTCCGCCTTCGATCTGGGGCAGGGACGTCTCGATTGCTTCGCGGCCTATCGGTTTTTGTACGAACGCCTCATTGGCGCTGATGCGCGGCCATGGTTGCCAGCGGCATTCTGCGCGGCGGCATCCATGCCGCATCTGCCGCCCAGCAAGCGCAAGATATTGCTACAGTCAATCAGCGAAGCTGCGGCCACCGCAACGGGATGGTCAAAGCGCCAGCCAAGTTTCTACCCCGAATGGGTGGATAAGGTCGACGCCGACAGCCGCGCGTATTGAGCGCCTGCGATTAGGGGATTTTGCGCTGATAGCGGAAATACCAGACTTCATGTCCTGACCGACGTGCCTTTGCCTCGTACCGGGTTTCGGGCCAGCCGCCGGGTCGGTTCTGGAAATCTGAGGCTGCGTTGCAGGCCCAATCAAACTGGTCCCTGTGCCGTTGCATGATCATCAGCGCGTGGCGGACATAAACGGGATGGTCGGTGCCAAACCTGAATTCGCCGCCGGGTTTAAGCTTTGCCGCAATCAGGTCGACGGGACCATCATTCATCATCCGGCGTTTTACATGCCGTGCCTTTGGCCAAGGGTCGGGATGAAGCAAATA
>NZ_JBKJMB010000060.1:0-44107 GCF_046596595.1 Sphingorhabdus sp.
GGCAAGGGGCGGGCTGCTGCTATGCCCGTGTCGATTGGCATCGTTGCAGTTGTCGCCAGACCCTTTGGCGCAAAGCGGCCATTGGTGAACCGCGAGATATTGTCTGTCGTCGCAAGATAGGTTTTGCCAGCGGTCTGAAGCCCGGCGACCCACCGCCACGACAATGTGTTGCTCGCGGCGTCCGCGTCAACCAAATGGCGCAGAAAAAAGTCGGCTCCCAACGCCCAGGGAAGGCGAAGCGTGAAGATCCAGATGGACGAAAACCACATTCTGGCGTGGTTGTGCAGATAGCCTGTTTCAACAAGCTCGCGGGCCCAGTCGTCAAAGCCTTCGATGCCAGTTTCGCCTGCTTCCGCGCTGCGAATTGCGCGGGCGTTGGGAAAGCTGTCGCGCTGCCGTTCGCATTCTTCAAGGAACTGAGACCAGACCGATGGACGCATCTCCAACCAGCCCTTCCAATAGGTGCGCCACAAAACTTCCTGCACATATTTCTCTGCCACAGGCAGGCTATGTTGACCAAGCGCCGCGCCGATGACCTCTTGTTCGGTAATTAAACGATAGCGGAGATATGGCGAAAGCTTGGACACGGCCCCTGCTTCATCCGGACCGGGGTCGGTGTTGCGGCCCGAGGCATAAGCTTGCCCAGCGCGCGGCGCGAACTGCGTGAGGCGGGAAAGCGCGAAGCTGCGCGTCGCAGGGAAGTTTTCGAGGATCATTTGGGGACCAGTAATTTTTGCAGGCGTGGCCTGAGTTTGAGAAAGCGGAGGTAAAGGCTTTCAAGAAGGCTTAGGATGAAAGCGTTGCGCGCCACGAAACCAAGCGGTTTCAGCAAAGGGATAGCCCGCCACATCGCCGCAAACGCCGCTGCGCCAGATAGAATGACGCCATCTTCGCGCGCATGAAAGCGTGCCAGCATCAGTTGCCGGTCAAGCGGACAGACGGCATCGTCGGGCGCGATATCGACAAAATCGATCGCCCCGCGCCGGTCAAGCCGCTGCATCAGCGCAATCTCGCGAATACATAGGGGGCACGCACCATCGTACCAGATCGTCAATTTGGACATTGGGTCTCTTTACCCCTGCTGTGTGAAACTGTCAGGCTGGGCATTTGCTGGTAGCGTCGCGAATGCATGTACCCAAAAAAAAGGACGCTGTTTCCAGCGCCCTTCAGATTTTCCGGTAAGGAAACTTCTATTCTGCTTTTTCGTAATATTGCGGCGCCGCTTCGTTCAGAATGACGAGTATTTTCTGGAGCGCCGCTTTTTCATCGGTCTTTTCCATCGCGGCAAGCTCACGTGCCAACCGGCTTGATGCGGCTTCAAATATCTGCCGCTCGGAATAGCTCTGCTCGGGCTGATCGTCAGGACGGAACAGATCGCGCGTCACTTCGGCAATCGAAACGAGATCGCCCGAGTTGATTTTCGCTTCATATTCCTGCGCACGGCGCGACCACATGGTGCGCTTCACCTTGGGCTTGCCGGTCAATGTGTGCATCGCTTCCTTGAGCGTCTTGTCGCTCGACAGCTTGCGCATGCCGACGCCTTCGGCCTTGTTGAAAGGCACGCGGAGCGTCATTTTTTCTTTTTCAAAGCGCAGGACATAGAGCTGAAGCTGCATACCTGCGATTTCGGAATCCTGGAGTTCAATTACGCGTCCTACCCCATGCTTGGGATATACTACATAATCGCCTACATCAAACATCGCCGCGTTGGACGTCATATTACGACCTTTCTGATTATCCGGGAGAATAGCTTTTCGGACACCTTAATGATGTCCATAAGACTTTTGTGTTCGTCCCTTGCGTCATGATCCTGCTTCAGCCCGTTTTAGGTGCGCAGTCATCGGCCATTTTTGGCCTGTGACACGCAGTGTAACAGATTCGCAACAAAAATTCAATGCCTGCTGTAAAGAGTGTCAATAGCGCAAATTAAATTGCGCTCAGTTTTCTCACCCGGTCGCCCATATCGTCGGCCGAACTGGCGCTAATCGGCGTTATATCGGCCGAGTTCATCCAGCAAAGATCCATATGCCCGAGCACGCGTTCGTCATGGCTGCGGATGGTTACAGGCGATATCGGCTGCCGGTCGCGTTCATCAACCAGCACGGGGTTGGACAACACACCAGTGCCCCATTTTTCGCCCCATTGGCGCAAGGCGATCATCGTGGGCAGCAGGTCCAGCCCCTTTTCCGTGAGCCGATATTCCACCTTGCGCCGGTCATCAGGGCAGGGTGTGCGGTGCAAAATCCCGCTTTCGGTCAGCCTTGTAAGCCGGTTTGCCAATATGTTGCGGGCAATGCCAATCTCGGAAAGATACTCTTCAAAGTGACGCACGCCGTTAAAGGCCGCGCGCAGGATCATGAATGACCAGCGTTCACCCATTGCCTCCAACGCAGTTGGAAGGCCGCATTCGGCCAGTTCCTGTAACGGTTCGCGCAATTCGCCCATGTAACATCCTCTCAGCCGCAGATTGCGACCCTCGTCAAAAATAATCAACTGAATATGCAAATATCAGTTGCAAAAAGAAACCTATAATAATAAGTAGTGATTCGCAACTGATTTACCAGAAGCGCAAAGTGCTGACGAGGGACCAAAGTTCCCGCCTGTATTTTGAAAGTTTAGCAAAGCTAAAGGAAAACAAGATGACTCTCTCCCATGTTTCCGCCCGTCTGGGCGCACTCGTTGCTGCCTCCGCCTTGAGCGCGACCCTTTTGTTCGTTGCCCCGCAGGCCCATGCAGCGACCAACAGCACGTATTACAAAATTGAACTGGCGCAGCCTACGACAGCTAAGCCTGAATTGCTGCGCAGCGTTTTCGTCAAGTGCGAAGGCAACAACTGTCGCGCGCCGATGGCGTCGACTGCACCTAAGAACATGTGCATCAGCATCGCCCGCAAGTTCGGCGAAGTTGCGGCATTCTCGGCTGGTGAGCGCGTGTTCACCGCCGCAGAAGTTGCAGCCTGCAATGGCGGCAATGCAAAGGCAATCGCGAAGAACTAAAGCAGCCCCGGAATTTTTCGGCTCCGCTCTCCTCCTTATCCCATCGCTGCATCTTGCGTGTAGCATCAGGGGCCGAAACCAGACTGCGCCGGAGGGAACTCCCTTCCGGCGCATTTTTGTAGAGCGATAAATTGGTTGGAAAGTCACATTAAGGTCTCACCTGAAACGCCGTGGCGGTGGTACATCCCGGCTGGAAAGACCAAACGCTATAGATCTTGGGTGCGGCCCTTTTTCGGTATGCCCGCGGTCTAACCACTGTCCCACTTTGTCGGGGTTCTGCTCGGCCAGAAACGTAGGCAAAATTCCGTCCGCCGCGTCGGCAAGGTCAAGCGCATCCTCAAATGTTTCCGCATCCATCAATGCCTCGGGTGGAGCGGGCAACTGCGGTTCCATCGCCCGCAAACTCATTTCGAGATTTTTCGACGACGCTGAAGCGATCCCCGTTACGTCCGGGGCATATCGCTCCGGCTTGAGATGGCGCAACAGGAAGGTCAAAAGCCGATCATTATATACGCGCTTGGTGCAGATCACATCGCCATATTCGTCATAAACATTGTGCTCGACGCCCTCAATCGCGCGTTCGAATGCGATGTCTTCAAGCGCGGTGCCCGCGTGCTGGCGCGCAGCATCCCATGCGCGGGCAAATGACGCGCCATGGGCTGAACGACGAAGCCGATTGGCGGATTCGCGACTCATTCCCACCGCTCTGGCGGCGTGACTGACTAGCCCTGTGTCGGCCAGAGTCTCGATGAATCGCCTCTGTTTTTCTTCGGTCCACCCGTCATGGCGCGGTCGCCGCCGAACCGGCACCCAGCGATATTCCGCCGGATCATAATATTCCGGTTCGGACGACGAGCCGTCATTTTCCTGTGTATCGGGTTTGGCGGCCAAATTGGCGCTTTGCGCATCGCAGACGGAGTTCAACGCTTCGTCAGGGCGGTTAGATGATGTTGGTTCCTGTGTCATTCAACAGTATAGAACATATTGAATATATTGTAGGAAAGTGTTTTTTCGTCATGCGCAGATACGCAGGGTTTGCGGCATATTGTGGGGACGTCTTTTGAGGGAGGCAGACCTTGGTTGCTGCAATTCGTTGGCGCGAGCGCACAAATAAAGCCATTTTCAGGTTGCATCGCAGCGTAAAAGACACAAGTTGGAGATATGATGCGGCAATATGAACTGGTGGAGCGCGTGCGGGCTTATACGCCTGACGTCGATGAAGATCGGCTCAACCGCGCTTATGTCTTCACCGTTCAGATGCACGGCGCGCAAAAGCGCGCATCGGGTGATCCCTATTTCAGCCACCCCGTCGAGGTCGCTGGCCTGATGACTGACCTGAAAATGGATGAGGACACGATCATCACCGCTCTGCTCCATGACACGGTGGAAGATACGCTGACGTCGATTGAAGATGTCGAAGCGCGCTTTGGCCCAGAGGTCGCACGGCTCGTGGACGGCGTGACCAAATTGTCGAAAATCGAAGCCCAGACCGAGGACGAGCGCGCGGCGGAAAATCTGCGTAAGTTTCTGCTCGCGATTTCGGACGACATCCGCGTGCTGTTGGTCAAGCTGGCCGATCGGTTGCATAACATGCGCACGCTGCATTTCATCAAAAGTCCCGAAAAGCGCCGCCGGATTGCCAAAGAGACGATGGATATCTACGCCCCGCTCGCCGAGCGGATTGGCATGTATGAATATATGCGCGAAATGCAGTTGCTCGCCTTTGAACAACTTGAGCCCGAGGCGTATCAGACGATCACCGGACGGCTGAAACAGATCCGCGAAAAAGCCGATGTGGAAATCGACCAGATCAACCAGACCATCGCTTGGGAAATGGAGCAAGCGGGGCTTAAGATTAAGATCTCGGGCCGCGAGAAGCATCCATATTCGATCTGGAAAAAGATGCAGGAACGGCATGTTGCGTTCGAACAACTGACCGATATCAACGCGTTTCGCGTGATTACCGAGACAACCGAAGATTGTTACCGCGCCTTGGGTGTGTTGCACCGCCGCTGGCAGATGGTGCCGGGCCGGTTCAAGGATTTCATCTCAACGCCAAAACGTAATGGCTATAAATCGATCCACACGACCATCATGTTTGCCAAAAACATGCGGGTTGAGGTGCAGATTCGCAGCGCCGATATGCACCGAAGTTCCGAACACGGCTTTGCTGCGCATTGGGCGTATAAACAGTCGGACAAGCCAGATGGGCAGGCAGGCTGGCTGCGCGACCTGATCGAAATTCTGGAAACAAGTCAGGATGCCGAAGACGTGCTCGAAAACACGCGCATGGCGATGTATCAGGACCGGATTTTTGCCTTTACCCCCAAAGGCGCCCTGCACCAGTTACCAAAAGGGTCGACCGTTGTGGATTTTGCTTATGCGGTTCACACCGATCTTGGCGACAAGACTGTGGGCGCAAAGGTCAACGGCCGCCATGTGCCGTTGCGCACGCAACTGAACAATGGCGACATGGTCGAAATCCTGAAATCCAAGGCGCAAGAGCCGCAGCAAACCTGGATGAATTTCGTCACCACGGGCAAGGCGCGGGCTGCCATTCGCCGCCATGTCCGACACCGCGAGCGCGACGAGCTCGTGGCGATTGGCCGCAAGCTCT
Source organism: Sphingorhabdus sp. (assembly GCF_046596595.1). GTDB lineage: Bacteria > Pseudomonadota > Alphaproteobacteria > Sphingomonadales > Sphingomonadaceae > Sphingorhabdus_B. The sequence continues at coordinate 5,614 of NZ_JBKJMB010000060.1, forward strand.
ATGAAGAGATCGCTGCGCGCATGCCGGGCAAGATCGGCAAAAAAGCGCTGACGGCGGCGGTCACGCGGTTGAAATTGGAAGATGAAGATGAACTGATGCACCGCATCGGTTTGGGCAAGATTAACGACCGAGCGTTGATGGAGGCGCTGGTTCCCGGCTTTGACGCCGATGGGGTAAACTTTGATTTTCCGGGGCAGGAACGCGCGATTTCGATCCGTGGCTTGACTCCCGGCGTTGGCTATCATCTCGGCGAATGCTGCCACCCCATTCCCGGCGACCGGATTGTCGGATTGCGCAAGCCCGGGCAACCGGTTGAGGTGCACACAATCGAATGCGACCGGCTGGCAAGCGGGGAAGATGCCGACTGGGTCGATCTCAGCTGGGGGCAGGGAAGCGAAGGCGCGTCAGCGCGGCTGCGCGTTATCATCCACAACCGGCCGGGAACCCTGGGCGAAATTGCGGGGATATTCGGCTATCACAAGGCGAATATCATCAACCTGCGCATGACGGCGCGTGATGTCGAGTTTCACACGTTCGAGGTAGATCTGGAGGTGCATGATCTCCAGCATTTGATGCGCATAATCTCGGCGCTTCGCGCGTCAGAGGCAGTGGCTACCGCGGACCGTGTTTACGACTAAGTTTAGTCTTCGCTGATCTCGTCGCCGGGTTGGGCATATACAAATCGTTTGGCCAGATCAAAACCATGTCCGGCGCGCAAGAACGCATTTAACTGTTTCTGCCGCTTTTCGGGCGGCGCCGGGTCTTGCGCAAATGGCCCAAGCCGCTTTCGCCGCGCAAAGTTTTCAGCGGCGTGAAATACGCTTTCCTCCATATGCGCTTTGGCCGAGATCGCGTCTGCGTCACCGATCCCGCTGGCGCGTAGATCCTCGTTCAGCCGCCGTTCGCCAAAGCCCCGACGCACGAACGAACGGCTGCGGGCCTCCGCAAATTGTGCATCGTTGATATAGCCCAATTGCGTAAATTGTTCGGTCAGCGCAGCAATGTCAGCCGGTCGCGCGTCGTCCCATCCGCGCTCGCGCAATTTGCGCGCGAGATAGCCCGCCAATTTCGCCTGCGTCGTTGCGTATTTGCCAACATAATGCAGCGCCAACTGCCGCATCCTTTCGTCATTTAACGGTGGAGGTGGCTTTTTGTCGGAGCGGGCGCGGTTCACGCCCTATTCTTGCCACAGTCGGGTCGAAATTTGAACTGGTATCGGCGGCTAAGGGTGCAGACTAACAATAAAAGCATGGGCAAATGCCCTTACAACTATGGGAAATATTATGAGCGCAATGGCATCCACGCCGACGAAGGACAGCTTGCAACGCCGTTTTTCCGATTTTGCGACGCTTGGCGCGGCGCTCGATTATGCAGCTCAAGGCAAACGCGGCCTTAATTTCCACGACATGCGTGGTCAGCTGGCACGCCCTTATCCTTATCACGAAATGCGCGAAGATGCGTTGAAAATGGCGTACCGCCTGATCAGCCACGGCGTGCAGAAGGATGACCGGATTGCCTTAGTCGCCGAAACCGGGCCGGATTTTGCCGCTTTGTTTTTCGGTTGCGTCTATGCGGGCGCATGGCCAGTGCCACTGCCACTGCCAACGTCGTTTGGCGGCAAGGAAAGCTATGTTGACCAATTGTCGGTCCAACTGAAAAGTTGCGATCCGAAGATTTTGTTCTTCCCTGCCGAATTAGCAGATATGGCGAACGACGCTGCGCGCGCCTGCGGAGTTGAAGGTGTCGACTGGGAAAGCTTTAGCGACCGGATCGCGCTGAGGACCGAATTGCCACAAGCCCAGACGGACGAAATCTGTTATCTGCAATATTCGAGCGGATCGACGCGCTTTCCGCATGGTGTCGCGGTGACGCACAAGGCTTTGCTCAACAATCTGTCGGCGCATTCCCATGGCATGGAAGTGACCGAGAATGACCGCTGCGTATCATGGCTCCCATGGTATCACGACATGGGGCTTGTGGGCTGTTTCCTGTCACCGGTCGCGAACCAGGTTTCGACAGATTATATGAAGACCGAGGATTTTGCGCGGCGTCCATTGGCCTGGCTTGATGTAATCAGCGCGGCCGACGGCACCGTCATCAGCTACTCGCCGACCTTTGGCTATGATATTTGCGCGCGTCGGGTTTCGAGCCAAACGCACGTGAACGATCGGTTTGACCTGTCCAAATGGCGGCTTGCAGGCAATGGCGCGGACATGATCAGGCCCGACGTTATGCAGGCATTTGTCGATGCCTTTGGCGAAGCTGGTTTCAAAGCGTCGTCGTTCCTGCCGAGCTACGGCCTCGCCGAAACGACGCTTGCGGTATCGATCATGCCGCCGGGTGAAGGCATTCAGGTCGAGCTGGTTGAAGAAACCGAGCTGACTGGTCATCCCGGCGCGCCCGACCGGCCCGTCCGCTACCGCGCGATCGTCAATTGCGGCCGCGCAGTCAAGGACATGACCATCGAAATTCGCGACGAAAACCGCGAGCCGCTTGCCGATAGGACGATTGGCAAAGTGTGGTGCACGGGCCCGTCGTTGATGAAGGAATATTTCCGCGACAAGGAATCGACCGATGCTTGCCTGATTGATGGCTGGCTTGACACTGGCGACATGGGATATCTGTCGAACGGCTATATCTACATCGTTGGCCGCGCCAAGGACATGATCATCATCAACGGCAAGAACCACTGGCCGCAGGATATTGAATGGGCGGTGGAGCAATTGCCCGGGTTCAAGGCGGGTGACATTGCGGCCTTTTCGGTGACCACACCCGGCGGCGAAGAGACGCCAGCCGTGCTGGTGCAGTGCCGCACTACTGACGAGGTCGAACGGGCCAAGCTGCGTGAACAGATCCGCGACAAGGTGCGGTCAGTGACGGGTATGAACTGCGTCATCGAATTGGTTCCGCCACGGACTTTGCCGCGAACAAGCTCGGGCAAGATGAGCCGCGCGAAGGCCCGAAACCTGTATCTGTCGGGTGAAATCCAGCCTTACGCAATTGCCGCCTGATCTGTTCGGGCGGGTGCAATTTGCCCCACCCAGCAAGGACGTAAATCGCGCAGGACGGCGAAATTGATGTAACACACTGTATCACAATGGGTTTTATTTCGCTTTTTTAAGACAGTTTTTTCGACCATCCTTACCTTTGGGTAACGTTATTTTCCTAAATTGCGGGCGTGATCAAATATAACGCGTCCTTCGAACTACCAACCGAGCTGTCTTACAAGGCATTGCTTGGACTTGCCGAGCCCGTCGGACTTGACGGCGCTGTCATGCGCGAGATCCAAGGACGCATCGTGCAGCGACGTAAAACATTGCGCGTTGCGCTGAACCTAGCCTTCGCGATCATGGTCATTTTGCTCTATCGTGGCACAGCGCCCAATTGGTCAATGATCGCCTGGGCGTCGCTATTTTGCAGTTTTCACACAATCACATTTTTTCAGTTTGGTGCGAAATCCATATGGGAGACACCGCAATATAACTTAAGCGATGTCCGGCGGTTAAACACCCATTCTGCGCTTACCGCTATCATGTGGGGATCAACCTTTGTGATATTGGGCACCAGCGGTTCTATCATGGACATGCTTGGTTTGTGGTCGATTGTGCTTGGGTTGATGGTCTATGCATCGCTGTTGCTGCCGACTGCGCCGATGGCTGCGACCATCTTTATCGGGGTGACCAGCCTTTGTGCAAGCTTGGGCTTTGCCTTTCATGGTGGCTATTATTTGGCATTTGCCGCGCTTGGCATCGGTGCCTTGCTGGTCATGGCGTGCCTGCAAACTGCCCGGGCGCAGATATTATACGAGGTAGCCAGCAGCATATTGCAGGAAAAATCTGAGACGGTGAGCCTTCTCCTGCGGGAATTTGAAGACAGTGGAGCGGATTGGCTGTGGCAGACCGATGTGTCGCGTTGCGCCACGCAAGTGTCCCCGCGCTTTGCGTATGCACTTGGCACGGATACGAAGTCGGTGGAGGGGCAGCCCTTGCTAAAACTGATTGCCGGCGATGCGTGGGAGCAAGGTCAATATCCCGCGGAACTGCACGAGCTGGCTAATCGGCTCAAACGACGCGAGTCATTCAGCAACCTAATCGTACCAGTCCTGTCCAAAGGCGTGCAGCGTTGGTGGGAATTATCCGCCTCGCCGCGCCATGCTGACGACGGCAGCTTCATGGGCTTCCGTGGCGTCGGGTCAGATGTGACCGAGCAACGCGAGTCCGCAAACAAGATTTCGCATCTGGCACGCTTCGATACTTTGACCGGTTTGCCAAACCGGATGTTGTTGACCGAGACATTGGCAAATGCGTTGAAAGACGCCGACAAATGGCGGCGGCGCTGTGCCTTCTTGATGATTGACCTGGACCGCTTTAAGGCGGTCAATGATACGCTTGGCCATCCGGTAGGCGACCGATTGCTGGCGCAGGTTGCGCGGCGTTTGAAGTTAATCATGACTGACAATGAATTGTGCGGGCGTCTAGGTGGCGACGAATTCGCGGTAGTGATTAAGGACGCAACCGATACCGGTTACGTGGCCACGCTTTCCCGCCGAATCATTGAAAGCCTTTCGCGGCCTTATGAGGTTGACCAAAATACGCTGTTTATCGGTGCCAGCGTCGGCAGCGCGATTGGCCCCGTTGATGGACGCTCGGTCGACCTTTTGATGCGCAGCGCCGATCTGGCTTTGTACCGTTCAAAGGACCAAGGCGGAAACACGCATCACAGTTACCAACACAAGCTGCATGCCAATGCGGAAGAGCGCCGCTTGATGGAATTTGAGCTTCGCGCTGCGCTCGAAGGTGACCAATTCCACGTCGAATATCAGCCCGTGGTCAATGCCAGCGCGGAAAACGCGCTTGTCGGCTTTGAAGCCTTGCTACGCTGGGTCAATCCGAAATTCGGCCTTGTCTCGCCTGCCAAATTTATCCCGGTTGCTGAAGATGCCCGGCTTATTGTGGCAATTGGCAACTTTATTTTACGAAGGGCATGCCAGGACGCGATGAGTTGGCCTGAATCCACCCGAATCGCGGTAAATATTTCGGTTGATCAGCTCACCAGTGCGAATTTCGTGGAAGCCGTCATTTCTGCGCTGCACGACAGCGGACTGCCAGCATGGCGTCTTGAACTTGAAGTCACCGAAAGCATATTCTTGCGTGACGGAACTATGGCTGTGCAGGTGCTTGACCGTCTGCGCGGCCTTGGCATAAAATTGTCGCTTGATGATTTCGGCACCGGATATTCATCGCTTGGCTATTTGCGCAACGTCAGGTTTGACACGATCAAGATTGACCGCAGTTTTGTACAAGGCGCCGCCAAGAACAAGGCAGAGAGCCTTGCGATCATCCGGGCGGTTGTCGCGCTTGCCGACAGCCTGAATATTGCGACGACAGCCGAAGGTGTTGAGACCGAAGGTGAGTATGTCATGGTCCAGCAACTTGGCTGCAAAAAAATCCAGGGCTATTATTTCGGGCGGCCAATGCTTTTCGACGACAGCCTTGCCCTATTCAACGGACCGCAACGCGAGGTCGCGTAACCTTTATTACAATATCTCGAAAATCTTATCCTGTGGCCGGCAAAGGCGAACACCTTTATCCGTCCGCACAAAGGGCCGTTCGACCAAAATCGGGTGCGCGACCATTGAGTCAAGGATTTGGTCGTCAGATGCGCCGTCAATCAGACCTAATTCCTCCGCCGGAGATCCGCGGGTCCTAAGCGCCTTGCGCGGCGTAAGGCCAGCGTCCTTGAAGAGCTGTACGAGCATCGCACGGTCAAAAACCTGCTTTCGGTATTCGTTCACTTCTACGGTCACGCCCTCTGCCTGTTGAAGGATTTCGAGGGCCTTTCGCGATGTTCCGCAATCGGGGTTATGCCAAATTGTTGCATGCATATATCTGATCTCCATCGGACATTTTGACGTGAGCGCATCTAAGTCAGCAAGATGCAAAAGCAATCCAACATTTTTTACAATTTTCAATTGCGTCTGATAACGATTCGCAATAGTGGGAGGAAATAATATTGCGAACCATTCGCAACAATGTCAAAAAAGGTTTCAAATGCGCCAAATATCCACGTCTATCGTCGCCTTGTTGTCAGCAACATTATACATGCAACCTGCATTTGCTGAAGAAGCCGCCTTTGACGCCGACGCGAGTGACGATAGCAGGACGATCGTCGTTACCGGATTAAGTGATGGCTATCTCGCGTCCAATTCGGTCACGGCAACAAAGACCGACACGCCGCTGCTCGACATTCCGCAGACTATCAACGTGGTTACGCGCGCGCAGCTGGACGATCAGGCGCACCATTCGCTCGCCGATATCTTGCGCTACATCCCCGGCACAACGGTTGGACAGGGTGAGGGGAATCGTGACCAGATTACATTGCGCGGTCAAAACACGACCGCTGACTTCTTCCTCGATGGCGTACGTGACGATGTGCAATATTATCGCGGCCTGTATAATATTGAACGTGTCGAGATCCTGAAAGGGCCTTATGCGCTGATTTTTGGTCGCGGCGGCGGCGGCGGAATCATCAACCGAGTCCAAAAATCTCCTTTGGCTGATGATGTGATTTATGCAGGACAAGCCAGCGTCAACAGCTTTGGCGCGTATGATGTGTCAGCTGACCTCAATGCGCCCTTGAGTGACAGCGCAGCCGTGCGGGTCAATGCCGTTTATGAAAATCTCGATAGCCACCGTGATTTCGTTGGCGGCGAGCGATATGCATGGAACCCTTATATCGCGTTCAAACTTAGCGATGCATGGAGGCTTGGGCTCTCTTACGAATATGTAAACGACGACCGAACCACCGACCGCGGTGTTCCTTCGATCGCGACCACAGCCGGCCAGCCCAACCGACCGATTTCCGGATATCGTGACCAGTTTTTTGGGATACCGGGCGTCAATCGCACTCGGCTGGAAGCGCAAATTGCAAAATTGCGGCTGGATGGTCAGCTTGCCCCGAATTTGAGCTTCAGCGGCACAATGCTCTATGGCGATTATGATAAAATTTATGTGAACGTGTACGCCAACGGCTCAGCCTCGGCGCAGAACGGAAACGTTGCATTGGCGGCCTATAGCGACCCGACCAAGCGCGAGAATTTCATCGCACAAGCCAATCTGGTCTGGGATGTGGAAACGGGTCCTCTGGCGCATAAAATCCTGATCGGTGCGGAATATGGGGACCAGAGTTCGACCAATAGCAGGACTAACGGCACGCTTTCAAACGCCACCCTAAACCTTGCCAATCCGATTTTTCCGACAGTCAGGTTCAATACGCCAAACCGTCAAACGGTGTCGGACGTCAAATTCTTCTCGGCTTATGTGCAGGACCAGATTAGCCTTGGCGACCATATCGATGTCGTTGCGGGCCTGCGCTATGACAGCTTTGATATCAGCGGGATCGATCTGTTTCCAGCGGTCGACCGGCCGTTTGCACGCAAAGATAAAAAGGTCAGCCCCCGGCTTGGCCTCATTTTCAAGCCGCAAGACACTATCTCGCTGTATGGCAGCTACAGCCAATCGTTCCTGCCGCGCTCCGGCGACCAGTTTCTGTCGCTGACGGTATCGCAGCAGAATTTGGCACCAGAGAAATTCACCAATTATGAAATCGGTGCAAAATGGGATGTACGTCCTAATTTCAACCTTACATTCGCCGCTTTCCAGCTTGAGCGCAGCAACGCAACCACGCCGGACCCACTTAACCCGCTTGTCAGCATCAACATTGGCATGACCCGCACGCAGGGGATCGAACTGGCAGCCACCGGTCAGATTACGCCTGCATGGCAGGTCCACGGCGGTTACAGCTATCAGGACGCAACGTTAGCGGGCAATGACAGCATACGTTTGGGTCAAGTGCCCAAGCATCAAGCGAGCCTGTGGAATCGTTTTGAGGTCAGCGATGCATTTGCAGCGGGTCTTGGCATCATTCACCAGTCGAGCCAGTTTGCAGCGATTAGAACCGCGGCCAATACAACTTTATTGCCCGCATTCACGCGCGTTGATGCGGCACTTTATTATGATGTAAGCGACGCAGTCCAGGTGCAACTGAATGTGGAAAATCTGTTCAACACCACATATTTTTCGGATGCGCACAACAATAACAACATATCGACCGGCGCGCCCATCAATGGCCGCTTCACGATACGGGCAAAGTTCTAAGCTGCGCTAACGGCAGCGGCATGTGCCTTGGCGTTGTGGACATAATGCGCAACGCCAAGCCGCATACCCATTACAGCGGCTTCATCAAGGTCGCGCAAGAAACGCGCGGGCGATCCTGCCCATAATTGCCGCGTCTCGATACGCTTGCCCTGCGTCAGCATCGCACCTGCCGCCAGCATAGCGTCACTTTCAATAACTGCGCCGTTCATGACAGTGGCCGAAAGTCCGACAAAAGCGCGATCATGCAAAACGCATCCGTGGAGCATGACATTATGCCCGACAAGCACGTCATCGCCGATGATGGTTGGAAAGCCATCCTCAACGCCCGGGATCGGACCATCGCAATGGACAACGCTGCCGTCCTGGATATTCGTTCTCGCGCCGATGACGACGCGGTTAACCTCTGCCCTGATGACGCAATTGTACCAGACGCTGGCTTCCGCACCGATGGAAACATCGCCAATGATGCGGCAACCCGGCGCAATGAAGGCGCTTTCGTGGATATGCGGCGTTTTGCCGTTCAATGTGACGATGCTGACATCGCGCCGGTTGTTCGTCATTCTTTTTTCCAAAACATGAGATGCGGAAGTACCGACGCATAATCGTCGGTCCACGCGCGCGTATCGTTCGATGCTGGCAATTCCAGCCATTGGTCAGCATCATAAAATGCGCTCTTTTTGGCATCCATCTTTCCCGTAAGCTGAGCCAATTTTTGAGGGTCCCGGCTGAGTGCGATCCACACCGATGGCCGCGCGCCCCTGCTGACCATTTTTTCGGTCGGTCCGTCATGCCGCAGCGCCGCGACCCAGCCATTCAACTTCGCTTCCGCAGCAACTACTGGCTTGAGGTCGATATAGCGGTTTGAAATATGGACGAGCAACATTCCGCCGGGTTTAAGCGCACGGCCATATGTCTGAAACGCCTCCTTCGTCAGCAAGTGCAGCGGAATAGCGTCCGACGAAAAGGCGTCGAGCACCAGAACATCAAATTTACCCTTTGGCACCTCAGCAATCGTCAGCCTTGCGTCGCCCAAGGTTATAATGGCATCCGGCGCACATTTTTCGAGGAAGGAAAAGATTTTTCGGTCGCGTGCAATCTCGATGATCAACGGGTCGATTTCGAAAAATTGCCACGTCTGACCAGGCTTGCGGTAGCAGGCGAGCGTTCCGGTGCCGAGACCGACAATACCGACACTTGCGCCATTGCCATAAAGTTCAGGCGTCTTTGCAAGTGCGAGGCCAACGCCCGATTCTGGCGTGTAATAGCTGATGGGGCGGGTAGGTTCGTCCAGCAATTGCATGCCATGCATCGTGGTGCCATGCGTCAGCCAGCGTACCCGGCCGCTGTCCGATGAATTGACTGTGTAAGTGCCAAAATAGCTGCGCATACGCGCGCCATCCATGCTCAGTTGCGCATTATAATAGCCGCCGTTTAGAGTGAGCAAGCCAGCCATGGCGAGCAGGAACGGAACGCGAAAGCCGGCGACTAAAGCCCCGACCACGATGACGATCGACGCCATGATGACTTTCGGCACAGTCATGACGTAGGGTTCGGATACTGCTCCATATATCCCGAGAACAAGTGCCATAACGCCAGACGCAGCCATCACATAAGCCACCTTGCCATCGGTCTTGTCGAACGACACCAACGTAATCTTTGGCAAAAGCAACGCCGCTGCGAGGATCAGGATCGGATGCTCCCACGTCCAGTTGAACAGCAACGGGGCGACGATCGCGCAGAATAGGCCACCCACGACGCCGCCAACCGACATCATCAGGTAAAAGCCCGTCAGCTGACTTGGCGCCGGACGCGTCCGATACATTTCATTGTGCAAAGCCACGGCAACCGCGAATAACAGGCCCAGACTTGCAACGAGGCCGTTGATCGCGCCTTTAGTGCCTTGCAGAAAAATAAAGGACCCGGCGACAACCATGACCAGTGGTGCCAACCGGCTGATCCAATAAGCGGGCCGTTGATTGTCGGCAAAAGCGACACTGAAGCTCAGCAGATAAATGGCCAGCGGTATGACCCACAAAAGCGGCATTGCCATAAGGTCGGTTGTCAAATGCGACGTTGTGGACAACATCAGCCCCGATGGAACAGCGGCAAGTGCAATCCAGTACAACCGGCGACGCCAGCTTATGTGTTCTGTTGGTTCGGCTGGTTCGGCGCTAGTGAACAGACTGCCCGACGCATGCCATACCTTCAGCGCGCAAATCGCGACCAACGCCATCAACAGCAGGTAAATCCCGCTCCACAGCCATTTCTGGCTGTTTAGGGCCGTGAACGGCTCAACGAGCAGCGGATAGGTCAGCAAGCCTGCAAAGCTGCCGATATTCGAAGCAGCATAGAGCGCATAGGGTTCACCTTTGTTACCCGAAATCGCATACCATCGCTGCATCAGCGGTGCTTGGGCAGCGACGACAAAAAAGAGCGGGCCAATCGATGCCACCAACAACCACGGAACCCAAAAAATGGGTGATCCGTCAGCTGGAGGGTTCATGTCCACAAGCCCTAAAGGAAGCCACAGCAGCGCAACGGCAAATAACGCGATATGGATCATGGCCTGACGGCGGGCAGGTTCGCGCGCCAGACGGTGCGCATACGCATAGCCAGCGAGGAGTAGCGCCTGATAGACCAGCATCGCGCTGTTCCATACGGCAGGCGCGCCGCCAAGGCGGGGAAGGGCCATGCGGGCAATCATGGGCTGAACAAGGAAGAGCAGAAAGCTGCCCGTTAAAATGGTCAGCAGGAATAGCCCCCGGCTTCCCCGCGCTTCAGTCCCGTTCATGCATTACCCCTTGAGCAAACGAGCAGCCAATGCAGCGTGATACGTCAGTATTCCCGAGCATCCCGCCCGTTTAAAAGCCATCAGCGTTTCCAGAACGAGCGCATCACGGTCCCCTGCGCCTGCCGCTGCCGCGGCCTCAATCATCGCATATTCGCCGGACACCTGATACGCAAAGACGGGCACGTCGAAACGGTCGCGCACACGGCGGACGATGTCGAGATAGGGCAGGCCGGGCTTGACCATGACGCTGTCCGCGCCCTCGGCAATGTCCATCGCGACCTCACGCATTGCTTCGTCGGTATTGGCGGGGTCCATTTGATAACATTTCTTGTTACCTTTAAGCAGGCCGCTTGACCCGACCGCGTCACGAAACGGTCCGTAAAATGCGCTCGCATATTTGGCGGCATAGGACATGATCTGAACATTGTGATGTCCGTTCATTTCAAGCGCCTTGCGGATGGCACCTACGCGGCCGTCCATCATGTCGCTTGGCGCGATGATGTCCGCACCCGCGTTCGCCTGATTAATCGCTTGATCCACAAGCACAGCAACCGTGTCATCGTTGACCACATAGCCGTCATCGTCAATCAGCCCGTCCTGGCCGTGGCTGGTATACGGGTCAAGCGCAACATCGGTCAGAACACCGATCGCATCGCCATGCGCCTGCTTGACGGCGCGAATGGCTCGGCACATCAGATTATCGGGATTAAGCGCTTCGGCGCCATCGTCGCTGCGGCGGTCGGCTTGCGTGTTTGGAAACAGCGCGATGCATGGGATGCCAAGTTCAATCGCTTCGGCGGCGCGCATGACAATCTGGTCAACCGACCAGCGTGACACGCCGGGCAAAGAGGAAATCGGATCCTGTACCGATTGTCCCTCTGTGACGAACAAAGGCCAGATGAGGTCCGACGGCGAAATGACCGTCTCGCGAACCATATTGCGGCTCCACGCGCTTACACGGGTGCGACGCGGGCGGCTGTTTGGAAAATTAGATATATCGCTCATCCTAACGAGTTAGCGTTTGTTCATGATATCCTCAACGGCTTATCCGCTGGTCAGTGGTCGCCCGACGCGAAGCGTTAGCCGGTCGATTTCCCTCTTGGGCGCTTCATCGGCTTTGGGCGCCGTCCGCAAGGGCGTAAGCGCCGCGCCTGCCTTCACCGATTTCAGGCGTTGGAGGCTCCCTTTGAAGCGTGTGAGGTCGCTGCCCGAAAGTTGAGCGCGCTGCGTGAACTTGACCGACATCGGGTTTACCGCGCGGCCGTTTCGGTACAATTCATAATGCAGATGCGGCCCTGTCGACAGGCCGGTCGATCCTACATAGCCAATGATTTGACCACGCCGGACCCTGCTGCCTGCCCGCGCCGCGATTCTGCTCATATGGCCATAACCGCTTGCAAGGCCGCCGCCGTGGTTGAGCTGCACAAAATTGCCATAGCCGCCCTTGCGTCCTGCATAAGCAACAACGCCGTCGGTGACGGCAAAAATGGGCTGGCCATAGCTCGCCTTAAAATCAAGACCGCTGTGCATACGCATATAGCCCAATATGGGGTGCCGACGTGCGCCGAACCCCGATGTTACGCCCCCATTAACCGGGCGGCTCAGCGCACCTTTGGATTCGCCGACGCCCGAAGCTTCAAACCACTGGTTGCTATCACCCAATCTCCATTTCAACATCTGGATTGGCGATTTGCCATCGCGATCAACCCCTGCATATAACAGATCGCCAACTTTGACTTCGCCGGTTTCAGCGCGCTTATAGTCCATGATGATATCAAATTCGTCCGTGGGGCGGATAGAAGCCAAGGACGTCCGTCCTGCGATCACTTTGAGATAATCCTGAATTGCCCGCGACGGCGCCCCTGCGGCACGTGCAGAACGATAAATCCCTTGGCTACCCACGGTGCCGCGAACGCGCAGCGGCGTCGTGTCGACGTTAATGGGCTTTCGCTTCAGCGTCAGGCCCCCGCCTTGGCGTACAATCTCGAGGTTGAGGTCAAACCGAGCGCGAAAGGCAACCGATTCTACCGGGCGGGCCTGATTTTTGGATGGACGGGTGCCAAGAACGATATCCACCGGTGTGCCAGGTTCAATGTCTGTCAGCGCAGTGACGCCCGAAACCATATTGGCGACATCTGCTGCCTCGCTACCGCCTACGCCTGAACGTTGCAGCACACGTGCAAAGCTGTCGCCGCGGCCCAAAGATGCGGTAAGTTCGATTCGTGGACGCTCCGGACTGCCTGCCAGAGCAACGACCGCATCTGTGGCGGCCATGCGTTTGCCGCTGTCACTGCCATACGCAATCGGCATGATCATCTGTGCACGGGCTTCTTCAAACTCGGCCTCGGTCGGCAGAGAAGGCTGGCTTCCGTAAATCGGGCCATAATCTGGAAGCAGGGCGAGTGCGGCCACGCTCAACACTGTTAACGTACCAAGGCCACGGAACCATCCCAGTGAGCCAATGTCCTCGCCCAGATCGGGTACGAAATCCAGTTCTGCCAACCGGTCGCGCCAACTTGGTTCCTGGATCTGGCGCATAGGCGCGGAAGTCGCATCGGCCAGCAATATATTCGCGTCCCAGCCGGCACCGGCAAGCCGTGTCTCTCTGCCTTCAAACATTGCGAGTATTATCCACGACCCTGTCCCCATCCACCAAGGCTTTTTTGACGCCCACACCCCTGTGACGCCATATGGTTAAAGTCAATTTAAGACACGTTAAGACTAAACTTAACTGCGACCAACAGTGTAAAATCACCGACCAGCGTTGGAACAATGTTCAAAATTGCCAATCGGCCATTAATGCACTTCATTAAATAACCCGCAATGCTATGACCTCAAGAGGTATTTTGGAGATGGCAATGGCCGCTGAACGCATCGAATTTTTTTATGATCTTTCAAGTCCATGGACCTATCTTGCCTTCCACAATCTGGGCGGCGTCCTTGCCCGCACAGGCGCGCAGGTCCGTCTGCGACCGATACTGGTAGGGGGTGTGTTCAATGCCGTTAACCCGTCGGTATACGCAGCGCGCGATTCAGCCGATAACCCCAAATTCAAGCACAGCTGGCGTGTCATGAAAGATTGGGCTGCACTTGCGGGAGTCGAAATCAACTTTCCCAGCGCATATCATCCGGCAAAGAGCGTGCATGCCATGCGTATGGCTTGCACGCTGGCAGATGACCAGAAATCGCTGATGAAATTTACCAAAGCCGCCTTCGAAAGTTATTTTGGCGCGCAGGAAAATCTCGATGATCCTGACACGTTGGTGGCAATCGCACACCGCGTTGGACTTGATGGCGAAACCATGCGCCAGCAGTCACAAACGGATGCTGTCAAAGCTTTATTGCGCGCCAACACTGACGAAGTCATTGCGCGTGGCGGCTATGGTTCGCCAACGATCTTTGTCGACAGTAGCAAAATGTATTTTGGCAATGATCAATTGCCGCTGGTAGAATTTGCCCTGAACAGGAGCCATGTATGAACGACCGCATATCCATTTCGGTTAACAACCATATCGCTGATGTCCGGCTGAACCGTGCGGACAAGATGAATGCACTTGATCCGGCGATGTTTCAGGGGATTATTGCCGCCGGTGCACAGCTTGCGGAAATGAAGGGTGTTCGCGCGGTCGTGCTTTCGGGCGAGGGACGAAGCTTTTGCGCTGGGCTCGATATGGCAAGCATGGCAAGCGGCGGCGCAAGCGCGAACAGCGGGATGGGCAGCCTGACCGACCGGACGCATGGCAACGCCAACACCTTCCAACAGGTCGCGATGCTGTGGCGCAAATTGCCCATGCCCGTGATCGCGGCGGTTCATGGTGTCTGCTTTGGCGGGGGCTTGCAGATTGCAAGCGGCGCGGACATCCGCGTAATCGCGCCAGACGCGCGGCTTGCGGTTATGGAAATGAAATGGGGCCTTATCCCCGACATGGGCGGCTATGCCCTGTGGCGCGGAATGGTGCGTGAGGATATGCTACGTGAACTGACTTACACAAACCGCGAGTTTTCCGGGAATGAGGCATTAACCTTGGGCTTTGCGACCTTTGTCGATGAAAACCCGCATGCACGCGCGATGGCGATTGCCAGCGAAATCGCGAACCGCAACCCCGACGCGATGTGCGAGGCCAAGGCTTTGTTCAACGAATATGCCGATTTGGACGAAGATGCGATCCTTATGGCCGAAAGCGTGCGACAAGCCCGCGTTATCCGCACGCCAAACCAGATAGAAGCCGTGATGGCCGGAATGGAGAAACGCGTCGGCGTATTTACGGATTAACCTGTTTTGACGTGAAGTCGTTCAAATTCATGGCGCAGGTCGTCGGGAATCCTGGTCGGGCCATTGCCGTCGGTTAGCACAATCGTTGTGATGCAGGTCGCCTTGCATTCGCCGCCTTGAAAGGCGGCAGAGGCGATGTCCCAGCTGCTGCTGCCGATCCGCAAGATGCCGCTGGCAATCGCGATATGGGCCGGAAAATGGGCCTCCGCGATATATTCAAGTGCGACGCTCACGATCAACCATCGTTGCCCCGGTGCGCGGCGTTCGACTTCAATAGCGTGATTGAACATGCCGCGGCCATGCTCGAACAGTCCGGCCATCGATACATTGTTGATATGGCCCAACAAATCAAGATCCGCAAACCGCGTCTCGGCGGAGTGGTTGAACGGGTAATTGGCAGGATCGAGCTGCCAGCTTTGCGGTTTGGGCATTTTAATATTCCATATTATTTTGCCGTCATGCTGAACTCGTTTCAGCATCTTACTACCAGCGTGACAAGTAAGACCCTGAAACACGTTCAGGGTGACGGTATTGCTATCTTACTCAGTTCAAAGACCCCGACCGATGAGTTCCTTCATGATCTCGTTCGTCCCGCCGAAGATGCGTGTCACGCGGGCGGCGCGCCACATGCGGGCGATGGGGTATTCGTTCATATATCCAGCGCCGCCATGCAATTGCAGACACGCATCGACCACTTCCCACTGGACATCTGTGTGCCACAATTTTGCAGCGGCACCTTCCTCGGCGGTCAGTTCTTTTTTGTAATGGCGGTTCAGTGCCCAATCGAGATGCGCCCACCCGACCTGCAGCTTCGATTTGATGTCTGCGAGTACAAAGCGGGTGTTCTGGAAATCGAGCAATGGCTTGCCGAATACGATACGATCGCGGCAGAAGGCGACGGTTTCATCAAAAGCCTTTTGCGTGCTCGCCATCGACGACACTGCGATAGAGAGCCGTTCCTGCGGCAATTCGCTCATGAGATAGATGAAACCCTTGCCCTCTTCGCCCAAACAATTGGTCATGGGGACGCGGACATCTTCAAAGAAGAGTTCCGAGGTGTCGGCTTCATCCATACCGATTTTGTCGAGGTTACGGCCGCGCTTGAAACCGTCACGTTCCGCCTCGACGAGGACGATGGACATGCCCTTATAGGCTGGTTGAATTTCAGTGTCGGTCTTGACGCAAACCAAAATCAGGTCGGCATTCTGGCCGTTGGTAATATAGGTTTTGCTGCCATTGATGACGTAATGGTTGCCGTCTTTCTTGGCGGTGGTCTTCATAGCCTGAAGATCGCTACCGGTGCCGGGTTCAGTCATGGCGA
This sequence comes from Sphingorhabdus sp., assembly GCF_046596595.1. Taxonomy (GTDB): domain Bacteria; phylum Pseudomonadota; class Alphaproteobacteria; order Sphingomonadales; family Sphingomonadaceae; genus Sphingorhabdus_B. The sequence continues at coordinate 22,155 of NZ_JBKJMB010000060.1, forward strand.
TGGCGGTGATCACCTCGCCCGAGATCATCTTGGGCAACCAGTGCCTTTTCTGCTCTTCGCTGCCGTAGCTGGTTATGTAGTTGACGACGATGTCGGACTGTAATGAGAATCCCGTTGCTACGCCGCCATAATAAGCCGATTCTTCGTCGACGATGGCGTTGTAGCCAAAGTCGAGGCCAAGGCCGCCATATTCAACAGGGGCGGTCGGGCAAAGCATGCCCACTTCGCCGGCCTTGGGCCAGATCGATTTGGGGACGATGCCGTCTTCCTGCCACTGCTTTGCGTGCGGCGCGACTTCCTTTTGCAGGAACTGGCGGACCGACTGGCGAAACGCCTCATGATCTTCATTATAGGCGGTGCGCGGAATGGTATCGAGTGACATGTGGAATCCCCTGCAAAAATGTCCTGCGGTAATCCCCCATCAATGCCAGCAAGCTGACGCGGGCGTCAAGCCGAATTTAATCGGTTGATTAAACCGGTTCGCCCGCGGCCCGTGCCCGCTCCACGATCGTGCGTTCGGCCTGTGGTACGCTGCGATAGGCGGCAATCAACAAGGCCAGCGCGATCGGGGCAACGGCAATGAGCGACAAAATGCCCACGCGCAAATTGCCCACGAGCTTACCGTCGACCATGCTTCCGGCAAGATCGGAGATTTGCCCGACCATATATGGCCCAAAGGAAAGCCCGACGAGCGTTGTGCCCAGGAAGAACGCTGCGGTCGCGGTGCCGCGCATCCGGGGCAGGACCAGATCCTGTGTGGTTGCCGCCGCCGCACCAAGCGCCGTTGCGCCAAGCATGCCGGCAACGAAGTTCATGATATAGAACAAGGTTGCATTATCGGTGGTGTAGCCAATGCCGATGGGAATGATTGGACCCAAAACTCCAAGGATGATGACCAATATGCGCCCAGCTGGATTTTTCTTCCGTAAACGATCCGCGAAGGCTCCGCCGGCGATCACGCCTAAAAATCCGCTAAGCGCGCCGCTTGCACCCAGGATTCCCGCAAGTTCCTTCTTTGGCAGGCCAAGAACTGTTTCGGCATAAGGTGCCGACCAAAAGGCGAGGGCATAAGCCGCCAGCGCCACAAGGCCGTAGCCGATAGTTGTGCAGATAAACGCTGGGGTACCCCAAATGAGCCGGAACGTGGCGGGGTCCTTTGCGCGCAATGTCGAGGCCCATGAGAAGACGGCGTAATAGCCAAAGCCGACGGCAGACCATTGCGGCAGATTGCCGGTCAGTTGGATCATCGTATACGCAAACACAGCAATACCGGCGCCAGTCGCAAGATTAAGGGCAAGCGCCGTTGGACCACGCTGCCACGCGCCCCACAAGGTAAAGGGCGGCACTATCATAGAAAGATCGCTCGCAAATGTGCGAAACGGAGCGGGATGTGCAGGCGTTGCCAGACCGTCCATTGCACCGCGAACTGGTTCACGCAAAGTGGACACCCATAAGCCCACTAGAATACCTGGAATACCAACGGCAACAAACGCAGCATGCCAACCGACCAAGCCAAGCGGTCCACCTTGCGGGTAAGCCGCGTCCCAAGTCTCGACTATCAGCGCGCCAAGAAACAACGAAACGCCGCCCCCTATGTAAAGGCCCGAAGAGTAGATGGCGAGCGCGGTTGCGCGCTGGCGTTTGGGAAAATAGTCAGAGATCAACGAATAAGCGGTCGGACTTGCCGTTGCCTCGCCAACCCCAACACCCATGCGCGCCATCGTCAATTCAGCCTGATTACGCGCAAAACCAGACAAGGCAGTCATAATCGACCACAAGGCGAGGCCGACCGAAAGCAATTTTACGCGGCTCCAGTTATCAGCCAAGCGGCCAAGCGGGATGCCAAATAGCGCGTAGAAAACCGCAAATGCCGCGCCACCCAAAAAGCCCATATCTGCATCGGTCAGGCCAAGATCGGCCTTGATATCAACCGCTAAGATGCTGAGGATTTGCCGGTCGATGAAGTTTAATATGTAAACAACGACAAGGACCACGAGAACATACCAGCTGTAACTGCTGGCTTCGGGCATTGGTTTTTCCGCTTGCGGAGGAACACCGTTTGGGGTTTCGCCTTCGGCCGTCATGCTCACTAAACTCTCCCGTTTTGGTCGTTATCGACTTGTAGCTTTACGGCTAGCACAACAGGCAATGGGCGCAACCTGAAACGCTATTCAACTTCTAAGTCCATGTGCTTTCGAAAAAATTCCCATAGGGCATGTCGTGTTTCGCTTGAATTTGGACTGATTTCATCCAATATAGTTTGTATGCGGCTATATTGCCGTGTTTTGAGGAGAATTAAGTCATGGCACAGTGGTCCGATCCGCGGGTAACCGGGACCCGGTCAAGCCTTGAAGGCGTTGGCGCGCGCGGCGGCGACCTTGCGGTTGACGCAGGTCTGCGTTCGCACATGCTCAAGGTTTACAACTACATGGCGTCCGGCGTTTTGCTGACAGGCGTCGTTGCGATGCTATTTGCGCAGACTGAATTGGCGCAAAACCTGATGGTCAACCCAAGCCTTATGAGCTGGGTAATCATTTTGTCACCATTAGTAGTCGTAATGGCTATGAGCTTTGGTCAAGGCAAGTTTTCAGCTGCCACTCTCCAGGCAATGTTCTGGGGCTTTGCGGTCCTGATGGGCCTGTCGATGGCGCGCATCTTCATGATGTTCACCGGTGAATCCATTGCGCAAACATTTTTTGCCACCTCGGCATCTTTTGCGGGACTAAGCCTGTGGGCGTACACCACGAAGAAGGATATCAGCGGTTGGGGAAGTTTCCTCGTTATGGGCGTGGTTGGATTGATCGTTGCGTCGATTGTAAACATCTTCCTCGGGTCAGACACCCTGGGTTGGGTTATCAGCGGCGCAGGTGTGCTCATCTTTGCTGGTCTTACCGCTTACGATACACAACGTATCAAGAGCGAATATTTCTACCTGCAAGGACCTGAAATGTTGGGTAAGGCCGCAGTTATGGCGGCATTGACGCTCTATCTCGACTTCATCAACATGTTTCAGTTTCTTTTGAGCTTTCTCGGAAACCGCGAGTAGTCATTAGCCGTTCAGCTAAACCAGATAGAGATGGCCCGGTGGGAAACCACTGGGCCATTTTCTTTGGAATTTGGTCGAACAGGGCTTTTCTTTCGGTGTAAAATCCTGTTGTGCTGATGCTTGGGTAATCGGAGACACGGAACATGCGCCGGGGCGTCAAAAATCTAGCTGCCATCATTTTCATCACTGTCGTCGCCGCATGTGCGCCAGCGCCGGTCAAGGTTGCGCCGCCACCCATACCGCTTCCACCGCCACCGCCACCGCCGCCACCGGCGATGCCATTACCACCGGGCGGAGCTGCATTGTCGATGACGATACCACCTGTTGGCTTGGACGGCGTACGCGTCACGCCCAATCGCGGCCTCAGCCGTGACGAACAAATCTGGCATTTCCGTTCCGCGCTCAACGTTGCGGCGTTGAATTGTCAGGGACCAGTCTGGGGCCAGACTGCGACAGAATATAACAAATTCATTGTTATACATAAGGTTCTACTATCCAAAACCAGCAAATCGGTCGATCGCGAATATGTAAAGCGGTATCCAAAGCAGAATGGACTGCGTATTCGCGACACACGCATGACGGATTTGTACAATTATTTCGCGCTGCCACCCGTGCGCTCACAATATTGCGACATGGCTCTGCGTAAGCTGACTGAAGCCAATTCGGTACCAAAGGAAGCGCTCGCGGAATATGCCATCGGTGCGCTGACCGATATCGACAATATATTTGTCAGTTTTTACGATTCCTACGTGCAATATGAACGCGACTTGGCCGACTGGAATATGAAATATGCACCGCGCCCGGTGTATACTCCATCATCGAACATCATGACCCCGCCGGTGAATTCGCCTCCGGTCGCTTTACCACCGGTCAATACGTCACCACCATCAACGACACCGGTGACGACACCCTCCGTGTAGCAGGGCATTTGACTGTCGGCGTTTAACGCGCGGAATTTGCCTGCGCCTGCGCGATCAACGCTCCATCGATGGCTTTGGCTTCGATATAGGCAGGTCGCACAGTCAATCGGTCGCGGTAGCGCAAAAAGCTATCGCGCTTAGGCATGGTACCGAACTGCGCGCCCCAGACAATCTGGCTACCAACATAGACGTCTGCAGCGGTAAAACGTTCGCCGCAGACATAATCATGTTCGGAAAAATGCACGTCAAGCGCGCCGATCACACGGTCATAGCTGCCATAGCCGAACATCATTTCTTTTTCTGGGGCAGGATCAAAGCCGGCCGCATGGTTGGTCACTGCAGTTTCAACCGGACCAGCAGCGAAAAACATCCATCGATAATAATTTGCGCGTTCGGCGTCGGTTGGCGTGAGGCCACAATCGGGAAACGCGTCAGCAAGATACGCGCAAATGGCGGCACACTCTGTCACCACGTTGCCGTTGTGGACGATTGCCGGAACCTTTCCCATCGGGTTGATGGCAAGATATTCGGGCGCGTTCATTGTTGTGCCATATTCCAGAATATTCTGTTCATATTCGGCGCCAACTTCATGCAGGGCCCACCGCGCAATCTGGCCACGCGACATGGGATTGGTGTAGAATTCGATTTTCGACATGGGGCATTCCTAGCCTGATGAACGTGGTAAATGTGCGTCCTGTAATCCGGCTTTAGGCCATGCTGATATAGTCGCGCATTGCCGCGGCTTCGTTTTCGATTTTTTCAATCCGATGTTTGACCAAGTCGCCGATGGAGACAAATCCGACAAGAGTGTCGTCTTGAATGACCGGAAGATGGCGGATTCGCCGTTTGGTCATAAGTGACAGCGCCGACATTATGGGCGTGTCGGGCGCGACCGTTATGGGAGGCGAGGTCATTGTGTCGGCAACCGTCTTCGTTAGAAAAGCCGCGCCAAAGCGGGCAACGCCATAGACAATGTCCCGCTCGGAAAAAATACCGACAACGGTATCACCGTCGACCACGGGAAGCGCGCCAATGCGGTTTTCCGAAAGCCGCGCCACAACATCACCAACGCTTTCATGCGGCAACGCCGTGAAGACGTCTTTGGTATGATTGGCCAAAATTGCAGAAATAGTCATCGACTCTCTTCCTATGTTCTTGCCCCATGTGGAACTTATAGCATAAGGCGGCCTTATCAACCCATGACTCGTCCCTCGCGCCTTGATGATCCCGATTATGCCAGCTTCGCATGGAAGCGATATTGGCGCCTGATGCGCTGGATGTTTGGCGTAACATTGCTTGTGACGTGTGCGGCTTTGACAACCTTCTGGTGGCAAAATGGCATGGTTTCCATCCATTTCTTTATTGCCACCGCCGGCGCAATTTTTGGTGCGGTGATGTTGACAGCGGCTCTGATGGGACTTGTGTTTTTATCGAGCGGCTCGGGTCATGATGAGGCCATCGAAGATCCTTTCGAGGATGAGGCCGACAGGTGAGTGAAAATATTCGAAACCTTCCGCAACGGAACGATCCAGTTTTACGCGTCGTTCCGGGGCCAGCGGACATCAACGCCAACGGGCATATTTTTGGTGGTTGGGTGCTTGGTATGATGGATCAGGCCGGCGGCATATTGGCTGGCCGGATTGCGCAAGGTGCCTGCGCGACCGTGGCAATCGAAAAGATGGAGTTTATCGCCCCCATATTGTTGCGTGATATCATTTCTGTCTACGCAACGCTTGAGCGGCGCGGGCGCACGTCAATGGGTGTCCGCGTTGAGGTTATCGCAACGCGCGAGCGTGGTCAGCAGGAGGTAAAGGTGACCGAAGGTCTGTTCACATTCGTCGCGCTAGACGACGAACATAAACCAAGACCTTTACCGCAGTCCTGAAGTCGCCGCGTTACCTCGGCGCGTTTCGCCTATTCGGCAGCGGCCGCAACCTCATCATTGTTTTCTGGCTTAACGCGGCGTGCGCGTGGCTTGCGTGCCGGCTTTTCGGCCGCACTTTCCCCATCGTCTGGCGTTATTGCAATTGAAGGCGGCAAGACCGCAAGGTCAAGGCCAACGGGCGCGTCGTCATTGTCTTCCTTAGGATCGCGGCGTGGGCCCCGGTTGGCGTTGCGATTATTTGCTGGGCGCTCGCCGCGGTCTGGACGCTCGGCGCGTTCTGGGCGCTCGGCACGTTCGGGACGCTCCGCTCGTTCCGGGCACTCGGCACGTTCGGGACGCTCACTACGGTCGTTGCGTTCGGGGCGACGTGCGCGTGTGTCGCGTTGCTGACCGCGCTGTTCGCTATCTCGAGCATCGTCATTTGAAACCGGGTCGGAGTCCATGCCTTCCGATGAAGGCTGATCGTCATAATTTGGTGACCGGTCATAATTCTGCGTGCGGTCGTCATTCTGCCAATCGTCGCGGTCGTCGTCGCGTGCATCGTCACGGGGACGGCGCTCGCCTTGCTGGTCCTGACGCGCTTCCTGACGGCTGCGGAAATCGGCAAGCACGCGGAAATAATGGTCGGCAAATTGTAAATGATATTCGGCGTTGACGCGGTCCCCGTTAAATTGGGCATCTTGCGCAAGTTTCTTGTATTTTTCCAACATCTGCGCTGCGTTGCCGCGCGCACGGTTGTCGATCTGGTTTTGATAATCAAAACCGCTGCGGTTGTTATTTTGCTGCCGGTTATTGTTGTTGTTACGCCCACGGCGACGATTGTTATTCTGCTGCTGCCTGTTGTTGGTATTCATCAGGGCTGACCCGTCCTCTGTTTAGCACTTTATAGTTGCATGAAACCCCTGGACCCGATTTGGGTTGCGCTAGGGTCAGCATGACCCTGCAAATACTTCCATCTGCGCTGGGGGCGGCTTCGCGCTAAAAGACCTTGTTAACGGAGCTTTTGCTGCGATGCGCGTTCGTACTAGTCGTTGTAAACTTCTATGCCAAGCGAAAAGCGTAACACCCTTGGATTTCCAGCAAGATCATGTCGCAGTTCAGTCACAAATCCCGCTTCGGCAGCCAAAAGACCTACCGATTCTGCCTGATTATACCCAATTTCAAATAGAGCGACTCCGTGCGGATTCAGCAAATTTGGCAATTGCGGAATCAAAATACGGTAATCGTCGAGACCGTCATCGCCGGCAAATAGGGCAGTGTGCGGTTCATATGCCGAGACCATCGGCGCCAGCACGACATCGTCTTCGATATAAGGTGGGTTACACAATATGAGGTCAAACTTTCCCAATCCCTCGCGCCAGCCCGGTAACGTCCAATCCCGTATTTCCGTACTCGCTCGGTCGGCAAAGCCAAGCCGCTCGGTGTTTTCGCGGGCGACAGCAACCGCCGGAACACTGGCGTCGATGCCAATCCCCTCAGCCGCCGGAAATATCGACAGCGCCGCGAGCAACAGTGCGCCGGAACCCGTGCCAAGGTCAGCGATTCGCGTGGGCGATCTATCCGGACCGAAATATGCAATCGCTGCCTCAAGCAAGGTTTCGCTGTCGGCGCGTGGGACAAGGACGTCTGGTGTCACCCGCAATTCAAGATCCCAAAATGCTTGGGTGCCAGTGATATAGGCCACAGGTTCGTGCGCGATTCGCCGGGTGATCAACGCCGCAAAACTATCCGGCGCAATAAGACTGTGCTGTCGCAGCAGCATTTCTGATCGTTCGATTCCAAGTGCATGGGCCAAGAGAAGTTCAGCATCAAGCCGCGGAGTCGCGCTGACGGCGTCAAGCGCGGCGGTAGCGTCGCGAAGGACAGGGGCAAGGCCGGACATGATCTGGTCCTATATCGCGCAGCACCGAAAGCCCAATTATATAATTTGCGCGCAATGCATCCTTTCGTCCCTGTTGTGCGTTGTTGTCTGTTGAGGGGATCATACGGAAGGACTTAGATGATGAAGAATTTGAAACTCACTTTGGTAACTGGCTTGTCCGCGCTCGCCTTGACGGCTTGCAGTGGTAGCGAAGAAGCACCGGCGCCAACAGCTGACACCGAAGTTGTACAGGACGATGCCATGGCAACTGACACTATGGTTGCGACCGAAGCTACAGGCGACAAGACAATCGTAGCACTTGCCCAAAGCAACCCGCAGGCATCGACGCTCGTAACCGCAGTGACCGCAGCCGGATTGGCCGAAACGCTGTCAGGCGCCGGACCATTCACCGTATTTGCGCCATCGAACGACGCATTTGCCAAGGTGGACAAGGCAACGCTCGACGGTTTGTTGAAGCCAGAAAGCAAGGATAAGCTTGCAGCCCTCCTCAAATATCACGTCGTTGCTGGCAATGTGAAGTCTGGCGACCTCGCCAAGATGATCGCCGACGGCAAGGGCACTGCAACCGTCAAGACGCTTAACGGCGGCAGCCTGAAGGCGATGATGGACGGCGACAAGATTGTCCTGACCGATGCCAAGGGCGGCAAGTCGACCGTAACCGCAGCCGATATGGTTGCGTCGAACGGCACGATCCACGTCATTGACACTGTTGTTATGCCATAAGATTTCGGGTCGCCTCGGTGACCCGAATTCCCAGTCCTCGTAAACCCCCTAGCAGGCATTAGAGGACTAAATCGACCCCGTCCGGAACCCTCCCCCGGACGGGGTTTTTATTGACCCCGCTTATTTAAGCCATACTCTATTTCAGGCCAAGCGCTGCGCGCATGATCTGGTAGATCGTGTTCTGCTCGATCGTGCCCTTCACCAGATAGGCCTTTGGCCCCGCCGCACGCGCCACGACATCCTCGCCGCTATGCGTTTCCGACGGCAGCGGAATCAATGCCTGCTGCTTGTAATTGAGCGCCTGCGTGTCCTGCGTCAACGGGTCAGGCCGCGCCGCGGTGGTGACGGCGCCCGGGCCATTGGCATAGCTCAGGGTCGTGTACCCCTTGCCATCAAGCGCCAGCGAAGCCTTGCCTTTCTGGTCGACGACATTGCCCAGCATCGGGTTGCCGCGCTCGGGATAGCCCGCCATCGTGAAGTTGTGGCTGTGGTCGGACGTCACGATGATCAGCGTATCGCGCATATCGACCTTGTCCATCGCCGCCTTCAGCGCGTCGTTCAACGCGACGGTATCTTGCAGCGCGCGGCGCGCATTGCCGCCATGATGGCCATGGTCGATCCTGCCAGCTTCGACCATCAGGACAAAGCCCTTTCGGTTCTTCGCCAGCAGTTCGATCGCTTTGCTCGTCATTTCGGCAAGCGACGGCTCTTTCGATCCGGTCGCGGTGCGGTCTGCGTCATACTGCATGTGCGACTGCTCGAACAGGCCAAGCAGCTTGCTGGCCTTCTTCGCATCGACCCCGGCAAAGCCCTCGGTATTCCACACATAAGCGCCCTTGGGGTTGGCCGCCTGCCATGTTGCGATTAGGTCCTTGCCATCGGCGCGCTTGCCCATCTTGGTCTGATATTCCGGGTCAGCCGCATTGTTCGGCATGAAATGCTGGCGTCCCCCGCCAAGCATCACGTCAAGGCCATTGCCATGCGGCCATTCGACCATCTGCCGCGCAATGTCGATGCAGCCTTCGGCCTTCGCCGCGGCAGGCATATTGGCGTCGACTTCCCAGTCGCGCTGCGCCGTATGCGCATAAGTGGAGGCGGGCGTCGCATGGGTGATCGTCGCGGTCGAGACGATGCCAGTGGCAAGGCCGCGGTCCTCGGCCAGCTCGAACAGGGACTGCACCTTATAGGGCTCGGTCGCCTTGCAATTGTCCTCGATGGCTTGCGGCCCGACGCCGATGACGCCGTTCAGCGTCTTGACGCCCGCAACCAAAGCGGTCGCGGTCGGCGCGCTGTCGGGCACCTGGCCGTCATGCGAATAGGTCCGGACCAGGGCGGTGTAGGGCAGGCGGTCCATCTGCGCGGTGTAGGACTCTCCGTCGACGCCCTTTTGCTGCCCCTCATAGATCCGCGCAGCGGTCAGCGTCGTGACGCTCATGCCGTCGCCGATGAAGATGATGACATTGCGCGCCTTGCGGTTGTTGGGCTTGTCCGCCTCAAGCCGCGCGAGCTCCGCCGCACCAGCCTTGAGATACCCCTCGCTGGTGGTGATCGGTGGCGTGCCGATGCGGACGGCGACTGGCGCTGGTGCGGCGGCAGGAACAGCAGGCGCTGGCGCGGGGGCAGCGGGCGCAGCAGGCACGGCCTGCGCCAGAAGCGGCGCGGCGACAAGGCAGGACGCCAGCGCAAAGGTGACTGACCGGGTGGATGACAATTTACGCATTCTACACTCCCCAAAAAATTCGTTCGCGCCATCGCAGACCAACATGACCGGCGCGTGACAATGATTGTCCGACCAGATCTGTCTACACCCGTCATTTTCCCTTGGCGAGGGGCTGTGGGGGATGCTCGCTTTTCCTGTCATGCTGAACTTGGTTCAGCATCTTACTATTGAAACGACCTGGAGAAGTAAGATCCTGGAGCCGCAGGCGTGCAACGCACAAACAAGTTCAGGATGGCGAAGTAAGATGCTGAAACAAATTTAGCATGACGAAGGAAGAATAAATGGAAGTGCGCGTGAAGCGGTCGGAGCGGAGGCCAACGGAAGTCTGCGGGTTACGGGCGGAAAGTCACACTAAAGTCTCACCTAAACGCATTTGCATAGGGCTTGGGGTGGGACAAAGAAACGGAGACCGATTACAGCGTGGGATCGCGTATCGCGTGAAGCGCGGGCAATTAATGCATCGCCGGCTGATTGCATGCCCCTGCAGCTATTGGGCGGTTACCGATGTTGAGGGTCTACGCTGACAGACGAAATCCTACATTGCAAGGGGGGAGTTTTCCCGTCCCGATAACGGCCTTCTAAAGCCCGCTACAATCGGGAGGAGGTGCCCTTTATTTCCACTCGATCTTGGTGAAGTTGAAGCTCACCGAATCTGCGGCGCAGGTGGTCAGGACGGGGTCGAGGATTTTGCCCTCTTTGCCGGTCGACACCTGCTGGATTGAAATGGCGTCCATCGTCTGGCCCGCTGTGCAGCCCGCCCATGGCGTCATGCGGGCGGTGGCTTCGCGGATTTTCTGAACCGCGGGCAGCAGCAGGGCGGCGGTTTCGGTGTCAACGTTCGGCGATGCCACGGGCATGGGCTTGTGCATGCGTTTGCCCGTCGCCATTCCTGACGAAGCTTCGCGCGCGGTCTTGATCGTCTTGACGTCGTAACCTGTGGCGCGGGCCGAGCCATCGGGCGCGATTTCAGCGCCGGACTGGACTGAAATCAGCTCAATCCATTTCTCTTTCTTGACATGCGGCAACGCGCCGCCACCAGCGCCGGCAACCCGGCTTTCGCCCGGCACACCTTCAATCTTCAACAGATAATCGCTCGCAGCCTGCGCTGATCCGGCCCAGAACAAGATGATGATAGCCGTGGTCGTCAACGCCGTAGCCGTTTTCAGATGCTGTATCATGGGGGGTCCCTCCTATCCCGTGAGACCCGAGCGTACACCCTTTCGCAGAGGAACGGAAGCCGTAAGGGAAAGTGGCTATTTCGCCTTTTCCAACATCGGCGCCAGATAATGCCCGGTGTAGGACTTCGGCTCCTTCGCCACATCCTCCGGAGTACCCTCCGCAACGATCTCGCCGCCCTTTACGCCGCCCTCGGGGCCGAGGTCGATCACCCAGTCCGCGGTTTTGATGACGTCGAGATTATGTTCGATCACCACCACGCTGTTGCCCTGTTCGACGAGGCGGTGGAGGACCTCCAGCAATTTGCGGACGTCTTCGAAATGGAGGCCGGTGGTTGGCTCGTCGAGGATGTAGAGCGTCTGGCCGGTGGAACGGCGGGTGAGTTCCTTGGCGAGCTTCACGCGTTGCGCTTCGCCGCCCGACAGGGTCGTGGCCTGCTGCCCGACCTTGACATAGCCCAAGCCAACCTCGGCCAGCATCGCCATCTTGTCGCGGATGGGCGGGACGGCCTTGAACACCTCGACCGCGTCTTCGACCGTCATGTCGAGGACGTCAGCGATGCTCATGCCTTTCCATTTGACCTCCAATGTTTCGCGGTTGTAGCGTTTGCCGTTGCATTCCTCGCACGTCACATAGACGTCGGGCAGGAAGTGCATCTCGATCTTGATCAGGCCATCGCCGCTGCAGGTTTCGCAACGGCCGCCCTTGACGTTGAAGCTGAAACGTCCCGGCTTGTACCCGCGCGCGGCGCTTTCGGGCAATTGCGCGAACCAGTCGCGGATGTTGGTGAACGCGCCGGTATAAGTCGCCGGGTTCGACCGCGGCGTGCGGCCAATGGGGGACTGGTCGATGTCGATGACCTTGTCGCAATGTTCAAGGCCAGTGACCTTGTCATGCGCGCCAGCGATGACGCGCGCGCCATTGAGGCTGCGTGCGGCCGAGGCGTAGAGCGTGTCGATGGTGAAGCTCGATTTGCCCGATCCCGATACGCCCGTGATGCAGGTGAACGTGCCCAAGGGAATGCTTGCGGTCACATTCTTCAGATTGTTGGCGCGGGCGTTGTGGACGGTGAGCTTCTTCTTGTTGCCCTTGCGCCGTGTCTTGGGGACCGCGATCTCGCGGGTGCCGTTGAGGTACGCGGCGGTCAGGCTGTCCTTTGATTTCAGGATCTGCTTCAGCGTGCCCTCGGCCATGACGGTACCGCCATGGACGCCAGCGCCGGGGCCCAAGTCCACCACCCAGTCGGCGGTGCGGATTGCGTCTTCGTCATGCTCGACGACGATGACGGTGTTGCCCAGGTCGCGCAGGCGGCGGAGCGTTGCGAGCAGGCGGTCATTGTCCTTCTGGTGCAGGCCGATGCTGGGCTCATCGAGCACATAGAGCACGCCCGACAGGCCGCTGCCGATCTGGCTGGCGAGACGGATGCGCTGGCTTTCCCCGCCGGACAAAGTGCCGCTGGTGCGGTCGAGGTTGAGATAATCGAGCCCGACATTGTTGAGGAAGCCCAGCCGTTCGTTGATTTCCTTGAGGATGGCCTTGGCAATCTGCTGCTGCTGGTTGGTGAGCGTCTGGTCGACGCTGCCGAACCAGTCGAGCGCATCGCCGACGGACATCTTCGTGGGCGTGGCGATGTCGACGCCGGCGATTTTGACGCTCAGCGCCTCGGGCTTGAGCCGCGCGCCGTGACAGGTCTCGCAGGGCTGCGACGTCTGGTATTTCGACAGCTCCTCGCGCATCCACGCGCTGTCGGTCTGAAGCAGGCGGCGGTTGAGATTGCCGATGACGCCCTCGAACGCCTTGCGCACGGTATATTCCTTGCGCCCGTCCTTGAAGGTCAGCTCGACGGGCATGCCACCGGTGCCGTGGAGGATGATGAGCTTCTGTTCAGGCGCCAGGTCTTCCCACGTGGAATCGAGGCTGAAGCCATAGGCCTTCGCGAGGCTGGAGAGCACTTGCATATAATAAGGGCTTGGCGGGTTCGACTTCGCCCAGGGCACAATCGCGCCCTTTTTCAGCGACAGATGTTCGTTGGGGACCACAAGCTGCGGGTCGAATTCCTGCCGCTCGCCAAGGCCGTCGCAATCGGGGCAAGCACCCTGCGGCGCGTTGAAGGAGAACAGGCGCGGCGCGATCTCGGCGATGGTGAAGCCCGAGACGGGGCAGGCGAATTTCTCCGAAAACACGATGCGGTTGGCGGGGAGGCCGACATTCTTCATGTTCCCCTCCCGTGTACGGGAGGGGTTAGGGGAGGGTGACTTGTCTTCGGTTTCGCTTATTTGCCCTCCCCCGGCCCCTCCCGCAAGCGGGAGGGGAGAAAAGGTCGCGCGGGCTTCACCGAAGGCGCTTGGCACATGATCGGGGTTTTGCGCCGCCAACTCCGCAACCGTCGTATCCGCAAGGTCAACAAACGCCAAGCCGTCGGCCAGCTTCAACGCCGCTTCAAAACTTTCCGCCAGCCGCTGTTGGATGCCGTCCTTGACGACGATCCGGTCGACGACGACCTCAATGTCATGCTTATATTTCTTGTCGAGCGCAGGCGCCTCTTCGATGGCGTAGAGTTCGCCGTCGATGCGGACGCGGGTGTAGCCCGAGCGCTGCCACTCGGCGAGTTCCTTGCGATATTCGCCCTTGCGGCCTTGCACCACTGGCGCGAGCAGGAAGGCGCGGGTGCCTTCGGGCAGGGCCATCACGCGGTCGACCATCTGGCTGACAGTCTGCGCAGTGATCGGCAGGCCAGTCGCCGGCGAATAAGGCACGCCAACACGCGCCCACAGCAGGCGCATATAGTCGTAAATCTCGGTGACGGTCGCGACGGTTGATCGCGGGTTGCGGCTGGTGGTCTTCTGCTCGATGGAGATGGCCGGCGAAAGCCCCTCAATATGCTCGACATCGGGCTTCTGCATCATCTCGAGAAACTGGCGCGCATAGGCGCTTAGCGATTCGACATAGCGGCGCTGCCCCTCGGCATAGATCGTGTCGAACGCGAGGCTGGATTTGCCCGAACCGGACAAGCCAGTGATAACAATCAGCTTGTCGCGTGGCAGGTCGATATCGACGCCCTTGAGATTGTGCTCGCGCGCACCGCGCACCTTGATGTGGGTGAGTGACATATTTCAACTTGTTCCAGATTTGTTCTAAAAGCGCAAGGGGTGCGTTATTAACGAAATGGGCCAACGCACCAGCAATTTCAAGGCAGGCTTTTCCATCATCTTGCGTTTGTTCGCATTTGCAGCATAATGGAGCAAAAGGGGTCGTGTATTGTTGAACGTTCGACGATTGTCAGACGGAAGAATATTATGGCTGTTCGAAAATGCATTATTGCGTCGCTGTTTCTGGCCGCATCTCCGGTGGTGGCTCAGGACGCCGCGCCTGCGCCTTCGGCCCCGGCAATAGTCTTCCAGCAGGGAACTGGAAACACCGACGGGCAAGCGCCGTTGGGCATGCCACCTGCGCGACCGATGCTCGACTGCGCCGCATTGCAGACCTCGCAAGGCACGATCACCGACAATTATTATGCACCAGCATCGACACTTCCCCGGCAACGTCTGGAGGCCGCGTTGTTCGCCGCCGCCTTGAACAAATATCGAGGGCATTTTTGCAGCTTTGGCCGGACAGCAGGGCCAGCCGTGATTGTCGTTGTCGACTTTGCCAAACATAGCAGCGACCCGCGGCTGTATCGCGTCGATCTGCGTGACGGTGACGGGTTGGACAGGCCCATCCGCGTGGCGCACGGCATTGGCTCTGATCCCGATGACGATGGCTATGCCAGTTTCTTCAGCAATGTTGAGGAGAGTTTTACATCCTCGTTGGGCGCGGCGCTTGGTGCGGAGCGATACGCAGGGATTAACGGTCTGTCGTTGCGGCTCGACGGGCTGGAGGCCAGCAACAGCCAGATGCGTGCGCGCGATATCGTCGTGCACAGCTACGCACCCGAACATCGCCGCTATTTCAACGCCCAGCACGTCGCCATGCGCGGTCGCCCGGGGTCAAGCGAGGGGTGTTTTGTGGTCGAACCCGACAAGCGCGAGTTGATCCTCCAGACGCTGGAGAATGGCGGATTTATCTACGCTGGACTCGGGAGTACGCGGCCAGCGCCAAAGCCGCCCACGGCAACAGTCACATTTGCCGCAGGAACGGGCGCGGTTATTCCGGCGGACCAGCCTGCGGCCCCAGTTGCGACGGCGGTGACGGCGACTTCGGAAACATCCGGCGGAACGCCCGATAGCCCGCCCATAATGCCCAAATCGCAAGACCAAGCAGAATAAGCGATATAACCAGAGCGGCGACGGGGTTGGCGAATGCCAACACCAGCAAGCCACCTGTCGCAACATCTTCAACGGTTGAGACGATAACGTTGCTGAACGGTTCAGGGCTGGTGTTGACGGCGGCCCGGGCGCTTGCCTTGGTCGCGTGACTGGCAAAGGCCGCGCCGCCGCCAAGCAGGAATGCGATGACTTGCCAGGCTGGGTCTGAACTGTCGACGACCGCTAACGCCAGCATCGCACCACCAACTGGCCGGACGATCGTGTGCAACCCGTCCCAGATCGAATCTAGCCACGCGATTTTGTCCGCAAAAAACTCGGCAACGGCACCAAGCGCGCTGATCCCGAGTACCCAAGGGTTCGCCAGAACATCGAGCATCTGCAGATTTTCCGGCAGCGGCACGATATTGAAATGCATCGCCAATCCGGTCGCGAAAATGGTCAGATAAAAACGCCAGCCCGACAACAGGCTGAGGCTTCCCGCGAGACCCAATATTTCGATGACACCCATGTCGCCTCCTTTAATTGCGTTCAGGCTGACACGGATGCCGCCGCGATGCAATGAACCTGCAAAATAGGGCCAAAAGAACTTTCCGCTTCAACCCGTATCTAAAGCATGCTTGAGTGAAAGCATGGAAACCGAACTCACAAATCACCCGATCAGTGGTGAACCATTGCCCATTGCCACACCGGCCGCAACGATGGTCATCTTCCGCGAAAATCCCGATGGGGGTGCGCCATTGTTGTTGATGGTCGAACGCGTCAAGGCGATGGCCTTTGCAGGTGGTGCTGCCGTATTTCCGGGTGGTAAAGTTGATCCTGCTGACTTTGATTATGCGGGGATGCTGAAGTCGTCACTGCCGCTCGATGAGGCAGCCGCGAGACTTGCTGCCATCCGCGAGACTATTGAGGAAGCCGGATTGGCACTTGGCTTGTCAGGTGTTTCCGACGCCGCGAACTGCATCGATGCGCGCGCGGCTTTGCATGACGGGGAAAGCCTTCAGGCTGTCTGCAACCGCTTTGGCTGGGAACCGGACCTTGATCAATTGGTGCCATGGTCGCGCTGGCGTCCACCAGCGTTTGAGCGCGCCTCGCGGGTGTTCGACACGCGTTTCTATCTGGTCGACGCAGGCAACACGACGCCGCTCGCCACAGTGGACCAGACCGAAAACCGGATGCTGTTTTGGGCGACTGCCGCGCAGGTTCTCGAAAAATCGGAACGGGGCGATGTGAAGGTGATTTTCCCGACACGGCGCAATCTGGAACGACTGGCGATGTTCGGAGATTTCGATGCTGCCGCTGCCCATGCCGCTGCGCATCCGGTGTCCACGGTGCTGACCTATGTCGAAAAGCGCGAGGACGGAAGCTGGTTGTGTATTCCCGATGGCCATGGCTATCCGGTGCTGGAGGAATCCATGGACAGCGCCATGCGGGGGTAGGGAGAACGGAATTTGTTTTAAGCACTCCGCCTTTCCGACCTCGTCATCCTGAACTCGTTTCAGGATTACATGCGACCGTTGTTTGTTATCCTGAAACAAGTTCAGGATGACGAATAATTTTGTCGCACGCAGTGTCCAGCTGTCTCGTCACCCTGAACTTTTTTCAGGGTCCATTTAGTCATTCAAGCCCTGAGATTGCTGCGCGATAGATCCTGAAACAAGTTCAGGATGACGAGTAGTGGGTTTGGATGTCGCGTAACAAAACGACCCCCAATCAATCCTCCGGCGCAATTGTCACGATCAGGCCATCGAGCGCGTCGCTGACGGGGATCTGGCACGACAGGCGCGAGGTTTCGTTGCGGTGGTCGGTGCTGTCGAGCAGGTCGTTTTCGTCCTCGCCCATTTTGGGCAAGCGGTCAGCGAAGGCCGGGTCGACATGGACATGGCAGGTCGCGCATGAGCAGCAGCCGCCACACAAGGCGAGCAATTCGTCAAAACCATTGTCGCGGATCACTTCCATCAGCGACAGGCCGTTTTCCGCCTCGACCTCGCGGCCATCGCCGT
Source organism: Sphingorhabdus sp. (assembly GCF_046596595.1). Classification (GTDB taxonomy): domain Bacteria; phylum Pseudomonadota; class Alphaproteobacteria; order Sphingomonadales; family Sphingomonadaceae; genus Sphingorhabdus_B. The sequence goes on from NZ_JBKJMB010000060.1 coordinate 39,772, forward strand.
TGCGTGAAATTACCGTGACCTTGGCCATGAAGCTGCTCCTGTAAAACCTGAATGTTGTCGGACTGATAGGTGGCGTATTTGCTCATGTGAAGCCCTAATTTAATGGGGATAAGTCCGGCGCTGCCCTTGGCCAGCGCGCCGCGAATGCCTATGTCCGCAACCTATAGAATCAGAAAGACCATTCATGACCGAAAATCGTCACGCCCCTGTTGTTATCATTGGTTCCGGCCCCGCAGGATATACCGCCGCAGTTTACGCCGCGCGCGCTAACCTGACGCCGATGATGATCACTGGCGTTGAAATCGGCGGGCAACTGATGACGACGACCGAGGTTGACAATTGGCCGGGCGACGACGCGGGTGTGATGGGCCCGGAGCTGATGGAGCGGATGCGCAAGCACGCGGAGCGTTTCGGCACCCGGATCGAAAATGACTACATCGAAAAGGTCGATTTTTCGAAGCGGCCCTTTGTGCTGACTGGCGGGGCAGGCGATTATACGGCGGACGCGGTGATCATCGCGACCGGCGCAAGCGCGCAATATCTTGGCCTACCAAGCGAAACCGCCTTCATGGGCAAGGGCGTTTCGGCGTGCGCAACGTGCGATGGCTTTTTCTACCGGAACAAGCCGGTTGCGGTCATCGGTGGTGGCAATACTGCGGTTGAGGAGGCCTTGTACCTCGCAAACATCGCAAGTCATGTGACCCTGGTGCACCGCCGCGACAAATTGAAGGCGGAGAAAATCCTGCAGGACCGCCTGTTCGCGCGTGAGGCCGAAGGCAAGGTCACAATCAAGTGGAACCACAGGCTCGATGAGGTTTTGGGCGACAATATGGGCGTGACCGGCATGCGGATCGCTGCAACAGATGGCAGCGACACGCAGGATATCGAACTGCACGGTGTCTTCATTGCCATCGGGCACAAGCCGAACACCGGCATATTCGAAGGGCATCTCGATATGGCCGGCGGCTACATAAAGGTGCGCGGCGGGTTCGAGGGGCAGGCGACCGAGACCAGTGTTCCCGGCGTCTTCGCCTGCGGCGATGTCATGGACCACATCTACCGTCAGGCGTGCACGAGTTCCGGTACTGGATGCATGGCCGCGCTCGATGCGGAACGGTTTATCGACGCTGTTGCGTGAGGCTGCCGCTTCCGGTCATCTGCACCCCGGAAGTTATAGAAAGCGTTCGAACACCGTCATTTAATCTGTTGCGCCCTCGTGCTGTATCATCTACCTAATACAGCTAATAGGAGGGGACATTCATGCTATTTGATCCAGCAGCCGAAACCGCACGCTACATTGACAGCTTGGGGCCGGAGGCATTGCAGAAGTCTGCAGCCTATACGGCGGCCGGTCAATGGCACCTGCTTGTCGGGTTGTTTGTTACCGCTATCGTCACGTGGATTATCGTTCGCTCAGGTATACTCAAACGGCTCGCATCAATTCTGCAAAATCGGAGTTGGGCGCTTCGGACTTCTGTAATCTGCGTAGTCTTTTTTCTGGTCTCGGCAATAATCAGCCTGCCTTGGGGCATTTACGAAGAATGGGGTTTTGAAAGATCCTATGGCCGCACGAGCCAGTCTTTCGGCGATTTCATCGCGCAGGATGCCATTGGCACATTGTTGTCGAGCGTCCTCGGCGGATTGTTCTTCCTTGGTGTTTATGCGCTTATCCGGCGCGCAGGGAAAAAATGGTGGATCTGGTCGGGTGGATTGGCGGCCTTCGCGGTTGCGGCAACAATATTGTTGTCGCCGATCGTTATTGAACCCATCTTCAACGAATATAAGCCAGTTCCCGACGGGCCCGTGCGCACTGCGCTGCTCATAATGGCGGATGAGGCTGGAATACCCCATGACCGCGTGCTGATGTTCGACGGTTCACGGCAGTCAAACAATTTCACCGCGAATGTCTCGGGCGTATTTGGCACGGCGCGGATAGCGATTTCCGACGTTGCGCTGGACAAGGCCTCACTTGACGAAGTGAAAGCCGTGACGGGTCATGAAATCGGCCATTACGTCCTTGGCCACGTCTGGCGCATTATATTCCTGATCGTGTTTATTGCCATGCTTGGTTTCTATTTGGCGGATCGCCTGTTCGATCGGGTAGCCGCGTGGTTTGGCAGCACGGCTAAAGTCGGTGACCCCGAAGGTCTGCCGATTTTGCTGTTGATCGTGTCTGTGCTTGGCGTGCTGGCGCAGCCAGCGTTGAACAGCGTGACGCGCGTGGGCGAGAGCGAAGCCGACGCATATTCGCTGCGGACGGCCAACCTGCCGGACGCATTGGCAGGGGCGTTGGTAAAGACCGCAGAATATCGTTACCCGCGGCCTTCGGCATTGCAGGAGGCGATTTTCTACTCGCATCCATCTGTTGAAACGCGGGTGCGCCGCGCGATGGATTGGAAGGCGCAGCAGCTTAAAAAGGCGCCGAAGCCTTAAGCCCCGGCTTTCTTTTCCTGACGGAATTTGTGCAGCAGCGGCTCGGTATAGCCATTGGGCTGCGCAACGCCTTCGAAGATCAGCGCGCGGGCGGCCTTGAGCGCAAGGCTGTCCCCCGTTAGCGTTTCATACACAGGGTCGTCCGCATTTTGGGCGTCAACCTTGGCGGCCATCTTAATGAGCGCAGCGTCAACTTGCGCCTCGGAAGCGATCCCGTGCAGCAGCCAGTTTGCAATATGCTGCGACGAGATACGCAAGGTGGCGCGGTCTTCCATCAGGCCGACGTCGTGGATGTCCGGCACCTTGGAACAGCCAACGCCCTGGTCAATCCAGCGGACGACATAGCCCAATATGCCTTGGGCGTTGTTTTCGAGTTCCTGGGTCACTTCTTCGTCGGACCAGTTATGGCCAACTGGCGCAACGGGAATGGTCAGTAAAGGTTCGAGGCTGGGCGTGGGTTCCTTGGCCAATTCCGCCTGCCGCGCAAAAACGTCGAACTGGTGATAATGCATCGCGTGCAACGTTGCAGCAGTCGGCGATGGCACCCATGCGGTGTTGGCGCCGGCCTTGGGATGGCCTATTTTCTGTGCCATCATATCGGCCATCATGTCGGGCGCTGCCCACATGCCCTTGCCGATCTGTGCCTTGCCGCTGAGGCCGCAGGCAAGGCCGATCTGGACATTGCGCGCTTCGTAAGCTTGAATCCAAGAGGATGACTTCATTTCCGCTTTGCGGATCATCGGGCCAGCCTGCATCGCGGTGTGCATTTCGTCACCGGTGCGGTCAAGAAAGCCCGTGTTGATGAACACAATCCGGTCGCGGACGGCGTGAATGCATGCGGCGAGATTGGCGCTGGTGCGGCGTTCTTCATCCATGACGCCGACCTTGATGCTATGGCGCGCAAGGCCAAGCACATCTTCAACCGCGTCGAACAGGTCGTTGGTGAACGCTGCTTCTTGCGGGCCATGCATCTTTGGCTTGACGATATAGATGCTGCCAGCGCGGCTGTTGCGGTGTGTGCCAAGCCCCTTGAGATCATGCAAACCGCAGAGCGATGTGAACAATGCGTCCAAAATCCCCTCGGGCGCTTCGCTGCCGTCGGCGAGCAGAACCGCTGGATTGGTCATCAGATGCCCAACATTGCGCACGAACATCAGGCTGCGTCCGGGCAGCGTCAGGCCATCATAGTCGCGGTCGGGCTCAAGCGCGCGGGTTACGGTCCTGCCGCCCTTGTCGAAACTGGCGACCAAGTCACCGCGCATCAGGCCGAGCCAGTTGGTATATGCCGCAACCTTGTCATCGGCATCGACCGCGGCGACTGAGTCCTCGAGATCGATGATGGTCGTCAGTGCCGATTCCAGGATGACGTCAGCGACGTGCAGATCATCGGTTGCGCCAACGGGGTGGTTCGGGTTTACCTGAACTTCGACGTGCAGGCCATGATGCTTGAATACATAGCGGGTGGATGCTCCGTCTTGCGCCTTGGCGACAAAATAGGGGCACGCCCCGCCGGACAAAGCTGCCTGCCAACCGGGGATGGCCGTGTCGAGGAAGTCGCGCGCATAAGCAACAACCGCAGCGCCGCGGGCGGTATCATAGCCACCGGGCCGTGCGGCGGGCGCGGACAAAACATCGGTGCCGTACAAAGCATCATACAGGCTGCCCCAACGTGCATTCGCGGCGTTCAGGACGAAACGGTCGTTAAGGCTTGGCACCACAAGCTGCGGCCCGGCCATTGTCGCGATTTCCGTATCGACATTTTGCGTGGCGATACTGAAGGGCTCGGGTTCAGCGACCAGGTAGCCGATCTCCCGCAAAAACGCCTGATAGGCTTGCATGTCGGTGATCGGACCGGGATGCGCGCGGTGCCAATCGTCCAACTGAGCCTGAATGTCGTCGCGCG
>NZ_JBKJMB010000032.1:0-6455 GCF_046596595.1 Sphingorhabdus sp.
CGGATTGATTGAGCCTGTGGCTTTTCAGGCACCGCATTACTGGTTTGCGGCGTATGCGGGCTATCGTTCATGATCTAGGTTGTACCACAGGCACAAGCGAGGCAAGCTGGAAGATAACCTGATTAGCTTTATTCTCGATTTGAACGTCGATAACAAATACGGACTCCAAGTTGAGCCCGGCAGTTTTAATTGAAAAAATGTCGCGCCAATAGGACGCTCAGGGCAATCCAAACAAGCAAAACGACGACTGCAGCCCACAGGCTTACCGGACGTTCCAGTCTTTCGGACGCAAGCAACCGGAATTCGGCCATCAACGGCGGGGGTATTAGACGCACTGCGAGCCACATTCCTGCGGGGATGAGGATCAAATCATCAAGATAGCCGAGCACCGGTATAAAGTCCGGGATGAGGTCAATTGGACTGAGCGCATAGGCGGCGGTCGCTCCGGCGACAATTTTTGCCAAAGGGGGAATGCGCGGGTCACGGGCAGCAAGCCACAGTGCCATGACATCACGCTTCAAATTTCGGGCCCAAATTTTTATGTTCAATGCAATTTTCCAGTTACCTGTATTCAGGTTGCCTTGGTGACACCGCGCGCGATCTTACCTCAAGCAAAGGCGCATTGGCGGTGCCCGCATTGCGGACACTTGACGCCAACGCACCAAATTGGGAGCAGAGCAGAACTATATTTTGCTGGCCTTATTTGACACCCATTTCCTGCAGCAGACGGTTAGCGCCATCAACCTTTTCCATCGTCCACAGCATGTAGCGGCCATCGACATGAATGGTCCGATTTACGCTTGGATCAAACGACCAATCAGCGACTACACCATCCAGCGTACCGTCAAAGGCCAACCCGACAAACTCACCTTTGGCGTTCAAAGTTGAGGATCCGGAATTTCCGTTTGTAATATCGACGGTAGAGAGAAAATTGACCGGCAAGGTTCCAAGGGTCGGGTCGGCATAAGTGCCAAAATCCCGCGCCTTCAGGCTTGCAATAGCAGTGGCGGGCGCATTGAACTCGCCGCGGCCAGTCTGCTTGGCAACAACGCCCTCTGCTGTGGTGAATGGCGTCCAGATTTGACCGTCACGCGTTTTGCCGGTCACTTTCCCATAGGTAAACCGCAATGATCCGTTGGCATCGGGGTAAAGCGTTCGCCCTTGTGACTTGGCAAACGCAAGCTGTCCTTCCATGACCACCGAACGTGCTGCCTGAATCCGGCCAGATCGCGCCTTGGCCTTATTTTCATCAGCGATCACATTCGGATAGGCGGCCACGGCCAGTTGAATGAACGGATCATCGGATGTTTCAAATTCCGCAGCCGACTTGTTAAGCCAGTTCGCGCGCGTCGCGCTGTCGCCCAATTGTGTGGTCGCGTATAATTTGTCGACGCCGATTGCTGCAAGCTTTGCTTCAAATTCGGCATTGCGCTTGTCAGCGGGCACCTTGCGATACTCAACGAGAGCCTGCTCGAACAAGACGCGGTCTACGCCTGCATCATAGCGGCGCTCCATTTGCGCCAGACGTTCAGTAACCGGCAGCCGATCACGTTCCTGATAGCCAGAATCGCGCTGCGCATTGGGCTTCTGCTGCTCCTTTGCCCATCGATACAGCAACGTTGCCGCCGAGAGCAGCTGCGAACGACCCAAAGTTGACAGTCGCAATCCGTTTAGCCGCGCATCGGTGGACTCAGAGATATTTGCATCTAGCGCCACCAGTGCAGGGCCATATTTCGCAGTGCGACCCGCATCACCTGCAACCCACGCACGAAAAGCAGTATCCGCAGAATCCTTTCTTGCCATCAGGCCAATTGCGTCCGCACCTGCAATCTCACCCAACAGTTTCTTCTTATAATTGTCAGAACCTTTGAGGATGGAGGCATATTTAATTTGCGTCGCTGGATTCCCGGCCGTCGCCCGGACGATAGCGTCAGAATACTCGGCACGCAGCTGCTGGTCGATGGGATAGACGCTGTCAAAAACATGTTTGACTTCGGCAGCGGTTTGCAGGCGCTGTGTGACGCCGGGAAAACCTGCAACCATAACGAAATCGCCTTCAGTCAGCGGTGTAGTGGCAATTTCCAACCATGATTTAGGCTTATAAGGCACATTTTCCTTAGCATATGGCGCGGATGAACCATCGGGTGAAACATATGCCCGATAAAAGCCAAAGTCCCCGGTGTGACGTGGCCACTGCCAGTTATCTGTTTCGCCACCAAAGTTACCAATGCCGCTTGCCGGGGCATACACAAGCCGGACATCTTTTATCTCCAGTTGTTGTTGCAGATAATATGTATGCCCTCCAAAATAAGCACGCACGTCACAACGCCGATTGGCCTGCTTTTCACACGCGGCAATCAAGCCCTTGCGATTTGCCTCAAGCCGATCAAATCGGGCTAAACCGTCGAGCTTGGTGGTCACATTTTTATTCATTGCCGCGGTCACATCGCGCAAATCTTCAATAACATAAATGCGCGATCCAGGGGCTGCCTGCACGTCATCGGCGTTGGTCTTCGCAAGGAACCCGTCAGTCAAATAATCTTGTCCAGGTTTTGAGTTATACTGGATCGACCCATAGACACAGTGATGATTGGTCGCGACTAAGCCGTCGGGGCTAAGAAACGCAGCCGAACATCCGCCTAACGACACGATGGCGTTCATTGGGGAGGACTGCAAATTGCTCAGTAAAGACGGATCGATTTCCAACCCCGCTTCTTTGAGTTTGGATGCAAGTTCAGGTGTCTGATTAGGGAGCCACATACCTTCCTCAGCAAACGCAGCGCCTGACAAGAAAAGTACACTCAAGGCGCAGCTACCCAGCAAAAATGAACGCATCAAAATCTCCTTTTGAATCTATCACTACCCACTAGCAAAGTTGCGACAACAGGCAAGATTCAACCAGCTAAATAGTATTTAGTTTTCTGCAGAGCGTGCCAACCGCCGGCAACACCCTTTATGCCTGGCGGCAAACTGCCGCGACATGTGGGGTGCATACAACCGCGGCACCGCCATGACAGCGGTGCCGCTAATTTGGCTATCGGGCGAAAAGGACTAGACTCTAAGCCCTAAAATTTATGTCCTTACCGGCAACGACGGCTGCCTTTGTCGATTTCACGTCCGAGCAAAGCACCACCGGCTGCACCGATGATCGTTCCAACGGTCTTGTCGCCGCGACCGGCAATCTTGTTTCCGGCAATGCCGCCAACAGCAGCACCGATCACTAAGCCGGTTGTGCCGTTTTTCCGACGACAATACATCCGTCCGTCCTTACCGCGCCAGCTGCGGAAGTTATCTCTGCTTTGATTTGAAATGTCGGCTTTATAAGCGGGCTTCGCCGTGGCAACTGAAAATTGGTCGGCAGCGAGAACGCCCGCGCCCGGAACAACCAGCGTAGCTGCGGCCAGTGCAAATATCGTTTTCTTCACATTCGTTCTCCTTGTTTGAACCTCATCATTTTTACAATTTGTTACATGAACGACGCTTGCACGATTATGAAACCTCGCGCCAAAGCGGGGCGAGTTGACGACGGGCCGAGTTTATATATACTTTCCGCCAATTATATTGCGGGTCGCAGACCCACTATCCTGTCTATTTTACAGGCGGTAGTTTACCGGAAAAATTCGTGTCGCCCAGATGGATGGGTAGAGGTTCTGTAGAGATTGTGGGTTTAACCGATTGCATGATCCGGGTTTGGAGAATGTGTCACCAATATTAAAACAGGCCTTGGATCTGTCCGTTGGCGTCGATCGAAATATTCTCAGCCGCCGGTACGCGCGGCATGCCGGGCATGGTCATGATATCACCGCAAATTGCCACAACAAACCCGGCACCTGCCGACAACCGTACTTCGCGAACGACGATGTCATGACCAACCGGTGCGCCCAGTTGCGACGGATCGGTTGAGAAGCTATATTGAGTTTTGGCGATACAGACTGGCAGACTTCCAAAACCTGACGCCTCCCAGCGCGCGAGCTGGGCGTGAACGCTTGGCGACGCAACTGCGTGTTCGGCACGGTAAATTTTTTGGGCAATCATGTTGATTTTGTCGAAAAGTGGGATAGCATCTTCATAAAGTGATGAAAATGCTGCCGGCATTTCGGCAGCGTCAACAACGCATTGCGCAAGTGCCTCGGCACCTTGGCTGCCGTCACTCCAATGCGAACAAATGATAGCCTTAGAACCGTTCGTGCCAGCAACATCACAGATCACCTCCAGTTCGTCTTCACTGTCCGTGTTGAAGCGGTTGATGGCTACAATTGCGGGCACACCAAAACGACGAATATTCTCGATATGGCGCTCAAGGTTTACACTCCCGCGTCGAACCGCCTCGACATCACAGGTCGCAAGGTCCGCTTTGGCAACACCACCATTTAGTTTCAACGCGCGGACAGTAGCGACAATTACCACTGCGGCAGGGCGCAGATTTGCCTGCCGGCATTTAATATCAAAGAATTTTTCGGCTCCCAAGTCTGCGCCAAATCCAGCCTCGGTAACAACATAGTCCGCCAGTTTAAGCCCTGTGCGTGTTGCAATGACCGAATTGCAGCCATGCGCTATGTTGGCAAACGGTCCGCCATGGACCAGTGCGGGGTTTCCTTCCAGGGTTTGAACAAGGTTTGGCTTTATCGCCTGTGCGAGGAGCGCTGCCATTGCTCCGTCCGCCTTCAGATCGCGTGCAGTCACAGCCGTGTCTTTTGCTGTGTAGCCAATTACGATGCGACCGAGCCGTGCCTCAAGATCCTCGAGATCATTCGCAAGACACAAGATCGCCATTACCTCAGAAGCAACGGTGATATCGAAACCCGACTCTCGTGGAAAACCGTTGGAGCGACCACCCAACGACTGCACGATATCACGCAAGGCCCGATCATTCATATCAAGCACGCGCCGCCACACGATCCGCCGGACGTCAATGTCGAGGGCATTGCCCCAATGAATATGATTGTCGATCATGGCTGCGAGCAGATTGTGTGCACTGGTGATCGCGTGGAAATCTCCAGTGAAGTGCAGATTAATTTCGTCCATCGGAATGACCTGCGCATAACCCCCGCCCGCAGCGCCGCCTTTGGTGCCGAAACACGGGCCAAGTGATGGTTCGCGCAGGCATAGCATTGTTTTTTTGCCTATCCGGTTCAGTGCGTCTGCAAGACCAATTGAAGTCGTTGTCTTGCCTTCGCCAGCCGAAGTCGGATTAATTGCAGTCACGAGAATAAGTTTTCCACTGGCATCGGCTGTGCCTAGCTGGCTGACCTCGATTTTGGCTTTGTAATGACCATAGGGTTCAACCGCAGCAGCAGGAATCCCCGCGCGTTCTGCGACCTTCTGAATGGGTTGTATTGCGGCAGCGCGCGAAATTTCAATGTCTGATTGCATTGCTACCCCCTAGCACCGGCACCAGAGGCGCAATAGATATATGCTACGCACAGTCATCGAATTCGCTCTCCTGCGCGCGGAATGCCTTCAACTCGTCTACCCCTAGAACAAGTCGCACGCCAAGCGATCCAGTCCCGTTGAGCACTGGCTGTTTTTTTAAAAAAATGTCTATCGATGTTATTTCAGCGTAACCGGCGCATACCTTAATGATGCGTGTCATCAAAAACTCTTGCGTCTCGTACTTTTGCTGGCCTGCAATTCGGTTGATCTCGGCGATAAGCGGGTCGTAGTCAAAAACGAGCGACATATCATCCGCGATGATTTGTACTCGGTCTGGACAAATGGAGAGCGTCAAGTCGAGAATATGCGCATCGGGGATGACATCGTGCGGGCCATATGTTCCAAGCGTTGTTGGAAGCTCGAGGCCGCGTAGTTCAACTGTAGCCACTCGCGTCATGTAACTTGATTTTCATAATAATGCCGATTGCAGTTTTTATACGTCATCGGCCAGCACCGACACGACAGCAAATTCCTGTATAGCGGACAGAAATCTGCGCGGTTTTTGAATAAAACTCGCGGAGTTACTCAGAAATTTTTGCTATAAGTCGACCAGAAGCCCGATTGGTAATTTCAATCTGACGCAAAGCAGAAGCGCTTCCCCACTCACCGATCTCGTCCATTGTTCGGCCACAACCGCTACAAAAGCGGCTTTTAACATTCAGCTTGCAATGACCTTTGCAAGGGGACGGCGGAAATTGAACCATGAGGTGTTGCAAAGCATATGTAGCTGTTATTCGCAACCGCCAACCAAGTCCAAGACCACATTTTCAGGAGCGACGAGGCGCGAAATTCCGCTGCTGTTATTTCCATCACTGGCACTGGCATCAAGCAGGCGGCATTTGCAGTCCGCTTGCTTGCAGCACAAGCGCCTGGATGACCGCTACACCGAACCAATGTCCGCAATCTGCTAACGCAGCGCGCGTCATCAATTCCCGGTAACGGTGGGTAACGAGCACCACGGGCACGATGAACCCCAACCAAATAACCACGGCGCTTCCGATGGCCATCGTCCAACCATCGGC
>NZ_JBKJMB010000012.1:0-82924 GCF_046596595.1 Sphingorhabdus sp.
GGGTGCACCATTTACTTACAGAAGTACGTACCGCTGGTGGATTAGCGTTATCGCTAAGCAAAGCGTTCGGCAGCGCCGCCTTTGGGCCGTGAATTACAATCTTTTGTCGTGACATGGACACGTTTGACACAAATGCGGAGACATAGCGTTTGCGCAGTTGCGGGTCGGACGGATCGCGCAGCTTGGCGCGAATGGCTGAAGCGAATCGCTCAATCTGTTCATCAGTTATTGCGCCAATTTTCTTGTCGGTTAACTTTTCCAACTCGCTGATCTGTTTTTCGAGATTAATACGCCGTGACTTGTGATCGGCGAACCGCGCAACTAGGTCGGGATCGCGGGGCTCCATTAAAGCAAAGTAATCTTCTTTCAATCTTTGTGAGCTGTGGGTAATATTGTTACAACACGTCACGCACGAGGTTCCATCTGATCGATCGCGAGTAGCTAAATTAGACTTCCTGAATTTTTCAACAGAATATTCTACATTGCTGCCAATTTCTCAGGACCACTCAACGTCCGCTTTTAGGAGGTTCTGACAGGACCTCGAATGACTTACATTCGGTGCGAAGCTGTCGTCGCCAAATCTGGATGAATGGCTGCTATTGGCCTCAACCTCCTAAAAGCTGCCCGTCCGCTGTCCACAACAAACCAGCCATCGGTACACCCTGGCCTGATCCACAAAGGCAGCCGTAGGCAGCGCGAAAATGCATGATGAACGAATGGCAGGATTTGCGACGCCCGATTGGCTGAATGAACGGCAGCAATGTTAGCGGGAGCCGCCTTTGCCGGTTTAAGCCCCCTGAACGTCAGCTTTGCGCACTTTGGCCCTGAAAGCTGCCTGCCGGGACACGACAACATGGCCGACATTCCTGACGGCTAAGTCACATCCCGAAAGCAGACATTTGTCTAAGTAATCGGAAGGCGCGGGAATGGGCCGTAGCCCGACTGTCCGGTTTTGGTCTCGCTACTAGGTTTAAAGCACGTCAAAATTTACAGGTGCGTTGAGGTCTAACCACTGGGGCGCTTGGGGGCATTGGGTATTTGACCCCTGTGGAGCAGTTGATCAGTGTTGGCGCTTTTGCCGTAGATACCGCCATGACCAATCCGCGTGCCCGCGGCGAACTAAGATCTTAAGCTATATTAACCACCTACCGAAACAGTCTCTTGAGCAATCCTCGCTAGCTTCACGTTAAAGATGAAATCGGTGCCGGCATTTTTGGAGACCGCTTTCACTGAAGTGTGGGGGGGTATTATATGAAGGAAGCGCTTCATCCGGTGAGCCTTGATGGCGCGGTCGAAAAAGACACTCCGTCGGATTTCCATCCGGTCGTGGCAGATGACCCTTCGGCGACGCCACCTTTGGTCTATACAATTCCCGCTGCATCGCTGGCACTTGCCGCATGCGGCGGAGGGGGCGGCGGTAGTCCGACAGCAGCGACTCCTCCTCCACCATCGGTTCAGGTCGCCAAACCAACGACAGACGCAGAAGCGGCGCGCTTTATTCTGAAATCAAGCCTGTCGGTAACCGACGCGGAAATCAGCAACATACGGTCCATAGGCTATGAGCCTTGGCTCAACGCGCAACTGGACGTGCCTATCAGCCAGACCGGCGTCGCTTGGCTATCGTCCCGCGGCTATGATCAGGTCACAGCCGATAACTTCTTCGATAATGAATATCCAGGCGATTACATGATCTGGAACCAGCTGATGAGTGAGGCCAATGGCGTTCGTAAACGCGCTGCGCTGGCGCTGTCGGAATTTTTTGTCGTGTCGCTCGGCGGGTTGGATTTCAGCTGGCGGGCACAGGCAATCGCGTTCTATTGGGATCAGCTCAACAGCAACGCGTTCGGCAACTATCGCAAATTGCTCGAAGACGTTACTCTAAACCCCGCGATGGGCTATTATCTCAGCACGCGTGGTAACCGGAAAGAAGATACGCGAACAGGGCGTGTACCCGACGAAAATTACGCACGCGAGATGATGCAGCTTTTCACGATCGGTCTGTACCAACTCAACAACGACGGCTCGCGCAAACTGGACGCGAATAATCAGCCCATTGAAACCTACAATAATAGCGACGTCACAAATCTGGCACGCGTCTTTACCGGCTATGACTGGGATTTTACGGGGAATGTCAGGACACCGTCAACGGGCGACCCAAACCGACTGATTAACGGGACAGGCTATGTCTTGCGATCAATGACACTCGACCCTTCGAAATGGGAACGACCCAGCACGACGAGCCAGCATTCGACGCTAGAGGCGACGTTCCTTGGCACAACAATTCCAGCAAATACCGACGGAACAACAGCACTCAAGACTGCGCTCGATGCTTTGTTCAACCATGCCAATGTAGGTCCATTTTTCGGACGGCAGATGATCCAGCGGTTGGTGACAAGCAACCCCAGTCCAGCCTATGTCGACCGTGTCGCACGCGTCTTTAATGACAACGGTTCGGGCGTTCGTGGTGATTTGAGGGCCGTCTTCAAAGCCATATTGTTGGACGCCGAAGCGACGAATGCCGCGGGTCTTACCACTCCCACGTTCGGTAAGGTTCGTGAACCGATGCTCCGCTTCGTACAATGGGCGCGCACGTTCGGTGCAACCTCGACCAGCGGCAACTGGCGGATCGGCAACCTATCGGACCTCGTCAGTGGTCTGGGCCAAAGTGCATTGCGGTCGCCTTCGGTGTTCAATTTTTTCAGGCCTGGATATGTGCCTGCGAACACCGCGATTGCAACCAATTCAATGGTCGCGCCCGAATTCCAATTGGTGAACGAGAGCAGCACGCCTGGCTATGTCAATTACATGACCTCGGCTATCGGCAGCACCAACGGCGTCGGCGGTGACGTGAAGGCGACCTATACCAGCGAACTGGCGATTGCCGACAACTCTGCCGCCCTGCTTGATCGGATATGCCTGTTGCTGGCCGCAAACCAGATTTCCGACAGTAGCAAGGCCACGATCAAAGCCGCACTTGATGCAACGACGGTCTTGGCAACGAGTACCACAGCTGAAAAGCAGCGCCGCATCTACATGGCCATTCTGCTTATCATGGCTTCACCCGACTATCTGGTCCAGAAATAAGGTAGCCTTATGTTGCACATTACCGCAATGAATGATCTATCGCGGCGCGCCTTTCTCCGGCGTTCGAAACAAGTAGCGATTGCTGGGACAGCATCGTCTTGGGCGCTGGGACTTGCCGGAATTGGCGAGGCTGCAGCGTTTAGCGCTGGCAACGATTACAAAGCGCTGGTGTGCATTTTTCTCTATGGCGGCAATGATCATAACAGCACGCTCATCCCGTTCGATTCGACCAATTATGACCTTTACAGCGCAATACGTGGCGGAGGGGCCGGGCAAACGGCGGGGGGCATCACACTGTCGCGCGCCAGTTTGGCTGCCACTGCGCTCACCCCGGCTGGCGGACAGGTTCTCACCAACAATCTGCAATATGCTCTAGCGCCCGAAATGACGCGGCTGAAGGCGCGGTTTGACGAGGGTAAAATGGCACCATTGCTCAATGTCGGCCCACTGATCACGCCTTTGACGCTGGCGCAATATCAAAGCTCCAATCAGGTCGCTAACCCGCGTCCGGCCAAGCTGTTTTCGCATAACGACCAGCAATCGACCTGGCAGTCATCGAAGCCCGAGGGCGCGACCGACGGATGGGGCGGACGGATGGGCGACCTTGCACTTTCTAGCAACGCCAACTCGTTGTTTACCTGCATTTCTGCCACCGGCAACGCTGTGCTCCTTTCAGGCCAGCAAGCGCTTTCATATCAGGTGTCATCAAGCGGCGCCGTGGCCGTTACTGGCATCAAAAACAATCTGTACGGTTCGTCGGCCGGGAGCGCGGCATTGCGGACCTTAATGACCCAAACGAGCAATCACGTATTGGAAGCCGAATACAACCGCGTTTCGAAGCGGTCGATTGACGCCGAAAGCGTGGTTACTGCCGCATTACAGCCAGTTACGCTTGCCACCTCTTTTACGCCGCCGGCAGGGAACAACAGCCTAGCATCGCAATTGCGCGTGGTTGCCCGCCTCATCGCGGCGCGCCAACCACTGGGCGCACGAAGGCAGGTATTCATGGTCAGCATGGGCGGCTTTGATTTGCACGATAACCTGATCCGCAATCAGGGCGGCTTGATGGGTCAACTTGATTTCGCGATGGACGCATTTTATCGCGCGACGCTAGAACTTGGCGTCGCTGACAAAGTCACCACATTCACCGCATCCGACTTTGGGCGAACCCTGCAATCAAATGGCGATGGTTCCGATCATGGCTGGGGTTCGCATCACTTCATATTGGGCGGCGCGGTGAATGGTGGCCGCTATTATGGTTCTGCACCGCAAATATCGGTGACGAGTACCGACCAGGTTGGGCAGGGCCGTCTCTTGCCGACTGTATCCGTGGACCAATATGCTGCAACCCTTGCCAGCTGGTTTGGCGTATCTCCATCTGAGCTACCCAGCATTGCCCCAAATATTGGCCGGTTCAGCAGCAGTAATCTGGGCATTTTAGCGTAAATAGAAGCAGTACTGATCAAAGCGAATTGGATCAGATAGTATGCGGGATCGTTAGGCCACACTTATTTTTCCTCTTCAGACCTTCAGGCGTTACTGGTGCTGACTGGGAAAAATATGGAGGCGTGCAAGAAAATTTTAGTCGGTGATACATTACATATTGGCCATGCATGAAATTTCCTAAGTTATTTAACTTTGAAAAAGACCCTCATATTATTTTACGATGTTGGCGATTTATAGTTCGAACGGAAATGACTCCAATTAGGCTCAAAGTCGCTCCCCCGACTGATTTGATTGAGAACCTTACGGGCGGTACTGATCCTTCTATCCGCGCCTTCTTGACGGCATTCACCGCGCATAGCTGGTCACAACATTATGGCATTTCTCTGCGCACTTTGGGCACAAGATCTACTGGTGACTTAATTAATCGTTTGGGCCGCAATAACTGTGTCACCCTTGGGACGAAGCCGCGGATTGGCACAATTGTCGGCATCGCAATTTTACGCGCACGTCTCAAAAATGTTGATTTGGGCAGGATCACGCCATGGAAAAACATTGCGCGCGACAACAGCCCATCCGCACGTGATTATGGTGTGCCGTTCCTGATCGCGCAAAATGATGGCGATACTATCGTTGCTCCGGCGACTACCAAGGAGTTTGTCCGCAAGCTATGCCGAGACGGTGCGCGACTGAAATCTGTCTCGATCCAAAGCGCAGGAGGGCATCCGACAAGCGCCGCCGATAGCGCAGCCGAAACACTGGAATGGATTGAGGCGCGCTTTCAAGGGTAGCCTGCGCCGAACACGTGCGGGCGCTGAACGAAGGGCAGCTTTTACAGACGCCTCTTACCTTACACACGTCCGCTTTGGTGTCGAGTCCGAACAGTGAGCAGCTATTGCAAAATCGCTGAAAGCTGACGTTCATGGCACCCATACCGGTTAACGCGGTTTCCGCTAACATAGCAGTCGTTCGAGCGTCGTCGCCGGACCGCGGAAACCAGACAATCGTTCAGGTCGGACCAATCGCTAAAAATGGCCGTTCCTGAACTTTTAGCCTATTGGGAAGCACTAGCCAGAACTGCCAACTGCGACATTTATTTGAGCTGATGCTAAGTAATCTATGATCCGCTTATCTTGGCCTCCAACTTATGAACGGAGGTTAGGTTCTGAAGATGCAAGCACACTATCAGTCTGACCGGAATTTTGTAGAAAAGGGCGGGAAATGGTTGGATAGGGACTGGTAACAATTATGATGTGGCGTTGGTCCCACTGTTGAGGCAACACAATACTTTGGCACAATGGGCAGGGTCACTTCACACTGTGAGAAGATATACTTTTGCTCAGATTTTCGTAAATCTTCTACGCGGACGGTAATGAGGCATGGAAGAAAGCGATGACGCCGAAATCCTGAAAGCGGCACTTGCGGGTGATCGTGACGCCTTTGCAACGCTACTCCAGCGGCATTATGCACTTATTCATGGCCTCGCTTGGCGTCTCACCGGCGCACGTGCAGATGCAGATGATATAGCGCAAGATGTTTGCTGTATTCTTGCCGAAAGGCTCGGCGATTTTCGCGGTCAATCCAGATTCACGACATGGTTGTCCGCCATTGTCTTCAATGCTTGCCGCGATTTTCGGCGGCGGCGCTCGGCATTCATGCGTTTCAGCGACAAGTTAAGCGTGCTCGCTGGCCTGACCCGTGGACCGGACGGACGCGACGCGTACGATACGATCTGGATTGAAAGCGCGATTGCGCGTCTGAAGCCCGAACTTCGGGACACAGCCGTTCTTGTCGCCGCCCAACAGCTTACCCATCGCGAAGCTGCGCAGATCCTGGGGGTGGCCGAGGCAACGGTCTCATGGCGCATGCGTGAAATCCGGCGTCTACTGGCGCCGAAGGATGGCCAAAACAAATGAGACACCACGCCCGACAAAATATTTTTACAGGACCGCAAAGTTTTTCCGTTGCCCAAACATCTAATGGACATGCGGGCAATTCAGCTTCGCTGTTGTTAGGGAGACAATGTATGTCCCGTTTCCATTATACGCTCACGGCTGGCCTTTCGATTTCGCTTTTGGCCGCCTGTTCCCAGACAAACGATATTGCGACATCGGCGACCGCGCTTGAGCCGGAAAATGCCGCAAGTGCACCAACCTTGGAAGAGGATATTTCAAACATTATTGTGACGGGGCAGAGCGTAAAGCAATCGCGCCGTGACGCATCAGAAACAAAGTCGGTGGTCTACGCCGGAACCTCTGCTCCGCCGGCACCGCCCGCGCCCCCACCACCTGTAAGCCCCGTGGTGATGCACGCGTTCTCTCCTCAGCCGCCCTCCGATTTGGCGATGCCTTATTATCAAGACAGCGGCCGCGACAAGTTTACCACTACTGAGCAAAATGCCTTTCGGGTTACCGTCAACGAACCCGTTTCGACCTTCTCAATTGACGTAGATACCGCGTCTTATTCTTTTGTCCGAGCCAACCTGAACCGCAATGTCTTACCGCAATCCGCTGCTGTGCGGACCGAGGAGCTCATTAATTATTTTCCTTATGACTATGCTGTACCAAAAGATGTGCAGCGGCCCTTCAGCACCAGCGTTACGGTGTTACCAAGCCCATGGACCGAAGGCCGCAAACTGGTGCGCATAGGTATCAAGGGCTATGAAATATCACCGGCAACCCGCCCGCGTGCCAATCTGGTCTTCCTCATCGACACGTCGGGATCCATGAACCATCCCTCGAAGTTGCCGCTGGTCAAACAATCGCTTGCGATGTTGCTTGAACAACTTGATGGAGATGACAGCGTATCCATCGTTACCTATGCGGGTAGCGCTGGCACAGCTTTAGAACCAACGCCAGCGGGTCAGAAGACCAAAATCTTTGCTGCGCTGGACCGTCTTGGCGCAGGCGGCAGCACGGCAGGGGCCGAGGGTATTCGGCAGGCGTATGCGCTTGCACAGCGGAACCTCGACCCAAGCGGGATCAATCGCGTCATTCTGGCAACTGATGGGGACTTCAATGTCGGCATTACAGACCCAGATGAGCTGAAAGGATTTGTTGAACGCGAGAGGGGCAACGGCATTTTTCTGTCGGTGCTCGGCTATGGCATGGGAAATTACAACGACGCACTAATGCAGTCGCTGGCACAGAACGGAAACGGTGCGGCCGCTTATATCGACACGCTCGGCGAAGCCCGCAAAACGCTTGTTGACGAGGCTTCGTCGACCCTTTTCCCGATTGCTAAAGATGTCAAAATCCAGGTTGAGTTCAATCCTGAAACCGTCGCCGAATATCGCTTGGTCGGCTATGAAACTCGCATGCTGAAACGAGAGGATTTCGATAACGACAAAATCGATGCCGGCGACGTAGGATCGGGGCAATCCGTCACTGCAATCTACGAAATCGTTCCTGTCGGCGGGCCTCGGGCAATTGGCGATCTTCGGTATTCCAAGCCATCGCCACTCGTTGCGGATGGGCAGCGCGCGGGTGAGTATGGTTTTGTAAAAATACGTTACAAGCTCCCAAAATCAGATACGAGCCAACTCATCTCGACGGCAATCAACCGCGCGACAGAATATACAAAATTTGAAAACGCGCCTCAGGATGCGCGCTTTGCAGTTGGCGTAGCCTCCTTTGCCGAACTGTTGCGCGGTGGCCGTTATAATGGCTCTATGACCTATGACGATGTCCTGAATATCGTGAATGCCGCGCGCGGCCGTGACGACTTTGGCTATCGCACGGAATTTGCCAATCAGGTTCGGGCTGCCAAATCCGCGAGGTCAATGGAGCAGTGAACCCATTGAGGCCAAAATCAGTAGCTGATACTTCGGCCATGGCACGGCAGCGCTTCAGAACAAGCGCTGCCGTATCGACCGCCGAGCAATGTGCGTATATGGTAGGTTGATGCGGACATTTGCCCTCTATATTCAGGCCTTCTGCCAAGGTCGCGCGCGCCTTCACAGCGTTGCTTCTGACGGGAAGCATCAGTGACGGATGATGACGACATCAGGGCAATATTGCCTGAAATACCTCCCCCTGCTCCAAAACCGCGCGATACAGCGATCGCAGCTGCCCTTGCGCGTTTCGATGCACGGTCGGGGGTTAATGATGCCCAAACATATAAACAGAAATCACAGCCTGCATCGTGGCGGAAGAAGATTAGCCGGCCTTACACAGCCTTGATTGCAGCTACATTGGTGGCGGTGACGATCAGCGTGCCATTCGCTTTGCAGAACCCCGGGCCATTCTCGCCACCCGCTATAGACGGCACGAGCCCAAGCGCAAGCGCCGTCAAGGTTCGTAGCGAGACGGGTCCCTCGTCCGAGCCCGCGACCAAACCTGCATTACCTTCTCCGCCCAATGAAACGGGTGCAGTCAGCATGGACGAGATATCTGCGGAAACTTATGATATTGCGCAGAACATTATCTCGGAAAAGGCTGTCCAAGTAGCTGCGTCTGCCCCTATGCTAGCTGCGCCGCCCGCCCCAGCTCCGCCTCCACCGGCGCCACCGGCACCGCCACCTCCTCCGATGGTTGCCAACGAGGCCCCGAAAATGGGCCTTCAGAGGCGAGCGAGTTCACAAATCGCACAGGACTCCTCGCCAGCTGTCGCCATCGCTTCTGCCGCCGAAGCCTACTCGGACGAAGACGCGGTGATTGTTACCGGGGCGCGCGTGTCTCGGGATAAATCGCGTACTCGTGGTGATTGGAACGCTTGTACTGTGAACGACCCAATTCAGGCCATTGCACGATGCCGGAAGCTTGCCGATAAAGCCGAAAAAGGCGTTCGTAGTCAGGCAGAAACTTATTTGTCCGATGGATTAAATTACGCCTGGAGTGGCAGGCTGGACAAGGCAATTGCGGCATTCGATGCAGCTTTGTTGATTGCTCCCAATCTTCCTGCGGCTTATCTCAACCGCGGGCTTGTTTATGATCGGCTCGGCAGAACCGAGGATGCAATCGCAGACCTGAATCGCGCGGTCACCCTTGCGCCTAGGTCGGCGCGTTCATACTATAATCGCAGTGTTATTCTGCGCAAATATGGCGACCCAAAGCGCGCACTCTTGGACGAGCGACACGCCGTACGTTTGGACTCGCGGTATCAACAAGTCCTGAAATAATTGCGCGCGACTGGTCGCTGTTTAGATACGGATCGCCGTCACTGGATACTTGCGGGCGCAGCCGTTTTATTCTCTAGCTCACTAGCCGATTACGAAGTGGACCGTGTGATCGGCCGCTAACTTTCCGGACGTTCGCATAAACAACCAGGCTCCCCAATAGCTGCCGTCCGTTCACGCACTTAGGCTAGAAACATTGATGGCAGCAACTGGGCCGGGAGCAGACTGTCTGCTTGTGTGAGGCGATCAATGAATAGCTGCCGTTTAAGCTGGTTAGAATGATTGGCTGTTAGCTGAGACCAGGCTTGTGGTACTATCGGTATTAAGTGAGGTATCCCGTTACTGGCGACCCGATCTATCTCGAGCGCTTTCAGCGCGCATCGGATAGCGCATAATAGTTGAATGCTCCCTTACACAAATTCAATTGATGCGCTAAATGCGCCGGGGCGGTTTGGCCTGCTTAGCGTAGATAGAGGGGCATACACATGTTCGATGAACCCGGTTTTCCAAATGGCGCTGACTTAGAAGACGGCGCGCCGATGCTTTATACCTTCGTATACTGCAGCCGTGCTACAGAAGGCGTTGACGACCTCGAGGTAGACCGTATCGTCGAAGCGGCTCAACGCCGCAATATCGCTCGGGGCATCACTGGGGTTCTGGTTTTTGGCAATGGCGTGTTCTTCCAATTGCTCGAGGGGCCAGCCGTCGAGGTACAGAAACTAATCGCTAACCTCCACTCCGATCCGCGCCATTGTGATGTCGTATCGTTGGACTGGAGTGAGGAAAGGCGCGAGCGCCTCTATCCGAATTGGGAAATGGAGCGGGTCGAAGCCGACGATATCCGCGCGGTGCTGAATGACGCACTCTTGAGCTCCGAAGACCAGGCTAATGTGGCCGCACTGACGCGTATTCTCAAGCACCTTGACTTGGTATCGCTGGATTAGCTTAAGCAAAACTAGTCAAAGCGGTCACCACATACATCAAGCTGCCAGCTTATGCGGAGGGCAGGTGAACGATGCCGTATAATCAGCTGAGCTTAAATGCCTCTTGCTGGTCCAACTGCTGACATTTGCAGCACCATCGTCACACCCCGAAAGCGGGAATTTATTTGGTAATTGGAAACCGCGGAAATTGGGCCGGGAGCGGACTGTCTGGCTCTGTGCTTGGAATGGTGAATAGCTGCCGTTTAGGCCGTCCAGAACACTTTTTTGTTGCTGTGAACATTCTGGACGTTCGTCAATGATACTTGTGGTACTAAAATTGCCGATCGTTCATGTCTGCACGCATCTGGACAGAGCGTTAAGTCGTAGCTGGGGTTGTAGATGGTAGCGGCAATTTGCTAAACCATGCTTCAAGCAAAGAGGAGAATTTCATGCGACTTCGGTCATTTGTTTTGATTTCTTTGGCTGGTTTAAGCGCCATAGCCGCTGCCAGTGCGTCGGAGCTGAACGGGAATTGGACTGTCGATCTTTCAACTGAACCCGACAAGCCTTACACGAAACTGATGGTGCTCGATTTACGGACCGACGGCAGCGTGCAAGGCAGCTTCTATGAAAGCAAAATTGAGGGTGGCCGATGGAAGGTAGATCGCGGACGGACGTGTGTCAGTTTCCGCACATCAGATGGGAATGGACCTTACCACAGTGCAGCCTGTTTAGATGGCAACAAAGTGCAAGGACAGACTTGGGCTGAACATCGCAATTTCTTGTTTAATTGGACGGCTACTCGATAGATATCGCCGTTCAAAATGGCTAACAATTCGGTCGCATAAGTCACATCCCAAAAGTGGACATTTGTATAAGTAATTGCACCGGGCGGGATTTGGGCCGGTCAGTACGCTTGGCTGTTGCCGCTAACACCTGGGACATGCAGAGAAACCAACGATGCTTCCGAAGCCGGACGTTCATTCACGTAAATAAGCATGTTCGCGTCCTAGATAAAGGTATTGGCTACTGACGATTATTTCGCGACTTGCGCTTGCCATCCGCAAAATACAAATGGCAACAATTACCCGCTTGACCCAGTCCATGCTTCGCGGGAGATATACCTGAACGGCTCACTGCGTGATAAAGATTACGGGTCAACTCTCAACGGAAATTGCCACTATGACACCGCATGAATCAATACCTTGGATTGCTTATCCCGCAAAGAGCGATGACGAGCGCATAGCGGCGGCGCAAGAGTTTTATGAAGAAATAAAAACGCGCAGATCATGCCGCTATTTCGGGACTAAACCCGTACCGCGTGATGTAATCGAAGCCGCGATTCATGCCGCTGGAACGGCACCTTCTGGTGCCAACCATCAACCATGGCATTTTGCCGTAGTGACGTCGCCTACCCTCAAGAAAAAAATTCGCAGTGCGGCTGAAGAAGAAGAGAAAATCTTCTACTCTGGAAAGGCCGGCAAGGAATGGATTGAGGCGCTAACCCCATTAGGTACCGATGAGGACAAACAGTATCTGGAAGATGCGCCTGCGCTTATCGTCATCTTTGGTCAGCGTAAGGGTGGGCTGTATCCAGGTGAAACGCGGCAAAATTACTATGTGCATGAAAGCGTGGGTATTGCGACCGGGTTCCTGCTTGCTGGCCTGCACGCATCGCGCCTAGCGACGCTGACGCACACGCCCAATCCAATGAGCTTTCTCAATGCAATTTGCAATCGCCCTTCGAATGAAAAACCGGTGATGATCATCGTCGTGGGTCATCCGTTGCCCAAAGCGACAATACCAACGCACGCGATGATCAAAAAACCACTCGATCAGATTTCAAGCTGGCTTTAAGCTAGTTTCAAATTGATGAATGACGCAGGGAATATGAATGGCTGGCCCTTCGTTCACTTCGAGAGGCACCTCCGCCACAAACCGCATGGTTGGAAATGGGACGGGAGCAGATTGTCCGCTTCTGCGCGAGAATCGATGAGTAGCTGCAGTTGAGGCTTTCCAAAACGCTTGGCTGTTTCCGCCCAGCCTGTGCCCGCCGATATCGCCGCGTCGCAAGGGGAATGAATATAATTCTAGCGAACACCCTAAAACGTTCAATCTGATGAAAAACTGTGTAACCACCGAGCCAGTTGTAGAGAATATCCTGATTAAATAATGGAGGGCAGTATGAAAGCAATATCATTGTTAATCCTGCGCGTTTCAACGGGCCTGCTGTTGACCGTGTGGGCTCTGGTCAGATTGGGCGCACCCGAAATGGGAGCACATGTCAGCGATAAATATTATGGTGGCCTCGGTAACGCCGCAATGATCCAGACGATTTGGGGCATTGCGCTGCTTGTAATTGGCGTGCTGTGTATTTTAGGTCTCTGGCGCAAATATAGCTATGCCGCGCAAGCGGTGGTACTCGTGACAGGTGCTTTGGCCATCTGGAAATATCTGCTTGATCCGCTGGGTCTCTACCTATTGATCCGCGAGACCAGCCAAATCCTGTTTTTCCCGTCGCTTGGAATGGCAGCAGCCACGCTGGTACTTTTGGCTTTCCGTGATGAAGATACGCTAAGCGTTGATGCAAAATGGCTGGCGCGCTAAATTTTGTTTTTGCGAAATGTAAGAATGGAGCGCCGCTGGCTACCAACCGGAAATAGTCGGGCATTTGCCTGCATAGTGTTTTGCCCGCGTCCTCGGAGATTTCTCTTGTTTTTATCGCCTCGTATAATTCTGGGCAGCGCCATTGCCGTGCTTGCCGTCGCTGCCGCATCTCCCGCTATCGCCCAGCAAGCAGGCCTGCAAATCGCCATCGTCGATGCAGAAACGGGTATGCCAGTGCCCGGTGCCGAGATTGTTATTGAGAACAAGGATGTTGGCCTGCGCCGGGTTGAACGGAGCGATGACCAAGGACTGATCAGACTTGAGGCGATGACAACCGGAGGTCGCTACACGGTATCTGCGCCAGCTTCGGATCGCTACCAAGCGACACAAGCTGAACCTTTAGCCCTGCGGTCCAACTTTGCGCGGAGCGTGACACTGCGTCTAAACCCTATTGGCGGCACCGCAATCATCGTGACCGGCGCACGGGCCATTACCGGCATCAATACTGTCAACGCCGAGATTTCCGCATCGCTTTCCAACAAGGAACTGGCAGCATTGCCCGTTGAAGGCCGTGACGTGATTGGTGCGCTGGTTCGGTTGCCCAATGTGGTGGCGTCCACCGGCTTCTTTCCAGAAGCGCCCGGTATCTCGATCAACGGTTCCAATGGGCTCGATACCAATTATCTGATCGACGGGCTCGACAATAACGAAAATTTCCTTGGCGGCCCCAAATTCCCCGTGCCACTCGGCTTTACGCGCGAAGTAACAGTGCTCGCCAACAGCTACTCGGTTGTTTATGGCCGCACCCCCAATGGCATCGTCAATTATACGTCACCGTCAGGATCGAACGACTATCACGGCGAAGTGTTCGCGCTGGTTCGCCCCGGAAGACCATTAGACTCGCGCTCAGTCTTTCCACGGCGTGACCTGTCCGGCAATGCTGTGGGAGAGAGTTTTGAGCGCTATCAGACCGGCGCGAGCATCGGCGGGCCGATCGTCAAAGACCGTACCTTTTTCTATGCAAATTTTGAATATACGCGCGATCGCAATCAGCAGATAGTCGATGCATCGGCAATTGGTACCGTTGCCAATGTGACGGGCAACAATGAATTCTATCTTGGTTCATTACGGCTTGACCACCGGTTGAATGATGATTGGACCGTTGGCTTGCGCGCCAATATCGGACGCGTCACCATCGACCGTCCCGGCGGCGGTTTGGGCGGCGGTAATGTGACATTCCCCAGCGCCGGGTCGGATCAGGACCGGTTTTCAACCGTCGTTGCGGCAACCGCAAGCTATGCAGGCGATGATTGGAGCTATGACGGCGCCGTGCAGTTCAGCCGTTTCCGCTGGGATTATGGCAAGCCCAAGGGCCCAGCCGGGCCGCAAGTGGCCATCCGCGCCCCCTCTGGCTTGACCGTCGGCGTGGTCGGCCATCCCGGCTTTGTATTCAACGATCTGGAAGCGACATGGCAGACGACGCACCGCTTGCAGCGCAAGGCCGGCAATCACCGGATCAGCGTTGGGGCGGACATCATACGGTCGGACTTTTCTCTGCTGGGCGGCGGCAATCCCGACGGCAATTTTACTGTTGATCTGACGCAACTCCAGTTAAACACGCTTATCGCTGGTGGCCAAGGCTTGGCGCTCAGTGCCCCGGATATCCTGGCTCTCAACCCCGCCGTCGCCGGTTATTCGGTCGAACTGCGTCCGCAAAGCTTTGGGACAGCGCAAACGCAACTGGCATTCTATATCGAGGATGAATGGCAACTTTCACCTAAGCTGACTGCGACGCTTGGGCTGCGCTGGGATTATGACAGCCTGACCGCAAAGGGCGGCACCGGAGGTGACAAGGATAATTTTGCGCCGCGCCTGTCAGTCAATTATCGTCCCGATGCACGTTCCTCGTTCCGTTTTGGTGTCGGATTATTCAATGGCAAACTCAGCTATGCCGTGATCTCCGATGCATTGCAGCGCAACACCACCGCGCCGGGCTTTCTCACGCAGCTTGCCCAGTTGCAAACGCTCGGGGCTATCCCTGCAGGGACCAACCTTCGCGACATAAGCTTTGAAGGTAATCTGGGCGTTTCGCCCAATTGTGCTACGGTTTCAGCCTGTCCGTCACCGTCGGCGGTGCAGGCCCTTCGCGACACCACAACGCTCAACGAGGCCCGCATCCTCAATCCCAGGGGATACCAGAACCCCTACAGCCTGCAACTGAGCGGCGGCTATCAATATCAGGCGACCGATACAATCAGCCTGAGCGCGGACGTGATCTACAGCCGCTCGCACAATCTGGTGCGGCTACGCGATCTGAACGCGCCTTCGGCCTTCACGCCCAATCTCGCCAACCTGACCGATGCCAATATCGCGCTGCTGCGGGAGCAAAACGATAATGCGAGCCGTTTCGAGCTTGCCCGAACATTGGGGTTAGTCCGCTCGCAGGCCAATGCCGACTTGACGCGGCCGATTGGGCTCATCGCAGGCGGTGCGCGGCAGATCACGGTTTCGGAGACCCAAGGCAAAGCGCGCTATCGCTCTCTTGTGTTGCAAGCCAACAAGGCGCGCGGTGAAGACGCTTATGCGTTCCGGCTCTCCTACACCCTGTCGAAACTGACCAACGACACCGACGACATTAATTTCCGAGCATCGAACGCCAATGATTTTGCCGCCGATAACGGGCCTTCGGCCAACGACAGGCGTCATGTGATCTCGGCGGTCGGGTTCCTCTATCCGGTCGAAGGTTTCACCTTCTCCCTTGCGGGGCTTTTCCAGTCGGGGCAACCGGTCAATCTGGTGCCAGATGCGCGGATATTCGGCACGCAGGATCTGAACGGGGACGGGGCGTCCTTTGGCGAGAATTTTGTCGGAAATTCGGACCGCTATCCTGGCGTCACACGCAATGCCGGACGATTGCCCTGGTCGGCTTCGGTTGACCTCGGACTGCGTTATGCTGTGCCTGCTTTTGCAGGAAAGCTCGAGTTGAGTGCGGATGTCTTTAACCTGTTTAACACCAATAATGAATCGGGTTTTGCGAATGCTGCGACAACGTCCAACCAGATACAGTTTGGCGGCGGTGCAGAATTCATCCAGCGCAATGCCGGACCACCACGTCAGTTCCAGTTCGGCGCAGCGTGGAAGTTTTAAGGGATAAACGGTGGCGACATCGCAGCAATTTCAAGGATTGATCCGCATCCCATTTGTGCTGTTGCAAGCCTTGGGATTTACCGAAGATCGTGCAATGCGACCCAAATGGAGTTGGGCCGGTGGCGCTATATTCATGCAAATAGCTATAGCGCTGGCAGTGACCCGGGTGCCGTTCATCTGGACGCCTTTCGGCTACGTCAATAAAGCAGTTGCCGCAACCGAGACCGCAACTTTGGTCGGCTCTAGTTACATGTTCGGCTATTCAGGAGATGCGCCGATTCCGTTTCTCCTCCATGATATCCGTGTCAGTCAGGGCCATTCTGTTAAAAAAGTGCGTCTGCGCGGGCGGTCACGTAGCTAGAGAAATTTCATACATGGAGGCGTGGATGAGCGAAATTCTTAATACCCGGAAATCAACTATGGTGATGAAGCGTTTGCTCTCTTTTACCATTCCGGTTTTAGCTATTACGGGATCAACAATAGCCAATACCAAGTCCAATTGGATCGGGGATTTTAAAAATGGTCTGGCGGGTTGGGCGGTAGTGCGAATTGATAAGAAGGTTCCGGCGACGCGATTTGAGCCAGCCTCCATCGATGGTGTTAATGCAGTACAGGCGAAGGCGGTCAGAAGCATGGCCCTACTGACCCGCAGGGTTACCGTCGATCTGCGGCAAACGCCCGTCCTGTGTTGGCAATGGCGCGTTTCCGGCGCTCTCAAGTCTGCTGACATTACCCGCAAAACCGGTGATGATCAGGCGGCGAGAATCTATGTCGGATTACAACTTCCAGTCAACAGCATGTCGCTTGGCACTCGTGCAAAGCTCGCATTGGCCAGAAGCACTGGAGGAAACGCGGTACCCGACGGCGTTGTCAACTATGTTTGGGATAATCGGTTACCTATCGGAACGGTGAGGCCAAATGTTTACACAGACCGCGCGCGCGTTGTTGTTATGCAGTCAGGGAACGAGCGGGCAGGTCGATGGGTGTCTGAAAGACGCAACGTCGCTTTAGATATCGAAAAACAGTTTAAGACCAGTGCGGGCCGGATTGTTTCGATCGCCGTCTCAAGCGACACCGACAACACTGGCGAAACAGTTACCGCTGCATTTGCCAATATACATATGGTGGGCCCGTCGCAGGCTTGCGAAATATAGCTGAGAGATAATATAGCCCTCTGAACGAACGTCCGATTTCAGCAAACCCTAAAGGTCTCGGGAATGTCACTAATTGGGCGCAAAGCCGCCATCGACTTAACTGATGAACGAAGGTCCGATAAGCATAAATTGTGCCCCAATACCGGACTGTCGGCAACGTCCAACATTGCTGCCGTACGTTCACGTCGGCATTGATACCGAAATTTCCCAATAATTTGAGTGCCCATCTTTATCAGTTCGGGTGCACCATTCTTCTCAATATTCGATAGGTTTCAGTCTGGCAAAATGCCAACGCTTAGGTCATCGACTGAATTCCGCTCCAAAAACGCAATGAAGTGAAGCTCTCGTCCGAACAATAGGTTTAGCGGAAATGGATAAAGATCAACTTTGCTAGAAATATTTTTCGGGTGAAGCTGGAGCCGGTTCCAAGCGCGGTACCATTCTTCTCGGGAAAGATAATTGTACGGAAGTCTAACCCCGTGGGCTGCGTTCCCGGCCCAATCCATCAACCGCAATGTTTCTTCAGCAAGCAGACCATCTCGAAAATGATCTTTGATAAGTATTCCTTGCTTACAAACTCGCGCAGCTTCCCGAAGAATTATCGTCGGGTCATCGGTATGATGGAGGACGTCGATCATCATTACTACATCATATGATGCGTCTAGCTCCGGCAGGGTCACGCCGTCATATTCGCGAACCGAAATAGCAGTGCCGGGTCTCACTAGCACATCCACGCCGTCGATTGTGACATCTGGACGGAGCACCTTGACTGCCGCAGCGATGTCACCACTTCCGCAGCCAACATCCAGAACACGAGCGCCCTCAGGCAACAAACGCCCAATGTCAGCAGAGAGTACAGCGACCCTTCGTTTGAAAACCAAATGGTGATGAATAGCGTTCATTTGAAATTATCTTTTTTTGGATGGGAGACAAGCTCGGCAAGGAAGGTCGTAAAAATTACCTGCACCCCGATAACACAAGCGAGGATCGAGGGAATGCTGAAGCGCATTAACCGCTCAACGACCATGTCGCCATATCCTGCGTTTGCCCACTGCAAAAAGGTTGCGATTGATCCGGAAATGCCAGCGACGAGCAAAGCCCCACCAATGATGCAACCACGGTCAATAGTCATCAATTTGCGAATGCCAACCATGCGGTTGCCCTCTTGCCAATAACCTTCTCGAACCCCGAAAATGCTGGCGAGCATTCCAAGACTTATGAGCTGGACCCCCAAAATAAGCGACGCGGCAAAAAATAGAAGCGAATGTACACCGAGGTTAATGGACCCGATTGTGACAAATCCGGGCAATAGCAAAATAAATCCGATCAAACCGACGATTGTGAGCACTATACCTGGGTAGACATGAAGCCAGAAAGGCGAGAAAAGGAGAAGAAATTTTAGGTGCCTCCAGCCATCCCGCCAACTGCGCAAATGCGGCGGCCGCGACCTTCCATCGGGTGACAAGACAGCGGGAACCTCGGTCATTCGCAATCCGGACAATTGTGCCTTAACAACCATTTCCGACGCGAATTCCATGCCGTTTGACGACAGCCCCAAGCTACGAATGGCTTCGCGATTAAACGCACGGATGCCGCAATGGAAGTCACCTATTGGTGCGTTATAAAATATCCTGCCAGCCAAACTTAACGCCGGATTTCCGAGGAACCGGTGAAGGGAGGGCATGGCACCCCGGCCAATTCCGCCCATAAAGCGATTGCCCATAACAAGGTCATAACCCTCGCGAAGTTTCGTTAAGAACGGCATTAACGCCATGAAATCGTAGCTATCGTCGCCATCGGCCATGGCAACATAGGGCGTATCGGCCGCCGATATCCCGGCGGTTAAGGCCGCTCCATAGCCCCGCTCTTCGACATTGACGACGCGAGCACCGGCGGATTGAGCAATTTCCTGCGAGCCATCGGTCGAACCATTATCTGCTACAATTACTTCGCCAGATACATCATAAGCGCGAAAGAACCTGAACGCCTTTTCAAGACAAATGCCGAGTGTCTCAGCTTCGTTAAGGCACGGAATTACAATTGTGAGTTCGTGAGTCACTTCGGTCAAAACAGCTTCATCTGAACTTTGCTTACAAATCAGTTGCATTCGATTGTATCTACCGAATATCAGTTTAAACTCTACTAATTTCTTGAACGGAAAATTGCATAGTGTTTCGATTGTCGGGGTCCGATCATTCACGACCATCGAGATTTGGTCCGATATTGTCATCACCAATAACCTGGATTTTACCCGCCATCGTTGGGTTCTTATTTATTGGGGCTATTCTGATTCCTTATGGATCAGGCGCTCCGGGGCTAATTCTAAACGACCCCGACAATTATATGCGTCTTGCGCAAGTGCGCGATTGGCTAGCAGGGCAATCTTGGTGGGATGTTACGCAATACCGGGTCAATCCGCCTGAAGGCCTAACAATGCACTGGTCGCGTATGGCTGACCTTCCCGTCGCGGTTGCCATTAAGATATGGGAAGTAATAGTCGGCCGGGACGACGCCGAATGGCTTGCAGTTTCGACAGTTCCGCCAGCGCTCCTACTTGCCGCATGTTGTTGTCTCGCACGTGCAGGGCACAATCTTTTTGGCATTCGTGCGGCAATTTTTGCTATTGTAGTTGCCGCTTGGACGCCGCAATTTATGGCAGAATTTATACCTGGCAGGATCGACCACCACGGATTGCAGGTTGTGTTATTGGCGGCGTCCCTCGCGGCAATTACGGGCGAAGAGCGTGTTTGGAACGGGATCATCGCGGCATTTGCAGCATCCGCTTCACTTGTGATCGGTTTGGAGGCTGCACCATATTATGTGGTCATTGCCCTATGGCTCGTAGGGAGATGGGCGCTCAATGGGGCGCGGCACCATTCGATGATGCTTGGGTTTGCGGGAGGAATGGCGTTTTTTCTGGCTGCTATGTACCTATCCACCGTACCCCCATCGGATTGGGCACGTGCTACATATGATGAGGCGGGCCGAGGGCATTTGTCGATCATCGTTTGCACCGCTGCCGTTTTGACTGTTTTAGCGTCCAAAGCAGATTTGAGTACGCCGACGCGGTTAAAAATTCTGGTTTTTGTTTCAGCAGTTGGCGCCGCGCTTGTTTTAACGTTTCCTGAGGTGGTACGGCCGCCTTACAATGAAGTTGATCCGCTCATGCAACGGCTTTGGATTGATAACATAATTGAAACCAAGTCATTTGCTGATGTTTGGAATACGTCTCCATTTGAAGCTATAGCTGGCATTCAGACCCCGATTTTTCTTATTCTTGCCTTGGCGATACTGGCGTTTAGCGGCACGAAGAAAGACTTGTCTATCCTGCTTGCCCTTTTGGTGATTGTTGGACTCGGGCTTCGGATTTGGCAATACCGAGGCGGAGCGATCGCTTCGGTTTCATTGATTATTGCGTCCGGGTGGGTACTTGCGGCGGCATGGAAAAAATGGCGCGAGGGAGGTGGTGTCATACCTTTTGCAATGTCGCTCGTGTTACTGAACGGGTCAATCTTGACTTCCGTGGCTATGATTAAGGAACGAAAAACCGAAACTGCCAAGCTTGCAGATAATGCAAAAGATACGTCGTGCGAAAAGCAGTTGGCAGCAGCATCACTAAACACGTTTCCGGCTGGACTGGTTTTGGCCCCTATTGGCCTGAGTGGTCCGATCTTGGTCAGGAGTCATCATTCCGTGGTGACCGCATCAAATCATCGAAACTATGAACCGAATAGAAAAGCCTTCCTGGCATTTTTGGCAGAACCCGATTCAGCCCGGCGTCAGATCAGCGCGTTGAAAATTGACTATGTGCTGTTCTGCAGAAATGGCGAAACCGGCATTCTTGTAGACGAGGCGCGAAATGGTCTGGCGAACGTGTTAAGTCGGGGAGAGACCCCTGATTGGCTGACGCTGGTCCAAAGGCCCAAAATTGGTACATTACGCTTTTATAGAGTTAAACCTGCTCGTTAAGTCATCAATTTTTGGAAATGCTCTAAGCCAACTCATTAAAGGCCCAGTATCGATTGCAAATCCAATTTGCAGGCGGGAGGGTTAAAGCAACGATCAATGTCGCTAGCCAAAAAGGGGCTTGATTGACATCCATTACGACAAAAATAATGACATTGCTCAGGACGTAGCCAAAAAATGTGACGACGATAAACCTAATTAAATAGCGAACGTGATTGTCGCGTTTTTTAAACGTGTAGTGGAAATGCCCGACAAAAGACGTCGCGACCCCAGCGCCATATCCGACAAGATTTGCCATCACTGCCACAAGCCCAAACTTCGAAGCAATTAACGCGACGATATAATATATAATGGTCGCGGAAACACCTACGATACCAAAGCGCAACATGCTGCTTTCTGCAATTCGGGATATACGCCTTGCGGTCTCACTAGAACCGAGCCGATTGTTCAATTTCAAATACTCCAGTGGGCAAAACGCTTCGGTTGGCTATTCAGTCGTCAAGAAAAGCACATCTGTTTCCCCAAACGTGCTTTGCAACAAAAGCATTAAGTTATGACAAAACTTAAAAATAAACATAGCTTTTTTCTGAACTTCTTATGCCCGTGACCTAAGCAGAAAAGACAGTATAATTTGTCTGTCTGCCACTTGCTGGCAATTATTTCGTCTGGCAAACTCGCCGGATCGGGTCTCTGTTGGCGATTGATCAATTTCTGGCCGCTCTTAACCTATCATATTAAAATGCGCACAAGACAGCATCGTCTCGGCAAGTTAAGGCAAAATGGGCGTGAAAAAGCCCGCCTCTGCACAAGGCAGGGCGGGCTCAATTCAAATACGAAACTGCCTATTAGCTGGCTGTGTCTTGCATTTCCTTGCCAGCTTCTTCAACCGCAGCGCCAGTGTCAGCAGTAGCTTCACTTGCGGCTTCCGCAGTTGCGTCGGCTGCGCCTTCAGCAGCATTCATGGCATTTTCAGCGCCAGCTTCAACAGCTTCGCCGGTTGCGTCTGCTGCTTCTGCGGTTTCTTCGGCTGCCTTGTCGCCAGCTTCGCCACATGCGGTAAGCGATGCAGCAAAAGCGAGAGCAGCAACAGTTGCGACTAATTTCTTCATCTTTAATTCTCCTGAGTCCCAATTACACCCTAGCGGGATTTGCAGGCCTAACGGATGAAGGCGGTCTCGTGCAACTATTTTTCTGTTCCGCGCGAAATACCCCATTGGCGTGCAACGGTGTAGCCCAGATATCCGGTACCAAACAACGCATATAACGGTTCGGGCAAGCCGTTCAGATACGCATTCATCCCGCGCGCTATGTTGGCAGCAACTTCGGGCATCAGCGCGGCGATCAGGCCCATCGGAATGGACCATAATATAATGGCGTACATCACATATAAAAAACTGGGGCGCGCCCGGCTGGTCCACGGATCGGCAGATTGCGCCTCTGCAAGGATCGCCGATAGCTGTACGCGCAGAACGTCCAGTTCCTGACTGCCTTGCAGCTTGATGAGCTCAAGCTTTGCTGCGTCCCGTGCCTTTGGGTCAGGTATGATCTTGTCGATCAGGCTCGCAATTGGACCAATGATACCTTCAATGAGTGACATCTCGATTCCCTTTGTTGAAGTGATTATCCAATTCGCTTCGTGAGCCATCCGTATAAAAATGCTTCCTGTGCGGGCCGAGCTTCCGCCAGCCGGACATAATAAGCCCCCTGCAAGGCATCGATCGCCTTTGTCAGAACATGTTCACCCAAAGTGCCACGTTTTTGCAAAAATGCTTGAACTGCCCGCAGCGTGATGAGCCCAATTTTGCGATCTACTGTAATGTCGCTATAATCCCGGCCATTACGGTTCAGCGCATTCAGCGCACGTTGCAGAGAGCCGATGGCGGTTGCGGTGCCCATGTTCACGCCAGTATCGAAAAGCTCTTCAGCAACTTTCGGCGCGATCTGGTGCAGTCGGTCAAACCCAGGTGCCTGCCAGTAAAGCTGTTTGTAAATGGTGACCGCGACCGAGCGCTGTAGCAAGGCCATGGGGCCCATATAGCCCTGTCTACGTGCAACAGCCTCGGCAATCCCCCAGATTGTAGGGCCACCTTTGTCGGCCGGATGGTCAACAAAACCACCTTCGCGATCAATCAGGTGTTCAATCATATCGTCAATCTGCTGCATTACCATTATACCTCACTTTCAAATACAAATTTAACCTATATGGTAACTTGTAGGAAAGTAAAATTTGGCATCTCGCGACGGTAGGCGTCGCGTACAGATCGAGGGGTAAGTTTTTGGTGAAAATTGGTCGGGACGACAGGATTCGAACCTGCGACCCCCACACCCCCAGTGTGATGCGCTACCAGGCTGCGCTACGTCCCGACCGCCAGTGACCTCGTTGAGGCCGCTGGAAGGGCGCGTATATGGCGCTGGTTTTTGAAATGCAAGCGCGCTGTCGACGCTTTGACGTTGCGTCAGGTGGGTGCAGGTGATAATCGCGCCCGATTGTTTCAGGGCAGCGCCTAACACGGGCGTCTCATTAAAAATTTTGCGAGGTCTTCCATGGAGTTTGTTATCTTGAGCGCTGCCGCCGGTGGTGCTGGCAGTTCTGCCTTTTTCGTGCAGCTATTCCCGCTCCTGCTCATTTTCGTCGTGTTTTATCTATTTCTGATCCGGCCGCAGCAAAAGCGGGCGAAGGAGCATGAGGCCAAGATCAGTGCGGTGCAAAAGAATGATGAGGTCGTCACTGCTGGCGGTCTGATGGGTAAAATAACACGCGTGGCCGACGATTATGTCGAAGTTGAAATTGCCCCGAATGTGCGCGTAAAAGCCGTGAAATCAACGATTGCCAATGTGCAATCGCGCGGTACGAAGGCTGCCAACGATTAACCGCTAAGGGTTGTACGGCATTCGTGCTGACCCTATTTCTTTTCAATATAGTTCGTTCGGACCCAGCCTATGCTTGATTTTCCCCGTTGGCGCGTATGGATGCTCACCTCCGTGCTTATTTTGGGCGTGCTTTTCGCTATCCCAAGTCTCTTGCCGACGCAGATGCGTACGCAACTAGCGCAGTTTGTCCCAACGCCAACGATCAATCTGGGTCTTGACCTTGCCGGGGGGAGCCATATTCTTCTTGAGGCGGACACGACACAGCTCGCCGAAACCCGGCTTGAGACATTGGAGGACAGCGTGCGTACCGCAATGCGCCGGGCGGAACCGCAAATCGCGATATCTGATGTCTCGCGTGCCAATGGCCAGTTGAGTTTCAATGTTACAGATGTGTCAAAGGTCGATGCAGCGCGGGAGGTGCTCATCCCGCTGGCCAACAACACCACGGGGGGCCGCGACTGGAATATTGGTGTCAACGATGGCAACCGGATGATACTTTCGCCTGCCAGCGCTGGGAATGAAACAGCTCTTGATCAGGCGATGGACACCGCAAAAGACGTTATCGATCGCCGCATCAACGCGCTTGGTACACTTGAGCCCACCATCATTCGCCAAGGTGATAACCGGATTGTGGTTCAGGTTCCCGGGCTGGATGACCCGGCAGCATTGAAAGCGCTCATTGGTAAAACTGCAAAGCTGGAATTCAAACTGGTTGATGAACAGGCCGACCCTGATCAAACCGCGTTAGGCAAGGCACGCGTTGGAAGTCAGGTACTGCCCTATCCGGACAATCCGTCGGGCCTCCCCTATATCGCGGTGCGCCGCCTCGGCGGGATTTCAGGCGACAAATTGGTCAAGGCCGACCCGACATTTGACCAGCAAACGAACGAACCCGCAGTTACCATTCAGTTCGATTCAGAAGGTGGGCAAAGATTTGCCCGAATGACTCAGCAAAATGTGAACAAGCTATTTGCGATTGTTCTGGATGGCCAAGTCATCTCTGCGCCGCAAATTCGCGAGCCAATTTTCGGCGGTATTTCGCAAATCTCGGGAAGCTTTACGACAGAGAGCGCCAACGCGCTTTCCATCTCGCTTCGGTCTGGCGCTCTGCCGGTTGATCTCAAGATTGTTGAAGAACGATCTGTTGGGCCAGACCTTGGCGCTGATTCGATCCGGCGGGGGATTCTCGCCGCGGTGATCGGCACGACCGCAATCCTCGTACTTATGTTTCTGGTCTATGGCCGTTTCGGCATGTATGCCAATTTCGCTCTGGTTATCAACGTTTTGATGATTTTAGGTGTCATGTCCTTTGCAAACGCGACATTGACCTTGCCGGGGATAGCTGGCTTCGTTCTGACCATTGGTGCAGCGGTGGATGCCAACGTTCTGATTAACGAGCGTATTCGCGAAGAACTCAAACGAGGGCGCCGCGTCGTGCAGGCAATCGAATTTGGATATAAAGAAGCCAGTCGCGCTATTTTCGATGCAAACAGTACGAACGTCATCGCGGCAGTTCTGCTCTTCATTTTCGGGTCTGGCCCGATCCGGGGTTTCGCCGTCGTTCTGATGATCGGCATTGTGACTTCGGTGTTTACGGCAGTAACCATCACCCGAATGTGGGTATCGCGCTGGGTAAAACGCACCCGTCCTACTGAACTCACGATTTGAGGATTTAGACATGAAACTGCTTAAACTCGTTCGTGATGATACCAACATCGACTTTCTTAAATGGCGCACCTGGGCGTTCGGTATCAGTTTGCTGTTAATGGCCGCATCGGTTGGACTGGTGGCGACCAAGGGCCTGAACTTCGGCGTCGATTTTATCGGCGGACAAATGATCCGTGCAACATTCACGCAGACCGCGTCAGCGCCAGTTGCCGAATTGCGCGAAACCGTCGGCAGCCTCGGCTATGGTGATCCCACTATTCAGCGCTTTGGAGCGGAAAATCAGGTTTCGATCCGAATGAAGCTGCCAGAGGGGGCCGACAAAAATCCCGAACTGTCCAACGCTATGGCGGAGAAAATTACGGCGAAATTAAAGACTGACCATCCCGACGTGCGCATCGACGGCGTGGATTCTGTATCCGGTAAGGTGTCGGAGGAATTATTCAGTAAGGGGATACTTGCTCTTGTCGCGGCAATGGCGGGTGTTTCTATTTACATCTGGTTCCGGTTCGAATGGCAGTTTGGAGTCGGTGCCATATGGTCGCTGGTGCATGATGTAACGCTCACCTTCGGGCTGTTTGCCCTCACGGGATGGGAATTTGACCTCAATATCATCGCGGCGTTGCTAACGATCATTGGCTATTCACTGAATGATACGGTTGTCATCTATGATCGTATCCGTGAAAACCTGATGAAGTTCCGAAAAATGGAAATGGCTTCGCTGCTGAACTTATCCGTGAACGAGACATTGTCGCGTACGGTTATGACAAGTGTTTCGATTTCGCTGCCGCTGGTTGTGCTTGTTTTGTTTGGGCCTGATGTCATCTTCGGATTTAGTGCCGCAATGGCATTCGGAATTGTCGTCGGAACATATTCTTCAATCTATCAGGCTGCGCCAATCCTCATCTGGCTCAAGGTCGGTTCACATAGCTTTGTGCCATCCGATGATTCAGGTTCAAAGGCGGAGCGGATTGGTGAGGGATTTGGCGCGCAGCCATAAATCCGGGCAAAGCTGGCCAAGTCTTATAGTTTGCGTACCAGCCGGACCGCCTTCGCGATCCACGCCGGATCGGTCACGACCTGCTGCCGCGCGCCAGCCTCAAGCGGCAGAAGGTGCAGCTTGCCTGCGTCACGTCCCAAGAGACGGCCAAAGATAAATCGGCCGCCCGGACGCGGCACCAGCACGTCGAGATTAAGAGCGGACGCAAAATGGTCGGGTTGTATTTGCTCCAGCCACAATTCATCGCCGCTTCGGTATTCACCTGTCGCTGCCGCGATACGAAGCCCTACCATTGTCTCCCCGACATTGGGAACCATGATGCGTTCTTCCTTCGTCGGGGCAAAAGTGCCGTCCTCATGCAAGACTGCTGCGACAGGTAAAAATTGCTGATCGGGCAGGACGACCAAATCGCTAGATTCAACCCCTAAAGCTTCCGCAATGCGATTGATCCAGATAAGCGAAAGCACGCGCATACCGGTTTCGAGGCGTCCAATTGTTTGTGCGGTCGTCGGCGGATTGCATCGCTCTGCCACATCGGCAAGCGTCAGCCCCTTGGCTCTGCGCACATCTCGAATTCGGCTTTGCATCATATATTCCTTTACCAGATAGGTTTTTTCTTTCCTACAATATTCACCACATGGCAAGCATGATTCGGATAACCAACGGAGAGTATTGATGCCAGCCAAATCCAATTCAAATTCCAACGTGCACCCCCAGCAGATCCTAGTCGAACGGGCATTGGCAGAAAATGGTGCCGTTTGTGGTGCAAAAGCCAGCCAGCGCACTGTAACCATCAATCTGTCGGAATCGGCACTGTCGTGGCTGCACGCGCGTGGACATTTGTCTGACCGGCAAATGCTGGCGGGCGAGACGTTGCGCCGCGATTATGAAGCAGCCGCATTAGGGCCTCATGTTACGATGTCATGGGAGAATATCCCGCTCAGCCGGCAAAAACGCGGCGCGCCGACGGGTTTGAACCGTACTGAACGGATGATACAGGCAAAGACCCGATTTGACGGCGCGATCAGGACGCTTGGCCCGGATTTGTCCGATATTGCATGGAGAGTGATTTGTGTTGGTGAAAGCGTGCCCGCTGCTGAACGCGAAATGTCCTGGCCAGTCCGCTCGGGGAAACTTGTGCTGAAAATTGCGCTTGACCGGCTTGCTGTTTTTTACCGAATTCCGGGTTAGGAAGCCGTCTCTTCGACCATCATCGCAAGCTCAAGCCAGCGTTCCTCTGCGGCTTCCTTTTCGGCGCGCAAGCTATCGGTTTGTAAGGTCAGTTCGGCAAATCGCGCTGGCTCCCTGGTGTACAAAGCAGGGTCGCTCATTTCTTTTTCGGCCGCTACAACGAGAGCGTCGATTTCGGCAATACGCGCTGGCAGAATATCGAAATCGCGCTGGTCCTTGTAGGTAAGCTTCACACGTTTGGGTACAGATTGTGTAACGGCCGCAATCTCATGCGCGGTGGATTTGTCGACTTTCTTCGCAGTCGGCTTTTCCCTTTTATCGCGCTTTGCTTCCCAATCTGCATAGCCGCCCGCTATGATGTCGACATGCCCTGAACCATCTAGGCCGAGCGTCAGCGTGACCGTTCGGTCAAGAAAGTCGCGGTCATGGCTGACGATCAATACCGTTCCGTCATAATCGGCAATGACTTCTTGCAGCAAATCAAGTGTCTCGAGATCAAGGTCGTTGGTTGGCTCGTCTAACACCAGCAAATTGGCTTCGCGCGCGAATTCGCGCGCGAGCAAGATGCGCGATTGCTCGCCGCCGGACAGGCTCCCTATCCGCGCTTCGATTAGCGCGGGATCAAACAGGAATTCCTTGAGATAGCCTTGAACATGCTTGCGCACGCCGCGCACATCAATCCAGTCGCTGCCGTCCGCCAACACGTCGCGCACCCGTTTTTCCGGCGTGAGCAATTTGCGTTGCTGGTCAATGACGATACCTGTCAGCGTGGGCGACAGCGTTATGCTGCCGGTGTCGGGCTCACTTTCACCTGTTAATATGCGGATGAGCGTTGTCTTGCCCGTGCCGTTTGCGCCAACAATGCCAATGCGGTCGCCACGTTGAATGCGCAGCGTGAAATCTTTAATAATCGTACGCTCGCCAAAGCTTTTGCAAACATTTTGCGCACTGATGACGGTTTTTGTCTTGCTGTCATCGCTCGAGGCAGCAAGCTTGGCTGTGCCTTGCGGCCCAATCATCGCCGCACGCGCGGCGCGCATTTCCCATAGCTTTGCCAATCGGCCCTGATTGCGCTTGCGCCGGGCGGTCACGCCGCGTTCAAGCCAGTGCGCCTCGATTTTCAGTTTCGCGTCTAAACGGTCGGCATTGCGCGCATCTTCGGCAAAAACCCGCTCGGTCCAAACATCATAGCCGCCAAAGCCGATTTCATTGCGGCGCAATAGCCCACGATCCAGCCAAAATGTCTGACGCGTCAGTCGCGTCAAGAATGTTCGGTCATGACTGATTACCATGAATGCACCGCGATAGCGCGTCAGCCACTCTTCGAGCCACTCGATAGCCGCAAGATCAAGGTGGTTGGTTGGCTCATCGAGCAAGAGCAAATCGGGCTCGCTAGCCAGCGCCCGGCAAATGGCTGCGCGGCGCTTTTCCCCGCCACTCGCAGTTTTCGCCTCGCGATCAAGATTGATGCCCAATTGGTCGGCGATCGCCCGCACTGCATATTCGGGCGGTCCTTTCTCGCCATGCACAGCAAAATCTACCAGCCGGTCAAAGGACGTAACATCGGGGTCCTGCTCCAACATTACGATATTGGTGCCGGGCACGACCACGCGGTTGCCCTTGTCGGCCTCTACTGTTCCAGCGATGAGCTTCATCAGGGTTGTTTTGCCCGCACCGTTGCGGCCAATCAGCGCCAACCGGTCGCGCGCGCCAATGAATAGGTCGATATCCTGAAAAAGCCATCCGCCACCTTGCTGCAGTGCGAGACCTTCAAATGCGAAAATGGGGGGTGCCGACATATTGGAGCGCGGATAGTGCGGTGTGCCGTTTAGGGCAAGCTTCTTCCAGCTTTATGTTTTGCAACGATACGATGAAATGAGGACTCTGGAGCCCAAGGCACGCAGCGCGCAAACAGGTTCACGGTGACGGTTGCAGAATATCGGATGAAGGTTGCAAGATTGCCGACTGCGTGCATCACCAGCGAGGACAACCGGAAAACTGAGCACCTTCATGCTGAACTTGTTTCAGCATCTTACTTAAGGCATCAGGGCGGGGTGGCGTTCCAAACCAATCGAGGCACTGGGGCAGGGTAAGCAAAGAATGCGGACAATATATCTAAACGGAAATTACATCCCCGAGACTGAAGGCAAAATTTCAGTCTTTGACCGGGGCTTTCTGTTTTCGGACGCGGTTTACGAAGTTGTATCCGTGTTGGACGGCAAACTTGTGGACTTTAACGGCCACGTCCAACGACTTGCCCGCTCGCTGAGTGAAACCGGAATCAGTGGCGCTCCCGACACCTCGTCATGGTTGGAGATATGCCGCGCGCTGGTTAGTCGAAATGCCGTTGAAGAGGGCATGATCTATTGGCAAGTCACTCGCGGCGCGCCCCAAGACCGCGACTTTGTATTTCCACCAGCCGATACGCCGCCAACGGTCCTTGCGTTTACACAATCAAGGGCGCTCGCAGATAACCCATCGGCGCAACGTGGGCTGCGGGTGGTGACCATGCCCGATTTGCGCTGGGGCAGGGCGGACATTAAAACCACGCAATTGCTATATGCCTCGCTAATGAAAAATGAGGCGATTGCCCGCGGTGCCGATGACGTTTGGATGGAGCGTGATGGCTGGATTACCGAAGGCAGTGCGCAAAACGCGCATATTATCACGACTGAAGGTGTTCTGGTAACGCATCCGCTTAACCGCGAAATTCTGCACGGTATTACCCGCGCTGCCGTTCTTCCGTTGGTTGCTCAACAGATTGAAGAACGACGCTTTTCGGTCAACGAAGCGGAACAAGCAGCGGAGGCATTTGTTTCATCGGCCTCTGGCTTTGTGATGCCGGTGGTGCAGATCAATGGGCATGTAATTGGCAATGGCACGCCCGGTTCGGCAACTGTTCAGCTTCGCCAAGCCTATATTGGTTGGGCACGCCATACGGCAATATAAGCTGTTGGCATTAAACGGGAGTTACATATGCGTAGTTTGATAATTGCAGCAATTCTTGCGAGCAGCGGCCTTGTCGCCACCCAAGCCATGGCGACTCAGGTCAGCATCACCACGGCTAACCCGGTCATCGACCTCAACATATCCGAAACGGTCGAAGCGCGCCCGGACATCGCGACATTCACCACTGGCGTTCAAAATATGTCGCCGACCGCAAGCGAAGCCGTTCGCGCCAATAATGTGCAAATGGCATCGGTGGTGGCGCGGTTGAAGAAGCTTGGAATTGCCGAAAAGGATATTCAAACCACGCAAATCAGCTTGAATCAGCAATTTGATTATCGTGACGGGCAGCAGATTTTTAAAGGCTATCAGGCATCAAACATGGTGAATGCCAAGCTGCGCGATTTGAAAAAGCTTGGTGCATTTCTTGATGCGCTTGCGGTGGACGGGGCAACGAACTTCAATGGTCCGGTTTTCGGTATCGATGATGACAGCACGTTTCAGGATGCGGCGCGCGACAAGGTGTGGGCGACCGCAATGCAGCTCGCACGCAATCTTGCCCGCAAAGCCGGCTATACTGACGTCCGCATCCTGCGCGTGGAAGAAAGCGATCAGGGTCGAGGATATTCCCCAATGCCGATGGTTGCGCGGACAATGGACGCGTCGGAAAAATCAACGCCGATATCTCCCGGCGAACTGAGCGTTGGGGCGAGCATGTCCTTCACTTTCGAAATGGTGAGATAATCTCGATGGGGCGTGGCGCCGGTAAATCTTCGCGCGCCCCATTCACTGTACGTTCAATGCCGCAGGGTTAGTGGAGGCACATGATAAACAAACCCCTTCTCATGTTGCTCATCGCCAACGTGGCTTTTCTCACTCCTGGAATAGCTGACGCGCGCCGGGGCGAACAAGACGATGCACGGCAGGATATGCGGGCGGGCAAGATAAAAAAATTGCCCGAAATCGAAGCCATCGTCGTACCAAGAATGCGTGGCATGCAATATCTTGGGCCGGAATATGATCCTGCTGCCCAAGTCTATCGGCTCAAATTCATCGACGGCAACAGGGTCATCTTTGTTGATGTGGATGCGCGTACCGGAAACGTTCTGCGTCAGCGCTGATAGGATTTTGTCACCGGCAGCGAATCTGCTAGCCATGACGTAACAGACAAATCGAAAATTTAAGGGGACAGCATGCGTATCTTGATCGTGGAAGACGAGCCCACCTTGGGCAAGCAGCTCAAGTCGACGCTTGAAGGAGCTGGCTATGCCGTCGACCTCTCCGTTGATGGCGAAGATGGCCATTATATGGGCTCAACCGAAAATTATGATGCTGTCATTCTTGATCTGGGTTTGCCCGAAATTGACGGACTGACCGTTCTTGACCGTTGGCGCAAGGAAGGCCGCAAGTTCCCTGTGCTGGTGCTGACCGCACGCGACAGCTGGTCGGACAAGGTTGCAGG
Source organism: Sphingorhabdus sp. (assembly GCF_046596595.1). Taxonomy (GTDB): domain Bacteria; phylum Pseudomonadota; class Alphaproteobacteria; order Sphingomonadales; family Sphingomonadaceae; genus Sphingorhabdus_B. Next base: position 32,576 of record NZ_JBKJMB010000012.1, read on the forward strand.
TCTTGATGCAGGCGCCGATGACTATCTCGCAAAACCATTCCAGACCGAGGAACTGATTGCACGGTTGCGCGCGCTTATTCGGCGTGCCTCTGGCAATGCCTCCAGCGAACTTAACGTCGGCGATGTCCGGCTTGATACACGTTCAGGACGTGTCACGCTCGATGGCCAACCTGTGAAGCTGACTGCGCAGGAATATAAGCTGCTGTCATATCTGATGCACCACAAGGGCAAGGTTGTTTCGCGGACTGAGTTGATCGAACATATTTACGATCAGGATTTTGACCGTGATTCCAATACTATTGAGGTGTTCGTCACACGAATCCGTAAAAAGCTTGGGCAGGACGTGATTTCCACCATCAGGGGCCTTGGCTACAGTCTTGAGGAACCGGTCACCTGAACCCGCCTGTCGCCATTAATTCTGTTCAAAATCCGCCGACATGGCGTAGCCAGTTCCAAAGCACTGGATCGCTAACCCGCCGGATGATCCTTACGGCGGCGGCGTGGATTACGATATTGCTGATTGGCGGCGGCGCGGCACTTGACCGCGTGCTGACCAATTCGGTTGAACAAAATTTTGACAATCAGCTCGAATATGTGCTGACCGCCATGATTGCATCAGCCGAAATAGGGCCAGATGGCGAAATCCGCATGAATCGCCCGCTCGGCGACCAGCGGTTCCTGGAACCAAATAGCGGACTTTACTGGCAAATTACGGGGACGGGAGCGATGCCTTTTCCATCGCGTTCGTTATGGGACCGCGCGCTCCGTCCGCCCGTCGATCACAATGATCAGGCTGTCCATTTCCGCGACAGTAATGAGTTTCCAGACGAACCACTGCGTATTGCCGAGCGGGCGATCAGGTTGCCGGATTCAGGCATCGCGTGGACATTCATGGTGGCGCAAAGCCGCGATAGCCTTGATGCGCAAATTCAGGAGTTGCGGTCTGTACTGATCACCAGCTTTCTTTTGCTTGCGCTGGGGCTAATCATACTGGCGGCGCTTCAGACATTTTATGGATTATGGCCGCTGCGCGCGGTGCGCAAGGCTATTGCCCAAATGCGCAGCGGCAAGGAAAGCCGTGTAACAGACGCATTGCCGGACGAAGTGATGCCGATGGTAAATGAGTTGAATGCGTTGCTTGACCATAATGAGAAACAAGCCGAGGAATCGCGTCGGCACGCAGGAAACCTTGCGCATGCGTTGAAAACCCCGCTGACCGTGATCATGAACAGTGCAACCGCACAGTCTACGGATCTATCCGAAACTGTCATCCGCGAAGCTACGACGATGCGGCGACAGGTTGATCACCATCTTGCGCGTGCGCGCGCCGTTGGCCGCCGCGGTCATAGCCATAGCCGAGCGCAGGTATGGGGAAGCCTTGAGTCAGTTGAGCGTGCCGTCGGGCGTCTTTATTCGCATGTTCGTCTTGATATGGCCGGTGACCAGGAAATCGCTGCGCGCGTTGAACGACAGGATCTGGATGAAATGCTTGGCAACCTCATCGAGAACGCTGCCAAATACGGTGGCGGCAGTGTTTTTGTGACGGTTGAGGATACCGGCGATTTTGTCGAAATGATCGTCGAGGATGATGGCAACGGCATCCCTGAAGGCGAACGGGAACGGTTATTTGACCGGGGCGCGCGGCTGGATACGGGTAAGCCTGGAACAGGTCTTGGCCTCGCGATTGTCCGCGATGTCGTCGAAATTTATGGTGGAACCGTTGCACTGGAAGAAAGCGAAGACCTTGGCGGGCTGTTGGTCCGCCTCAGGCTGCCAAAAGCAATAAGCTGATTACTGACCGTCGCGAATTTGCTGATGATGCCGGATCACTTCGTCAATGATAAAGCGCAGGAATTTTTCGGTGAAATCCGGATCAAGCTTGGCATCACGCGCGAGTTGCCGAAGCCGCTCGATTTGCCGTTCTTCGCGCGCGGGGTCAGCAGGGGGCAGTGCCGATTTTGCCTTAAATTCGCCAACGGCCTGCGTTATTTTGAAACGCTCGGCGAGCATGAAGACCAATGCAGCGTCAATGTTATCGATGCTGTCGCGAAATTGTGCAAGGGTATCGGTTTCGGTCATGTATCCCATATGTGCCGATAATGACCGGACGGGACAAGGGGAAATGCGCCATTTGCACTTGCCTATCAGCACAGCTACCGTCAGAGCAGAGCAATCATGACGGCAACTATCCATAAAATCGGCGGACATCAGTCGCCATCGCTTGACCCAATCCTTAAGCTGGTCGCACCCGGCATGAACAAGGTGAATGCAGTCATACTTGACCGCATGCAGTCCCAAATCCCGCTTATCCCCGAACTTGCCGGGCATTTAATTGCGGGCGGGGGCAAACGCATGCGGCCGATGCTGACCTTGGCCTGCGCTCAGCTTTTGGATTATCCGGGGGAACGCCATCACAAATTGGCGGCGGCCGTCGAGTTCATCCATACGGCGACCTTGCTGCATGATGACGTCGTAGACGGAAGCGACATGCGGCGCGGAAAGACTGCTGCCAATCTGATATTTGGCAACCCGGCTGCAGTGCTAGTGGGCGATTTTCTTTTCAGCCGCTCATTCGAATTAATGGTAGAGGACGGCTCGCTTAAGGTGCTGAAAATCTTGTCCAATGCCTCTGCGGTGATTGCAGAAGGTGAGGTCAACCAGTTGACGGCGCAGCGGCAGATTTCGACGACGGAAGAAAAATATCTCGAAATCATCGGTTCCAAAACTGCCGCACTGTTTGCCGCAGCCTGCCGGATTTCCGCAGTCGTTGCCGAAAGTGGAGAGGCGCAGGAAATGGCGCTTGACGCTTATGGCCGTAACCTTGGCATTGCATTCCAACTGGTCGATGATGCCATCGATTATGTGTCCGATGGCGCAACCATGGGCAAGGATAGCGGTGACGACTTCCGGGATGGTAAGGTTACTTTACCCGTAATTTTGGCGCATTGTCGCGGCAATCAGGAAGAACAAAAGTTCTGGCGCGATGCGATGCTTGGCAACCGGGTGAGCAACGATGATCTTGCGCATGCATGTAATCTGCTGCGTGCGCACCGTGCCATTGATGATACGTTGGACCGCGCCCGGCATTACGGTCAGCGGGCGATTGATGCGATCGCACATTTTTCGGCAGGCGATGCTAAGTCTGCGCTTACCGAAGCGGTGGAATTCGCAATAGCCCGCGCATATTGAGCGATAAGGCGGTGCCGCCCGCAGTCAGAGACGACCAGACGTTACCCATACAAGCCGTCCTTCCGGATTTGCTGGTTTCGTTACGCACTTCGCCTAACGCGGTACTTATCGCGCCGCCAGGTGCCGGCAAAACGACCTTGGTTGCCCCCGCCTTGCTGCATGAGCCTTATTGCCAAGGTCAAATCCTTTTGCTGTCCCCCCGCCGATTGGCCGCGCGTATGGCGGCAGAGCGCATCGCAGACAATATAGGCGAAACGGTTGGCGGAGCGGTCGGCTATGCCACACGCCTCGACAGCAAGCATGGTTCAAACACCCGCATTCTGGTGATGACTGAAGGCATCTTCCGCAACCAGATTATCAGCGACCCTGAGCTTCCGGGCGTATCGGCCGTACTGTTTGATGAAGTCCATGAACGCAGTGTCGATAGCGATTTTGGCCTCGCGCTTGCACTTGAAGCGCAAGCAGCCTTCAGACCCGACTTGCGCTTGGTTGCGATGTCAGCGACTTTAGACGGGGCGCGGTTCTCCCGTCTGATGGACAATGCGCCAGTATTGGAAAGCGATGGCAAAAGCTGGCCACTGGAACTTCGATATGTTGGCCGCCGAACCGAACAAAGCATTGAAGCAGATATTGTGCGCAATGTTCGTCAGGCTCTGTCCGAACAGCAAGGCGACCTGTTGGTATTCCTGCCTGGTGTGCGCGAGATTGACCGTGCTTTTGACGCACTGGGATCCTGCGGCCCCGACATCGTCGTGCATAAGTTGCACGGGCAGATTGACCCCGTTGCACAGCGGCTAGCGGTGCGTTCCGATGATCAAGGACGCCGAAAGGTGATATTCGCTACCAACATCGCGGAAACCAGCCTGACGATTGATGGTGTGCGCGTTGTCATCGACAGCGGCCTCGCACGGCGCGCACGTTTTGACCAAGCAGCAGGCGTCACGCGATTGGTGACAGAGCGCGCTAGCCTGTCGGCTGCAACGCAGAGGGCCGGTCGCGCAGCGCGGCAACAGGCAGGGGTTGCGTACCGATTGTGGGAAGAGGCAGGAAATGGCGGATTACCCCCGTTCGACCCGCCGGAGATACTTGAAAGCGACCTTGCGCCATTGTTGCTCGATTGTGCGCGTTGGGGAGAAAGCGACCCTGCTAAATTGCGCTGGCTTGATTTGCCGCCCGCCACTGCGATGCAGCAGGCGCGAAAACTGCTTCAGTCAACCGATGCGCTGGACGTGCAAGGCCATATCACGCCGCATGGAACAGTTTTGGCCAATCTGCCATTGCCCCCGCATCTTGCCCATATGGTTGTTATGGCAGGCAGAAGCAAACAAGGCGAGCCTGCGGCCATGCTCGCCATATTGTTGCAAGAACGCGGCCTTGGCGGGCAGGGTGAAGATATCGAGGTTCGCTTTCAGCGATTTGTGGGCGAGCGAGGTCTCAAAGCAGATGCCGCACGTAAACTCGCTCAACGCTTTGCCCGGCTGTGTGATGACAGCGGCAGCGATGAGCCGATGAGCATTGGTGCCCTCATCGCTACCGCATTTCCCGACCGCATCGCCAAAAGACGCGATACCAAAGGCGAGAAGTGGATCAGCGCGATGGGACGCGGGCTGCAACTCGATACTTCGTCGTTGCTGGCACTTGAGGAATGGCTTGCCGTCGCCGACGTTCAGGGCGCAGCATCAGGGGCGCGGATAATTTCCGCAGCCGCGCTAACCGAAGCAGAGATTGTTGCGCGCTTTGGACACCGCATCAAAAGCGAAGAAATAATGTCGTACGACAAAAACGCTGACCGGGTAGATGCGCGGGTGCAGCGCCGCCTTGGAGCTATCGTACTGAGCGAAGGCCGGTTGGAAAAGCCTGAGCGTCAAGCGGTCGCCAACGCCTTATTGGCCGCAATCCGCGACACGGGAATAGTAGCGCTGCCTTGGCCTGACTCGGCCCGTGCGCTTCGTGAACGGGCGCGGTTTGCAGGAGTGGATTTACTAGGAGACGAGGCTTTGATGCAAAGCGCCGATCAATGGCTGTTGCCGCTGCTTGAACAGGTCAACCGCTTGCGCGATATTTCGCCCTCGGGCTTGGTGGGCGCACTCGACAATCTGCTCGGCTGGGAACTGCGGACGCGCATTGACCAAATTGCGCCTGCGTCATTCAAAAGCCCGGCAGGCAGTGAACATTTTATCGATTACGCCGCAGAAGCCGGCCCGACAGTTGAGCTGCGTGTGCAGGCTTTATTTGGCCTTGATAGCCATCCGACGGTGGGTATTGGTCGGATAGCGCTGGTGTTGAGCCTGACATCGCCTGCGGGGCGGCCGATCCAGACCACGCGAAATCTGCCTGAATTCTGGCGCGGAAGCTGGCGTGACGTCGCCAAAGAAATGCGCGGTCGCTACCCCAAGCACAACTGGCCCGACGCGCCGTGGGAAAGCGTCGCGAGCTTTAAAACCAAAAAGGCGCAGGCCCGCGATCTGCCCCGCAACGCTTGACGACTCCGCCGGGTTTCGGGCAAGGCGATCAATAAGTGTAACCGTCAGGAAAAGTGCCATGTCTGCCCGTATATTTCAGCGCCCCAAACATGCCATGCAGTCGGGCCGTGGGCGCAGGGAATGGGTGTTGGAATTTGCCGCAGAAGAACCGCGCAAGCCGGACCCGTTGATGGGCTGGGCTGGCTCAGGCGACACTCAGGCGCAGGTTCAATTGACTTTCCCAAGTCTCGATGCCGCCATCGCCTACGCCGAAAAGAAGGGGATCAAGGCAAGTTTTATCCCGACACCCCCAAAAACCCTGAAGCTTCAGGCCTATGCGGATAATTTCCGCTAAATTATCATTCCGGGCAGCATCAGCAATTTGACGTCAACGACGCACCCCATCGCGCGCTTTTCCTGAATAAAATCAGGCAATTCAGCCAAAGCGACACGGTGGACGATGATATTCTCGCCGTCGACACCGCCACCGTCACTGACTTTGGTCAGGCCATGTGCGCGCACTAGCCAAAAACTTTCGCTAACCATACCAGGCGATGAGAAATAATCGCCGAGTATTTCCAGCCTGTCCGCGCGATATCCGGTTTCTTCCTCAAGCTCGCGCGCCGCAGACGCCAGCGTGTCTTCACCCTCTTCATGGTCACCGATCAGCCCTGCTGGCAACTCGATACAATTCGCCCCAAGTGGCACGCGATATTGTTCGACCAGCAGCACATGATCGTCCTCCATCGCCAAGATGACCGCAGCTTTTATCCCGCGTGCGCGGCTAACATATTCCCATTTTCCGCGCGTCTTCGCCGTGATGAAGCGCCCTTGCCACATCACGGTTTCCGCGTCGTCCTGATCGTTCATATTTCGATAAGCCTGTCGGATATTTCGTTGGGATTTTCGGTGCCTTTGGGGAAATGCTCGGCGAGCACAACACCCATCTGGGCGACCGCAGCGGCAACGCCAGCACCGGGGTTTCCAGACTTCACCTCGTCAAGCAACGCGACCATCGCATCGCCCCAGGTCTCCGGTGATACTTTTGACGCAATCGCTTCATCAGCCACGATTTCCGCCCGATGTTCTTTCATCGACAAATATAACAGCACGCCCGTCCGGCCGATGGTTTTTGCCTCTGTTCCAACCTTAAAAAGGCTGATGGCACGACTGCGAACCCGCGCAAGTTTGGTGGCCTGTGGCGTAAGCGCAAGGCGCAATGGCATCCACTTCAGGATAAGCCAAGTGCCGATCCATTTGAGGGCAACTGCGGTCAGCAGGAGCGCCACATACTCGCCCATCGTATATTCATGACCCCAGCCGCCAGTGAGGCCATCAATCAGGCCGATATAAAAATCCGGGAAGGTCGCATAAGTGACCAAGGCCACAAACGCGACAGCGCTTGCCCACGCCATGGCCATGTCTTCATAATGGTCGGACAAATCGGTCACGATCGTCACGATTTCTCCGCTGGTGTGGCGTTCGGCATCGGCAACGGCTTGCGTGACAAGCACATGGTCCGCTTGGCTCATTTGGCTGATTTTACGTAAGGCCATATCAATAGTTCCTACCAGCCGCCCGACGCGCCGCCGCCGCCGAAGCTGCCGCCCCCGCCACCAAATCCACCGCCGCCGCCAAATCCACCGCCGCCAAAGCCACCGCCGCCTCCGCCAAAGCCACTCCCGCCGCCCCAGATAATGACTGGGCCCATGCCGCCGCGCCGATGTTTACGCCCGCCGCCTTTCATCGACCTTATCATCGGCAGAAAAACGAAAAAGATCAGAAAGAGGACAAAAAGGATCGCGCCAAACGGGATGCCTTCATCTCGCTTGCCGCGCTGCTGCTGCGCGGCACTTGCTATCTTGGCGGCTTCATCGGCAGGCAATTCCAGCTGAGTCACAATGCGGTCAACGCCTGCATTAATGCCCCCAACAAAGTCACCTTCTTTGAAGCGCGGAGTAATGTCATTGCGGATTATCGTAGATGACAGACCGTCGGTTAACACGGGTTCAAGGCCATAGCCAACTTCGATACGCATCTTACGTTCATTGGGCGCAACGATCAGGATCGCGCCATTGTCCTTTTCGGTCTCGCCTTTGCCATCCTGCCCAATCGCCCATGCGCGGCCAAGCCGGTACCCATAATCGGATATTTCATAGCCCTCCAGGCTATCGAGCGTGGCGACCACCAGCTGTCGCTTCGTTCGCGTCTCCAATCCTTCAAGCTTGGCGGTAAGCTCGGCTTCTTGCTGCGGATCGAGCAGGTTGGCCTGATCAACCACCCGGCCAGTCAGCTTCGGAAAATTCTGCGCAACTGCTGCTTGGCTGGTAATGGCCAGCAGCAGTGCGGTAAGCAGCGCAGTCAGCAACCCTGGGACCTTAATCATGTTCAATTCCCAATAAGGCGTCAGGTCGCTGGCGCCATATCCAGCTGTGGCGCGGATTCAGCACCTTGGGTTGTGGCCTGATATGGTACCATTGGCTTTGCGCCGTGGATGACCTTCGCACCAATAATATCCGGGAACGTCCGGATGGTGGTGTTATATCCGCGGACAGCCTCATTATAATCGCGCAGCGTAATGCGAACACGGTTTTCCTGACCCTCAAGCTGATCCTGAAGCTTCAGATATCCTTCCTGGCTTTTCAGTTGGGGATATTGCTCAACCGAAACTAGTAAGCGTGAAAGGCTTCCCGACAACTGGTTCTGGGCGGATTGGAAAGCAGCCATTTTTGCTGGATTGCTAAGGTCGTCGGGGTTCACCTGAATATTGGGCGAGGTCGCGCGGGCGCGGGCTTCGATAACCTCGGTCAGCGTTTTGTTTTCCTGCGCTGCTGCGCCTTTCACGACATTTGCCAAATTTGGGATTAGGTTGGCGCGTTCCTGAAACGCAGCTTGGACATCAGCCCATTTCGCCTTGGCATTTTCCTCGGCTGTTGGAACGCTGTTGATACCACAACCAGCAAGCGACAGGGCCGCAACTGGCACCACAAGAAATTTCATAAAATTCTTACGCATTGAGTTCCTCCACTTGGCAATCGCCTAGAAATCCAGCCGTTTAGGGGCTGTGTATTACATACATAAGGCGCGCAATGTTCTTACGCAATGACTGCTATCGTTTGCGCGGCGGATATGACATATTTTACCGATATTCACTGGAGGAGGTCATCACTATGTTGGGGGAGTTCAAATCATTTATCATGCGCGGGAATGTGCTTGATTTAGCTGTGGGCGTCCTGATCGGAGCCGCATTTGGCAAGATAATTGCCTCCCTCACAGACGATGTCATTATGCCGTTGATTACGTTAATGACTGGCGGCGGCGTTGATTTTAGCAGCAAATATGTGGTCCTCAGCGGCGGAGAAAAATTGACCTCCGGCATGACATTTGCTGCTGCCAAGGCTGCAGGAGCGAACGTATTGGGATGGGGCAGTTTCGTTACGGCGGCGATCAATTTCCTGATCCTTGCATTCGTCATTTTCATGATTGTGCGCTCTGCGAACAAATTGTCGCCACCCGCCGTACCTGGCCCGTCAGATGTCGATTTGCTGACCGAAATCCGCGACGAGTTACGCAAAAAATAACAGCCAATTGCAATGCACGTATGTGTGTAGCATAGGCGCTTGATGAATTCTGCTGACATAAACCGAGGCCATCATTTTACCCAAGCTACCGGGTTACGGGCGTTCACCGGAGGGCTATTTGTGCGCGGTTTTGAGCGCATCGTTGACCGTATTGATCGTGGCCTAGAACATGGAACGATCGAAGGCATTTTGCCCGACGGTTCTGCCCGGTTACTGGGCGGACGGGGTGCGGGTCCGGTTGCTACGGTGACACTGCACAGCTGGAAAGCGTTGCTCCGGCTGGTGCGGGGAGGTTCAGCTGGATGGTATGAGGCATGGGCAGCTGGCGAATGGAGCAGTCCGGACCCAGTCCAGATATTCGACCTGTTCGTGCGCAACCGGCTGTCCTTGGGCACCGTAGCCCGTCCATCAGGCATGGCAAAGGTCGCCGGTGTGGCACTGCATGCGCTGCGCCGGAACAGCCGAAGCGGCGCGCGCCGCAACATCGAATTTCATTATGATCTCGGCAATGATTTCTATCAGGCCTGGTTGGATGAGAGCATGACCTATTCAAGCGCTCTTTTTGCGGACCCCGGCATTCCAGGCGAACGGCTGGAAACAGCGCAGCACCGCAAGATCGAAGCGTTGCTGGAACGGTTGCAATTGTCCGACGGCGACAGCCTGCTCGAAATTGGCTGCGGCTGGGGAGGATTGGCTGAGGTCGTTCTGCAAACGCATCGTGTTAAATACCATGGCATTACTTTGTCCCCGTCTCAAAAATCCTATGCGGACCAACGTCTCTTGGGCTTAGGTGCAGCCGAGGTAACGTTGACCGATTATCGGGATGTTGTTGGCCAGTTTGATGCCATTGCCAGCGTGGAAATGGTTGAGGCCGTTGGCCAGCAATATTGGCCAGATTATTTAAAATCTGTTGCGCGTTGTCTGAAACCCGGTGGCCGCGCGGCGATCCAATTTATCAGTATCGCAGATGATGTTTTTGAATCCTATGCCAAGGGAACGGATTTTATTCAGCATTACATTTTTCCCGGCGGCATGCTGTTGTCCGAAAGCCGATTTCGGGCAATCGCAATCGATTGCGGTTTTTCATGGGAAAACCAGACGGACTTCAGGCTCGATTATGCTGAAACGCTGCGGCAATGGCTAACAAGATTTGACTCCGCAGTAGCAGCCGAAACGCTGCCAGCCGGGTTCGACGATAAATTCATTTCGCTTTGGCGCTATTATCTGATGTATTGCGAAGGCGGGTTTAGGGGCGGCGGGATTAATGTTGCTCAAGTGACCTTGGTCAAAAAATAATCTTTGGGGGAGCAGGATGTTAAAATGGATATTCGGGTTATTGATCGTGATCGCAGCAGTAGCGGGCGGATTTTGGGCAAGCGCCGACAAGGATATGAAAGCACTCATCTCCAGCCTGCCGACGGACGCTAACGTGCTATTCTGGAGCGTGGAGCAGCGCGATGCCGGATTTCGCGCACTGGACCGGATTCCGATCCTTGCTAAATCGAATATCATTGCAAAGGGCGACACGGTTTATCCCTTACCCAAGGGCGAACCGATTACCATTGGAACCGATGTCGATGCCTATATGAAGGCGCAGCGCACCGCCGGTCTTGTCATTGTGCAGGACGGAAAGGTGCGGCTGGAAAAATATGGTCTGGATTTTGATGCAGCGGGCAAATGGACCAGCTTTTCCGTTGCAAAATCCTTTACGTCAACTTTGGTCGGGGCCGCTATCAAGGATGGTTACATCAAAAGCATTGATGACAAGGTATCGGCCTATATCCCTGACCTTAAGGGATCGGTTTACGACGACGTGACGATCAAGCAATTGCTGACCATGACATCGGGCGTCAAATGGAATGAGGACTATGCCGATCCCAAATCGGACGTCGCGTTGTTCAATATACACAAGCCGGAAAAGGGCGTGGACGTTACGGTCAGCTATATGCGCAAATTGCCGCGTGAAGCACCCGCTGGCACCAAATGGGTCTACAAAACCGGGGAAACCAATCTGATCGGCGTACTGGTCAGTTCAGCCACCAAAAAGACGCTGTCGCGCTATTTGTCGGAAAAGCTGTGGGCGCCCTTTGGCATGGAACAGGACGCAAGCTGGCTGATCGGCTCCACTGGCCATGAAATAAGCGGCTGTTGTATTCAGGCTTCCACGCGGGATTACGCGCGTTTCGGTGTGTTCATGCTGGGCGGCGCAAAGGTCAACAATGTCAGCATATTGCCTGATGACTGGATTGCGCCGGCCACAAGCAAGCAAGCCGATATTGCCGTGCCCGGTAAGGGATATGGCTACCAATGGTGGACCTATGATGACGGAAGCTACGCTGCTCAGGGGATATTCGGGCAAGGTATCTTCATCGATCCAAAGCGCAATCTGGTAATTGCATCGAACAGCAATTGGCCCAAGGCAACTGACCCCGACACAGTAGGGGTCCAGCGCGAGATGTTCTACAAGGCCGTTCAGGCCGCCGTTGATGCGGAGGCAAAACCTATTGGAAAATAGCCATGCTGCGGTGCACAATAATTGCGAGATTTCGTAATTAAATTGCGCCGCAAAGCGCGGAAAAAAGGGCTTTTCTAAGCCTCGATATTAGTCCAGCATGTTTATTCCAGACAGGGTGGTTCAGCGGGAGATTTGCCATGGATTTTAAAACGTTTTTACACGCAGGTAGCAACCGGCGCGCGATGCTTAAGGGTATGGGCGTTGCTGCCGTCGGATTCTCGCTCACAGGCGCTCTTGCGGGCTGCGGTGAGAAAGAGGCGGCAAAGCTTGCCAATGGCGAGGAGGCAAAGCTGAACTTCTACAACTGGGACACCTACATTGGTGAGACCACGTTGGAAGATTATAAGGATAAAGCGAGCGTAGACGTAAACATGACCTTGTTCGCGAGCAACGATGAGTTGTTTGCCAAGCTGCGCGCTGGAAACCAGGGTTACGACGTGATCGTGCCGTCGAATGATTTTGTCGAGCGGATGGCTGCCGCAAACATGTTGGTTGAACTCGACAAGTCGCAGATTCCCAATTTCAAGAACGTTGCGCCAGATTATCAGGATGTCCCTTATGATCCGGCACGCAAATACTCTATGCCCTACACCTGGTTGGCGTTAGGCATTGGCTATCGCAAATCAAAGGTCAAAGCCGCACCTGACAGCTGGAAAGTCTTGTTTGACAGCGACGAGTACAAGGGGCGCATTGCTGTGCTGTCCGAGGCTGGTGACATGTTCCGGCTTTACGGGAAATATCTGGGCAAATCCGTCAACGCGTTGACCGATGCCGATCTCAAAATGATCGAAGCGATGATGATCAAGCAAAAACCGAATATTAAATCTTTCCACGAGGATAATGGGCAGGATCTGCTGCTGAAGGGCGAAGTGGACTTGGTCCTGGAATATAATGGCGATATTGCGCAAGCTATGGTCGAAGACCCCGATATTGGCTTTATCATCCCCAAAGAAGGCAGCCAGTTGAATTCGGACAATCTGTGTATTCCAAAGGATGCGCCGCATCCCGAAAATGCACATGCGTTCATCAATTACCTGCTTGATGCAGAAGCGGGCAAAAAGATCACCGAGACGATATTATACCCGACGCCTAATGCCGCAGCCAAGGCGCTCATGCCCGACGATTACAAAGATAATCCGGTTATTTTCCCACCCGCCGATATTTTGGCTAAATGTGAATATGCAAAATTTAATCCCGAGCTTCAGCCCAAATATGAGGAGGCGTTTACCCGGGTGCGGGCGGCGTAAATAGTGTCGGGCGCGCTGCAGGACTGGAAAGGCCAGAAAAAGCCGTTTGCCGCAGTTGTGACGGCACCGATTTTTTGGCTCGTCCTGTTTTTCGTCGCGCCCATGGCCATCGTCTGGCTGTACAGCTTTGGCCAAAACGCTGGGCCTGCGGACATTGAAATCTCGGGCACGCTCGACAATTACAAGCGCGCGATTGAGTGGCTGTATCTATCGATTTTCCTGAAGAGCTTTGCCGTCGCTGCGCTCACGACGTTGATCTGTCTGATTGTCGGCTTTCCCGTGGCGATGGCGATCACCTTTGCCGCGCCAAAGTGGCGGCCATGGTTGCTGCTTGGAATCATGCTGCCATTCTGGACCAACCTGCTGATCCGCACTTATGCGTTGATGGCCTTGATGGGCACCAACGGATATGTGAACAAGGGGCTGGGCGGCCTGTGGGACGGTGCAAGCTGGCTGCGCACGCTTGTTGGCATGCAGCCGCTCGAGGCCTGGACGCCTGTACAATTGCTCTATAATAATTTCGCGGTCGTGCTTGGGCTTGTCTACGTCCATCTGCCTTTCATGGTCCTGCCTTTATACTCGGCGCTTGACCGGATGGATAAAAGCCTGATTGAGGCGAGCCTTGATCTCGGCGCGGGCCATTTCAAAACCTTTATGCAAATCGTTGTGCCTTTGGCTGCGCCGGGCATTGTCGCGGGCGTCATGATCACTCTTATCCCGGCGCTGGGCGCGTATCTGACCCCTGACCTTATGGGCGGAACGGATAGCCAGATGATTGCGAACGTCATTGAACGGCAGTTTAAGCGGGCGAATGACTGGCCCTTTGGCGCGGCGTTATCGTTCCTCCTCATCTACGCGATGTTTATCCTGATCGCGCTGCAATCGGTGCGGTCGAACAAAGTGAAAGCGGCACATTGATGTTTAACCGAGCGCCCATCGCACCGCTTGAATATACCCGCAAATTATGGATGCGTAGCTGGGTCGGGCTGACCATGCTGTTTCTTTATGCGCCGCTCATCGTCCTGATGATTTTCAGTTTCAACGACAGCAAGCGCAACGTCATTTGGAAGGGGTTTACCCTCAAATATTACGAAAAAGCGCTGAACAATGACAGCCTTGTCGAGGCAATGGTCAATTCGCTTACAATTGCATTCTTGGCAACGATCGTCAGCCTGGTCATCGGGGCGTTGGCTGCGGTTATGCTTTGGCGCTTTCGATTTCCGTTCAAGGGGTTGGTCGAGGGGACGATGTCGCTGCCGATCATCGTGCCGGAAATCTGCTTGGGCGTTGCGTTCCTGATCTTCTTTGCAAAACTCGATTGGCCAAGCGACTTGCCATGGCCGCTAAACCTGTCGGCCATTACCATTGCGCACATCACCTTCTGCTTTCCTTTTGTCGCGATGGTGGTCCGCGCGCGGCTGGCCAGTTTCAACAGGGAAGAGGAAGAAGCCGCCAAAGACCTTGGTGCGACCGAGTGGCAGGCGTTTCGCGATGTCCTGCTGCCGCATATCAAACCTTCATTGATTGCAGGCGCATTGCTTGCCTTCACGCTAAGTCTGGATGATTTCGTCATCACCTTTTTCACCAGTGGTCCCGACACGATCACCTTCCCGGTAAAGGTATATTCCATGGTGCGCTTCTCGGTCACGCCAGAGGTGAACGCAGCATCGACCATATTGATCGTCCTAACCGTCCTCCTTACCTTCATCGCGCTGAAATATCAGGGCGTGAAGGGCATCGCGCAAGCCCATTAGAAGCAGCATTTCTATATGACCGAAACCAAACAACCCATCATCCAGATACGCAACGTGTCCAAACGTTTTGGAAAGGTGACGGCAGTAGACAATATCAGCCTGGATATTCTCGAAGGCGAGTTCTTCGTGCTGCTTGGGCCGTCCGGTTGCGGCAAGACTACCTTGCTGCGCATGATCGCCGGCTTTGAAATGCCGACCGAGGGACAAATTTTTATCGACGGGCAGGATATGAGCCTCGTCCCGCCAAACAAGCGTCCAGTGAACATGGTGTTTCAAAGCTACGCTGTGTTTCCGCATATGAACGTGACCGACAATGTGGGCTATGGCCTGCGCATATCCGGCATATCGAAGGGCGAAACCCGCGACCGCGTCGCCGAGGCACTTGAGCTTGTAAAGCTTGGCGGGTTCGAAGACAGAATGCCGGACCAGATGTCAGGTGGTCAGCGCCAGCGCGTGGCATTGGCACGAAGCCTTGTCATGCGGCCCAAGGTGTTGCTGCTCGACGAGCCACTCTCCGCGCTTGATGCAAAGCTGCGGGCGCAGATGCAGTTTGAACTTTCAGACCTGCAGGACAAGGTCGGGATCACCTTTGTCACCGTCACCCATGACCAGGACGAAGCTTTGTCGATGGCAAGCCGCGTTGCCGTCATCAACAAAGGCGAGGTGGCGCAACTCGCGCCGCCGTCAGACCTATACGAATATCCGGCCAACCGCTTCGTCGCCGATTTTGTGGGTTCGGTGAACATATTTGAGGGCAAGCTGACGCTGGATGAGCCAGACCGGGCAGCGGTCGATTGCCCCGGGCTTGGCAAGATTTACCTGAACCACGGGGTCACCGGGCCGCATGGTGCAAATGTGTGGATCGCGCTTCGGCCCGAGAAGATTTACCTTCATGTTCCGGGCGAAGGCAAAGCGATCCGCGCGGCCGCCCAAGATGCGCCCGACGGCCACAACCTCGCGCGTGGAACGATCAAAGGCATGAGCTACCTCGGCGACATAACGCTTTACGACATCCAGCTTGAGGGCGGCCAGCTCATCCGCGTCAGCCGCCCTAATCTGTCGCGCCGCGATCAGGAAGACTTCACCTGGGACGACAAGGTCAGCATGCACTGGCGCGCCGACAGCCCTGTCGTGCTGCTAAGTTAGAGCGTCAGGGGCAATCACTCGGTGCTTGGCGCTGGCCTCAAGTCGAGCAAGGTGACGATGATGTTGCTGTCCGGATCAGTCGGAGCGGTCTTTGGCATACAGAAACGGTAAGTCGATCCCGTCTGCATCATTTTCAGGCTTTCGCTGAAAACAGGCGATGTCTGGCTCAACGGGATTTTTTCCCACTCGCGCTTTTGCTGAACTATGCCGGTTTTTCCGTCGAATACGGTGAAATCGACCAGCGCCATGTCGGCGTCGGTTGGCTTCCTGCCGGTGCCGGCGCTCACCGGATCAAAACCAAGGCCTGAGGCAGTGGTTTGCGAACAGGTGCGTTCCGCGACCGGAATGACTGGTTTGGGCGGCGGGTTATTGAACGAAAGTAACTCAACCTCGAACACCAGATCGGCATTTGCTGGGATCGGCCCAGTGCCTGCTTCGCCATAACCAAGCTTTGACGGGATACAGAGGCGGTAGCTTCCTCCTGGTTGCATCAATTGCAGTCCCTGCGCAAAGCCGGGGATGACACCGCCCACTGGAAATTGTGCATCCTTGCCGGAGTCAAATTCGCTGCCATCTGCGGTCAGCATGCCCTTATAGTTTACCGTAACCTTGGACTCTGCGTTTGGCCGTTCGCCCTTGCCTGCCTTGATAATTGTGTAAGACAGGCCCTCCGGCGTTGTCACTTTGCAGGTCAATACCTGCGGCTTCGCCTTGGCGGCGGGGGTGGCGGCCTGAGCCGGCGCCATCTGGAGGAGCAGGGCGGGGGTGAGAGCAGCGACAATGGCTGCGCGCTTGAGTGGAGATATCATGGATGCCTTCGATAATGATTGGATATGGTTTGTCCAGTTGGGTTTTACGCGTTTTCACCGGGTGCGCGATTTTACAAAGTCACACTAAGGTCTCACCAAAAACGATCTGGTGCGTGCCCCTACCTCACTGAGGAAACATTCTTTCAACGCTGAGAAAGAGCATCGCCGACATCTGGCCGACGCGGCGATTCTCTCAAATGAAATCCTACATTGCAAGCGGGATCCTAGTATTCAGATGCTGAAACAAGTTCAGCATGACCAGGAGGGGCAGTCAGCCATCCACGTGCCACGACAATAGGGGCTCGTCCGCTACCCCCCCGTCACCCTGAACTTGTTTCAGGGTCCATTTTTCCACGCAATCCAACGGTCACGATGCGGGATAGACCCTGAACCAAGTTCAGGGTGACGTTGAGGGATAGAAATTGCGTCTCGCTGGTGGCTCAGGGCTACGGTTTCATCCGATCGCCCGTAACTTTGGTTCGGCCTCGTCCAGCGATTTGTGAATGATGCCGACAAGCTCATCGATCTGCGCAGGCGTGATGATCAATGGTGGGCACATCACGATGCTGTCGCGGATACCGCGGACCATCAGGCCGTTTCGGATGCAGATATCGCGGACCATCGGGCCTGCTGTACCTTCCGCGCCGCCAAAACGTGCGCCGGTTGCCTTGTCCGCGACGATTTCGACCGCGCCAAGCAAGCCGATGGATCGCGCTTCGCCGACCAATGGATGGTCGCGCAGTGGTGCCAGTGCGTTTGCGAGATACGGTCCGGTTTCGTTGGCCACCTTGTCGAACAGGCCTTCGCGTTCCATGATTTCAATATTGCGCAAGGCTACCGCCGAGGCGACGGGGTGGCCCGAATACGTATAGCCATGCACGAAATCGCCGCCGGTTTTCATCACTTTTATGATATCTGCGCTCACGGCGACTGCCGAAATCGGCAGATAACCAGACGACAGTCCCTTGGCCATTGCAATGATGTCGGGCTGAATACCCATGGTTTCATGGCCCCAGATATTGCCCGTGCGCCCGAAGCCGCAGATGACCTCGTCACAGACCAGGAGAATGCCATATTTCCGGCAGATCGCCTCGACCTGAGGCCAGTAATTGGCCGGCGGAATGATCACGCCGCCAGCGCCTTGAACGGGCTCGCCGATAAATGCCGCGACATTTTCAGGGCCAACCTCAAGGATTTTGTCTTCAATCGCCTGCGCGCATGCTGTGCCGAATTCGTCCGACGTCATGTCGCGGCCTTCATTGAACTGATAAGGCTGACGCACATGCTCGATGCCCGCCATCGGCAAGATGCCGGGGGCAGGGAAGCCCTGGCCATGCATCGCCTTCATACCGCCCATGCTGACTCCAGCAACCGTCGAGCCATGATAGGCATTGTGGCGGCTGATGATGATCGTGCGGCTATGTTCGCCCTTCACCTGCCAATAATGGCGGACCATGCGCAAGATGGTGTCATTGGCTTCGGAACCCGAACTGTTGAAAAACACATGCGGCAAGCGGCCATTGGTGAGGCTCGCAATCTTGTCGGCGAGCATGATTGCAGGCGCGTTCGCGGTTTTGAAGAAGCTGTTATAATATGGCAGCTCGAGCATCTGTTCGCGCGCCACCTCGGCAAGTTCATCGCGGCCATAGCCGACATTGACGCACCACAGGCCAGCCATGCCGTCCAAGATGCGGTTGCCATCGCCGTCGTGGATATAGCAGCCATCGGCATGGGTGATGATCCGGCTGCCGCCGAGATCTTCAATTTCCTGCCAGTCGGCTTGCGCGGGCAAATGATGGGCGATGTCGAGGCGGCGAAGTTCGGCGATGTCGTAATTGCGTGGCATGGGTGTGTCCCTCAGTAAAGTCGTCGCACCAGCGAAGGCTGGTGCCTATTACGTCTTGCGGTTTGAACCGAGACGCGAGATGGACCCCAGCCTGCGCTGGGGCGACGATGTGTCAGGGCGAAAAGCCTATCCGTGCTTGATAGCGGTTAAAGCGGGTTACCTTCGTGTTCACAGTTCGCCTCTTAACGCCTTTCCGAGAAGGTGGAAATAGGTTTGCGAATCCGGGTCGTTTTCGGTGCCCCATTCGGGGTGCCACTGCACCGCGAGCAAGGGTGCGCCATTTGGCCGGGCGCTATAGGCCTCGACCAAGCCGTCTGGTGCGCGTGCTTCAACGGTCAGGCCATTCGCTAGCGTGCCGATGCCCTGATAATGGACGGAGTTCACGTCCAGCGCGGGTTTCGAATAGGCGTTGGCCAGCATGCCGCCCTCTGCAAGCGCAACCGCATGGCGATGGTCGAACATCGCATCAAAGGACACGTCGTCGGGTGCGTGGTGGCGGATCAGCGCATCATTGGCACTGGTATCGCGGCGCAGCGTTCCGCCCAAGGCAACATTGATTTCCTGAAAGCCCCGGCAAATGCCGAACACAGGCTTTTGCAAATCGATCATGCGGGCAACCATCGAAAGGGCAATCTCGTCGCGGTCATCGTCGAACGGCCCATCCCCGCCAGCTTCGCCATATCGCTGCGTCGCGACGTTGGAGGGACTGCCCGTCAGCAGGATGCCGTCGATCCGTGGGGCGACCTCGGCAGCGGTCATCAGGTCGGGCAAGGACGGAATAATCAACGCCGCGACATCGGCATAAGTCATCGCCGCGCGGATGTAGCGGTTCATGACAGCCTGGGCGACTTCGGTACCAACCAAGCGGTTGCAGGCGATGACACCCAATACCGGACGGCCCATATTGCTTACTCCTGCGCTAATTCTTCCTTGGCTTGCTCGGCAATTTCGGCGGCTTTGTCAATTTCGCGTTTCTTTTTCCGGCTGAGCAGGAATTGCCAGACCCCGAAGAGGTTGATGAAAAGCAATACCCCGTTCTGGATGGCCAAAGGCATGCCGTCCGGCGCGGTGAGGCCCGAATACACCCACAGACATGCAACGATAGAGAATAAAACGAAGCCAAAGCCCGTGATCCGGCGGCTAAAATCAGCAGCGACCATGGCCGCGGCCACGATCGTTCCTATTGCCGCAATCCATTCGATGGGTCCGTTCACGTTGCTCCGATCAATTCCCTCCCGATCAACATCCGTCGGATTTCATTTGTTCCCGCGCCGATGTCGAGCAATTTGGCGTCGCGCCAATAACGTTCGACAGGCCAATCCTTGGTGTAGCCAGCGCCGCCCAAAGCCTGAATGGCCTCGCCTGCGACCTTCACCGCGCTCTCGCTTGCAAGCAGGATCGCGCCCGCCGCGTCGAAACGCGTGGTCTGTCCCGCGTCGCACGCACGCGCGACATTGTAGACATAGCTGCGCGCAGAATTCAGCGCGACATACATGTCGGCGACCTTCGCCTGCATCAGCTGAAAACTGCCAATCGGTTTGCCGAACTGTTTGCGTTCGCGGACATAAGGCAGGACGACATCAAGACAGGCCTGCATCACGCCGAGTTGAAGCCCCGCAAGCACCACGCGTTCGTAATCGAGGCCCGACATCAATACGCCGACCCCGCCATGTAGCGGACCCATCATTTGTTCTTCGGACACGAAGCAGTCGTTGAACACCAACTCAGCCGTTGGCGATCCGCGCATCCCGACCTTGTCGATTTTCTGGCCAATGGAGAAACCATCCATGCCTTTCTCAATCAGGAACGCCGTAATGCCGCGCGATGCAGCCTCAGGCGCGGTTTTCGCGTAGACCACCAAAGTGTCGGCATATGGCGCGTTGGTGATCCAGAATTTGGTGCCATTGAGGATGTAGCCCCCCTGAACCGCTTCGGCTTTGAGCTTCATCGATACGACGTCCGATCCGGCGCCAGCTTCGGACATGGCAAGACTTCCGACATGTTCGCCCGAAATCAGCTTGGGCAGATATTTCACCTTTTGCTCCGGCGTGGCCCAGCGCGCGATCTGGTTGACGCACAGGTTGGAGTGCGCGCCGTAGGAAAGGCCGATGGAGGCAGAGGCGCGGCTGACCTCTTCAACCGCGACCACGTGCTCCAGATAGCCAAGGCCAAGGCCGCCATCAGCTTCATCAACGGTCAGGCCATGCAAGCCCAATTCGCCCATCGCTGGCCATAGCTCATCACGCGGAAACCAGTCCTCTGCGTCGATTTTGGTGGCCAGCGGTGCGATTTTGTCGGTCGCAAAACGCTGTGTTGAATCGCGGATCATGTCGGCGTTTTCGCCAAGGGCGAAGTCTAATGTCATGCTTGTCATCGCTTCGCTCTGCCAGTTATTTTACAGCGCTGCAAGCATGGGACTAGCCAGTCGATGACCTTTTGCTTACCGCTCATATCATGACTTTCCAGCGCGCGAATCTTCACTGATGCATTATGATATCCTCATCGTCGGCGGTGGCCATGGCGGCGCTCAAACGGCCATTGCGCTGCGCCAGGCGAAATTTGAAGGCCGTATCGGCGTTGTGAATGCGGAAGCCGAATATCCTTATGAACGACCACCTTTGTCGAAAGACTATTTTGCTGGCGAAAAGGCGTTTGAACGCATTATGATTCGCCCGGCGGCCTTCTGGGCCGAACGTGCGGTCGACATGATGCTGGGAAAACGGGTTGAGGCCGTCGATCCCGCTGCACATGCTATAACCACATCGGACGGAACCGTGATATCCTACGGAAGCATGATTTGGGCAACGGGGGGCAGCCCGCGCCAATTGCCTGTCGAGGGCAGCAATCTGCCCGGTGTACACGTGGTGCGCACCCGCGCAGACGTCGACAGAATGACGGACGGGCTCGATGATGTGGCGGACGTCGTCATTGTTGGCGGAGGGTATATCGGGCTTGAGGCGGCTGCGGTGTTGCGCAAAATGGGCAAGAACGTCACCATATTGGAAGCGATGGACCGCGTGCTTGCGCGGGTCGCGGGCGAACCACTGTCGCGCTTTTACGAAGCCGAGCATCAAGCACACGGCGTCGATGTTCGTCTGGGTGTCGAAATTACGGCCATCGAAGGCGATAGCTTTGTCATGGGCGTGCGTCTGGCCGATGAAGAAATTGTGCCAGCGCAGATGGTGATTGTCGGCATCGGCATCATTCCTGCGGTGGCGCCATTGTTGAACGCTGGCGCGGCGGGCGGAGCCGGGGTCGACGTCGACACTTACTGCCGGACATCCTTGCCTGACGTTTTCGCGATTGGCGATTGCGCGGCGCACGCCAATGCTTTTGCTGGCGGCAACATCATGCGGGTGGAATCGGTGCAGAACGCCAATGACATGGCCAATGCCGTCGCCAAAAGCCTGACGGGCGAGCTTACGCCATATCACGCTGTGCCGTGGTTTTGGTCAAACCAATATGATCTGCGGTTGCAAACAGTGGGTATCAGCGCAGGCTATGACGCGACGGTATTACGCGGTGATCCCGATACGCGCAGCTTCTCTTTAATCTATCTGAAGGCCGGAAAAGTCATTGCGCTCGACTGCGTCAACGCGACGAAGGATTATGTCCAAGGCCGCATCTTTGTAACAGAGGGCCTGTCACCGACCGCTGAACAATTGGCCAATGCCGGGGTTACCTTGAAAGAACTCGCCGCTGATTTGATGGCCAACTGATTGCAATTTGCCCCCGGTACGTTCCGCCCTCACGGCCATTTTAGGCCCAACAAATACCGGCAAGACCCATCTCGCCGTGGAACGGATGTGCGCACATTCGAGCGGCATGATTGGCTTTCCTTTGCGCCTGCTCGCGCGCGAGATCTACGACCGCGTGGTTGCTATCAAGGGTGTGCAAAATGTCGCGCTGATCACGGGCGAAGAACGGATCGAGCCGCCGCAGGCGCGCTGGTACTGTTGCACCGTGGAAAGCATGCCGATTCAGAAGGACTTTGCCTTCGTTGCGATTGACGAGGCGCAATTGGGTGCCGATCCCGAACGCGGGCATATTTTTACTGACCGGATCCTCCACGCACGCGGCCGCGAAGAGACGATGATTTTGGGCTCGGAAAGCCTGCGTCCGATTATCCGGTCGTTGCTGCCCGACGCGGAGATTATCTCACGGCCCCGTTTTTCGACATTGAGCTATGCGGGTGCAAAGAAGCTGTCGCGACTGCCCAAAAGGTCGGCCATCGTCGCCTTTTCCATTGAGCAGGTCTATGCCGTTGCCGAAACCTTGCGCCGCATGCGGGGCGGTGCGGCGGTTGTGATGGGGGCATTGTCCCCGCGCACCCGCAACGCGCAGGTCGCGATGTTTCAGTCTGGCGAAGTGGACTATTTGGTCGCAACCGACGCAATCGGGATGGGCCTCAACCTCGACGTTGCCCATGTTGCTTTTGTCAGCCTGTCCAAATTTGACGGTTCGCGCCGTCGCCGCCTGACGGTCGCGGAAATGGCGCAAATTGCGGGTCGCGCTGGCCGCCATCAGCGCGACGGCACATTTGGCACATTGGCTGGTGAAGGTAGCGAGTTCATGCCTGAAGAGGTGCTGGCGATTGAGGGCCACAGCTTCCCGCGGCTGGATTGGCTGTACTGGCGCGAGGCAAAGCCGCGTTTTAATGACATCGCCACATTAATCGCCGACCTCGAGAAAAAGCCGCATCGCGCCGGTTTGCTGCCTGCGCCAAAGGTTATCGACTTGCTGGTGCTCAAGCGCCTGGCCGAAATGCCTGATGTAAATATGCTCATCCGCCATCCGGTCGACGTGGCGCGGCTGTGGGAGGTGGCATGCCTTCCCGATTTCCGGCAGATGGGGGAGGAGCATCACAGCCGCTTCGTTGCGTCCCTGTGGCAATATCTCGGCCAAAATGAACGCGTCATTCCGCAGGGCGTCTATGCAAGCGAGCTTGCGCGGCTCGATAATATCCAAGGCGATGTCGACACCTTGTCAGCACGGATCGCGGCGGTGCGGACGTGGACCTATATTGCCCATAGAAGCGACTGGCTGGCCAATCCGCCTGCGATGGCCGAGCGCGCGCGCGCTTTGGAAGAAAAATTATCGGATGCCTTGCACGATGCGTTACGCCAGCGATTCGTCGATAAGCGCACATCGATGTTGCTGCGGAAAAATGCGACAGATGTTGGTCTGCTGCCCGTCGAAATTCAGCCTGACAATCGTGTTCTGGTCGATGGCGAAGACATTGGCACTTTACATGGATTCGCGTTTCGGGTTGACCCGGCAGCTAAAGCGGGTGACCGTAAATTATTATTGGCTGCTGCCGAACGACATTTGGCGGCACATTTGAGAAAAAAGGCAAAGGACGTAAGTATGGCAGAGGATAATGAATTCTCGCTCACCGCCGATGGAGAAGGCAAGCCGGCAATTTTCTGGAAGGGCGACCTTCTTGGAGCCCTGACCAAGGGCCGCACGCTGCTGCAACCCGCATTCACGCCGGTAAAGGCTGTGGCTGGTCTTGAAGGTGATGCCTTGCGCGAAATCACGACCCGCGCCGAAGCCTGGATTGAGTCCCAGCTTGCAAAAGCCATGGGTGGGATTGTCGGGCTGTTGGAACTTGCCCAGCAACCCGATGTTGATGGAAATGTACGCGCGCTGGCGGTCCGGTTGGCCGACGAAGGCGGTATCGCCGGTCGGCATTATTTGGCGGACGCCATTGCAGCATTGCCCAAGGAAGCACGCGGCGCAGCGCGCAAGGGCGGTATCGTTTTCGGCGCGCTCGATATCTATCACCATGCAGCGTTGAAACCAGCGGCCGCAAAATGGCGCGCAGCCTTGTTTGCCGCGCGTGACAATCGCGCGATGCCCGAACTGCCGCCAGAGAGTGCAGTGCATTTGAAAGCATGGCCCTTTGCCAATGCGGCCGAGGCACGCAACGCAGGATATCGGCGGATCGGCGACGAATATGTCCGCATTGACCTTGCCGAGCGTGTCATCAAAAAAGCCCATGAAGCACGCGGAAAAGGCAATGTCTTCGGCATGGACATGGCGTTTGCAACCTCGCTTGGCATCAGCGAGGCTGGTTTGAAGGCATTGATGCGCGACGCAGGTTTCCGCCCGGCGGACACGCTGCCTGAGCCGACTGCCGATGCTGAGCAAATTGTGACGGATATCGCGGAGGACCAAACCGTTCCGGTCCCGCCTGCCGAGCAAAATGTTGCTGACGAAGATACTGCTGAACCCGTGGCCGAAGAGGAAGTAGCCGTCGCGGCTGATGCGGTAACGCATTTGGAGTCGGAAGTTGCTCCACCCGTTGCTGTCGCCGCTCCCGAGTCACAGGCGGTGACGCTAACCCACTGGCGCTGGGTCGGCCTGCCAAAGCCGCGTCCGCCCGAGCAGCGCCAGCAGCGGGCCCCATCGCATCAGCAAAAGACGCATGCGACTTCTAAACCGCAGGGCAACCCACAGGGCAAGCCGCACGGCAAAGCCGACCGCGCACCCGCTGCGCCAAAGCCAAATGCGCAACCATCGTCTTTGGCGCTTCAGCTTGCAGCGCTTAAAGGCCTAAAGCTGTAGGGTCAGGACGACTTTGCGGATCGACAAGCTTCTGTTCTTTCTGCGATTTGCCAAAAGCCGTTCGCTTGCCCAAAATTGGGCTGAGGCCGGACATATTAGGGTGAATGGCCGCCGCGTTGAAAAGGCGAGCCTGTCGATCGGTGTCGGCGATGTCATCACCATGCCGATGGGCGAAATTGTTGTGACATTAAAGCTTTTGTCCATGCCAATTCGGCGTGGTCCAGCCAGCGAAACAGTGCTTTGCTATCAGCTTATTGACTAAAAATTGGGTGTTCTTTGCAATCCGCCGTTGACTTCCCCCTGCGCCTCGCAATAGGCAGACGATGTGAAGCGGCTAATGGGCCGCCGCGTTTGGGAGAATTCCGCAAGTGACCTATGTTGTTACCGATGCCTGCATCCGCTGCAAATATATGGACTGCGTCGAAGTATGTCCGGTGGATTGCTTCTACGAAGGCGACAACATGCTCGTCATCAACCCGAGCGAATGTATCGATTGCGGTGTGTGCGAGCCGGAATGCCCGGCAGAAGCGATTCTACCAGATACCGAAAATGGTCTTGAGCAATGGCTTGAATTGAACGCGACCTACAGTGCCGAATGGCCAAACATCACGTCCAGCCGCGAACCACCTGCCGATGCCGACGAGCATAAGGGCGAAGAAGGCAAGTTCGACAAATATTTCAGCGCTGATCCCGGCGAGGGCGACTAACCCTTCGCGGCGCGGTGCGCCTTTAACCAGCCTTTTTGATAACTTTCGACTTCGCGGAGCGCGGCAAACACCGTCATGTTCGGCTGTGCCCGTCCTGTACGCCCCAGTGCGTAAATCTGACTGTAAAACCAATATTGCGTGGCAAAGCCTTCAATCCCGCGCACCGTTTTTATTTTCCGCAAGCCGGAAAGCCATTCGGGCAACAATTTTAACTGGTTCTCTGTCCTTGGCAGCATCGCCATGCCACCCAGCAAGCGTTTCGGCGCTTCGGGCATCACGCACAAGGGGCGTGCAAGGCCAATCACATCGGCAGCCCCGTTGCGTAACGCCTGCTCCATAGCCGAAGCAGTGCGGAAACCGCCGGTCACCATCATCGGTATTTTCAATTCGCTTTTCATCGCTTGGGCGAAATCGACGAAATAAGCCTCGCGCGCGAGAGTCGTGGCCGCAACATTTTGCGCGTCCTCGGCTTCCATGCCTTCAATGCCCAGCAATTTTGGTTGCTCATAAGTGCCACCTGAAATCTCGATGAGGTCAACGCCGGCATCCTGCAACCAACGCGCGACCTGAAGGCTGTCTTCAAAGGCGAAGCCGCCGCGTTGAAAGTCAGCGCTGTTCAGTTTAACCGAAATGGGGAAGTGCGGCCCGACCAATGTGCGGACCGTGTTGATGGTGAACATCAAAAAGCGTGCGCGATTAACAAGGCTTCCGCCCCAACGGTCGGTGCGCTCGTTCGACCGGGGGCTCAAGAATTGCGAGATCAGGTAGCCATGGGCGGCATGGATCTGAACGCCGGTAAAGCCGCCATTTTTGCAATGTAGCGAGGCCTGTCCAAAGCGGCTTATAAGATTGAGGATTTCGTCCTCGGTCAATGCAACCGGCGTTCCGAATTGTCCCCCCGGCAGGCCAAGCTTAACCGCGGACGGCGCCTTGGGATGCGGGTTGACCGCACGCATTGTCTGCCGTCCGGCGTGGCTGATCTGCGCCCAGAAATGATTGCCGTGACGGGTCGCGGCTTTTGTCCAAGCCAGAAGCGCGTCCATCATCTCGGAATCGGGTTGATCGCCGAAAAACACATTACCCGGCCGCTCAAGATGACCGGCATCGATTTGGATATTGCCCGAAATGTGAAGACCGGCACCACCGTCTGACCAAATGCCGTATAGCCGCTGAAGCTCAGCCGTCGGGCGACCTTGTGGATCGGCAAGCCCTTCGGTCATCGCCGCTTTTGCGATGCGATTATTGAGCACGGCCCCGCAAGGCAGTTTCAGCGTGCTGTTTAACCTCACTGGGTTTCGCTGGTCGTGGCGGTTGTCGTGCTGCTTGCTGCCGATTTCTCTGTCGGTTCCGATCCCGTGGTTGCTTTATCCTGCGCAGGCGCCTTGGCTGGCTCTGTTCCCGCAGGAGCAGCTTCGAGCGGTGGCTCATCCGTTGATTGGTCAGTGTTGATCATATCGTCGCTGATCGTACCTTCCAGACTGTCCAGATCGTCCATGCGTGTTTCAGTAACCTGGTTATCTTCTTTGGAACTGCCACAAGCGGACACAAGGAGCGATACAGCCATGACTGGCATGAAAATGGAAAGGCGCATGATATCCTCACTGGTCTATTCGGCCGCGACCCTACAATCTCCGCCAGTTTTCGCAAGGCACTTGAGAACGCGCGGGAATGTCTCGCGCAGAGCAATGTCGACATCTGCGAGCGAAGCGTGGATACCCAGATCAGCAAGGCTGGTGACGGGATATTCGGATATCCCGCATGGCACGATGCCACCGAAATGGCTGAGGTCTGGGGACACATTAATGGCAAAGCCGTGCATGGTGACCCATTTACGGATCCGCACGCCGATCGCGGCGATTTTTGCCTCTTGTCCATCGCGCGTGTCGCACCAAATGCCGACCCGGCCATCGGCGCGCCGCGCTTTAAGGTCAAAGCGCGAAAGCGCGTCGATCACCCAATTTTCGAGTGCGTGCACATAGCAGCGTACATCCTTGTTGTGGCGCGCAAGGTCCAACATGACATAGCCGACGCGTTGCCCGGGACCATGATATGTGTAACGACCACCGCGTCCGGTATCATAAACCGGAAATTGCTGGCTAAGTAGCTCGGCAGGGTCAGCGCTGGTCCCGCTCGTGTATAATGGCGGATGTTCAAGCAACCACACAAGCTCGCGTGCGTCTTCATCGCGAATGGCGACCTGCAATGCTTCCATGCGCTTTATGGCTTCTGGATAAGGCGTCAGCCCTTCGGAGATGTCCCAGTCAATGTTGTCCGAAATCGTCATGGAGGCCCCTTAGCATGGCGCAAGCGGCTTGCCACCGCATATGTCTGGCTCTACGCGCCACAGTTGCAGGGAGATGTTATGCCAAAGAAGCTGGATTATCGGGCCGTCTGGGCTGATGCGCGGGCGTTGTTTGCAGCGCATAAAGAGGCAATGGTCGCCATCGCTGGCTTTTTCATCTTCATGCCGGCGTGGATATCGGCATTTTTTGTGCCGTCGTTCATGGTGGATACGCTCGGTAGCGCAGACAAGGTAATGGCTACGCTCAGCGGCTATTTTCAAGCATTCTGGCCGATTTTGCTGCCAACGATGCTGGTGGCCTTATACGGCAGTCTTTCGCTCTATGTTCTGCTGTCGGGCCGTGTCTTGGCAAAGGTCGGGGATGTCTTTGCGATCGCCGGGATTATTTTTGTGCCCTATCTCTTGGCAAGTATCATCATTGGTTGGTCGGTATTGGCCGGTTTGTTCCTGTTTTTCATACCGGGCCTTTATCTGGCGGGGCGCTTTGCAGTCATGCCAGCCATCATCGCGCAGGAAAATGGCGGCGGCACCTCCGGGGCCATCCGGCGGGCTTGGCAAGTCACCAGCAAATGTGGTTGGGCGGTTCTGATTTTGATGCTGTTTGTCACGGTGGTGATGCGCCTGTTGGCGGGAATTGCCGGTGGCGTAGTCGAAGCGATCTGTCAGGCAATTGCTGGCGCAGACGGCATTCCCATTGTCCAATCAGCCATCACCGCGCTTTTTGTCGCGGGGGAGGCGGTGGCGTATGTGTTGATGCTGGTCGCGATTAACCGGCAGCTTTCGGCGCAAACCGTTCCTCAATAATCGGGATTTGTGGCGCTGCACTGCGCGGGATGAGGCCAGTGATGCGTGGATCCGGGAATGTCTCCAACTGTCTTTGATAGGCGGTGAATCCGGATTTCTGGTAGAATGCGAGCGCATGAGGGCCATCCAGCGTGCAGGTATGTACCCACATCCGTTCAACGCCAGGCTCTCCCCACCCGAGTTGCAACGCCATGGCCATCAGCCATTTGCCATGCCCCTTGCCAGCAAGCTCGGGCACAAGGCCGAAAAAGGCGATTTCGCATTGTCCGGCCTGCCGGAAGTCGAGTTCCAATATGCCAACCTCAATTCCGCGCCGGTCAAGCACCGCCCAGATACGTATCTTGGCGTCGTGGATGATCTGCAGCAGGTCGCTATCGCTCAACTCAAGTCGCGAAAACCACAACCAATGCTCGCCAACACGGCGGTACAGCGTGCGATAGCTGTCAGCAGTTGGTGCAGGCCAGCGCTCGAGCCGAAGCTCGGACGGCGGCAACGCACGCAGCGCTGGCCGTTTTGTCATCTCCAATGATGTAACAATCGCGCCAAGCGCTCCATTGGCGATCGGGCTAAACGCCATGCAGGATTAGTCCCACGCAACTTCGGGTGGAAGGCTCATCAGGATCGCATCGACATTGCCGCCCGTCTTTAGGCCAAAGGTCGTGCCGCGGTCGTACACGAGGTTGAATTCTACATACAGCCCGCGCCAGCGCAATTGAGCCTGCTTTTCTTCTGCCGTGAAGGGCTGGTTCATCCGGCGGCGGACAAGCTTTGGAAAAACGTCGAGAAAAGCCTCACCCACATCACGGGTCAATGCGAAGTTTTGCTGAAACAACGCATCGCTGGTGTTTTCGAGATGGTCATAAAAAATACCGCCGACGCCGCGATGCACGTTGCGGTGGGGGATCCAGAAATAATCCTCTGCCCATTTGCGATAGCGTTCATAGACATCAGGACCATAAGGCGCACATGCGGCGCGTAACCGGGCGTGAAAGTCCGCGGTGTCTTCTTCGTAGGGAATCGGTGGGTTCAGGTCAGCGCCGCCGCCAAACCAGCTTTTTGTCGTGACCAGATAACGCGTATTCATATGCACCGCCGGCACGTGCGGGTTCGCCATATGAGCGACGAGGCTGATTCCCGTTGCAAAGAAATTGGGATCCTCGGCCGCGCCGTGGATCGTCTTTGCAAATTCGGGGTTGAAGCTGCCACCAACTGTGGAGACATTCACACCGACCTTTTCGAAAATCTTGCCCTTCATCACGCCGCGCACACCGCCGCCGCCGGGGGAGCCGTCATGATCGTTGCGTTCCCATGGCGTATATTCAAACGACGCGTCCGAACCTGCTTCGCGCTCAATCGCCTCAAACGCCGCGCAGATGTTGTCGCGAAGCGATTCAAACCAGCTACGCGCAGCTTGTTGGCGGTCATCAAGCACTAAGGTCATATTTTCCCTCCCGGAAATTGTTGGGTCTGTCGCAGACCTTCTGCCAAAGCGATGCCAGCCGAGACCGAAATGTTCAAGGACCGAAATCCTGCAGCCATCGGAATATAGACACGGGCATCGGCGCGGGCATGGACCTCTGGGGGTGCACCACTGCTTTCAGACCCCATCAGTATGACGTCATCGGGCAGAAATTGAAACGCGGGTAACGGGGTGGACGCCTTGCTTGACATCAGCACGAGCCGGGCGCCCCCCAGCGTTTCCAAAAATGCGGTCCAGTCCACATGCCGCTGAATTTGCGCATGGGCCACATAGTCCATGCCCGCACGTTTCAATGCGCGTTCCGAAAAGGCAAAGCCGCACGGTTCAATGATGTCGCATATCACTCCAAAACATGCGGAGGTGCGCAACACCGCCCCGACATTTCCCGCAATGTCTGGCTGATAAAGCGCAATGCGCATGCTTCATTCTCCTTGGACGCCAATCTGTGTCGGTTAGCGCGCATCGGGTGACATTGGCAACCGCGCGCGTGGCTTCTTCAAGCAGGCCGATCAGAAAAAATCAGCAAAACAATTAAACTCTGCGCGTGGGGGCCGTAATATCAATCAGACCGCGAGGTCATGGTTTCATTCAACATAGTTGCGATGCAGGTCCGTCGGAAATCATATACTCGTGCAGTCGGCAAGGCATGGCTTACTTAAGCGACGCTTGAAGAATCGGCTTCCGGATGCATTCCCACCCACATGGCACCGGAAGCCGATTTCCCCCTTACACCTGAAACGAAATGGTCGCCCGCAATCCGCCAGTAGTCCGGTTTTCCAAGCGGACATCGCCATTGTGCGCGCGGGCAATGGCGCGCGAGATAGTCAGTCCAAGGCCGGAACCTCCCGTCGACCGGCTGCGCGAGCGTTCGGCGCGCATAAAAGGCTCGAACATGTTTTCGGCCAAAGTCATGTCAATGCCGGGTCCATCATCGTCAATGTCGACAAAGATCATGCCATTTTCTGCACGGATCGCCAATGCGGCATGGGCCCCATAAGTGATGGCGTTGTTGATGAGATTACGAAGCGCGCGCCGAATGAGCACCGGCCGGATATGCGCCACCACACGCTGATCAGGCAAATTAACCTCGGCAGCGGCAAAATCACTCGCGACCGATTCGACCATCGCACCTATATCCACGGATTGCAGCGGTTCGCCGGATTTTCCCAACCGCGCGAGCGTCAATATATCATCCAATATCGTGACCATTTCATCGATGGTCGATGCCATTTTTTCGCGCTCTTCGTCGTCATCAACCGATTCGATCCGAACGCGCAGTGCGGCCAGCGGCGTTTTGAGATCATGCCCAATTGCGCCAAGCATGACATCTTTTTCGCCAAGCAGGTTGGCGACACGCGCCTGCATGGCGTTAAACGCCACGATCAATTGCTGTATATCATCCGGCCCTGCGCGTTCCATGGGTTCGGGCTCGCCTGCAAGGCCTACCCGCCGCACGCGTTTGGTCAGGTCCTCAAGTGGGCGCGCGATTCGCCGCGCCACCAACGCCAGCGGTATCATAACGGCGGCGAACAAGGTGATTGTTTGCAGCAGCAACGCAAATATCGATGCGTTTTCGTTGGGACGAACCAGCGCTGCTGCATTAATCCACTGTCCATTCGGCAAACGCGCGGTGAACAATACCGCCCTGCTCGGGGTTTCCCGGCCAGCTTGGCGAAATCGGATGGACTGCCACCGCCGCATTTGCGGCGCGCGCAATTCAAACGGCAACGCCGCGATTGCCACCGTGGATATGCGAATATTTGATAGCTCAATGTCGCCTTGCCGTAAAAACTCCTGCGCCCGTTCGGACATTTCGCTTTGATAATCAGCGCGCAATATTTCGACGGGTGAGGGGGTCAGGCTTATCGCAACAGCTCCAGCGCGGCGACCGGATCTAAACCGTTCCCGCATGCCCCTGCGTACGCCATTTCCGGTGTCAAAAGCATTGGCCCCCTGCCGTTCAAGCTGGTTGGCAACGCGGCTCACGACCAAGACCGAGGTTTCGGCAATCGCGCGTGTCCGCACGCCCGACAGCAACAATGCCGCATTTACCGATTGCGCGATAAGCAACGCCGACGCTGCCACGAGCAGGATTTGCCCATACAGGCTGCGGGGCCAGAGGCGGAACGTTCGTCCCGCCATCACAAACGCGTGACAGTGGTGGAAAATCGGTAGCCGCCGCCCCAGATGGTTTTGATGTGGCTTGGGTCTTTTGGATCACGTTCAATTTTGCGGCGCAGGCGGCTGACCTGGTTATCGATGGCGCGGTCAAAAGGGCCACCTTCGCGTCCACGCGTCAAGTCAAGCAGTTGATCGCGGCTTAGCACCTGGCCGGCGCGGATAATCAGCGCCTCGAGCATCCGAAATTCGCCAGTGGACAGCGGCACAAGCACGCCCTCCGGGTCATGGAGCGATTGTTCCGTCGTATTCAGCGTCCAGCCGTCAAAGTTGAAGCTGGTGTTGTTGCGGTCAGGCTTAGGCGCGCCGGAATTGATCCGGCGCAAGACGACCTTGATTCGGGCCACAAGTTCACGCGGCGAGAACGGTTTGACGACATAGTCATCAGCGCCAATCTCCAGACCGATGATGCGGTCGGTTTCTTCCGACTTGGCCGTCAGCAGGATGACCGGCGGGCCATCATGCGCGGAAATATGTTTGCACAAGCTTAGCCCGTCTTCGTCGGGCATCATGATGTCGAGCAGGACGAGATCAATATCATAAGACAGCAAAGCCGAGCGCGCGGTCGATGCATTTGCAGCGTCGGTTACCCTGAAACCCTGCCGTTCAAGATATTTTCCCAGCGGCTCACGAATCGACGCTTCATCATCGACAAGCAAAAGATGGGCGCGGGATTTGTTCATGTCGTTTCAGCTTAAGGCATTTTGCCGATGTGGCGCAGGAAAAAAACCGGAGGAGAAGGAAAGGGAAAACTCCTCCGGTCAAGAATGACACGGCCCAAAAGGGAAGGAAGACCGCGCCAGCAAAGCTCTTTATCCGGCGTCGGGTTGCGCAGGCGCATTACGACCGCCCCATCTGCCTTTACGTACGGCCTGACGCTCCTCGGCCGTGATGCTGCCATCCTTGTTGGCATCAGCCTTGGTAAACCGGGCTTCCATCGCGGCGCGGAATTCCGACTGCGATACAGCCTTGTCGCCATTGACATCCGCACGCGCCATCATCCCCATGGCTCTCCCGCCGCGACGGCCGCCTTGACCGGCCATCTTGCCGCGTTCCATCCGCGCGGCGCGGCGGCCCTCACGGTTGCCTGCACGCGCCTCTTGCATGGCCATGAATTCGGCCTGGCTGACTGACCCATTATTGTCGGCGTCCATCTCGGTAAAGCGCTTAACCATCATGGCGCTTTTGTCGGCGGCGTTTAACATGCCATCCTGATTGGCGTCCATCCTGGCAAAGCGGGCATCGCCTGCCGCCATGGCCTCGGCCTTGGTAACAACGCGATTGCCGTCCTGGTCAGCCTTTGCGCCAGGAGCGGCATATACTGCTGCTGCCGCAGTCACGGATAAGGCCATCAGGCCAGCATATATTGAAAATGTCTTCATGATCATCGCTCCTTATTGTCGTCGGCATGACGGCATGTGACAGGGAATAGACAATATATGTCGCAACCATATGTCGAAGCAAAGGCTGCTTTGTAGCAAAATGTATCAATTCCTGAGGCTGTAGCCGCACGAGTGACATGCAATGAAGGTCGGAAGAGAAGTTGGAGCGGGTAAGGGGAATCGAACCCCTCTAGCTAGCTTGGAAGGCTAGTGCATTACCACTATGCTATACCCGCGATGGGCCATAGGGCCCGTCAAGAGCGCCGCTATTGCCATTATCTGGCGCAAGCGTCAACGCCCTCATTGCAAAAGAAAGGGCCGCAAAAGCGGCCCAATCAAATGCTTGGTTGGATTATCAGTGCTTTTTCTCTGCCCAGATTGTCTTGTAGGACATCCATGCCAGCACGGTAAAGATGAGAAGGAAGCCAAGCGCCGCAAATCCAGCGCTCTTGCGGTTTTCCATCTTGGGCTCGGCGGTCCACGTCAGGAACGCCGCAACGTCCTTAGCCATCTGCTCCTTCGTTGCTTTGGTACCATCGTCATAGGTAACCTGATCGTCGACCGCAATTGGCGCGGCCATGGCGATGTTGAGGTTTGCAAACCACGGGTTGAAGTTCAGGCCAGGAGGCGTTGCGGCATCAGGAAACTCCTTAAGCAGCTCTTTGCCTTCTTCGTTCTTGTAGCCAACTTGCTCACGGTAACCGAGGAGCAAAGAGTATACATAAGCCGGGCCACCTTCGCGCGCCTTGGTGATCAAGGACAGATCCGGCGGAAGCGCATTGTTGTTGGCTGCACGTGCGGCGGTCTCGTTCGCAAATGGCGAAGGAATTTTGTCTGCAGGAATGGCTGGACGTGTGGCTGGCTCACCCGTTTCAGGGTTGATGCTTGGCACTTCGGTCTTCCATGCCTTGGCCAGCGCTTTCACTTGGTCTTCGTTGTAGCCCAAAGCGGCAAAATCACGGAAAGAAACCAGTTTCAGGCTGTGGCAAGCTGAGCAGACTTCGGAATAGACCTTCAATCCACGCTGCAACTGACCACGGTCAAATTTGCCCATGGGACCGTCATGCGCGAAGTTGACCGCTAAAGCCTCTTCGTGGAACTCATGCTCAGCCGTCGGTAGCGCGGGTTCCTTGATCGCCGAAACGACGGTGTCCCCAAGACCAAGCAGCAGCATGCCACTGAAAAACAGGCCTACCAAAAAAGCAATTAAACGAACCATGATTATGCTTTCCCTGTTTTACGCAGTCGCAAGCTGAAGCGGTTTGCCAGTGACGGCTTCGGTAATTGAATTTGGCAGCGGAAGCGGCCGTTCAATGCGCGAGACAATCGGCAAGATGATCAAGAAGTGGGCGAAATAATATGCGCCTGCAAGTTGGCTGAGTACGACCCACTGCGTATATGGAGGCTTACCGCCGCAATAGGTCAATATGACCAGGCTTGGGATAAGGCCAAACCAGAAGAATTTGCGGAACAGCGGACGATAGTGTCCTGAACGCACTGGTGATGTGTCCAACCATGGCAGGAAAAACAACAGCAGGATCGAACCAAACATTGCCAGCACGCCCATAAGCTTCGCTGGAATAATGGTAATGCCAGTGAAGGGAATGCCGAAGTCGACGGTGAACGCCTTCAAAATCGCGTAGAATGGCAGGAAATACCATTCAGGCACAATGTGCGCTGGCGTTGAGAGCGGGTTAGCCGGGATGTAGTTGTCGGGGTGTCCAAGCATGTTGGGTACAAAGAACGTGACGGCCACAAACAGGATAAGGAATATTCCAAGACCGAAGCCGTCCTTCGCGGTGTAATATGGGTGGAATGGGACAGTGTCCTGCTCGCCCTTTACGCTGACGCCAGTGGGGTTCGACGAACCGGGAATATGCAACGCCCATACGTGCATGATGATGACACCGGCAATGACGAACGGCATCAGGTAATGCAACGAGAAGAAACGATTCAGCGCAGCTTGATCTGGCGCAAAGCCGCCGAGAAGCCATTGACGCAATGGTTCCCCCACCAACGGAATGGCGGAGAAGAAGCCGGTGATAACCTGCGCACCCCAGAAGCTCATTTGGCCCCATGGCAGGACATAGCCCATGAAGGCAGTCGCCATCATCAACAGGAAGATGGTTACACCCAGCAACCAGATCATTTCACGCGGCGCTTTATAAGAGCCGTAGAAAAGTCCGCGGAAGATGTGCGTATATACCACGATGAAGAAGAAACTTGCGCCGTTCATGTGCGCATAACGCAAGAACCAACCAGCGTTCACGTCGCGCATGATGTGCTCGACGCTGTTGAACGCGCCATCGACGCTTGCGTAATAATGCATCGCCAAAACAATGCCGGTGACGATCTGAATAACGAGTGCGACACCCGCAAGAACGCCAAAGTTCCAGAAATAATTGAGGTTACGGGGGACCGGATAACCGGCGCCGACGGCGTTAAACACCAGACGCGGCAGTGGCAGGCGTTCATCGACCCACTTACCAACCGTGCCCTGCGGCTTATATTCTTGTGCCCAAGGGAAGCTCATAGCGTTTTAGCTCCTCAACCGATTTTAACGACTGTGTCAGAAAGAAATGCAAATTCCGGAACAACGAGGTTCAGCGGAGCTGGACCCTTCCGGACGCGTGCAGCGGTGTCATAATGCGAGCCATGGCAAGGGCAGAAATAGCCGCCATACTCGCCTTTTACCTCGCCCGCTGCTGCACCTAACGGCACGCAACCCAAATGGGTGCAGACGCCAAGGGTGATCAGCCAATTTTCTTTACCGGGCTTGGTCCGCTCGGCCAGCGTTTGTGGATCGCGGAGCGAACCCACATCAACCTTGTTAGCTTCGTCAATCTCGACAGGCGTCAGGTTGCGAATAAAGATAGGCTGCTTGCGCCAGCTTGTTTTGATGGCCTGGCCAGGCTGGATTGCAGCTACATCAACTTCGATTGATGCAAGCGCGAGGACGTCG
This sequence comes from Sphingorhabdus sp., assembly GCF_046596595.1. Classification (GTDB taxonomy): domain Bacteria; phylum Pseudomonadota; class Alphaproteobacteria; order Sphingomonadales; family Sphingomonadaceae; genus Sphingorhabdus_B. Next base: position 69,510 of record NZ_JBKJMB010000012.1, read on the forward strand.
GCACTTGCACTCATCTGCGAAACGAGCGGAACCGCGACCGCCGCAGCACCGACACCGGCAAAGCTGACGGTGGCAATATGAATGAAATCGCGGCGACGCACGCCCTGACCTTCACCACTGCCATCACGTTTCACGCGTAATTCCTCAATGGGAATGCCATCCAAAGTCGCGCCATCGGCGTTCAATGCCGCCGCAACCGGGTCCGCTGGGGCCTTTACAGGTTTTTTTCCCGTGCCATCTGGCTTTTTGACTGTAGACATAATTTGCCCTTTTTGCGTCGCGGAAATGGACCGCGCAATACCGTCGAAATCCCGTCACTCCCGCATAAGTCAAACAATTCGGCTTATAACAGGGGCGATTCAGCGGCCTGATAGACGCCTTTAACGCTATTTGCCAACAGGGAATTTGGTCGCCAGCGTACCAAACGACGTATGCATGGTTGCATTTAGCGAAACTAGCTCGAATTGGGCTCTAATGCTTGCTTGTCGCAACATATTAAGCGTAAAGGGCGCAAATTTTAAACGATTATTATTGGAGTAGACATCGATGGCGACGGTTTGGACGCCGGAAAGTTGGAGAGACGCAACGGGCATCCAAATGCCCGTATACAAGGACGCAGCCGCTTTGGCCGCGACCGAGGCAACGCTGCGCAATTATCCGCCGCTCGTTTTTGCTGGTGAAGCGCGTAACCTCACAACCGATCTTGCAAAAGTCGCCGAAGGAAAAGCGTTTCTGCTTCAGGGCGGTGACTGCGCCGAAAGCTTTGCCGAGTTTCATCCGAATAATATTCGCGATACATTTCGCGTCATCCTGCAAATGGCCGTTGTGCTGACCTTTGCGGGCAAGTTGCCTGTGGTGAAGCTCGGACGGATGGCCGGCCAGTTTGCCAAGCCACGTTCCACGCCGACCGAAACAATTAACGGGGTCGAACTGCCCAGCTATTTCGGTGACATTATCAACGATATCGAATTTGTAGCCGAAGGGCGTGAGCCCGATCCAGCACGTATGGTCCGCGCGTACAGCCAAGCGGCGTCGACGTTGAACCTTTTGCGTGCCTTTTCCAGCGGTGGTTATGCAAATCTTCAGCAGGTCAACGCCTGGACGCATGATTATATGGGCCGTTCACCGTGGGCACAAAAATATAAGGAAACCGCAGATCGCATAAGCGAAGCACTGGCCTTTATGGAAGCGTGCGGCATTACGCCTGAAACCGTACCACAGATTAAGGGTACGAGCTTCTACACCAGCCATGAAGCCTTGTTGCTGCCTTATGAGCAGGCAATGACTCGTCAGGACAGTCTGACTGGCGGCTGGTACGATACGTCGGCGCATTTTCTGTGGATTGGAGACAGAACGCGTTTTGAAGGCTCGGCGCATGTGGAATTCCTGCGCGGTATCGGCAACCCCATCGGCATTAAATGTGGTCCAAGCCTTGAACCCGATGCGTTGCTGCGCATGCTCGACACATTGAACCCCGCGCGCGAGGCAGGGCGGATTACGCTGATTTCACGTTATGGTTATGACAAGGTTGAAAGCGGCCTGCCCATATTGGTGCGTGCGGTGCAACGCGAAGGGCATCCGGTTATCTGGTCGTGCGACCCGATGCATGGTAATGTCATCAAATCCGCAAGCGGCTACAAAACGCGGCCGTTCGAACGCATTTTGGCAGAAGTGCGCGGGTTCTTCGCCGTGCATCGCGCTGAAGGCAGCTTTGGCGGCGGGATTCATATCGAGATGACTGGCCAGAACGTGACCGAATGTACTGGCGGTGCAGTTGCCGTGACCGACGAGGGACTGGCAGACCGGTATCATACCCATTGCGACCCGCGGCTGAACGCTGCGCAGTCGCTTGAGCTCGCATTTTTGCTTGCAGAAATGCTTAATCAGGAAATGCACGAGCGCGCAAAAAAAGCGGCTTGATTATGCAGTGTTGACAGCTTGCCCGCGCTGACGGTGCGGGCGACCCGAATTTGCTGGACCGGTCCGGTTGGCTTGGACAGCCTAAAGCGGGATAGTTTCAAGGCGGTAACCGTACCCGAATACCGTAAAAATGCGAAAACCGTTCTCAGGCCGCAAATCAAGCTTCGCCCGTACGCGCGAAATGTGCATATCCAGCGTGCGCGTTGCAAGCGTTGCCGTCGTCCGCCAGATGGTTTCCATGATAAAATTGCGCGCCAATGTCCGGTCGGCATTTTTAAAAAACATTTCGGCCAGCTCAAATTCCTTTGCAGTAAGGAAAGCAGTCTTGCCGTGTAACGTTACGCTCTGTTCAAGCCTGTTCATGGTGTATTTGCCGTATGTGACTTCAGTATCAAAGGCGCCGGTTGCGGACGAACCGCGTAACAATGCCGACACGCGCGCGGCAATGATGGACCGGTCTTCGGGTTTTGTGATGTAATCATCCGCGCCGGCGTTCAATGCGTCAGTTATGTCGCGCTTGGCAGACCGGCTTGCCATCATGATCACAGGCGGGCGCTTGGGCAGGTTGGTTTCCATCCATTGCAAAATGGAGTAGCCGTCACTTCCGGGAATATTCCAGTCAAGAATGACAAGGTCAAAGGTAGTTTTTTTCGAAAGCGCCTGCGTTAACGCGCTGCTCTCAACAAACCCAACGGCTTCATGCCCTAGATCTTGCACAATGAGCTTAAGATGCGCAACCACCTCCGACTCGCCGTCGGCAATACCTACCCGCATTATGGTCCGCCCCTCAGCAACCGGCCGATTGTACGGCAATGCGCTGTATTAGGCCAATATTTGTCCGGTTACCAGACAAGAGCCCAAACATTTACAATCGTTTACAACATTTCCGGAAATAAGGCAAGCAATTTGTGTTTAAAAATGGCTGGGGCGGCAGGGATCGAACCTGCGAATGGCGGCATCAAAAGCCGCTGCCTTACCGCTTGGCGACGCCCCAGCAAGCCAGTAATCTGGCCATTGCGGGCGGCTTATATCGCGGGAATCGTTTCGCGCAACTGCTTAATCGACACGTTGCACCCAGTTATGGTTGTCTTCGGCAACACCGCGTTGGATATCCACAAGCTTTGCGCGGAGTTGCTGAGTCATCTGCCCTGCACCGCCTGCGCCGATCGTGAAACTGCCCGCCGCCGACTGTACCGTTCCGACCGCGGTGATGACTGCAGCCGTGCCGCAAGCAAAGGCTTCGACCAGTCGGCCCGATTCTGCGTCGGCGCGCCACTGGTCGATTGCATAACGTTCCTCGCGCACATTCAATCCTTGTTCGCGTGCAAGTGTCAGGACGGAATCGCGCGTGATGCCCTCTAATATTGTGCCGTCCGCTGGCGGCGTGATGATCGACCCATCGTCAAACAGGAAAAACAGGTTCATGCCGCCAAGCTCCTCGACCCAGCGGCGTTCGGCGGCATCCAAAAACACGACCTGGTCGCATCCCTGACGGATGGCTTCGGATTGGGCAACAAGGCTGGCGGCATAATTGCCACCGCATTTTGCCGCGCCGGTTCCGCCCGGAGCTGCTCGGGTATAATGTTCGGAAACCCAAATCGAGATGGCGGGGGCACCGCTCTTGAAATAATTGCCTGCTGCGGAAGCGATGACCATGAACAGATACTCAGCGGACGGCTTGACGCCCAAGAATACTTCACTCGCGATCATGAAGGGCCGCAGATAAATGGAGCCACCGTCGACGGACGGAAACCAGTCCCTGTCTACATCGACCAGCTGGTTGCAAGCCTGCAAAAACATCTCCTCGGGCAGCTCGGGCATGGCAAGACGCTTTGCCGAACGTTGGAAGCGGCGGGCATTTTGTTCGGGGCGGAAAAGCGCCATACCGCCATCGGCCAAGCGATACGCCTTTAGCCCTTCAAAAATTTCTTGCGCATAGTGCAGCACCGCCGTTGCGGGATCGAGCGTCAATGGCCCCCGCGGCCCGACTTTTGCATCATACCAGCCCTTTGTGTCGGAATAACGAATCGTGACCATATGGTCGGTAAACACGCGGCCAAAGCCGGGATCGGCAAGCCGCGCCGCGCGTTCTGCCGGGGCCACCGGGTTTGGGTTCGCCTCAAAAGGAAATGCGCCAGCGGTCATCGATGTTCTCGTTCATTAGGGTATTGCACTGTCCTATGGGCTAGGCCAAGATACGTCAATATGGCTGTCCCATCTTCTATCCCGCCCACAGCATCGCCCTTGTTTCTTCGTGAGAACGAAGTCCGGCGCGGCGTCGAACTTCTGTTTTTCGGATATACGCGGCTCACCCGCGCAATTGATAACGGCTTGGCAGAGCATGGCCTTGGCCGCGCGCACCACCGAGCGCTCTATTTTATCGCGCGCCAGCCAGATTTGCCAATTACTGCCCTGCTCAAAATCCTCGCGATCACCAAACAGTCGCTTGGCCGCGTACTGACTGACCTCAGCGATCAAGGCCTGATCGAAACACGCACGGGCAATGTCGATCGCCGACAAAAACTGCTTCGCCTTACGCCTGAGGGAATGCTCTTTGAAGCGCAATTGTTCGATGCCCTGCGCAAAAGCCTTGCGTCGGCCTATGCAGCGGCCGGGCAAGAATCGGTGACGGGTTTTTGGCGCGTTCTGGAAGGGTTGATACCCGCTGAAGACAAGGCCATGGTCGTTGCCTTGCAAAAGGACATTTGATGCGCGACACACTCCCCCGGCTTGAACAGACGATAGCCCAGCGATCAGGTGCAGCACCAGACAGCAGCTATGTTGCTTCGCTTTTTGCCAAAGGACGCGGCAAAATTGCGCAGAAGGTTGGTGAAGAAGCCACTGAGACCATCATTGCGGCGCTTTCCGGCGATGCGCACGACGTGACTGCCGAAGCGGCAGACCTGATTTTCCATCTTTTGATTTTGCTGAAAGATGTCGGCGTTCCATTTGATGACGTGCTTGCTGAGCTGGACCGCCGTGAGGGCGTCTCTGGCTTGGTAGAAAAAGCATCGCGCAACCAAGATGGGGAATAAAGATGCCAATTGACCCGACTTTAGAATATGATGACCAGAATATTTTCGCCAAGATCCTGCGCGGCGAAATACCGTGCAGCAAAGTGTTTGAAGATCAATGGGCGCTCGCCTTCCACGATATCAACCCGCAGGCGCCGGCCCATGTCCTGGTCATTCCAAAAGGCGCTTATGTCAGTTGGGATGACTTCAGTGCCAAGGGCGGCGATGCGGAAATAGCGGGATTTGTCCGCGCCGTTGGGCATGTTTCGCGCGAATTGGGGTTGGTTGAACCGGGATATCGGCTGCTTGCGAATATCGGAATGGATTCGCATCAGGAAGTTCCGCACCTCCATGTCCATATTTTCGGTGGAAAACCGCTCGGACCCATGCTTATGCGGTGAAATTAAGTTGCGCGGAGTCATTTTGAGGCTAGGTTCCGCGCCATAAGAAATCCATCGGGGAGATTATGATGGCCGTTGAACAGCAATCCGTGATGCAGCGCATGTTTGCGCGCAAAACGATCGCGCAAGTACAAAGAGAGTCGGCAAATAGCGAACTGAAGCGTTCGCTCGGTAAATGGAACCTTCTGCTATTGGGCGTAGGCTGCATCATCGGTGCGGGTATATTCGTCCGTACGGGTAGCGCAGCCGCGTTGCACGCTGGACCTGCCGTCATGCTATCGTTCGTTGTTGCAGGTATTGTCTGTGCGTTTGCAGGTTTATGTTACGCCGAGCTTTCCTCGACGCTGCCGGTGTCAGGTTCCGCCTACACCTATAGCTACACCACATTGGGTGAATTTGTTGCCTGGATAATGGGCGCGCTTCTGCTCCTCGAATATGGTTTGGCGGCATCAGTCGTGGCTGTCGGGTGGAGCGGCTATGTCGTCAGCCTCTTGGCGGATTTCGGGCTTGTTATCCCTCCACAGTTTACCGGACCCACCGGCCACGCTGTCATGCGTGACGGGGTACCGCTGATCGTCGATGGAACCGCTGTCACCGCGATATTCAACTTGCCGGCCTTTGCAATTTGTATGTCGCTTGCATTGTTGTTGATGGTGGGTGTTTCTGAATCGGCCAAGGTCAACAACATCATTGTGGCAATTAAGGTGAGCGTGCTGGCTGCTTTCATTTTGGTTGGCGGATATCTTGTACTCACCAACTTGCCGGAACTGGTCGCCAAAAACTGGACACCGTTTATTCCTGAAAACACTGGCGACGGTGAGTTTGGCGTCGATGGCATCATGCGTGCCGCGTCGATCGTGTTCTTTGCCTATATCGGCTTCGAAGCTGTTTCGACCGCTGGTCAGGAAGCCAAAGACCCCAAGCGTGACATGCCGTTCGGTATCATCGGCTCGCTGATTGTCTGCACCGTCATCTATATGCTTGTCGCGGCGATCATGACCCTGCTGGTGCCATACGGCACATTGAACGTGCCTGACCCAGTAGCCGTTGTGGTTGATAGCTTTGGCGCGCAATGGGCATGGCTTGCAAAGACCATCAAGGTCGGCGCGATTATCGGTCTGACGTCAGTTGTGCTCGTGCTGATGTATGCGCAAACACGTATTTTTTACACCATGGCCCGCGATGGCCTGTTGCCGAAGATATTTTCAAAGGTGCATCCAAAGTTCCACACACCTTATATCAACACGATTTTGGTTGGAACGATTACTGCCGTTGCGGCAGGGTTCTTTGACATTAACGTGTTGGGCGACATGACGTCGGTTGGGACATTGGCCGCATTCGCCATTGTTTGCCTCTCGGTGATTTACCTGCGCCGTGCGGCGCCTGACCTGCCACGTGGCTTCTCGGTGCCGTTGTATCCAGTGGTGCCGATCCTTGGCATCTTGTCGTGCCTCTATCTGATCACGACCGTGCCGTACAATGTCTTGATATTCTTCATCTACTTCTTGGCGGCGGCAATAGTGTTGTATTTCGTCTACGGCATGCGCAATTCAAACCTGCAGCATGACCAGAGCATGGATGATGCGCCGGACATGGGTGAGTTTCCTGGTCCCGTGGTGGACTAAGGCACGCGCAAAGCTAAAAAGGATAAGGGGCGCTTCGGTGCCCCTTTTCTTTGCCTTAGGTGGGCGGGTTGACTGGCAGGGGCTGTGTGGTGCCGGGCCGCGTAAACAGCTTCCCCTTTTCGCACCATAATACAAGGCCAAGCGCCACGATGCCGCAGCCCAGAAAGCCGAAAGCGACGGGATACACGGTGCCGTCAAACTGCTGCCCGATGATGGCGCCAAGTGATGCGGCGAGAACCGTACGCACGAAGGTCTGGAACGACGAAGCAGCGCCCGCAACATGGCCAAAGGGCGTCATTGCAATCGACGAGAAATTGGAGCCGATAAATCCGATCATCGCCATATTGGCCGTGAGCAGTAGCAGAAAAATGGGTAACGACGTGGGCGTAAAGCGCGCCGCAAACAACTGTAACGCACCAAGGGCAATGAATGTCAGCAAAGCGGTTTGCGACACGCGGCGCGCGCCAAAGCGTTCGACGATGCGCGAATTGGTGAAATTCGACACTGCGATGCCGACGGCAATGATGGCAAAACCGATGGTGAAAAAATCGGCAGCACCGAACACTTTGTCGAACATCTGCTGCGAACTGTTGAGATAGCCGAACAGCGCACCCTGAACGATGCCAGCACCAACCATGTAACCCGCCGAGTTGCGATTAAGCACCACGATCTTCCATGCCTTCGCCAGTGCGTGCGGCTCAATTGGAATGACGTTTTCGGGCGCTAATGTCTCCGGCAGGCGCAGATACAACCATATAGCGGCGGCAACCGCCATCAACGCCATCAGGTCAAAAATTACGCGCCAGCCTGCAAACAGCAAGACCAATTGCCCAATCGTCGGCGCGACAATCGGCACAATCATGAATATCAGAAATATGGTCGACATGCGCCGTGCCATCGCGTCGCCTTCAAACTGGTCGCGGATAACCGAGACGACGAGCACGCCCATCGCCGCCGCCAATAGGCCATGCGAGAAACGCATAATGAGCATGACGCGAAAGTCAGGCGCAATTGAGCACGCGAGCGAAAAAACTGCAGCGCCAATTGTAGCAATCAGCAAAATTGGCTTTCGGCCATAGCGGTCGGAGAGTGGACCATAGATCAGTGCACCAATGCCGGTTCCAGCCAGAAACGTTGAAATGACATATTGGATCTGGTTTGGGTCGGTAAGGCCAAGGCCGCGCACCATAGCCGGAAAGGCGGGCAGCATGGCGTCGATGGCAAGCGCATTCAGCGCCATAAGCGACGCCATCATAACGGTGAGTTCGCGTGGACCTATGGATTTCTTGGCTGGAGTCGGGGAGGGCATATCGCGGCTATGCGGGAGTGGGGGCTATTATGCCACCCGCTAATTCGTCAAATCAGCCCAGCGCTGCGCATGCTCGTAAAACCGTTTTTGCCAATGATGATGTGGTCATGCACAGCTATCCCGAACTTTCGTCCGGCGTCGGCAATGTCTTTGGTCATGGCGATATCCTGCCGGCTTGGGGTGCTATCTCCGCTTGGGTGGTTGTGCACCAATATGATCGCAGCAGCGCCAAGATCCATTGCGCGCCGGATCACTTCTCGGGTGTAGATCGCGGCCTGATCCACCGAACCTTCGCTCGCAACCTCATCACGTATCAGCATATTTTTGCTGTTCAAATACAAGGTGCGCACACGCTCAATAGTAAGATGCGCCATATCCGCGCGCAGATAATCAAGCAGTGATTGCCACGAGGATATAATGGGCAACTCGCGCACAGGCTCGCTTAACAGGCGAAGCGCCGCGACCTGAACGATTTTCAGGGCGGCGACGCTCGTTTCACCCATCCATTTTTCCTGCAAGATGCTGGCAGCGTCGGCGGTGAGCAACGCCGATAGACTGCCATATCGCGCGATGAGATCTTTCGCGATCTGCTTTGTATCGCGGCGAGGTATCGCAAGCGCGAGGAGATATTCGACAAGCTCATGGTCGTGCAGGCTGTCGCCATTTTTTTCCAATAATCTCTTTCGCAGGCGCGCACGATGGCCAGCGCCATGATGTTCGGTCTTTTCCGCGCCTTCTGTCATCACTGCTATCCTTTTGTGATTTATCCCTTTTCTGTGATTTTTAAATTTGGCGCAAGTCGCTTGGCGCGAATGAGTTGCAACATGATGGCCTTTCCCGCATTTGAAGCGCATGCAGGATGCTGCCGACGAAACACCGACGGGCGATGTCGATGTGCAACCCTATAGCGGTGCACGGTGGAAGCGGCGCATATTCGGCGCAGTTGCGCTTTTGCTCGTTGTCCTGCTGGCGTTTACATGGACGCAACGCAACAGCATCGCTGATCGGTTCGTACAAAACGCGTTTGCCGAACGGGGCGTCAAGGCAAGCTATAAGATCGATACCATCGGATTTCGAACGCAGCGGATTCGGGACCTTGTCATTGGCGATCCGACGCGACCCGATCTGACAGCAAAGCTGGTCGAAATTGACGTAGCGCTTAACTTTTCGGGCGCCGCTTTGCGCGACGTCCGTGCCAAAGACGTGATGCTGCGCGGGCGCTATGTGAATGACAAGCTCACTTTTGGGGAGCTGGATAAATTCAGGGACCCCACGTCGACCGAGCCATTTAAATGGCCAGACATTGCCGTGGATATCAAAAATGCCCGCGCGCGGATTGATACGCCATGGGGCGTGATCGGCGCTGGATTGAACGGCAGCGGTCTGTTGCGCAACCGGTTTTCCGGCAATCTTGCACTGCGTTCGCCCGGCCTAAAGATAGCAGATTGCAACGCCACAGACGTGAGTTTCGACGGGAAGCTGTTGATGGAATGGCGTGAGCCGCGTCTGATCGGCCCGATAACGTCATCGCGCGCGAACTGCATGCGGGCAGGTGTTGGTCTCGTCGCGCCGCGGTTGAATGCCGACCTGAAACTGTCGGAACGCTTCAATGCTTGGTCGGGCGATATCGGGGTCGCGGTGCCGTTCGTGAACGTTCCTAAAACGCAACTGAAAGACGTTGCAGGAAAATTATCGGTCGACGGCTCACTTAAGCGCACGAACTTTGCGCTCATGCTTGAAAAAGGAAATTTACGTTCTGCGCCTTTGTCTGTCCGCCAGCTGCAGATGAACGCCAAAGGCTATGCAGGCATGGCCGATGGCCGGATCGCGCTATCGGTTCGCGGCAGCGCGTCATTGAACGGCGGCGCGTTTGATCGCGGAACGATAAATGGGCTGGGGTCAATTGCTGCGCAGACCGGGAACACGCCCGTCGGGCCCATTATTGCGCGGATGGCGCCAGTTCTGGAAAATGCGGGTGACCAATTTACCGCCAGCCTCGATTTCGATGCCTATCAGGATTTCCAAAGTCGGCGGGGGGCAAGCATCGGTGCTTTGGCCTTCACCAGCGCATCTGGTGTTCGGGTTCGGCAGATCGGCAGTTTCGGGATCACACAAGCTTCTGGCGGCTTGCAGTTAAATGCGCCGGTGGGGCTGGCATTGTCGGGCAATAACCTTCCGTCCGCGACACTCACCGTCGCGCAGTCAGGACGCAGTTGGTCAGGCAATCTAGTGGTCGCGCCTTATGCCGCCGGTGGCGCGCGGCTTGCTGTGTCCAACCTTGCGTTCAATGGCAGTCCGGGCCAGGCTTGGCGGTTTCAGGGGCAGGCAAAGCTGTCAGGGCCAATGCCGGGCGGATTTGTCACCGGGCTGAATTTGCCGATTGCGGGTCGCTATACGGCCGGTACATTTGCCTTATATGACAGCTGCCAGAATGCACGTTTTGATGCATTGCGCGTCTACAGTCTGGCGTTACGTGGCCAATCGCTTCGGCTCTGTCCAGATGCTGGCCAGTCCATGCTCACTTTGCGGAACGGCAACGCGCGATTTGCGACCAATATCGCGGGTTTCGCCGCTATGGGCACGCTTGGCAGTACGCGAATTGCCGCGCGCAGTGCAAACATCCGCTTCAGCCTTGATGAAGGCTTTGCTGCGCGCGATGTCGTTGTCGAGCTGGGCGAACCCGACGTACGCACACTGCTGAACATGACAACGCTTGCCGGCAGCATCAATCAGGGTGGTGCGGACGGCACTTTGACCGGCGGCGCGGGTCAGATTGGCAACGTGCCACTTTTGCTTGAACAAGCGTCTGGGGAATGGCGTTACCTTGACCAGATATTGACGCTGAACGCGCGCCTAAACGTTCTTGATGCCGCTCAGGTCGACCGGTTTGAACCGATGGTGGTGCCCGATATGCTGCTGACGTTAGAAAACAACGTCATTTCCGCGATCGGCCATCTGGTTGAGCCAACCACCAATACGCGCGTGTCCGACGTCGATATCCGGCATGACTTAAGCAACTCAAGCGGACGCGCCTTGCTCGCAGTCGATGGACTTCGCTTCAATGATCGCTTTCAACCCGATTTGCTGACGTCGCTTGTTTTGGGTGTAGCCGCCAATGTGGATGGGGTCGTGTCGGGTGATGGCCGCATTGATTGGGACAAAGCAGGTGTGCGGAGCACTGGCCGGGTCTCCACAAAGGGCATGAATCTGGCCGCTGCCTTCGGTCCGGTAGAGGGCCTCACCACCGAAATCGTCTTTTCCGACCTGTTGGGGCTGGAAACAGCGTCCGGGCAAATTGCGACCGTCGCGTCGGTCAACCCGGGTATTCCCGCGCTCGACGGAAAAATCAGTTACAAGTTGCTGCCGAACCGGCAGGTGGCGGTTGAATCGGGGCGCTGGCCGTTTGCCGGTGGCGAACTTATCCTTGAGCCGACCGTACTTGATTTCGGCGTTGAGTCAGAACGGCGTCTGACCTTCCGCGTCATTGGCGTCGATGCGGAGAAACTGCTCGCGGGCTATGATTTCCAGAACCTACGCGTAACCGGGGTGTTTGACGGCACCTTGCCTATGGTCTTCAACCAGGACGGCGGCAGAATAGTCGGCGGGGCTCTGGTCTCCAGACCGGGCGGGGGCGAGGTGAGTTATCTTGGTGAACTGGCTTATAAGGATATGGGCGTATTTGCCAATTATGCCTTCAACGCGCTGCGCTCGATCCGTTATTCTACGCTGACCATTGGTGTCGGCGGCGATCTCGATGGTGAAATAGTCACGGACATCAGCTTCACCGGGTTGCAGCAAGGTACACTGGCAAAGCGCAACTTCATCACGCGGCAGCTCGCCCGAATCCCGATCAAATTCAACGTCAGCGTGACTGCCGAGTTCCTGAAACTTATCGGCTCGATTCGTGGACTTTACGACGCAAATTATGCGGCAGATCGTGATCTGCAATATCTGCTCGAGGAGCAGAAAAAACAATCGGACGGCACAACGCCGCAAGCGGTTGAAACAAAAAAAGAACCATCCAATGAATGAACCATTCAGCAAAGGGAAAGCGAACATGGCGCACTACCGGCCTCAATTGACGAACCGCACGGATAATGCGATTCGCCGCCTTATGGGGAAACTGATACTCTTGTTCACGCCGTTGATGGCGTCGGTCTTAAGCGGATGTGTGCAGGTAACTGCGCCCGACAAGCCAATCGTCATCAACCTCAACATCGCGATCCGGCAGGAAATTTTGTACAAGCTGGCTGCGGCGTCCGAAAAAGTGATTGAAGAGAATCCGGAGATATTTTGATGAAAAATTCGGTTGAAATGATGATCGCGGCCTTGCTGCTTGGCACAACAGCTACAAGCGCAGTGGCCTTTCAGGCAGGACGCGATCCTGCCTACCAAAGCGCACGCGCCAGCGGACTGGTCGGTGAAAAATCGGATGGCTATCTTGGCTTTGCGACACCGCCGTCGCCCGCCATTCGCGCGTTGGTTGAGGACATTAACATCAAACGCAAGGCTGCTTACTCGAAAGAGGCGCTCGCAAACGGCGCAACTGTCGAAGAAATGGCGCTGCGCAGCGGTTGCCGCCTGATTGCTGAACGTACGGTCGCAGGTGAAAAATACCAGACGCCGTCGGGTCAATGGATGACGCGCGATGCTGGTGCGCCTCAGCTGGACCCACGCTGTCCTTGATCCCAATTATTCGGGTAACGCAACATGGTTTGTTCCTATCATCCGTCATCCTGAACTCGCGTCAGGATAACGCGCGACGGTTTGTTATCCTGAAACAAGTTCAGGATGACGATTTTAGAAGACGATTTTGAGCGTTCCCGGATTGACTATGATGCGTGTTCAAAGCGCCACATCGCGCTTTGCGCATATCAACAACCAACAAACCGGGCCGGGGCAGTGATGTCCCGGCCTTTTCTGTTGCAATGCAACATTCTTGCTGGCGCGCTGTTGACTTGATGCTGGGCCTCTCCTAAAGCGCCGATGCCTAGGCGGGGTTGCCCCGATTTCGTGGCGGTTTCCCCTGATTGAAGGATGGAATCACATGATGTCGGACAATTCCGGGCAGGATGGCAAAAGCAAAAGCGACGCTCGGCTCGATTCGTTAGACATGCAGCTGAAAGCGGCGCGGAAAGCTGAAGCA
>NZ_JBKJMB010000130.1:0-12052 GCF_046596595.1 Sphingorhabdus sp.
TGAGGACGCCGACATCCGTTTCCGGGTAAAGCACGATGTCGCCGTGTTCAATCGCCGGTATCGGCACGGCGCTGCTGGGTCTGGAGATAGTCCGCCGCCACCTGCCGAAACGGGCGATTGAACACGGCGACATCGTGCTTTACCCGGAAACGGATGTCGGCGTCCTCATCGAACGCCCGGTCGCGGGCGGACTCCCGGTCCGACGTGTGAAGCGAGATCGTCTTATAGCGATCTTCTTTGGGGAGCTTGATGCGGCAATAGAAATTGCGGTGTTCGACATCGCCGCGCCTGAAAATGATCAGGCCGGATTTGTGCACCTCCTTGTCAGTGATGAACGCCATTCCCATACTCCGCCGTGCAGAAACTGTGCAGGTTTGGAGCGAACGGGCGCGGAATTCCATAACTGTGCAGGTGCTGTGTAGGGGATTATGCCTTATTTTCTTAAGTGATTCCAGCTATTTGCTGGAATCCTGTCACCCCGACCACTTTTCAGAAACTGACGTATTTCTGCGGTTTTTCATGAGCGCATTGTAGGACCTTTCATAGCAAATTTCGGTGCAACTGTAAGCCCAATTCAGATCGCTAAAGCTTATCTGCTCGATAGCCGAAAGCGGACTTCTGATTTTAGTACTATCATCGGCCGCAAAGTCAGCGAAGCAAGCCATCGTTACATATTACTTGTCCCTAGGGCGCACTTAGTCGCCTCAATCGTGAGCTAGGCGCAGGCCAGCGGCTGGCAGACCGAAGGTCCGCCGAAACGTTCGACTGAAGTGCGCCGAATCTGCGAAACCTGCCTCGTGTGCCGCTTCGGTAAGTGAACTACCTGCTGCGTATAGTGCTACAGCACGCTCAATCCGGAGCCATAAAACATAGGTCTTAAATGGCAGCCCGGTTTGGGCAACGAAAAGGTGACGCGCTCTGCTGGGAGATAGCGCAACGCATCCCGCCGCCTTTGGCAGGGTCAAGCCGTCCTCAAGATTTTGCTGCGCATAGTCAATCATCGCAAGTACTCGACGGTCAGGCATTGTTGGCGGATCGGCCGATGGAAGCCTCATCATTAGCTCCTTTCCCAGTTGCTGAAGCTCTTCGTCAGAACCACCACGCTCGAAAAACTGACGCAGCGGTTCGAGGCACGCCACCAAGGGACCGCTTGTAATTTTCGCCCATGGTTGCGGTACGAACAAAAGTTTGCCGAGAGCAGTGCCCACCGAACTTTCGGGGGCAATGAACAGAAACGCGACTGCGCCGCTCGCGCGAAAGCTATGGCGAGCGTCCGACCCCACGGCAGCAACCGGACCGGTTAGCTTTTCGTCGTTTACGCTGATTTCGAACCAGCCCTTCAGTCGAAATGTGACTTGAATCGCATGGTGCGCATGGGGGCGCAGGTCAGCAGTTTTCTCGCCCTCCAGCATCCAGAGGGCGGCCCCCTCCCACACGACGATACGCCCTTTGCCAATGACGGCCATTGCCTTCCCCCGCTCGGGCTGTTGCTCGGTAGGCAAATTGCAATCGCGGCAGGTCGATTGACATTAGCCGCTACGTTCAAGTGCCCACGCGATCCGCGTTGTATCTCAAGAATTCCATAAACCGAACAAAGGAGTTCATCAATGACCAAGACCTGCAAATGCAACCCCTGCACCTGCGCACCCAGCTGCAAGTGCGCGACCCAGCGTAAAGCCTGCAAGTGCGGCCCAACGTGCAAGTGCGGTCCGAACTGCAGCTGCGCTCACTGACTGCAAGGCGGCGAAGCGTTCTTCCGCTTTTCCTAAGTGCGACACTCGCCAACGTGCGTCGCCAGGTTGAGCTCTTCGCCGCCATGCGCGCTGTTGAAAGGATCATCATGTCAATTTTCATCTCGCTTCCGCGTATCGACCAAGTGCTGGAGCTGTTTAGGCCCAGTCATTTAAGGAAAGTCGCGCAGGACCTATCGCCGGACTTCGGCTATCCAGGGTTCCGCCGATGAGCGCGGTGCATCTTGCGCAATTGAGCTGTGGTGTCTTCTTTCTGACCGGACTGATAACCGGCTTATGGAAATATCGCGGCATGATCACCAGTGCCGAGGGCCAAGCTCCAGCCTATGTCGATATTTGCCACCGCGCAGCGCTGATGTACGCATTCGCGTGCTTGGTGCTCGCCGAATTTGCCCGACTCAGCGAATGGTCGGCGGGCGTCAACCTCGCGGCGGTCGTGCTGCCGGTCGTATTCTTCGGAGCGGCGGTTGGTAGCTACGCGGTGCACGGTATACTCCAGGATACCGACAACCAACTGCGCCGTCCGCACCGGATCGGCAAACGCCATGTCCATGGTCGAATGGTCAGTGCCTTCATCTACCTGCTCGCCGTCGGCGAGATCGGCGGGTTCGCGGTGCTGTTGGTGGGCTCATTCGATCGGCTCACAGTGGCCTGATGACGTCGAAAGGAAACAGGAATGGAATATTTTGTTGGTGTTGCGCTGGCCCTTTGCGTCGGCCTTTTCACAACTGTCGTCAGGTTCGACCGCGACCGTTCGCTCTATCCAGTCATCCTCGTTGTTGTCGCATCTTATTATGATTTGTTCGCAGTCATGGGCGGCAGCGGCGCTTTAGGTTGGGAGATTATTGTCTCTGTTGTATTTATTCTAACGGCGGTCGCGGGGTTCAAGACGAATCTTTGGATCGTCGTGGTCGCGTTAGTAGGGCACGGCTTGCTTGATTGGCATCATGGTCGATTGATTGAAAATGCGGGCGTTCCAGATTGGTGGCCGATGTTCTGCATGAGCTATGACATCGCAGCCGGCGCCTATCTCGCTTGGCGGCTACATTCGAAAAAGATCGCCGCGACAAACCTTTTGAACTTTGGCCGGATAATTCATTCCTGTGTCGAAGCTGAGCTGGCCATTGCCAAGAGCGCTGAATCCCGCGGCGATACTGCCTCCGCGTTTCATCGCCTGGAACGCGCGCATGTGTTGGGTCAGCGATCCACCGTTCAGCATGTTCGCGTGCACCTGCACATGTTGATGTGGGGTGTCCACCAACGCAATCGACGTGAAATCAGTGGCCAAATCATGCGTGTGATAGGCGCGGCCGCTGGGACTTGGTTAGGCCTCGTGCCCCATGGCAATACCGGAGGGTCCAATGTCGGCGCGTTCACGTCGATGGCAATTCCCGACGACCTCGCCCAGAAAATGGAGGCAGCGCGTAGCGCAGCCGCAGACATTCCTTGATTGGATGATTGCCGACATTTAAAGGCGCGTCTTCAATACAACTCTACGAAGTAAAGAGCCGACAGTCCGCTCCCTCCCAGCAGCGGCCGTATTAACTGCGATAAGAAATTTGGGTTATCGACCGATCAGCCAGTCATAAGCCGAACGCATACCCCAAGCATGCACGTTGCATATGGATAGCGCGTCACGTAGGGTTAGCGGCAACGGGGTGAAATTAAAACACCAGCTAATATCTGGGCTCTCACTGATACCCTGCAACAGCTTGTGCAGGGGCATATTTGGGGGCTTCATGGTCGATAGCGGATTTGAGACGGGCAACGCCAATCGCACAACCGGTTGGATCGAGCAGCTGCCTTTGGCCAGAAATAGTCCTGCGCTCGGCTTATTGGCGACGCTGGCTATTTTTGCCGCGGCATGGCTGCTTCGCGTATTAGTTGATTCGTCTCTTCCGTCCGGGTTTCCGTACGTCACCTTTTTTCCCGCGGTGATCGTCACTTCATTCTTGTTTGGGTGGCGGATGGGAATCCTGTCTGCGACCCTGTGCGGCCTGGTTGCATGGTATTACTTCATCCTGCCGGTGAATTCATTTGCACTGGATGGGGCGCGGGTTGCGCTTGGATTTTATGTCTTTGTCGTGGCGACTGATTTGGCGCTTGTTCACGGGATCCAGACAGCCAACAAGCGGCTGGTGTTGGAACGCGAAGTGAGCCGGGATCTGTTAGATTTAAAAAATCGAACTGTCGGTGAACTAAAGCAGCAGACCAAGGAACGCGAACAATCTGCCGATAACTTGCGCGAGAGCGAAATCATCACCCAATTGGCAATTCAGACGGCAGGAATCGGGCTTTGGCAATGGAATGTTCCGACTGGCTATGTCCGCTGGGACAGAACGATGTTCGACCTGTATGGCATGCCGGCAACCCCGGACGGGTCTGTACATTACACGGACTATATAAACAGCGTGCATCCTGACGACTCTGTCGCTCAGGATGCGTTGCTGCAAAACAATGTCAGCAAATCCGGCGCGAGTGAACGCGAATTTCGCATAAAGCGGCTTAATGACGGCAAAATTCGCTACATTCGAGCGGTGGAAATCGCGCGCGCCGGGACCGATGGTAATATCGAATGGGTCGTTGGCACGAACCTCGACATCACCGATCAAAAGAACCGGGAGCGCCACGTTCAATTTCTCATGGGAGAAATCAACCACCGCGCGAAAAATCTGCTCGCGGTGGTTATGGCTGTAGCGCACCAGACCCGCGCGGAGAACCATAAGGCGTTTATAAGAAAGTTCTCGGCCCGGGTGCAGTCGCTGGCTGCCGGACAGGATTTGCTAGTCGAGAATGAGTGGAAGGCAGTGTCTCTCGATACCCTTATCCGCGCTCAACTTAGTCACTTCAAGGATCTGATCGGCGAACGCATCTTAATCAATGGCGAAAATGTGCAACTGTCGCCATCGGCTGTCCAGACGATTGGAATGGCCGTTCATGAACTCACCACCAATGCGAGCAAATATGGCGCATTGTCCAACGACAATGGCCGTATCACGATAGCATGGGATCTCATTCGAGGGGATGCGCCGGATCGCTTCATTGTGACATGGACCGAAACGGGCGGACCTGCGGTAGTCGCGCCGACACAAAGCGGATTCGGTTCAACTGTTATCGGTGCAATGGTTGGGATGAGCCTTGATGGTGAAGTCACTTCCGATTTTGCGCACTCAGGCTTCTCATGGCGACTTGAATGTCCGTTAGACAATATCGCGGCCAATAAACCATAAGGGATGTGCGGACGCATAGTGTCCTCATTCAACTTTCTTTGACGCAACAGCATTTCCAAAAAGACCGAAGTACCAAGCATCTAAGGCTTTAGCTGGTGTTGCGGTGCGCGCTCTGTCAGCCGCTGCAGGGACCCAAAGCCCATCTTCGCGCTGTTTGCATCCAATCGTCGCATAAGGCAGCAGCGCGCTCATATTCTTCAGCAATATGCGGAACGAAATATGTAATGCAGTTAGTGACGATTACGTCGATAGAGCTGTTCACATCAGGTTCAATATAAAAAATAATGTGATCGTTTAGTATAAATATCATATATTTTAAATAATTATCAAATTATGTCTCATGCATACGACGTTCATAAAATATGTAGTATCTGATTATCTTTATCATCAATCAGATGGATCGATATTTTCTGTATCAAGTTGCAGAAACAATATCAATTTTTTGAGTTATCGAACATTTATGTATTTAAGGCATTCAATGATGCTGAACGTTCAGGAAAGAATATTGTTTGACGAACGCGCGCAGGAGCCGTTCGTACCGGACCAGAGGAATCAGGTCTACGTAATCGATGACGACGTGCAAATACGGCGTTCGTTGCATTTTGTGCTTTCGACTGCTGGCTTCGTAAGCTGGTCGTTCGCGTCTGCGGACGATTTTTTGGACAGCTTGCCAGCCCTCGATCCCGCGCCCATTTTGATTGATGTGCGGATGCCAAATATCGACGGCATGGCCTTGATGGGGATCCTTAACGAGCGCGATGTGAGATGGCCGATGATTGTCATGTCCGCGCATGCCGATATTCCGGCTGCGGTGCAGTCAATCAAGCTTGGCGCAACTGAATTTCTGGAAAAGCCGTTCGAAATTGGATCGCTTGAGGCGTCTTTGCATAATGCGATGGCTCAGCTTTCAAATTTAAAGCTCGCCGAGGCAACGCGCAGCAGCTCACTGTGCCTGTTCCAGTCGCTAAGTCCGCGGGAGCATGAGGTGATGATGCTATTGATGGACGGTTTGTCGAATAAGATTGCAGCGCACCGGTTGTCCTTAAGCGTACGCACCATCGAGATGCACCGGGCCAATGCATTGACGAAACTGAAAGCTCGAAGCATCGCAGAAGTTGTGCGGCTTGCACGCGATGCAGGGGTCGCCCATACCGCGAACAATTAGCCCAGCGGAAAGCCGGGACGGGTTTCGTCACTTCTGGTTACGGACAATTCAAGACATATCTTTTCTCGCTGACCTGCGTGATGGAAAGAATATTGACAGCCTCGAGCGATAGCTTACGCCTTATCACAGGGGTGTAACTTATGATAAAACGCTTAATTCTTGCCAGCTTGCTCACCGCCGCATCGCCATCGGTTCCAGCCTTTGGTCAGGACGCATTGGTGCCCGTCGCCGCGGGCCAAGAAAATGGCAAGATTGTCCTGACCATGCCGCGGCAGGATTCCGAGGGAATTGCCGGACGGTTTTTGTATGTGGCGCAGGTCGAAACCGGGATAGGGTCGTCCGCGACTGGCGTGGACCGCGGCGCTCCGCTGCGCAACGGGATCATCCGTTTCCGGCGGGCCGGTGGTAAAGTGATCGCGGAGTTGGAAAATACGACTTTCGTTGCGACAAATGGTTCGTCTGCGCAGAGAGCTTCCGTAGCCAACAGCTTTAGCAATGCACCTTTGTGGGTTGGCGACATCACATCCACGGACAAGGACGGGAGCTTCAAATTTGATTTCGCGCCTTTTCTCGCCATGGACCATTTTGGCTTCGCGCAGGGTCTTGGCGATGGATATGCGTTGTTGGCAAACCGTTCGGTCGCTGACCCCGCGAAGGTGCGTATTTTCCCTGACAATGTTGAATTTTCGGCGCTTTTGACCTTTGCGTCCAATAAGCCGACGCCCGATTTGCGCAACGTGTCGCCAACCGGAACAGATATAGCCTTGTGGGTGCGGCACTCGCTGGTGCGTTTGCCGGTCGTGCCGATGCCGGTGCGCCATGATCCATATGATTATATCATCAATGTGCCGCAATATGACTTCTCGGTTCCTCTTGGACGTTCCATGCTGCGTAAGGTTGCGCTGCGCCACCGGCTTGAAAAAACCGACCCAGGTGCGGCCCGCTCACGCGTAAAAAAGCCAATCGTCTATTATGTGGACTCAGCGGCCCCGCCAGCCATCCGAAAAGCCTTGCTGGATGGCGTGGGCTGGTGGGCCGAGGCATTTGAAGACGCTGGCTACATTGACGCCTTTCGCGTCGAGGAGTTGCCGCCTGGCATCGATCCACTCGATATGCGCTACAATGTCGTCAACTGGGTCAACCGCGCGACGCGGGGTTGGGCGTATGGTTCAAGCATTATCGACCCGCGTACTGGCGAGATACTCAAGGGCAGCGTGATGCTGGACTCGTTGCGTGCCCAGCAAGATGTGCTGATTTTTCAAGCGCTGGTTGGTGCTGGCCTGTCCGACAGTGGCGACCCAAGCGACCCCGTTGCCGCTGCACTGGCCCGCATCCGTCAGCTTGGTGCGCATGAAGTTGGGCATACGCTTGGTTTCCAGCACAATTTTGCCGCCAGCACGCAAGGGCGCTACTCGGTCATGGATTACCCTGCACCGCGCGTTGTCCTGACGAACGGCAAGATTGACCTAAGCGACGCTTATGGAACGGGCATTGGCGCGTGGGACAAGTTTACCACGCAATATTTATACGCCGCGACTGACGACGACGCGCGTCGCATGGCGCAGGAGGCCCAAGCAAAAGGATACCGGTTTGTTTCCGATAATGACGCGCGGCCGATATCGACAGGAAACCCCGAAGGCGCGCTTTGGGATGACTTTGCTGACCCTGTAGCGGAGCTGAACAGGGTTATGGCGGTGCGCAAGGCGGCGCTTGCAAGGTTTAACGTAGATGCAGTGCCAGCGGGACAGGATCTGGCAAGCTTACGCCGCGCATTTGTGCCCATTTGGCTATTGCATCGTTTTCAGGTCGAGGCGGCTGCAAAGTCGCTCGGTGGCGTTTCGTCGCCAAGCGCACTGGCAGGAGACACTGCAGAGGTTACCACGGTCCCAGCCGAGCAACAAAACGCGGCGCTTGACGGCTTGATGAACGCACTCGCGGTAGATGCACTGACGGTGCCTGAAAAGCTTCAGCCGTTGCTGTCGTTCGCGGTCGGCGACGACGGCGATTATTCCACGCAGATAGAGATCATGGCGACAGCAGGTGGGCCTGTGTTCGACAGCCTGCGTGCGACCGAAGTGGGCGCGGTCCATGTGCTTGATAGCTTGCTTGATCCACAACGGCTTAACAGGCTCGATATGCAGCATGCCGATAATGCTGCTATACCCTCGCCAACGGCGGTTTTCGCTCGGCTAATCGCACAGGCAGATGCGTCCGCCGGGCAGGGGGCGGTAGGCCGCAGGATAGCCACCGTCATTGCGCTGGATTTGGCCCGTACCGTAAGGGAAAAGGGACTTTCGCGTTCCATCGGTTTGCAGATGAATGGGAAACTGGCTGGGTGGAGCAAAAGTCTGTCGTCCAGTCGCGGCACGGACGAAGTGGCTAACTGGCGGCGCGGGCTTGGTGCTTTGCTGTCTGATCAAGCGGCTTTATCGGCGGCACTGGCGGACAGAACGCTCCTGCCTTCGGTACCGCCGGGAATGCCAATCGGTTGATGTGACACCCTAGTTTAGATCAACGATATCATCGACGATTTAGCCAACAAAGGCGCGCTCAAGCACATAAGTGCCAGGGTGGGAATGTGCGCCTTCAATAAACCCGAGTGCTTCAAGCTGAGCACCGGTTTCCTTGATCATCGCCATACTGCCGCACAACATGACCCGGTCAACGGCGGGGTCCAATGGATAATCTCCGCATGCAATACGATCGGTAATGCGGCGGTTTTCATGAGTCCAGGTCGGGCATTTTGTCACTGACTGATCATATGACAATTGCAGCTTTGCTTCTGCCGCGACCAAAGGATCGTTTGATAACTGGCCTTCAAGCAGGTCCCGATAGGCCAAATCCTCGATTTGACGGACCGTGTGCTGAACGGTGATATGATCAAACCGTTCGTAAATTTCGGGATCGCGAATGATCGACATCCATGGCGCAAGGCCCGTTCCTGTACCGATCAAATGCAAGCGCTTTCCCGGAATAAGCGCGTCCATTGTTAATGTACCAGTGGGCTTTGCACCCAACAATATTTCGTCACCGGGTTTGATTTTATACAAATGGCTGGTCAACGGTCCATCGGGAATGATGATGCTCAGAAACTCCAATGATTCCTCCCAAAAAGGGGAAACGATTGAATAAGCGCGCAGCAACGGGCGGTCGTTGACCATCAGGCCAAGCATCACAAATTGACCACTGACGAAACGAAAGGATGGCGGCCGTTCCACCGAAAATGAGAACAATCCTGTATTCCACTGGTGCGTGGTCAAAACTTTAACAGTGGAAAATGCCATGATATCCTATCCAACGTGAGGGCCGCTCTCTGACGGCAAGAATGCCATTTGCACAATAAGCATTTCTTTCCCACGAAAAAGGCTGTCTTCGGTCGTGTTGCTCGAATATGCGCGTCGACTTCGTCAGACGGATATTCTATCGGTTTTTCATGGACTCACTTGATATCGCCTTTGCCGAAGTTCGCCGGTACTTGGCTTCGCTCGACACGCGGCCTGTTGCATCGCGCGGTTCACCCGACGATATGCGGTTGCCTTTACCCTCGCATTTTCCTGAAAAAGGAATGTCCGCCAACGACGTCGTGCGCGCTATCGCAGCCGCTGCCGAACCCGGCTTGACGGCGAATGCCAGTGGCCGATTTTTTGCCTGGGTGAAAGGAGGAACGTTGCCGGCGGCATTGGCAACCGACATCATGTCGTCCGCGTGGGACCAGAACGCGGTGCTCGCATCGACAAGTCCTGCTGGTGCCGTGTTGGAAGAAGTTGCCGGGCAGTTCCTTTTGGAGGCGCTTCGGTTGCCTCTGGACTCAAGTTACGCCTTCGTTACCGGTTGTCAAATGGCGCACACGACCGCTCTTGCTGCCGCGCGAAATGCGGTGCTTGCGCGGCATGGATGGGATGTGGAGGCGAGGGGACTTCAAGCAAGCCCGCTTATCCGCGTGCTGGCTAACGCCCACCACCATTCGTCGGTAACCCGCGCATTGCGGCTGCTTGGGTTGGGTAGCGATTCCATCGTGCCCCTTACGGGCAAAAGTCCGGGCAAAGTTGACGCGGAAGTGCTGCAAACTGCATTGTCGCAAGCACCCGATGCGCCAACTATTGTCATCCTCAACGCAGGCGACCTCAACATCGGCGCTTGTGACGACTTTGACCTGTTATGCCCAATCGCCCATGCCCACCATGCCTGGGTCCATGTGGATGGTGCCTTTGGGCTCTGGGCAAATGCCAGCCCGCGTCTTGCGCCATTGGTAAAAGGAATTGATCTCGCCGACAGCTGGGCAACGGACGGGCATAAATGGCTTAATACGCCTTATGACTGCGGCATGGCCATCACGCGTGATCCGCAAGCGCACAGTGCAGCGATGCGCATGACTGCTGCGTATCTCACGAGCGGCGGGGCTGTCCGTGACCCGATGGACTTCACGCCGGAATGGTCGCGGCGCGCGCGGGCGTTGCCCGCATTGGCTGCGTTGATGGAACTGGGCCGCGACGGCCTTGCTGATATGGTGGAGCGATGCTGCGATCATGCAGCCGCCATTTATGACGGCATTGCTGCATTGGACGGTGCGACGGGCATCGCGCGCCCGACAATGAATCAGGGGCTCATCAGGTTTGATGCCCATGATGGCACCAATATCAGCGATGCCGTCATCGCCGATATCAACGCAAGTGGGGAAGCATTTCTGAGCGGGGGGCAATGGAATGCAGAGCGTGTCATGCGGATTAGCGTTTGCGGTTGGAATACCAATGCGGACGACGTTGCCCGGACCGTGGCCGCAGCGGAGCAGGCTTTAGCGCGATTGCGCTCCAGCTGATCGGGTAAACTACCATATCAAAACGGCCAATGCGATGAGCGCCGCCAGCGCGATCGCGGTCATAAGCATCTTGCGTATGAAGCCGCTCTTATTGTATTTCAATTCGGAGCGGATACCCATTTCCGCCGGAATGTTTGGCATATGCCCGTGGCGCAAATCGCTTATCACGCCCTCGACGACGTTCACCCGGTCAGCACACAGCAGGATAATCCAGTGCAACCGGTTGGACTCGCTCCGGCGGAATGCCAATCGCCGAAGCTTGCCGCTCAGCCCACTGGGTGGCGTAGAGGTACCTACCACAGCAGGTTGGCGCACATGTTCAATCGACTGGAGGATTTCGACATGCGGTTGCTGCACCGGCGGACGGTTCCACTGCCGCGTCAGGCCTCGGTCACCCAGTTGGTTGCGCATGGGATATGTTGGGTCGTTGTTCGGATCGGCATCGACACCCCAGCCAATAATAGTGGAAGTGTTGGCAAGAAACGGGCTTAAGATTTTAATCGGAATGTTCATTTGCGCTTCCAGCTTAACCGCCATTTGGGACAAGGACGGGTTTAATGCAGCCATCGAGTTTGGCGGCAAAGATATGATAGGCGTCGGCGACGTCAGCGAGTGGAACGCGGTGCGTGATCATTGCTTTGGGGTTGATCCGGCCTGCACGTACATGCTCAATCAACCGGGGGAGCAATCGTTTAACCGAGGCTTGGTTCGCGCGCATCGTAAGCCCTTTGTTCACGACATTTCCGATAGGAACCATATTGCCGGTAGGGCCATAGGCACCGATGATTGAGACGACGCCGCCTTTCTTGACCGAGTTTATGGCCCAATGTAGCGATAAGGCGGAATCAGCCTGCAGCTTTAATCTGGTTCCGAACAATGCGTGCAGGAAGTTGCCTTTGGCATCACCGCCAACGGCGTCGATGACCACATCGGCGCCAAGCCCGTCCGTAGTCTTTTTCATAAACAACACGACGTCGTCAATTTCCTTGAAATTATAGACTTCAGCCGGACAATAAGTGCGCGCAAATTCAAGCCGGTAATCGACCAGATCGAAAACGATCACCCGTCCAGCGCCAAATAACCAGGCGCA
>NZ_JBKJMB010000003.1:0-5957 GCF_046596595.1 Sphingorhabdus sp.
ACGCTGCGGATACTTGTTCCCGCATGCATTAAATCAAATGCCTTGTTGATCTCTTCCAGACCCATGACATGCGTGATCATCGGGTCAATCTCGATTTTGCCGGTCATGTACATGTCAACGATCTTTGGCACGTCAGTGCGGCCCTTGGCACCACCAAAGGCCGTGCCGCGCCAGTTGCGACCCGTCACCAGTTGGAACGGCCGCGTTGCGATTTCCTTGCCGGCCTCGGCCACACCAATGATGATGCTTGTGCCCCATCCGCGATGGCACGCCTCAAGCGCAGTGCGCATAACCTCGGTGTTGCCCGTTGCATCGAAGGTATAATCCGCGCCGCCATCGGTCATCTGCACGATTTTGGCCACGACATCTTCGCGGCTCATGCCCTTCGAGTTCAGGAACGCTGTCATGCCGAACCTGCGGCCCCACTCCTCACGATCAGGATTAATATCGACCCCGATGATCATGCCGGCCCCTGCGAGCCGCGCGCCTTGAATGACGTTCAAGCCAATCCCGCCAAGGCCGAAGACAACAACGGTGTCGCCAACCTGCACCTTTGCCGTGTTGACCACTGCGCCTACACCTGTCGTGACACCGCAACCAATATAGCAGCTTGATTGAAAAGGCGCATCTTCGCGGATTTTGGCAACCGCGATCTCTGGCAGCACGGTGAAGTTCGAGAAGGTGGAACATCCCATATAATGGAAAATGGTCTGACCCTTATACGAAAAGCGCGAGGTTCCGTCAGGCATCAACCCCTTGCCCTGCGTCGCACGGATCGCGGTGCACAAGTTGGTCTTGCCCGAAAGGCAGCTTTTGCACTGCCGGCATTCGGGCGTGTACAAAGGAATGACATGATCGCCAGGCTTCACCGAAGTCACACCTGTTCCTACCTCGCGAACAATGCCTGCGCCTTCATGCCCCAGAACGCTAGGAAAGATCCCCTCGCTGTCAAAACCGTCCAGCGTATACGCATCGGTATGGCAAATCCCAGTCGCCATGATCTCGACCAGAACCTCGCCAGCCTTGGGGCCTTCCAGATCCAGCTCGACAATTTCCAACGGCTTTTTGGCTTCAAATGCAACGGCAGCGCGGGTCTTCATGGCAGGTATCCTTGACTTCTATCTGATTTGCGCGAATTCTATTTAAACACAATCGTGCGGTTGCCATTTAGCATCACGCGATGTTCCAGATGGAGCTTTACCGCGCGCGCAAGCACCCGGCTTTCGGTGTCTTGGCCTTGGGCGATTAAATCATCGACGGTGTCAGCATGGTCGACAATTGAAACGTCCTGCGTGATGATCGGCCCTTCGTCGAGGTCGGCGGTTACATAATGCGCGGTGGCACCAACCATTTTGACGCCCCGGTCATACGCCCGGTGATAAGGTTTCGAACCTTTGAAGCCGGGCAAAAAGCTGTGATGAATGTTAATCACGCGGCCATTGAGTTTGCGGCAAAGCTGGTCGGACAGCACTTGCATATACCGAGCGAGAATTATGAGATCGACCTGCTGGTCTTCAACCATCGCAAGCAATGCGGCCTCTTGGTCCAACTTTGTTTCTGGCGTGATAGGCAAATGGTGAAAAGCTATTCCTTCATGCTCTGCGCGGCGCTTCCAGTTCAGATGGTTGGATACGATGCTTGTGACTTCCATCGGCAGCCGTTTCGTCGACGTTCGGTAGAGAAGGTCATTCAAGCAATGGCCGCCTTGGCTAACCATGATCATGGCGCGGAGTTTATTGCGTAAGTCGTGAAGGCGCCAGTCTAACCGAAACGCAGTCGCAACAGGCATAAACGCCGCGCTAAAGCTTTCATGCGTCGTCTCGGACGGGCAGGAAATGGCAACCCGCATAAAGAAACGGCCAGTGCTTGCGTCGCCATATTGCGAACTTTCCACGATATTGCAATTTTGACTCGCGATGGAGTTGGCGACCGCGGCAACGATGCCTTTTCGGTCCTCACAGGCAATTAATAAAACAAAATCGGCCCCCATCTGCATCTTCAATCCCTATTTCCGTCATGCCGTCGGCCCGACTAGACTCCATATTCGACACTAACCAATGGGTTCTGCTTTATATTAGGTGTTCTAATCGCGACATGTAGATGATGTAATCGATTGAAGAATTTATTTTACCAATGACCAAAATTTGGTCAGTTGCTTGCGGGGGGCTGCAGTTTCAGTCTGCTTGATGGAGAAGTGGAGCCCCCAGTCATGGGGGATGGTTGAGGGGGACGAGAATTGAAAGCTTATCTTAAAATTTCGACTGCGGCGCTCGTGCTTGCGTCGCTTGGTGCCGGTGTTGATCCTGCATTCGCGCAACAGGCGGCTGAAGAAAATGATCGTGGCATAACCGATATTGTCGTGACGGCGACAAGGCGTGAAGAGTCAGCCAATCGGGTTCCGCTTGCAATTACCGCTTTGGGTGGTGACACGTTGAGCGACCTGAACATTACCAAATTCGACAAACTGATCGAATATCTGCCTAATGTGCGCTCTGCTTCGCGTGGTCCCGGCGCATCTTCAATTTTCATCCGCGGCCTGTCGACCGATTCGCCGGGCCTGCAAATTGCCGGTACTGCCGGCGCGCAACCTACGGTGGCTTTATACATTAACGATGCACCGGCATCGCTTGTTGGGCGTAATCTCGACCTGTACGCCGTTGATCTTCAGCGCGTCGAAGTGTTGGCAGGTCCGCAGGGCACTCTTTTCGGGGCAAGTGCGATGGGCGGAGCCGTTCGCTACATCACCAATAAGCCGAATACGAGCGAATTTGAGACTGGTTTCAACTCTAGCTACGCCTTTACCAAGGGTGGCGAGGAGAGCGTCGCTGGGGACGCATTCATCAACATCCCCATCGTCAAGGATAAGCTCGCAATCCGAGCTGTGTTCTACACCGACCGGCAGGGCGGCTATATCGACAATGTAGCTGGAACATTCCAGATGCCGTTCAACGGCAATGTGGGCGTTGCTGGCAAATTGCCAACGGGCAACCCATTATTGGTCATGCGGGCAATTCAGTCGTGCCAAGCCACTGCAACCACAGCAGTTCCAAATTGCACGGGGAGCCTCTATCGCGCGCCGACCCGTCAGACTATTAACAATGATGCATTTATCGAAGACAATTACAACGACGCAACGTATCGCGGTGGCCGCATTGCGCTGACCTGGAACGTGACTGACGATTGGACTGTCGACCTCATGCACGTGCGTCAAGAACTTGATACCGATGGCGTGTTCGATTTCGAGCCTGACGTTGGTGACCTCAAGGTTACCAAGTTCAACGATAACTCACTAAAGGATCGCGTAAGCCTGTCGACTTGGGGCGTGACCGGGCGCTTGGGCGCGCTCGATCTGATCTACACGGGTTCGTTTATGAAGCACCGTGCAACCCAAGTTGCTGATTATGCAGGTTATTCAAACATCGGGCTTTATCTGCCTTATTATGAGTGCGACCGCGGTGTTTATTATACTGCAGCCTATAACGGTAACATTGGCAACACGTGCTATGCTCCAAGCAAAAGCTATCAGGTTCGCAACCGCACCGAGCGCATGACACATGAATTCCGCGTCACAACGCCTGCCGACCAGCGTCTTCGCGGTACCTTTGGCTTGTTCTATGACGATAACAAATTGTTCGACAATACAGACTGGTCATATCTGCAAGAGGCCGCTGGCTTTATCTACCGTCGTGCGCCAAACGCCGCGGTAGATGCAAATGATACAAGCGTTCGTCCTGTGAAAGTTGGCTTTTTCAATGATATACAACGCAAGGATCGGCAGTTTGCCGCTTATGGCGAAGCTTCGTTCGATATTGTTCCTGACAAGCTGATACTCACCGGCGGCCTTCGTTATTATAACGAGAAGGCTTCGATCAACGGTTCGTCAAACGGCAGCTTTGGCGGGGCGAGAGGGGTCTATAACGCCGCTACTGGAACATATGCGCCAGCAGCAACTCCGGTGTCGCTCTACAATGTGAGCGCCAACCTAAACGTGCTCTATGCCGACGCATCGCCCGCCAAATATACGGGCGTCCTGTATAAGGCCAACCTTACATATCGACTTGACGAGACTTCGCTCATTTACGCGACCTATTCGGATGGTTTCCGTCCGGGTGGTTTTAACCGGCGTCCTTGCCGCGTGCCAAGTGCGATTTGCCCCACCAATGCAGACTTTGTCCGTCTTGGTACTTACGTTCCGGATAAGGTGCAAAACTACGAAGTTGGCGGCAAATTCTCGCTGCTTGACCGCCGTTTGCAGGTAAACTTCGCTGCGTATCAGATCGACTGGAGCAACATCCAGATTACGGTTTTCGATCAGAATATCTCGAACCAGACATTTACCACGAACCTGGTTGATGCAAGGATCAGAGGACTTGAGGGTGATGTAACGTGGCGCACTACGCCCGAACTGACGTTCAACAGTGCATTTTCGTACAATGACTCTGAACTGACGAAGTACCGGAAAAACACATCTGTGCTTCGCCCATTGGGTGGTCCGCTAGCTTTGAGCCCCAAATTCCAGTTCAATGCCCGTCTCCATTGGGAGAAGGAACTGTCCTCGGGTCTCACGCCATTTGCTCAAATTGGCCTGCATTACGTTGGTAAGAGCATCTCTGACGTTATCGACAATGTCGATATTCGCTACCAATCGTCCAACCCGACCCTTGGCTATGCGGCATCGATTCCTGTCACCTACAATGGCGTAACCGTCCGTCCAGGTGATGTGATTGTTCCAATCAAAGCAGCGCAAAATCTTGGTTCATACACCACGGCTGGGGCCTCATTCGGCGTATCAAAGGATGAGTGGAGGCTTGAAGTGTTCGGTGACAACCTGACTGACGAACGTCCCGAGCTTTACAAGAGCGGGAATGACGGTGAGCTTCGGACAACGACATCGCGTCCGCGTACCATTGGACTCCGTTTTTCTTACAGGATATAACTACTAAGGCAGGGCATCCGCAATTGCGCGGTGCCCTGCCGTACGTGCATTTCGGCCTTGCATCTAGCTTACGAAGTGCGGCAGCATTCCCGCAAGCGTTCGTCACAAAATAGGAGAGGTCGTGACAATGTTGGCGGAAGTCTTGCCGGATACAGTCGATGCCATGTTACGCGAGGCACGGCTGCATCTGCAAAATGCGCGTCTCGAAGAAGCCGAGGCAATGTGCGCTCAAATACTTACAATTTCGCTAGACAACATCGACGCACTTTACACGCTGGCAGTAACTCAACGCATGCGACGTCAAATTCCATCAGCGATGGTCACTCTGGACCGGCTGATTGCCATCGACCCCAGTTACGGTCGCGCCTGGCAAGAGCGCGGACATTGCTTTCGCGATATGGGCCGTGCAGAAGAAGCAGTCGCCGCATACCAACGTGCCGTGACCCACAATGGTGCGCTAGCGGCAAGCTGGCGCTTTCTTTCAGAATTGCACGATGCAGCCGGGCGGGACACACCCGCTAACTTTGCGCATGCACAATATGCGCATCTCTCTGCACTTCCGCCTGAGTTGTTGAGCGTCGCCAGTTTCATTCAGGAAGGGCGTATCTACAAAGCCGAGCAATTATGCCGCGGCTTCCTGCAACGCAACGGACACCATGTCGAGGCCATGCGGTTGCTCGCCGACATTGGCATGAAGTTTAACGCCTATGACGAGGCGGAGTTTCTGCTTGAGTCCTGCAAGGTTCTGGCGCCCGACAATGTCAGCGCGCATTTTGATTATGTCAAAGTGTTGCGTAAGCGTCAAAAGTTTGAACTCGCGCTCAGCGAAGCGTCAGAGCTGCGCGAAAAAGAACCGGGTAATCCAGAATTTGAAATGCTGTACGCCAACGAAAATCTGGCGATCGGCAACTTCGATGAGGCGATGCTGATATATGAGGCTCTGCTTGGATCGATGCCCAATAATCCGGGCATAAACCTGACTTATGGCCATGCGCTGAAAACCGTTGGCCGGCAAAATGAC
>NZ_JBKJMB010000046.1:0-45625 GCF_046596595.1 Sphingorhabdus sp.
CTGGACTGCGCCCGGACCGTTGGAGCGGGAAACCACGGTGGTCATCAAGCCAGGATCAAGTATTACTTCCGCCGCGCAACAGCTCGAAAAAGGCGGTATAGTCAAATCCGCCGACGCCTTTGTAAGCCGCGCAAAACTGTTTGGCGCAACGAGCACGATCAAGGCTGGCGAATTTGTCATTCCGGCAGACGCCTCCAATTCGGAAATCCTGTCGATCCTGACAGGCGGCAAAACCATCCGGCGAATGGTGACCATTCCCGAAGGCATGCCATCCATCATGGTCTACGAACGGCTCATGGCGAATGATCGCCTGACTGGACGCATTGACATGCCTGTTGAGGGATCGGTGTTGCCCGACAGCTATGCATTTGAAAAGAGCGAGCCGCGCGCCGCTGTGCTGAAACGCATGCAGGATGCTATGACAAAAACGATGTCCGAGTTGTGGCCAAAACGCAGTCCGGACTCAGTGGTCAAAACGCCGCTGGAGGCGCTGACGCTGGCGTCGATTGTCGAAAAGGAAACGGCGCTGAAATCGGAACTGCGCATGGTGGCCGGGGTATATTCAAACCGTTT
Source organism: Sphingorhabdus sp. (assembly GCF_046596595.1). Lineage (GTDB taxonomy): Bacteria > Pseudomonadota > Alphaproteobacteria > Sphingomonadales > Sphingomonadaceae > Sphingorhabdus_B. The sequence goes on from NZ_JBKJMB010000046.1 coordinate 574, forward strand.
GCGCACCGGCATGATGCTTCAGGCGGACCCGACGATCATTTACCCCATCACGCAAGGCAAGCCGCTTGGGCGGCGCATTCGTCAGTCCGAAATCAGGGACGTTAACGACTATAACACATATGCTATGACTGGCTTGCCAAAGGGACCAATCGCCAACCCGTCACGCGCGGCGATCGAAGCTGTGTTAAATCCCGAAAAAACCAGATATTATTACTTCGTCGCCGATGGCAAGGGCGGACACGTCTTCGCCGAGACGTTGGAAGGGCATAATGCCAACGTCAAAAAATGGTATGCTCTGCGCCGCCAGCGCGGGGAAATGTAAGACAGCCCAGCCCGCAACAGCTCAGCCCGCACTGAACATTGACGTGGAGAATGATGTTATATCAAGGATGTAACGCTTGCAATGTAGGATTTGACCTGTCAGATTCTGCACACGACATCGATATTCGCCCAAAGGCTGTAAGGGCATGCAACCAGCCACGAGATATTTTCATCATCATGAATCGACCATTCCGTTTTAGCTACCGTGCGACTTTGCCTTGTATCTATTTCAGGCCGACACTGTTGATTTAGGTGAGACCTTAGTGTGACCTTTCGAATTTTGCCTTGTCACAAAAACATGGGCAATATTACGCTGTCCTCTCATATCGTCATCCTGAACTTGTTTGTGCCCTGCACGCCTTCGGCACCACAAACGAGTTCAGGGTGACGGTAGCGGGGAATGATGCGCAGGGTTCGCTTTCGTTTTAGGTGAGACCTTAGTGTGACCTTTCAGATTTAACGTACCGCCATGAAAGGCCGCAGGATGGTTTCAGTGGCCTAAGGCTCGACGATGTTGAACGGACCCGGCATCGGGTCAAGTGCGGCCTGAAGCCTGTTTAGAACGGTGCCATCGCCTTCAATCTTCAACCCTGCCATCTGCAACTGTGCCGCTGGCATCTTCAGGAACAGCAGTCCCAGAAACAACTGACGAGGCCCAGTCACAGTAACCGCAGGTGCCGCGTGCGCCTTGCCCATTTCACTGATCATCACGGAATTGCCGACGGTGATTTTCGCCATTTCTTTCCGGTCAGAAAATACGAAATTCAGCGTCAATGCCGCATCGCCGATGATCTTAGGGTCCAACCGGGTCGCCACAGAATCGAGCAGCAAGCCAGTCGGAATCGCCGAAATCATGTCGATGCTTTGCGCGCTAATCCCTGCCTTCATCCCTTCGCGCAAATCTCGCGCTCCGGACAGGAACATGTTGCGCCAGATGGCAGATTCGGCCTGATAGCCTTGCTGTTCATAGCTGTCGGCGAGCAATGCGCGGCCTTCAAGATTTTTGGGGTCAGCAAATACCAGTTGATTGAGCAGGTCCGACGACCAGCGGTAATCGCCCGCTTTCATCGCCTTTTTCGCCTCAGCCAAGACCTTCTTCGCGCCGCCCATGGCCGCCACCAGTTTGGCCGCGCGGACCTCGGGCGGGTGCGGGTTAAGATTGGCTGGAACGGCATCATACCAGCCGAGATAATATTGATAGATGGCCTTCGAATTGTGGCTGTATGTGCCGTAATAGCCTTTGTTGAACCATTGATCGCCAATGGCGGGTGGCGCTTTTAACACTTCGGCAATTTCCGCCTGAGTCATGCCCTTGTTCATCATGCGAACGGTCTGATCATGCAGATAACGGTAATTGTCGCGCTGTCCCGACAGAGTGCCCTTGACCTCCGACTGCCCGAAGCGCGGCCAGCAATGGCTGGAAATAATAATATCGCTGCGGTCACCATACAGGTTGAGCGCTTCGTTCAGAAATCCGGACCAGCCCAGTGCATCGCGCACCTTCGCGCCGCGCGGCGTCAGAATATTGTGGAGCGAACAGGTCGCTATTTCCGCAGCCAGAAATGTCCGCGATGCTGGCATATAGACGTTCATTTCGGCAGGTGCCTCGGACTGCGGAACCATCTGGAACTCAAGCGTCACGCCGTCGACCTCGCGCAATTCTCCCGTTTTGTGAATGTCGATGGTGGGCGAAATGAGCGTGATGTCGCCGCCGCCAATACCTTTGCCGATGCCGCTGCCCATTTGTCCCTGCGGCCCTGGCGCAAGATTGCTGCCAAACTGGAACGTCGCGCGCCTGCCCATCGCTGGACCCGCCATCACATTTTCCGAAGCCGTCTCCGCCAGAAAATGTTCGGGCGCAATGACGGCGACCTTGCCGGCTTTCACATCAGCCTCGTTGACGATGCCGCGAACGCCACCGAAATGGTCACCATGGCTGTGGCTGTAGATGACCGCCGTCACAGGCCGCGTGCCAAGCTTGTCATTGACCAGCTTCAGTGCCGCCGCTGCAGTATCGCGGCTCGTCAGGGGATCAATAATGATCCACCCTGTCTGGCCTTTGATGATTGTCATGTTCGACACATCAAAGCCGCGCACCTGCCAGATATTGTCCGTCACCGCAAAGAGGCCATGCTTGCGCAACAGCCCCATATGCCGCCACAGGCTTGGGTTGACGGTGTCGGGTGACATGCCGTCCGCCATCCAGTCATAGGCGCCGAGGTTCCAGACCGGCTTGCCATCCTTATTGTTTATGACGGGGTCAGACAGCGTTCCGATAAAGCCGCGGTCGGCAAAGTCGCGGTCGCGGCCGTCTTCGGCAGGAAGCTGCGCAGCGACGCTGCGTTGTGCGGCGATCGTGGCGTCCGAGGCAGGCTTTGCCTCTTGCCCGAAGGCGCTGGTCGCCGATGCCGTGCTTAGCAAGACGGCCCAAATCAACTTAGTCATGATGCATCCCCCCGTTATTTTGCAGGCAGGATGCAACATAAGAAGCGGCAGGTAAATCCGCTATTTGGCCAAGCCGACGCGCGGCAGGCAACCGCTTATAGGAAGCTATAAGGATCGACGTCGACACCCACCCGGACTCCGCGCGGAAATTGCAGGCCGCCTAGCCATTCGCGAATGATGGTCTGGACCTCGACTGATCGTTGGGCGTGGACAAGCAAACGCTGGCGGTATCGACCGCGCAGCATCGCAAGCGGCGCTGGCGCAGGGCCATAGACATGCATCCCTTCGACCTGCGGCGCAGCGCCGCCGACCGCGCGCGCGGCCTCAATCGCCTCACGTTCGTCCTCCGACGAAATAATGATCGCGGCGAAGCGTCCAAAGGGCGGTGCCCCCGCCGATTTCCGCTGCTCGGTTTCTGCATCGTAAAACGCATCCCGGTCGCCGGCAACCAAGGCAGCAATGACCGGATGGTTGGGATTGCGTGTCTGGATAAACACCTCGCCCGGCTTTTCCCCGCGCCCTGCCCGTCCTGCGGCTTGCGCGATTTGCTGGAAGGTGCGTTCTGCGGCGCGCAAGTCCCCGCCCTCAAGCCCCAGATCAGCGTCGATAACGCCGACCAAAGTCAATTCGGGGAAGTGATAGCCTTTGGTCACCAGCTGAGTGCCGATGATGATATCGACCGCCTTGTTCTCCACGCGCGAGACAAAGTCTGCCGCCTTTTCGGGCGACCACAAAGTGTCCGACGTTGCAACGATGGTGCGCGCATTGGGCAGCAAACGGTTGACCTCGTCACAGATGCGCTCAACTCCTGGACCACAGGCAACCAAAGTGTCGCTTTCGCCGCATTCGGGGCATTGTTCCGGCGGTGGCATGACATGGCCGCAATGATGGCAGGCAAGCCGTCGCACGAGCCGGTGCTCAACCATCCAGCTGGTGCAGTTCGGACACTGAAAGCGGTGGCCGCAAGTGCGGCACAAGGTAAGCGGTGCGTATCCCCGCCGATTAAGAAATAGAAGGCTTTGTTCGCCGCGTTCAACGCGTTCCTCCAACGCCTTCAATAGCGTCGGCGCTATCCAGTGTTGCCGGTCGGGGGCGTCAAGGGTGAGGTCGATCGCCTTGATCTCGGGCATCTTGGCCGCCCCAAAACGCGAGGGTATCTCAAGCCCTTTGTAACGACCCATGGCCACCATGTGGCGCGACTCAAGCGCTGGTGTGGCCGATGCCAACACCACAGGAAACCCTTCAAACCGGCCGCGCATTACCGCAACATCGCGGGCATGGTAACGCACGCCGTCTTCTTGCTTGAAGCTTGTCTCATGCGCCTCGTCGACGATGATCAGGCGCAGATTGGCGAAGGGCAAGAAGAGAGCAGAACGCGCTCCCACCAGCACCTTCGCGCTGCCATCGGCAACGGCACGCCACACACGGCGACGCTGGGTCGAGCGCAGATTGCTGTGCCAGACGGCTGGCTCAACGCCGAACCTGTCCTCAAATCGCGCAAGAAAAGGAGCAGTCAGCGCAATTTCAGGCAGCAAGACCAGCACTTGCTTGCCGAGCCGGATCGCTTCGGCAACCGCTTCGAAATAGGTTTCGGTTTTGCCCGACCCTGTCACGCCATCAAGGACGAAAGTGTCAAAACCACCAGTGCGGACGGCGTCAACCATCGCATTTGCCGCGAGTTGTTGCGCTGCGTTTAGCTCGGGTGCGGCAAAATCTGCCAGCGGTTCGGGCAAAGGCGAATCGACACTAATCGTAACAGCTTCAAACGCGCCTGCCTTGATCAGCCCGCGAATGACGGCGTCGCTTACCCCGGCCTCAGCCGCAAGTTCGCGGACAAGACCTTGCGCACCTTCCAACGCATCCAGTGCTGCGGCACGCTGCGCGGTTAGCCGTGCGGGCTCGAACCCAGTGCGACGATATTCAGTAATGGTCCCTGATGCCGTAAAAGCCGCTGAAGACGCCAGCACCATCCGCAAAACAGCAGCATGGCTGGTGAGATAATAATCCGCGACCCAATTAACGAGGCGGCGCAACCCTTCTCCCAAAGGCGGGCACTCGACGATTTCCAGTACCGCCCGAAGCTTGCTGGCATCGACGGCCTCTTCGCCGAAGACGTCATCGTCCCAAATGACGCCGGGCAGTTTTCGCGGGCCAAGCGGCACCATCACTACGCAGCCGGGACCAGCATGCATGCCTGCAGGTAAACGGTAATCAAGCGGCCCAATCGCTTGTGTCAACAGAACGACACGGACGCGGTTGGTGGGATGGTTCATGGAAAGCCTATAGGCAATCGCACAGGCAACGTCACCATCTGCATCGAACTTCTGCCAATGAATGTGATGGCGGCGGCCTGCCGAACCCTGCCCCTATATGCCCTGTCAATTATGTGCTATTTTTGCCAAGAGACGGTGAACCGAATCTCAAGTCAGGAAAACATCCCATGAAATTTTTTGCCGATACCGCTGACATTGCCGACATCAAGGATCTGGCGGCGACCGGTTTGCTTGATGGCGTGACCACCAATCCGTCGTTGATTGCGAAATCGGGCCGGGATTTCATTGAGGTGACACGCGAGATTTGCGCGCTGACCGATGGCCCGGTTTCGGCCGAAGTCGTCGCGCTTGATCATGCGACGATGATGAAGGAAGCGGAAATCCTCCGCAAGATTGCAGACAATGTCTGCATCAAAGTTCCTTTGACCATTGACGGGCTGAAGACATGCAAGGCACTGACGTCCGAAGGCACTCTTGTAAATGTCACGCTTTGCTTTTCGGCCAATCAGGCACTGTTGGCGGCAAAGGCCGGCGCAACATTTGTGTCGCCATTCGTTGGCCGCCACGACGACAATGGCTTTGACGGGATGGCGCTCATCAGCGACATTCGGCTGATCTATGACAATTACGCCTTTGGAACCGAGATCTTGGTCGCCAGTGTCCGCCACGGCATTCATGTGCTTGAAGCCGCGAAAATCGGTGCGGATGTAATGACCGCCCCACCATCCGTCATCAAGGGTCTGTTTAAGCACATCCTCACGGATAAGGGTATCGAGGGCTTTATGGCGGACTGGGCCAAAACCGGTCAGGCGATTGGCTGAATTTGGTAGTCCCAGATTGGACATACGGTCCATGTTCCAACAGTTTTTTGACGCCGTTTTTGTTGCGTAAATGTCATCAAGTGTTGCGGCTTGGCATCTATGGGCTATTGTCCGTATAGTTTTTTGAGGCGGGTAGACCTATCTTTTGGTATGAAATTGCGGGCATGGCGTCCGCTGGAGCCTAAAGATGAACAAACCCGAGAAGGTGTTTCCCATCGCGCATATCCATTATGAGGACGAGATCGGCGAGAATGGCAAAATAGTCGTCCCTGATGAAGTCCAGAATGCAATTCGTACGCTTATCCGCTGGTCCGGTGATAATCCTGAGCGCGAAGGCCTGCTCGATACACCCGCGCGGGTGGGACGGGCCTGGCGTGAATATTGTTCTGGCTATGCAGAAAATCCGGCAACGCATCTGTCGCGCACGTTCCAAGAGGTCGGCGGATATCACGAACTGGTGCTGTTGAAGGATATACCGTTCCAGTCGCATTGCGAACATCACATGGCACCGATCATTGGCAAGGCATCCATCGCATATATGCCGACTGACAAGGTGGTAGGAATTTCAAAGCTTGCGCGTGTGTTGCATGGATTTGCGCAGCGGCTTCAGGTTCAGGAGCGGCTGACGGCAGAAGTAGCGAACTGTATCTGGGAAAACCTGAAACCCGAAGGTGTTGCTGTCGTTATTGAGGCACAGCATGGTTGTATGACCGGACGCGGCGTGAAGGTGCATGGGGTTGGCATGGTGACATCGAAGCTCATTGGTTGCTTCTTGGACGATCAATCCAGCCGCAAGGAAGTCATGAGCCTGATGGGCTACTGATTTTCGTCAGGTTTAAATTTACAGCGAAGACAGGGCATCGGTAATTGATGCGGCGCGCGAACGCACCTATGGTTGCGGCATAGACGCTATCCTTGCGTCACACCGGACAACTATTTGATGACCTTTCACATTCCACAATTCGATCTGGACGCTTTTGTCCGCGCGACGCTAGCCGAAGATCTGGGGCCGTCTGGCCGGGATGTAACCTCCGAAAGCGTTATTCCCGCGGATGTCCGCTTCGCTGGGGTGATGGACAGCCGCGATGCCATCGTCGTTGCTGGTCTCCCGATTGCAGTCGCATTCTTCCGCGCGCTTGATCCGACTATGGAGATCGAGACTTTGGTCGATGAAGGCCAACAGGTGGCTGCTGGCACCGACCTGATGCGTCTGAGGGGTAATGCGCGGGCGATGCTGACGGCGGAGCGGTCTGCGCTGAACACCGTCCAGCATTTGTCGGGCATTGCCACGATGACGCGCCAATATGTCGACGCGATTGCGGGCACCGGTTGCATCCTTCTCGATACCCGCAAGACCATTCCAGGCCTTCGCCTGCTTGAAAAATATGCCACGCGGATGGGCGGGGCGACAAACCACCGCATGGGTCTATGGGACGCAGCGATGATTAAGGACAATCATGTGGCCGTCGCAGGCGGGGTTGCTCAAGCTGTTTCGCGTGCCAAAAATGCAGGGGTGCAGCGCATCATATTAGAGGTCGATAGCCTTGAACAGATCGAACCGGGTCTTGCTGCCGGGGCCAGCCATTTGCTCCTTGATAATATGGATGCCAATACTCTGCGCGCTGCTGTAGCATTGATTGCAGGGCGTGTGCCAACCGAGGCATCGGGCGGGGTTACATTGGACAGCATTCGCGTCAAGGCCGAAACGGGGGTGACGTATATTTCGGTCGGCCGCCTCACGCAAAGCGCGCCTGCTGCCGATATCGGACTGGACTTTGCGCAGGTTTAAGCTTCTTGTCATATTTGGTTCAGCCGCGCTTTCCCAACCTGCCCCGCTGATGGCGCAAGCGTGGCAGTGCCAGCCACCGAAATATTTGCCTCGTCCTGCTTTGGAAATGCCGCCAACAAATCAGGTGCGCCGAACAGCCGTTGATGGATATGTTCTGGCACTGAGCTGGAGCCCCGAATATTGCAGGGGGCGCACCAGTGACCCGGCTATGCGCTTTCAATGTTCGGGCGATATCGGAGACTTCGGCTTCATCCTGCATGGCCTGTGGCCTGAGGCCAAGGGGCCGAATTACCCGCAATATTGCCGCGCGGTCGGCGTTTTGCCGCGATCAGTTGTTACCAAAAATATTTGCCTCAGCCCTTCTCCGCAGTTGCTTCAACATCAATGGGCCAAGCACGGCATATGCATGGCCACAACACCCGATGCCTATTTTAAGGCCGCAGGGATTTTGTTCGGCGCCATAGAGTTTCCGGACATGGCGCGGCTTTCACGTGAGCCCGAACGCGGGACATCGCTTACCGGCGAAATACTGGCAGCGCGCATTGCCGATGTGAACGAAGGTCTGCCAACCGACGCTATCACAGTGAAGACCAACGCAAAGGGCTGGCTTGAGGAAGTACGCATTTGCCTTGGCCGTGATTTTAAGCCCAGGACATGTCCATCTTACGCCCGTATGCCATCTGCCAAGGCACCTTTAAAAATCTGGCGGGGCCGTTAACCCTCGATTACCCGTGTGGCGGGGTGATGCTTATCGAGATGTTTCTTGATAATCCGCAAATTCTTGCTGTTGGACCGCCACACAAGGTCAAACACGTCTCCGACAAACGGCACCGCGCCAATAGCAGTATCTACACCGACATTGGCTGTCATCCGGATCAGTTGCCATTTCGACATGCCAAGATTACGTGCTTCCCACACCATATAAGCGCCCATGGCCGCCGTCACGAGATCACCCACTACGGGCACAAGACCAATGACGCTATCTAGACCAAAGGGGATTTTGGTCCCGGGAATATGGAACGCACGCTCAAGCAGCTTTTCCAGCGCTTCCACGCGGGCGCGCACCGAATGGGGGTCATTTCCCATTCCGGGCAAATCTTTGGCAATCTGCGCAAATTGTTCCTGCGAAAGCGGCACTGGCGTTACTCCTTTACGCTTATGTCGGGTCTCGCCCAAGATATTGCAACAGGTGCCACCCACGGCCATTGGCGAAATGACCCAAAAGACCCGGCCGAACGACCGACCAACGCAACGGATTGGCAATCGGGATAAAGGCCACAATATCCTGCAATTCGGCCTCGGCTTCGCCCAGTAATTTTGCCCGCATCGCGATATCATTGGTTAAGCGCGCTTCAGCCACGATTTCGTCTGCGCGCGTGCTGCAAATCGTCGCAAACTTGCATGAAAGCTGATCAAGATACCATGCGGGACTGGATTGTTCTGCAGTGCGATCGATAAGCATCAGGTCGTGCGGCCGGTCGGCGGTTACGCGTTCGAGGTTGATACCGATGGAAGCAAGGTCGGATCGCAGTCGTGCAAAGAATATCCGGCTGCCATAGCCCCGGGGCAGCGCGACGCGCAGGGGCCGGAGTTCTCCATTTGCGGATTTCCATTGTGCGACCGTGGCCGCCGCCATCGACTGACGTTGGTCCATGGACGGGGCGGCCCAGTCGGGGCGGGCGATTTCATCTCGGTTTGGCAAGCTTTCGGGAACCAAGGTAACGGTTTCGCGCCACGCCACAATGTCAAAGGCCGTCAACAATTTCGGACGGTCAATGGCCATGGCGATCGCCGCGCGGTTGGCCTTGTCTGACAAAAATGGACCGCCTTGCACGACTTGCAAGCCGAACAACCCGGGAACCGCATCAAACTGTATTTCAGCAGCCCTGATTTTTGCCGCCTCCAACAAAGGAAAACTCTCAAACCGACCGCCTTCGATTAAGTCGCTTTCCCCAAGCATATAACGTGCAACAACAAGCGATGCTTCGCCGCGCCGCATAGTAACCATGGATTTGCTTAAGCTTTGGACACCCTCGGCATTGGTTTCGTTACGGCGCAACTGCATCGCTTGACCAAATTTTCGCGCTTGCATTGGCCCTGACCCGGCGCCCTTACTCAGCAAACCAAATTCAGGCAAAGCAAGCAATTCAAGCAAATAGGGCATGGGCGCCTTCAGCCGGATTTCCACAACCTTGCCTGTCATTGGGACGACGCGGTCAATGACGCCAAGTTCGGAACCAAACCGCCCCTTGCCCAATTCGCGAATGCGCGTTGTCAAAAGCCGCGCTACTTCTTTTGCCTCAAGGGTGCGGCCGTCGTTCCACCGCGTTTTGTTTAACCGGAAAATATAGCTAAGTCCGTCTTCGGTAACGATCCAGCGGTTCGCAAGTCCCGGAGCCACCCGTCCCTTCTCGTCGAACGTGACAAGCCCTTGGGCAGTGGCAGCACGCAAATAGGCAGAAGCGATTGGCAAGGGTGTTGCCGACACATTGAACGGCCGGGGCCTGTCTTCAATGACGTCGACACGAACACGTTCATTGTCGACGCCTTCGGAACATCCGGCAAGCGTTGCCGACAACAACAAAAGTAAGAACGACAAAGACCGGATCATGGTTTTACCATAAGCCGAATGTCCCCTTGCACAATGCACGATTCAGCGTCCAGAACAGGTGAACAGCAATATCTCGTTCGGCGCCGGTGGCAATTGTGCCGCAATCGCCTTGTTCATATTATCGATGTTGGTCAGTTGGCCGGGGTCAGCTGTACATGTTTTAACATCGTACAATTGACGGGCCTCACGCGCGGCCTGCATAGCGTCATTGCCAAGCAAAAATCGTTCGATGCGGTAAATTTTCGTATCGGGCGCATAGCTGACCACTGAGACTTGCGCGTCATTATTGGGCACAAAGCTTCGAACCCATCGACCACCACTCTCAATATATTGGGTGCGGCCGTTGACGCAACCGTTGGGCTGCCATGTAAAATCGACGTCGGCCGTATCAGACATGGTCACGCGGCTGCGCTGGGGTTGCAAGACACAATTTTTTGCACTCGGTTTGACAGCGGTATTTGCACCCTGCTTGGACAGGTCATCCAGCGGTGCGTCTGCTGTCAATGCAGCCCGCACCCTGTCATCCACCTCATTGAACGAAGGGCGGGCGGCAAAGATACCCAACGCCGATGCAAACAACAGCACACCCGCCGCGGTGGCTGCTTTAAAACGGTCGCGCTGGCTGCGTTCGGAAAACTGCCAGGCTGCGCCACCAGCAACCGCGCTCAACACCAACAACAAGGTTGCGAGCGCCAAATGGTTCTCACGCGCACCAATGATCGCATGTTCCGCGTCACTACGCACCTTGCCCTCACGACTGCGTTGCAGTTCAGCGGCCACGCGCGCCTCGTTTTCCGTCTTCGCCCGGACAGACGCCTCAAGTTCGGCCTCTGCACGAGTCAGTTCGGCCACTGATCGACAATCGCCCCTGACGGGCCGGAATTCGACTCCCCGGCTTGTAAGAAACGACGACAATTCGCGCGCCGAGATAGCGAAGTAAAACTCGGCCCCCCCGTCTGTTGGCACCGACCCAAAACTGTTGATTCCCAAAACCCGGCCGCATGCGTCGACAATGGGCCCGCCGCTATTACCCGGCGCAATAGGGGCCGTATGCAAAAGCGATTCCACAGTCTTGGACGTGCGCCCGGAAGACACTGTCCCACGCGTTTTAACTGGCTGCTGCGGACGAAGGACATCCGCTTCGCTTTGTTCAAGCGCAATATCGACGCTGGCGGGATAGCCGATGGCAAATACATCCGCGCCATCGGCGATGGACCCGGCAAAGACACTTGCAGGAACAAGCGAACCCGTCGTCAATTGCAGCAATGCGAGATCCTTGCTGGGCAAAGCCGCAATAACCGTCGCGCGGTAACTTGCGGTACCATCAGAAGGCACGATGATGACCTGCGCACTGTCATCCACACTCACCATTTCAACAACATGGGCATTGGTGACGATTTTATCGCGCGCCACCGCAACCCCGGAGCCGATGCTCACAATTGTCTGCTGGCCCTCGGCAGAACTGTAGACAATCACGCGCACAACACTGCGCGCTGCAGCGCTAATGTCGCTGGCATCTGCAAGCGCCGGCGCGCCCCACATTGCGGAAATAGACAGGAGAAGCGCCAAAAAATATCGCATCATTTTATCCAAGTTGAATTGGGCCCGCATTAGCGTGGTTCCGGCGCGGGTCGCTCTGTGGGCGGTGCTGCCTGAATATTTGCTCCGTCGCGGTCAAGTTTGATTTCGACCGGCACGCCGCCAACTTCTGTATTCACGGTCACGCCCTCATTCTGGTCGATGCGTAATTGCGCATTGCCGATATCGATGGGAGGCTCGGGCAATTCGGGCAAATCCAATGGTTCAATTGGACCTTCGGGATCGGGTGTCTGACGGACTTTGGGCATAGCGGCTGGCGCTGCATTGCGGATGGACTGTACCATAAAGTCCCGCCAGATGCGCGCAGGTAGCCCACCGCCATTTACCCCGCGCAGCGGGCTATTGTCATCATTTCCAATCCAAACGCCAACGACCAAATCGCCGGCGAAACCGACAAACAGCGCGTCACGATTGTCCTGGCTGGTCCCGGTTTTGCCATAGGCCGGAATAGACAAGCGCGCCGCTCGTCCAGTGCCTTGCTTTACCGATGCGCCCAGTAAATCGAGCAACATTTTGTGCATGCGACCGCTAAAGGCGCGTGGGCCAGAAAAAAGCCATTCTAGCCAACCTTGCTCATCCTGCTTAAATGCGTGAGGTTCGACTGGCCATTGGTTGCCTGCGACCCCTGCATATGCGGATGTAAGCTCGATCAGGGTCACGCCGGAGCTCCCGAGCGCAAGGCTTTGATCAAGCGTCAATCCACTGCGGATGCCAAGGTCCTTTGCTGCTTGCTCGACTTCTTTCCCGCCCACTTTCTGGTAAAGCCGCACGGCAGCCACGTTGCTCGATTGGGCAAATGCCTGCTCAAGCGTGATATCGCCACGATAACGCTGGCCCGAATTTTTCGGACGATAGCTGCCTTCATTGATTGGGGTGTCCGCAACCAACGACTTGGGCGTCATACCCGAGCGAAGTGCGGCCAGATAAACAAACAGCTTGAAAGTCGACCCCGGCTGCCTTTTTGCCTGCGTGGCGCGGTTAAACGCGGAGTCCTTATAGCTTTTGCCGCCGACCATGGCGACGACTTCGCCATTAGGCCGCATTGCAACCAAAGCGATTTGCGCGTCACCGACGCCGGATCGTCCGACTACTTTGCGGGCAATATTCTGCAGCCGCGCATCCAATGTTGTCGTCATCCGAACGTCCGAATAGCCGCTTTCGGTGAGTAGCCGGGCCTGCGGCAGGGCCCAATCCGCAAAATATGTGCCAGTTGGCAAAGTCTCGCGCACCCGGACGTCCAACCGCGCCACAGGGGTGGCGTTGGCCTTTGCCTGCGTGATGGCCTCATTAGCTACCATGGCCTTCAAAACCAGCTGAGCGCGCTTTGCGGCGCGTGCAGGGTTCTTGGTCGGGGCCAATCGTGACGGCGCTTGCACAAGGCCTGCCAGCATAACGGACTGGCTTAGGGTCAAGCGTTCTGGCTGGCGGTAGAAATAATGCAATGACGCCGCGCGCAGGCCATAGACATTATCACCGAAATATACGTTGGACAGATAACGCCCCAAAATTTCGTCCTTAGTCAGCCGTCCTTCGAGCCAGAATGCGATGAGCATTTCGCGCCCTTTGCGCGTAAGGCTTCGCTCCGGCGTGAGAAAAGTGAATTTTGCGAGCTGTTGCGTAATCGTGCTCCCGCCCTGCGTCATGCCACTGCCAAAAGCGTTCGACCAAGCGGCACGGGCAAGCCCGCGCGGATCAATGCCCCAATGCGAATAAAAACGACGGTCCTCAATGGAGAGAAAAGCCTGAACGACATGGGGCGGCAATTTTCTGACATTAACGGGTTTGTCGACGATTGCGCCGTTACGCGCGATAGGCGTGCCGTCGGACGCGAGCAAGGTAATGCGCGGGGGAGCAATTGGTTGAAGCGATTTTGACAGGGGCGCAGTCACCGCAAGCCAAAGCAAAATAAGAATGAACAAAGCCAGCAAAGCAGCGCTGCCGCGCACCACCCACCACCACCGCGTCTTGCCCAGAAGCAGTCGCTTGCGCGATGCTGCTGCCGCTTCATTCCACGGCTGCGGATCATCTGGAAAACGCTGCGCGTAGCTTTCATCGAACGCGGCTAGCCGACTGTCGATATCGCCAGGGATGTCAGAGGAAGGGCGCCGGAAGAGCATCGCGTGGCTGTATTATATCGATATAACGGTGAAGGCGAGCGTATATTTGGAAATTTGCGTGAACGGCAGATGAAGCGCCAGAAGAACTCGTCGAAAAATGCTTACAACCCGCCCGCATCAAGCCAGTGCCGTCCAAATTCGGCGTCCAATGAGATCGGGTTGAACTTGTCCAGCCCTGATCCGGGATAGAACGTCAATTCTCCAAAAAGTGGCTTGCCCATCACTTCATAAAAATCGGCGCGGACAAAATCAAACCCGCGTCCCAGCGTCTCGGCGGCATCCAATATACGGGCCAGTGCTTTGGGTGGCTCTGGGTCTATGTCGGACGTTGGTGCAGATACCCTGTTCCAGTCGCGATCAAACACGATCCAGCGATGCGCGTTCTCCCGTTCAAGATGCACCTGGACGTACTTGGCAGATCCGCCAAACACGAAGATTTTATAGTCAACGGGCAACAGTCCTTCCTGCCCAATAAAGGGCTCGACCAATATTCCGCGGGGAATATGCGCATAGAGCCACTCATCCAGCCATTTACCATATGGTTGGCGGCCCCATTTTGTTATGCGTTTGTGCAATAGGCGCCAGTCGGGATCATGGTCGCGTACGTAGATATTTTGGTTACTGCCGTGCCGGGATTTTATGACGAAGGGCCCCGGCCAGTCCGGCTGTTCAGGCAATTTTGTGCCGTGCCAGATCGTTGGAATGACCCAGTCGCTCCCGAGTGCGTCGGCAACATGCGCCTTAACGGCGACCTTGTCGGCCAGCGTTACCATGCGCCCGTCCCTGTTTTGCAACTTCCGCCTTTGAACAAGTTCGTTAAATAACGTGGGTGAATCCAGATTAACGTGTTTTTGGTGCCTGAACAAATAACACAGTCTCACCCTTAACCGAGCCATTGCTGCAGCGCGCCAGCCAAGCCGCAGGCCAATATTGCCTGACGCTAACTTGGCACCAATCAAGCCACAGGCTCAATATCATAGGTTATGGGCTTGAATGATCCATTATTAGACTGAAGCGCCGAACACGCCGTTAAGCCGATAATCAGATCGGCATGCGCAAGAAAACGGATACTGTCCCCAGCCTTGCTCAACGGCGGGTCAACCCGTAGCTCCCCGGAAATGCCATCAACCGCAACATTCATGAAACAGTTGAAGGCCACCGGGATCATGTCCTCTTTAATCCCAAATGGCGATAGCGCGCCAGCCAGATTACCGAAACAACCTTGATGCGGGTCAGAATCGCCGTAGATAATTCGGAACGTATCCTTGCTGCATGGCGTCAGCAAAAAGTCATGGCGCCCGACATCGTCCGCTATGATCTCCAGCATGACGTTGCTTCGATTGGAATATAAAAGGTCGCCTGTTGTCAGAAATAACCGACTTGCATAATCGAGCGTTCGACCCGACGAAATCACCTCACTGATATCGCCTTGATGAAAGGCAAGCAAATCAGCCACCTGCTCGCCATTTGGATCAGTGACAGTCAAAATATCGCCGCGGTTTAGCGTGAAAGCCACACCTGTCCGGGGTTCAATCCGTGATGGCATCTAACAACTCCAGATCGGGATGGGCACCGGAACGCTGATATGGACATTTCCAGCCACTTTCAACCGCCCGACCGCTATATTGGCGTGCCGCAGAGACTTCCCCATGTTTTGCTAGCATGGGGTTGATGCTGCCGGCAATTTTGACGTCGCGGTCAAGAATGGAAGCGCGCAGTTTTTCGTATTGGTTGGCTTCCCGCAACATTTCGAATTGGTCATGCAGGTTGAATATCATGGTCGGCCGCAAGAATCTGCGCGCTGGCCGGCTTGCATGCGGATGAAGGCCGACAATGAAAAACGCTTCTCCGCCAAAACTCAGTGAAAATTCCGGGTGATTAGGATCGTGCGCGACGCGGGCATCTTTTTCCTGACCTAACCAATCATCCTTGTCACTTAAGGACTGAAGCCTTTCCCACAAAAACTGTTCGAATTGCAGTTCGTCGAGGTCAGAATTGTGCTCGAATATAACGGCAAGCGAACGGAAAGGCGCACGGTTCTGTCGATACAAATCGACTAAGCCACGAAGTTGCGCGTGGATTTCAAGGTCATCCCACGCGGATTTTACGTCGCGGGCCACCACGAACGTCATCTGTTCTTTTGACAACGCAGCCTTAGCACCCACGCAGGGGAACAACGGATCACGCACAAATTCCTGGAATGCCGCAATGAGCGGGTGGTTAATGACTGAGACTGATTGAAACATCATACAGTAACGGTCGTCACATCAAATGGTTTCCGGATAGGCCAAATTTGCGTGCCGTTCGTGGAAGATTTTGCAAGATTACGATCGGTCATGCTCTATTTAATGTTTAGCAGATGTTGCCGCGTCGGCGCTGTCGCATGGACGAGCAGGCTTAGACCACCAAGTCATGCCTGAGCTTCGAATTTCGCGAACGACGTGTACAAATTGACAACAAGCACTAGCCTGAGGAAGGCGAAAAGGACTTAAGCTCGGCCCAGATCACCCTTGCCCACGGTTCCACTTGCCATCTCCAACATCCGGTCGAGGCTTTTCTTGGCGGCGAGCCTTACATTTTCGTCCAGATGAATCTGCGGTGTAAGATCGCGCAATGCGAGATATAATTTCTCCATCGTGTTGAGCGCCATATAGGGACAGATGTTGCATGCGCAGTTGCCGTCTGCGCCGGGCGCGCCAATGAAAGT
Source organism: Sphingorhabdus sp. (assembly GCF_046596595.1). GTDB lineage: Bacteria > Pseudomonadota > Alphaproteobacteria > Sphingomonadales > Sphingomonadaceae > Sphingorhabdus_B. The sequence continues at coordinate 17,257 of NZ_JBKJMB010000046.1, forward strand.
CTTGCCGGGCTCAGCTTTTTCCATCTGATGAATGATGTGCGGCTCGGTTGCGACGATCAGCGTGTCGCCTTCCATCGTTTGCGCAAATTGCAATATGCCGCTTGTGCTGCCGACATAGTCCGAATGATCAATGATATGCGGAGGGCATTCTGGATGAGCAGCAACCGGCACACCGGGATATTGGGCCTTTAGTTTCAAGAGCTCGGTTTCAGAAAACGCCTCATGCACAATACATACGCCTGGCCAAAGCAGCATCTCGCGGTTAAATTTACGGCTGAGATAGCCGCCCAAATGCCGGTCAGGACCAAAGATGATTTTTTGATCCAGCGGTATTTGGCTAAGGATCGTCTCTGCGCTGCTGCTCGTGACAATGATATCGGACAATGCCTTCACTTCAGCAGAGCAATTAATGTACGTCAGTGCGATATGGTCAGGGTGGGCTTCGCGAAACGCCTTGAATTTGCCTGGAGGACACGCATCTTCCAGCGAACATCCCGCCGCCATATCCGGCAAAATGACGGTTTTTTCGGGACTCAGGATTTTAGCGGTTTCGGCCATGAACCTGACACCGCAAAAGGCGATTACATCAGCGTCGGTTTCGGCGGCGCGCTTGCTGAGCTCCAGACTATCACCGACAAAATCGGCAAGGTCCTGAATCTCCGGCTTTTGATAATAATGCGCGAGGATGACGGCATTGCGCTCTTTTTTTAGCCGATTGATCTCTGCGAGCAAATCAAGCCCTTGCAGGTTTTCACGGGGGGTCGGGGCATTCATTACATGTCACCTTTGCAGTGCCGGACGCGCGCCGGCAGCGTTCATTGAATGACTATGTGGGCGAAATACTGCCATGAGACAAGGCCAGCGCAACACCTTTATCGGGTTTTTTGTCGGCCTTTTACGATTTCCTCCAGCGGCGTCGACTCATCCCAGCGGGTCGAGACATCACCGCCGATTTCATCTGCGAAATAGGTCTCGACCTTCGCGTTCAGCCCTGCTGCGCGCAACGGCGCCTGAAAATTCTGGGCAACCGCGCGCTTGAAGGCGTCTCTCGCCAATTTCATCGGCACGGGCCCCTTGGCCTGTCGCACGAGCTCAGCCTGCCCCTTTGACCTGTTTGCATCGTCTAATGTGTCGTCCACATCGGTAAAGGCCCGCAATATACCATTCTCGCCATATTCCTGAATGGAGTTCAGGTCGATTTGGGGTGGAGCGACTTCGATCGGAGGGATTTTCACGCGAAGCGTTTGCGAGGCCGCATCCCAGCGCACATCATCCTCTGTCAGCTTTGCAAGGTCAACCTCGTAACGCACAAGACCTTGCATGATTAAAGTTTTCTTCGCGCTCAGCCCAAAACGCTTCTGTTCGCTCGTCACGACCGCTGCATAATTGGCGGCAAAGGCAGACAGCCTGTTTTGCTCCCGAATTCCGGTGAGGCTGGCACTGGCAATTGTTTCAGGCGTTGGCCCCTCGCGCCAAGAACGCACGCTGGCCATGGCCCACCAGATGAGAACAGCGATGAATATCAAAAGACCAAGCGCGAATAAGCGCTTCGTCCAAACTTGCTGAGGCTGAGCTATCATGCCGCCTACATAAGTGCAAAACAGCCTGCGGCCAATGCGTCAGGTATTATTTCGGCATTGGTGCAGGTGCAAATTCAAGTCCGGGCACTTTCGCGCCAGGGTGCCCTGCCGTCACCGCCGCATAGATTGCGTCACCCACGGCAGAATTGGCGATGAGATGCGATACCGGAATTACAGAAAGGATTGCAGCAATCCCCCAAAACCATGCTGGGTGTGCTTTGCCATATTTCCTGCGGTCATAGATGATGCCAGCGACCGGGAACACCAGTCCTGCGATCCCGGCAAGTTCAAACGCGTACGGCATGAGCAAGGGCATCGGCAGCAAACGGCCAAAGCCCGGGCCGATAATCGCCGTCATCGCGCAAATGTGCAATCGCATATGCCAGTCGGTTTGTCGCCGAAGTCGGATAGCTGTCCATGCCAGCGCGGCAAAGACAATGGCCGACAACGGATTGGCAATCAGGAAGTGTTGCGGCTTAAAAAAGAACGGAGCCGTGCCGCGCTGAGTCACATCGATACTGATCAGGCTGCCCATAATAAGAAGTACCGCGATCCAGCCCGCACCAATCCAGCCTAACCTTCGATGCAACGCAATTGGCCCATGTGTGGCAAGCCACGCCTGCGCCACAAACAGGCCAACCCATGCCATGAATGCAATTCCGTGCATATGGACAAGCGGCCGCGCAGCAAAGCTGGAGCGTCCGGCGAGATATTGAAATGAGAAGCCCGCAACGATGATCAACGCCATCAAAATGGCCAATGTGCGGAAAAAATTGTCGGCCTCGCCTGTTTGCGATCGTGCCGGAGCCAATGAAGCCATGCGCCGTTCCCCCCTGTTGAGACATCGCGACCGCCGTCAGGAATATCACGACTTCAGTTGGGCATCAAGCTTAGGCGATGTAATGCCAACCTTCGCCCTGCGCGCTCACGCGGCCCTGATTTTGCAAATCAATCAAATGCGCAAGGACTGAACGGCCTGCCGCGCCGATTAGGCGTGGGTCCAAACCTTTATACATGGCCGCAACCATATTGGGCACATGACCCTCGCCGCCCTCAAGCAAGGTCAAAATCTGCCGCTCGCGTTGTCGGCGATGGCCAATCATTCCACGTACAAGCTGTCTTGGGTTTTCCACTGCCGGGCCATGCGCTGGATAATATATGCGGTCCTTACGGTCATAAAGCTTTTGCAAGCTCGCCATATAGGCACTCATGTCTCCATCGGGGGGGCTGACGACACTGGTTGACCATTTCATCACATGATCACCGGTAAAAAGCGCGCCGCTTTCGCGCAGGGCGAAGCACAGATGGTTGCTGGTGTGCCCTGGTGTAGCAACAGTCTCTATGGTCCATCCATCGCCTGAAACAGCTTCACCGTCGCCCAGAATGCGGTCTGGGGCATAATCAGGGTCGAATGCACTATCGGCACGAGGGCCGTCATCCCGCAGCATCAGCGGGGCACAGCCGATGATTGGCGCGCCCGTTGCCGCCTTCAACGGTGCAGCGGCTGGGGAATGGTCGCGGTGGGTATGGGTGCACATGATCGCGGTGACTTTGGCATCGCCCACGGCGCGCAATATGGCCTCAACATGCCCTTGCCCATTGATGTCAGCAGGATCACCGATGCTTTGGCCGCTGCCAACCGGGCCGGGGTCAATGACGGCGACATCGCTGCCATTGCCGACAATCCATGTTTGCGTGCCCGTGTAGGTATAAGGCGACGCATTGGGCGCAAGCACTCTGCGCACCAACGGCTCATGCTGTTCGGTTTCACCTGCTATTATTGTGTCTGGCCAGTTCATTGGCCTGATATGGCGCATATCTTACAAAAGAAAAAGGGGCGGCTCTCGGAAACCGCCCCGACCAAGCAGTCAAAAGGGGAGCATGCTTCGCCCGAGTGCCAGTTTCCCTGTTAATCTACTTGAGCGCTTTGTGCCTCAAGTTTGCGGATTTGCACGTCGAGCTGCTTCACCACATCCTTGCGGATGTCATTGGGCATGTCCTTATCATTCCCAATTTCGCGCCGGGCTTCGCGCAGGCCTTTAATGGCTTCAACCTGCGCGATGCGCGCCTGGCCTTTACCGCACATCACGATTTTGACGCGCGATTTGTTCGTACCGTCAAATCCTTCGACGTTCGTGGTGACTGGTTGTCCAGCGGCGCAATTCTTGGTGATTTCCTTGATATCAATCTCGGGCACATAAGCCGATGCCATGCGTATGGCATAAACGCGCTGCGCTTCAGCCATGCCACGGGCGATTTCAGCTGACGCCCGTGCCGTATTGGCTTCCGCCTGCGCGCCATTTGCTTCAGCCAATGCCTTCGCAGCTTCACGGCCTGCCTTTTCCGCTTCGATCATCGCAATGCCTGCTTCAGCACGCGATTCGTTCGAGTCCGCGATCACCTTGTCGACCTCCGCGTCGGAAAGCGGTTTCTCGCTTCTGAATATATAGGTCGTGCCGTCGCGCATAATCTTTTGAACAACTTTACCGTCGGGCTTGCCATCGGTCGTGGTGCCAAGCGAGATGTTTATAATCTTGACGGGCTTAGGAGGCACTGCCGGGGGGGCTGGTGCTGCGGGCTCGGCAGGGCGTTCAGGCTCGGCGGGTGCAAGAGGTGCCGCAATGTTTGGGACGCCCGCGTCTTGGGCATTAATCGCCGGCACAATCGTGGCAGTGAGTGGCAGGATGATAGCAGCCGCGGCCACTATGCCGAATTTGCCGACGGACCGGCGTCGTTTGCTGGTGTCATTCATTGTCAGTCTCCTCAATCTTTCGATAACGGTTTTGGGGGAATTGAGCGCTGTTGCAAATGTCGGCACGCCATCAAAAGCGGTCCTGGCAAGCGCACGCCCATAGATTTCACGCTGGGTAGAATCCTTGCCGTCGAGGACACGGGCGTCACATGCGGCTTCTTGGTCAAAACGAAACGCACTCCAGCTCATCCATGCAACAGGGTTAAACCACAGCAGACACAGCACCGTGTAAGCCGCGAGGTTCGCAAACAGATCACCCGATTTATGGTGCGCCATTTCATGGGCAAGCGCGAGTTCACGCTCGGCAACCGAAAAAGTTTTCGTGAAATTATCCGGCACCGCAATGACCCGCCTGAATAGACCGAAAGCAAGCGGTCCTACCACCTGGTCTGACGATATTATCCTAATCCCGTCAATGGTGGCGATGTCGGCTGCTTCAGCCAACAGATCGTCACGCATCGCGGCATAGCGGATCATTTGCGTGATGAACAACAGCACTGCGCCGCCAAGCCACAACGTCAGCCCGAGCACGGCATAATCTATGGTGGGAATAGCGGCCACATGACTGACAACCGCAGCATTACTCTCCGGAGCAGACATGCCCGCAAGAATTGATTCGCGGACCGTGTCTTGAACACTAAGACCGCCAGTGGCTGTGGCAGTTGCAGGACCCTCAAGCGTGGGCATGAATAGCCGGGCGGCCGGAATGAGCCAGAGCGCATAAGCGACGCCGGGCCCGAAATTCTTCGCCACCTGACGCCGCACAAGCAGGACGGCGACCATCAGCAACGTGGTTATCAATATGGTATCCAGCAACCACGCACCCATAAAATCAATGCTCATGATTTCATCTCCTGCAACAGTCTCTCGATTTCGGATATGTCGGCGTCACTCAGCTTTTCCTGCTCAGCCAGATGCGCCACCAGCGGCATGAATTTGCCACCAAAAAGGCGATCCACGAGCCGCTTTGATTCATGCGTGACATAATCCTCGCGTTCGATAAGCGGCGAATAGAGAAACCGGCGTCCATCGGCGCGGTTCTCGACCGCAGCTTTTGCCAGCAATCGAGATAATAAGGTCTTCACGGTAGGCAGTGACCATTCGCGGTTGTCGGGCAGGTTTGCAGCAACCTCTGTCGCTGTTAGCGGGGCCCGCTCCCACAAGATTTCCATAATCGCAAATTCGGCGTCGCTGATACGTTCTGAGGACATTTTTATTTTCTCCGACTACAGATGTAATCGATTCGATTACAGTTGTAAACGTCACTCGTCTTTGCGTGTCGGTTTTTCGTCGAACAATTTTACAGTCAGTAGTCGATCGGAAATTGCGTAGATAATTATGTATCTCATAATATGTACTTTTTACAGACTGGCACGAACGGTGCATTGTTTATCTCGTTCAACACCCACTCAGCCAGGACGGGTCAATTGCTATTGGTCTCGCATAACCCGTCCTCGCTTTCTCCTCAGTAATCTTTAACAAAAAAGGCTGGAGCCCGGTGTGGGATCCAGCCTATTTTCACGTGACGAGATAAACGCAATCAGAGGCGGAAGCGCAAGCTTGCCCCCATGTAGCGGTCCGCATCACGCGGTATGTGTAAACGCTGACCAGCGCTGGTGTTCAGCAAGACATAGCTGTCGTCTGTGATGTTGCGCATGATGAAAGTCAGGCGCCAGTTATCTTCGGCGTCGGAATAGCCAACGCTCGCGTTCCAAAGACCATAGCTGTCGATGGGGCCGCTTTGGCCCAGATCGGAAAATTGCTTTCCAACATGGTTGAAGCTTGTCCGCAGATAAACCTTGGCATCTCCGCCGAAGAAACTGAACGGTGTTTCATAAGCTGCACCGATGTTCCAGCTCCACTCTGGAGCCAAAGGCAATTTGGTGCCATCACGGGCATCGGGGGCATTGGTCAACGGATTTGGGTTGAACCGTCGCACCTTGGCGTCGGCATAGGCAACGCTGCCGAACAAATCGAGGCCTTCGACAGGGTTGGCCAGAACGTCGAGTTCAAAACCAGTGCTGCGGACTTGACCTGCATTGGTCAGGTTGGTGACGACAGCGCCATTCAACAGAACGAAGTTATTCGCCTGAAACCCGTCATATGTCACTTGGAACGCCGACGCATTCACCTGAATACGGTTGTCGGCAAACTGGCTCTTGAAGCCCACTTCGAACGAATCCGAGGTTTCTTCGTCAATCGGCACCGCGTTAACCGGCGCAGTATGGTTGAAGAAGACGTTGAACGCCGGTCCCTTATACCCGCGCGTGTAGCTGCCGTAGAGCATGATATCGTCCGTTGGCTTAACGGTCAGCACGGCCTTGCCTGAAAAGTTGCTGTTGCTTGAAGATCCGGTGGACAACACCGTGCCATTGCCGCCGCTTGTAATCGTGCCTCCTGCAGGCGAGCCGGAAATACCGGCACCCGTTGCAGGAAGGCCTGTTGTGCGGTTTACGCCAGGCGCGCGACGGTGTGCGTAATCAATGGAGTCGTGAGTCCAGCGCATCCCCACAGTCAGGCCGATCCGATCAGTGAAGTCATAAGTCGCCTGACCAAACACTGCATAATTTTCGATATCGACTACGCTGCGTGATGTCGCGGTTGGGAACAGAGTGTTTACATTGTCGGCAAGGTTGCAGGGACGAGCACCGGTGCGCGGATCAACGGGCAGTGTTGACGTCGTGCACGTGATTACATTCCGTGTGAAGTCCTGCGAGTTTTCCGATTTCCAGTAGAATGTTCCAACCTGATATTTGAAAGCCTTGCTTTGATCAGAAGCCAAGCGAAGCTCGAGCGAGCTTTGATCGGTTTCAACGAAACCGCGGTCATGCAGTTGCGGTGTCCCAACAATTGCGCGTGGCAGAAAGTCGCCTTCGCGCAGTTCTTCGTTGTTCCAGTTGCGATAGCCGTAGATGGCGCTGAAAGTATGCGACGTAAACACGTCGAAATCGGCGTTCACGGTGATACCATATTGGCGATCGAGCGATTGCGTCACGAGGTTGTGATTAACGAAGCGCTGGTTTTCACCTTGGGCAACGCCAAGTGGCAGATTGAGCTCGGCATTAAGAACAGAACCGCGCGAGACGCCGGTAACTTCGCCGCAGCAATCATCATCAGCTTCATAATAATCCGCAATCAACTTGATACGGGCCGGGCCGTTATCGAAATCGAGCAACCCGCGGAAACCAATATGCTCGTAGCCATTGATCTTTTCATCGCGGGTACCGAATGGAACCACATTGGTGATGTTACCCTTATATTTGCCGTAAAAGGCATTTGTACGAAATGTCAGGTCCTGAGCGATTGGACCAGATATCGTCGCGCGGGTGCGGACTTCGTTGCCTTCATAATATTCTGCCGTGAATTCGCCTTCAAGCGTGTCGGTGCCACCTTTGGATACGACATTGATAAGGCCAGCCGACGCGTTCTTTCCGAACAAGGTACCTTGTGGCCCACGCAAAACTTCGAGGCGCTCGATTTCCACAAGGTCGGCGAATGCCTGACCCGACCGGCTAAGGACAACACCGTCAACGACGGTCGACACGCTTGGTTCAGCTGCAATCGAAAATGAAATGGTGCCAACGCCGCGCAAAACGACTGCCGAGTTGGCGTTGGTCGTGCCCTTGCGGAATGTCACCGACGGAACAAGCTGGCTCAGATTTTCAAGACTATTTGTGCCCGATGCTGCAAGCGTGTCGCCGGAAACGGCTGTGATGGCGATCGGCACATCCTGAACATTTTCTTCTACCTTTTGCGCGGTAACGACGATTTCTTCGACCTGCGCCAACGCAGGGGCCGAGATGCCGAGCGCGATCGCGCTGCTGCCGAGATATGCCGCGCGGAGTAGTTTCGATTTTGCGTGTGTGGAAATCTGCATGTTGTGCCTCCCTAAATCGCCGCCCGTATTTGGCAGTTTCGACAGGAATGAACATCCCGTTGAACTTTGCAGGTCGGCCTTACTTCGTTGATAACAGGGTTGATGTAACCAAACTGTCTTGATATGTCTAGCGGTGTCATATAGCGACATTATTTAGGCCGGAACTGTTGCAATGATGCCATAGTTGCCGTCTCAAACGGGCGAAAGGGACAGCTTTGCCATTTTCGATCATCATGCAAATTGGCGGTTTTGACCTGCTGCGCGATGACGTCTGCATACTGTCGCATCGATCCGACAAGCCAGCGATTGAGGTTGGCTCTGGCACACCGGATTTGGAAATGGTGCGCGGTAATTTCCGCATCGGCGACGTCGTGGAGAGCCGCTTGCCGCTCGACTGCATTAGCGAGATCAATGGTGTAATCCGTCTTTGGAACATGGCCCGGCCGGAACTTGTGGTCACCCTTGAACTTGCGCAGAGCGCGCAAGGATCCGTCCTGAAGCTTCGCTGCAACAATCCAACCGCAAACCGGCTTTGGTTAAAGTTGCAGTGTGCACCGTCGGAAGCCTTTTGGGGCGGCGGGGAGCAAATGTCCTATCTCAAGCTGAATGGGCGTCGCTTTCCATTCTGGACGTCCGAACCGGGTGTCGGCCGCGATAAAACGACGAAGCTTACACAGACCATGGATGCCGAGGGCTTGGCGGGCGGTGATTATTGGACAACCAATTATCCGCAGCCGACTTGGCTGAGTTCCGAACGATATGCTGTCCATCTCGAAACATCGGCATATGCGGTGCTCGATTTAAGTGGAGAAGGTCGGGTTGGCATCGAGTGCTGGTCGGCCAATGTGGATCTGGAACTGTTCGACGCACCCTCTATATCTGAACTGGTGACGCGGCTGTCCGATCGTTTCGGACGGCAGCCGCCTTTGCCCGACTGGGCTATATCGGGCGCAATTGTCGGCCTTAAGGATGGCGAAGACACGTTCGCGCGATTCGAAAAAATAGCCGCGTCGGGTGCCGCGATTACGGGTCTGTGGTGTGAGGATTGGGTAGGGATCAGGCAAACAAGCTTCGGAAAGCGCTTGTTCTGGGACTGGCAATGGAATGCTGCCCGTTACCCGGACTTGCCTGCAACAATCGCTTCCCTCGCCGAGCGGGGCATTCGTTTCCTCGGTTATGTGAATCCTTATTTGGCGGTCGATGGCGCTTTGTATCAAGAGGCACTGGCAAACAAATATCTGGCGTTTCGGCAGGACTGCGACGTAGCTTATGCGGTCGACTTCGGCGAATTTGACGCAGGGGTGGTCGACTTCACCAATCCTGACGCGGCCCATTGGTTTTCAGAACGCATCATAGGGCAGGAGATGCTCGATTTTGGCCTTTCGGGGTGGATGGCCGACTTTGGCGAATATCTGCCAACCGATGTGCGCCTGTTCGATGGCTCTGATCCGATGGAAGCGCATAATCGCTGGCCGGTGTTGTGGGCAAAGGTCAACGCCGACGCCATTGCTTCGCGTGGGAAAACCGACGACGCCACTTTCTTCATGCGCGCGGGGTTCTCAGGCGTGCAGGCGCATTGTCCGTTGCTGTGGGCAGGTGACCAATGCGTTGATTTTACCCGGCACGACGGGATCAACACGGTGATCACCGCAGCCTTATCATCTGGCTTGCTCGGCAACGCTTACCACCACAGTGACCTTGGCGGTTACACGAGCCTGCATGGCGTCGTACGCACTGCAGAGTTGATGCACCGGTGGATTGACCTTGCCGCATTTGCGCCGGTCATGCGTAGCCATGAGGGCAACCGCCCAGCGGATAATTTGCAACTCGACAGCAGTCCGGAAATCCTTACCCATTTCGCGCGAATGAGCCAAGTGCATGCGCAATTTGCACCTTATGTCCGCGCGCTGTCAGAGGAAGCAGTCGCCACTGGCTTACCGTTACAGCGCCCCTTGTTCCTGCATTATGATGATCCCGCTTATTATGACATTCAGGACCAATATCTTTATGGTGCGGATATGCTTGTAGCGCCGGTAGTTGTGCAGGGCCAGGAGAGCCGCGCTGTGATTTTACCAGAAGGGGAATGGTTGCACCTGTGGACTGGCGCTGCTTACACCAAAGGCACGCATGCGATTGCCGCGCCGCATGGCAAGCCACCCGTCTTCACCCGCAAGGACAGCCCACACGCCAACCTGTTTGCGTCGATCGGAAAGGCATTCGGCTCATGAACCCCCGCGCCAACATCCGCGACGTCGCAAAGCTTGCCGGTGTTGCGGTGAAAACCGTGAGCCGCGTGCTGAATGACCATCCCTATGTAAGCGCGGCAACTAAGGCGAAGGTGGATGCGGCGATGGCGGAGCTAGGGTTCAGCCCAAGCATCGCAGCACGGATTCTCGCCGGCACAAAGTCAGGCCAAGTCGCGCTGATCTACGATAATCATAGCCCGTATTATATGCACCAGATCATGCAAGGCTGCTGGGACAGGTGCCATGAAGAAGGCATGCGCCTGATCGCTCAGCCGGTTGACGTTGCTGACCCCGATGTCGGTGAACAAGTGCGCGGTATGGTGCGCCAGACGCATGTCGATGGTGCCATATTGTCCTCCCCTGTTACCGATTGTGTAGCCGTGTTGAACGCGCTTGAGGCGCTGAACATTCCCTTTGTCCGCATTTCGCCCGGCACCAACCACGCCCTGACCAGTTCAGTGTTCATGGACGATATGCAAGCCGCCGATGATATGACGACAAAGCTGATTAACATCGGACACCGGCGTATTGGCTTTATCAAGGGCCATCCCAATCATATGGCAAGCACAGAACGTCAGGCTGGCTACGAACGCGCATTAGGACGCGTAGGTATTTCGGTTGATCCAGACCTGATTGCTGAAGGGCTGTTCGATTTCGAAAGCGGCGTTGCGGCAACCGAGCAGTTCCTGTCGCTCAAGCACCCGCCAACGGCCATTTTTGCATCCAATGACGACATGGCCTCTGGCGTGCTTGCGGTAGCGCACCGGCGCGGTATCCAAGTTCCTGAGCAACTATCAGTCGCTGGATTCGACGACACCACACTTGCCCGCGTTGTGTGGCCGCCATTAACCACCGTGCGCCAGCCGGTTCGCGATCTCGCTTCGACCGCAGCCGACCTGTTGTTCGGGGAGGGCGGCATTGAACATCGCCGCCTGCCGCATGAACTTATCAGCCGCGAGTCCGTGGCCCCGCCTTATTTCCCCTCACTAAAGAAGAGCAAAAACCCATGACGCTTCCCACTCCGCCCCGCACGCGCCCTTTAGGCAAAAGCGGCATAGAAATTTCGTCGCTTGCCTGGGGCATGTGGCGCTTTGCCGGGCTTGAACTGTCCGCCGCGCGCGCTGCCATCGATGCAGCGTTTGAGGCAGGCATTACCTTGTTCGACACCGCAGACATTTACGGCTTCGGCGAACAGGGCTTTGGCAAGGCCGAAGAGCTTTTGGGCCAGGTATTTGCTGACGCCCCCGATTATCGCGACCGCATGGTTCTCGCGACCAAGGGCGGCATTACACCGCCGACCCCTTACAACAGCAGCGCCGAATATTTGACCAAAGCCATCGACGACAGCCTGAGCCGCTTGGGCACAGACTGCATTGATCTTTGGCAAATCCACCGGCCCGACATACTCACGCATCCGCAGGAAATTGCGCGGGCGGTTGAACACGCGCACAAGGCCGGCAAAATCCGCGCGTTTGGGGTATCCAATTTCACGCAAGCGCAGATCACGGCACTGGCTCAGTTTAGCGCAGTGCCCATCGTGTCCACACAGCCGGAACTGTCACCATTACGCATCGACACCATCGAAAATGGTGAGCTGGATCAAGCTATATCGATGGACCTTGCGGTGCTGGCTTGGTCACCGCTTGGGGGCGGTCGTATCGGCGTGCCAAGCAATGCGCGTGAACAAAAGGTCGCTGCGGCGCTTTCGGGCGTCGCCGAGGCGCATGGCGTATCACGCACGGCCGCTGCCTATAGCTGGATCATGGCGCACCCTGCCCGGCCAATCCCGATAGTCGGATCGCAAAATCCGGTGCGCATAATTGAGGCCGCCGATGCCTTCAAAATCCAATGGACCCGTGCGGATTGGTATAATGTGCTGGTCGCTGCCAGAGGAGTGCCCCTGCCATGAGCAAGCCTGTCGAAGTCAGCTGGTTTTCCGCCCTTTGCGATGACGATTATGAATTTCTGGGTGTTCCGGATCCAATGTTGGCATCCAGCTGGGAGCATTGCCGCAATATCGTGCTTGCCGCCGAAAAAGGCGGCTTCGACAATATATTACTCCCCTCGGGCTATGCGCTTGGGCTTGATACCACCGCCTTTGCCAGTGCGATTGCAGCGCTCACCACGCGGATCAAATTGCTCATGGCGGTGCGCATCGGCGAAAGCTGGCCGCCACAGCTCGCGCGCCAGATAGCTACGCTTGACCAGATTTCGGGGGGTCGGTTGAACATCAACATCATCTCCTCTGATCTGCCCGGCGACAAGATAGATTCCGAGCCGCGCTACCGCCGCACGGTTGAGGCGATGCATATCCTGAATACGCTGCTTAATGGCGAGCATCTTTCCATCGATGGCGAGCATTACAAGATTGACCTTGACCCGCCGCGCATGAAAACCGTGAGCGGCAAATGCCCGCCGCTTTATTTTGGTGGCCTGTCACCCGCCGCCAAAGATGCCGCGGCAGAAGGCTGCGATGTCTATCTGATGTGGCCGGAAACCGTGCAAGGCGCGAAGGACTTGGTCGACGACATGACAGCCCGCGCGGCGAAGTTTGGACGGACGCTGAAATATGGTTTCCGCGCGCATGTCATTGTGCGCGAGACCGAGGAAGAGGCGCGCGCTTACGCCAACCGGTTGCTATCAAAACTCGATGCTGAGCAGGGCGAGGCAATCCGCAACAAATCGCTCGACACGCAAACCTTTGGTGTCGCGCATCAGGCTGAGCTGCGCGAACAGGCGGCAGCAAATGACGGCTATCTCGAGGACAATTTGTGGACGGGCATCGGCCGTGCCCGATCAGGCTGCGGCGCAGCTATCGTTGGTGATCCTGACCAAGTGCTCGCCAAAATCAACGCTTATCGCGCGGTAGGTATCGATGCGTTCATTCTGTCAGGCTATCCGCATATCAACGAATGCGACATGTTCGCGCGCTATGTGCTGCCCAAATTGGAGCATGGCCGGCTGGAAGTGTGAAACCGCTTAAATAGTACCGTCATGCCGAACTCGTTTCAGCATCCATCACGCAGCAAAAATCAGGGTTGAAGAGACCAAATGGACCCTGAAACAAGTTCAGAGTGACGAATGGGGTAAACGCAACGCGCAGAGCAGGGCCAGCTGGAAAGGTAAAGCCATTCAAAACATATCGTCATCCTGAAGTTGTTTCAGGACAACAGGCGACGCCTAGGCGTTATCCTCAAACAAGTTCAGGATAACAAACATTTAATCATGGAATCAATCCCCTAGCCCGGCCATACGCTCGGCCTGATCTTCGGCAATCAGGGCGGCAACCAGCTCGCCCAGTCCGCTGCCTTCCAATATCTCGGGCAGCTTGTGCAGCGTCAGATTAATCCGGTGGTCGGTGACGCGGCCTTGCGGGAAGTTATAAGTGCGAATACGCTCGGACCGGTCGCCCGAGCCAACCATTGCTTTACGGGCCTCTGCTTCGGCGCCCTGAGCTTCCTCACGTTCTTTTTCATACATTCTGGCGCGCAGGACCTGCATCGCCTGTTCCTTGTTCTTATGCTGGCTACGGCCGTCCTGACAGGTGACAACGATGCCCGTCGGCAAATGGGTGATGCGCACAGCAGAATCCGTCGTGTTCACGTGCTGCCCGCCAGCGCCCGATGCGCGATAGACGTCGATTTTCAGATCGCGGGCCTCGATCTGGATATCCACTTCAGTTGGTTCAGGTAGCACCGCGACGGTCGCTGCGCTGGTATGAATGCGTCCACCACTTTCGGTCACCGGCACGCGCTGCACGCGGTGCACGCCGCTTTCATATTTCAGCTTCGCAAACACACCAGTGCCCTTGATCGCAACCACGACTTCCTTGAATCCACCAACGTCCGAGGCGCTGACCGAAATTGGCTCGATCTTCCACCCCTGCCCTGCGGCATAGCGTTCGTACATTCGGTACAAGTCGCCGGCGAACAACGCCGCTTCATCGCCGCCCGTGCCAGCCCTGATTTCCAGCATCGCTGGACGATCATCGGCGGAATCCCGTGGGAGTAGCGAAATGGCAAGCGAGGTTTCCGCGTCCGAAAGCTGGTGTGTGACATCGTCCAACTCCTCGACCGCCATGTCGTGCAAATCCGGATCGGAAGAATCGTTCGCCATATGCTCAAGCGTCTCGATTTCCTTGCGGAGGCGGCGCACTTGCGCAGCAGCTTTCGCCACAGGCTCCAGCTCGGAATATTCCTTGGACGCAGCAACAAAGCTGTCACCTTCCAACTGTCCCGAAGCCATCCGAGCCTCAAGTTCGGAAAAACGCGATTCAATTTGCGCGATACGGTGCGGGGAGATTTTAGTCATTATGATGCTAACGGAGCCAACACCCCATCAACGGAAAAGCCGAATTCCGTCCGCTCATGACGCGTTACGTCGAATGAAGATTGCAGCGCAGTCAAAATAGACTCTGTAATCGCGAAACTGACAGGATCGCTCGAGTCCTGAGCATTTATTCTCAGCAGAAATCCGGTCCGACCTTTAGCACTTTCTGGGCGCTCCGCTTGAAAGCGAACAACCACCCGCGCGTTTAGCTTCTTGGCAATTTCGAACCTACGCTTGGAATTACCTTTCAGAGGATCGTATACGGAGATACCACTCCGGCGAAGAGCATTCGCAACCCTCTTTGCATCCTCCTCAAATTCAACATCGTCCGAAATGACTAAAACCGATACGTTTTCGGGTTTGCCTTCAATCAACATCGCCAGGCGCTCAATCCCCGCAGCCCAGCCGACCGCGGGCGTTGCGGGTCCGCCCAAATTCTCGATTAAGCCGTCATAGCGCCCACCGCCAAGCACGGTGCCTTGTGCGCCCAACCGGTCGGTTACAAATTCAAATGCCGTGTGGCGGTAATAATCGAGACCGCGCACAAGAGCGGCGTTGCGTGTCCAGGCGACCCCTGCGGCATCAAGGCCAGCCGTCACGGCGCCGAAAAAGTCCTGTGCTTCGTCCGACAGATAAGCGTCGATGACAGGCGCAGCATCGGCTACTGGACGGTCCTTGGGGTCTTTACTGTCCAAGATACGCAGCGGGTTTTTTTCCAACCGTGCGAGGCTGTCTTCGGACAACGCGGCCTTATGATCATTAAAATACCCTATCAACGCCGCGCGCCATGCATCACGGCTTTGTGTGTCACCAAGCGTGTTAAGCTGCAACGTCACACCGTCATTGATGCCTAATTCTTTCAGCAATTGATCTGCCATTACCAGCAATTCAACATCTGCCGCTGGCTCAGCCACGCCGATAATTTCTGCGTCAATCTGGTGGAACTGGCGATAGCGGCCCTTTTGCGGGCGTTCATAGCGGAATAATGGACCGTGCACCGACAGCTTCATTGGTGAAAATTGCTGCCAGCCGTTGGTTAGATAGGCGCGCGCTATTCCCGCGGTAAATTCGGGCCGCAGCGTGATGGAATCTCCGCCGCGGTCGTCAAACGTGTACATCTCCTTTGAGACAACATCGGTTGCCTCGCCAAGGCTGCGCGCAAATACTGATGTCGGCTCAATGACCGGCAATTGAAGGCCCTTGAAACCATATAAGCGGCGCACACGCTCGAAGGTCGCCACGACATGCGCAAAGCGCTCCTCGGTCTCGCCGAACATGTCCTGTGTGCCGCGCACGGCTTGGGGTGTTTGTATCTTTACCATCGACAAGCGCCCTAGCGGCTAATTGTTGGAAGTGGAATAGGGCTGGACGCCGCACGGCACTTTCGGCAGAAACCCCAACCATGACTTCTGTTACATTGTCGCGGCTCATTGCCGCCCTCGCCCTTTCCGCCAGCCTCATCTCAGCAGCATCCGCCCAGAACAGTACACCGCAACCGGTGCCCATTATGTCCACAATTCCGGAGCCGGAGGACCGGCCGCTGTCGGCGCCAATGATATTGCAGGTGGATGCGACCGACATTGATCGCGCCATTTTTCAGGTGCAGCAAGTCATCCCTGTCGAGCAAGGCAAGCCGCTCATTTTGCTTTATCCGCAATGGCTTCCGGGCAAGCATGGGCCGCGCGGCGCATTGGCCGAGATGACTGGCCTCATCATTCGCGCTGGCGGCAAGACGCTGCGTTGGACCCGCGATCCGGTCGAGGTTTATGCCTTTCATGTTGACGTGCCCGAAGGCACAAGGTCCGTCGATGTCGAATTCCAGTTCACTGCCCCCGTGCGCGAGAGTGAAGGGCGAATCAATGTCACCACAAATATGATGAATGTGCAGTGGGAACAGGTCGCGCTATATCCTGCAGGACATTTTACCCGTGCTATCCAGATAAAGCCGTCCATCACCTTGCCAGAAGGCTGGACCGGCGTTGCCGCACTTGATGGCGCAAAGATTACGGGCAACCGTATCGATTACGGCGTCACCAGCTTTGAAACCTTGGTCGACAGCCCGATGTTCGCTGGACCGCATTATAAGAAATGGGATCTGGGCAACAATGTCACGCTGAATGTCTGGGCCGATGACGCCAAATATCTTGCGGCTAAGCCGGAGCAGATCGCTGCACACAAAGCGTTAGTGGACGAATCGCTACTGCTTTTTGGTTCGAAGCATTTTGACCGTTACGAATTTCTGCTTGGCCTGACCGAAGAACTTGGCGGGATTGGTCTTGAACATCACCGCAGTTCGGAAAATACCCGCGAAACCGATTATTTCATCGAATGGGATGACAATATGTCGGAACGCGGGTTGTTGCCGCATGAATTTACCCATAGCTGGAACGGCAAATTCCGCCGGCCAGCCACGATGTGGACACCCGATTATTCGACACCGATGCGCGACAATCTGTTGTGGGTGTATGAAGGTCAGACCAGCTATTGGGACCTGGTACTCGGAGCACGATCCGGTCTGCAGTCCAAGGAAATGGTTCTTGCCGAATGGGCGAAATATGCCGGATTTTATGCAGAACAGCCCGGCCGTGCCTGGCGCTCGGTCGAGGACACCACGCATGACCCAATCTTTGGGGCACGCAAAGCGAAACCGTTCGCAAGCCAGGCGCGTGGCGAGGATTATTACAATGAAAGCTCGCTGATATGGCTTGACGCCGACATGACCATTCGCGCTTTGTCCAAGGGCGCCAAATCACTGGATGATTTTGCCAAGGCGTTTTTCGGCGTCCGTGACAAGGATTGGGGCGTGCTGACCTATCATTTCGACGAAGTGGTCCGCACGCTGAATGCCTTACAGCCCTATGACTGGGCGAAGTTCCTTGACAGCAAATTGCGTCAGCCGGGCCAACCAGCGCCGTTAGCGGGCTTGGAAAAAGGCGGGTACAGGCTGGTCTGGAAGGAAGAGCCCAATATATTCGACAAGGAGCTCATGAAAGAAGGCGGCAGCTTCAACCTGACGCATTCGCTTGGGCTGACTCTCGACAAGGAAGCGAAAGTCACATCGGTCATGTGGAATAGCCCCGCATGACATCGGTCATGTGGAATAGCCCCGCATTCAAGGCAAATATCGTGAATGGCGCAAAGATCATTGCTGTAGATGGCTATGCATACTCCAAGGACGGCCTGACCAGCGCCATCAAGACCGCCAAGGATAAGAAGACGCCCGTCAGGCTGCTTATCGAGCGCAATAAGCGTTATGAACAAATAGACATCGCCTATTCAGGCGGTTTGCGCTATCCGCACCTCGAACCCGTGGGTCAAGGCGAGACGGCCATCGACCGTCTGTTTAGCCCGCGGCGACCCACGCAATAACAAAGTGAAAGCATTCTCCCATGCGTATTGATTTGATTCCGGCGGGCGACGATGTGCCCGACAGCCTCAACGTCCTGATTGAAGTACCCATTGGCGGTGAGCCGGTAAAATATGAATTCGACAAGGCGTCTGGCGCCCTGTTCGTTGACCGCTTCCTGCACACGCCAATGCGCTATCCCGCCAATTATGGATTTGTTCCGCATACGTTAGGCGAAGATGGCGACCCGCTGGACGCGCTTGTCGTGGCGCGCTCACCTATTATCGCTGGTGCTGTGGTCAAATGCCGCCCGGTTGGCGTTCTGATGATGGAAGACGACAAGGGCGGCGATGAAAAGCTGCTGTGCGTTCCAGTCAATGCCACGTTTCCGTATTACTCCGACGTTGTGACCTATAAGGACATGCCGGAGATCGTTCTCCAACAGATTGAACACTTCTTCACCCATTATAAAGACCTGGAGCCCGGAAAATGGGCCAAGCTGAATGGCTGGGGTGATGAAAAAGACGCCAAGCGCATTATTCTGGAATGCGTCGAACGAGCGAAGGAACACGGCATATGAAACGGATTGCGCTGGTCAGCTTAACGGCATTGGCGCTTTCGGCTTGTGCCACCCCTGAAACCCGCATCCGCACCGCGTTGATGGACGCAGGGCTATCACAACCGATCGCAGCGTGCATGGCGGACCGGATGGTCGACCGGCTTTCGCTCGTTCAGCTTAATAAGTTAAATGGTCTGAAAAAGCTGCGCGGACAGGATATGCGCAAGGTGACCGTTGAAGAATTTTTGCGGCGCACACGTTCGTTGCAAGACCCTGAAATATTGGGTGTTGCGACTTCGTCTGGGCTAATTTGTGCGGTCAAGGCCTAGGCTTCACCGCACAGCGGTCCTTCAGCTGATCGCCTTCGCCAAAATCGCGAGCCAGCCTTTGTCCGGTACCGCAGGAGCGGGCGACGCGAAATCACCGCATTCCAGACATTTGGCCTGAACGCCTTTAACTCCGGTCAGCATCTCAAGATCAGTAGCCATGCGTTGAACAAACAAGGTCTGCTGCCATGCAGCATGACCGAATATGTCCATAGGCGCGCTTGCCTGTGCCCGTTTCGGCATTAGTCCGCTTAACAGACTTGCAGCAAAGCTAACGGGAGGTTCGATATACACAGGGTGCCAGTCATCTGATTTAAGGCCAGCACGTTTCGCCGCTTCTGCAAGCGCTGCATCCATGCCCCCGGTGCGGTCCACCAATCCTAGCTGGCGCGCGGTGCCACCGGCCCACACGCGGCCCTGAGCCACGGCATCAACCTGCTCTGGCGTTTTCTGTCGCGCAGTTGCAACACGAGTCAAAAACTGGCGATAGCCATTTTCAATTGCACTTTGCGCGACGCGGTCAAACTGTGGACTAAACCCGCTCAGGAAATCCGGTTCGCCGGACAAGGGTGTTGTTTTGACACCGTCGGCATTTACGCCGATTTTTGCGAGACCGGATTCGACGCTCGGGATCACGCCGAATATGCCGATGGAACCTGTAATTGTAGCGGGGTCCGCAAAAATCACATCGGCGGGAAGCGATATCCAGTAACCGCCGCTTGCGGCCAAATTCGCCATCGAGACAATGACTGGTATTTTCTTTTCTTTGGCAGCCGCAATGGCGAGGCGGATTTTTTCCGATGCCATCACCGATCCGCCGGGAGAATCCACCCGAACGACCAGCGCCTTCAAATCCTTGTTGTCGAGCGCATCATAAATCAGCGCGCTAACGGTGTCACCAGCTGCAGATCCGGGACCACCCTCACCGTCAACTATGGTGCCGGCAACGGTCACAACGCCAATCTGCTTGCCTGCCGACTCGGGACCATAATGCGCAATCAGCGCTTCCATCGGCACTGAAGCAAATCCGCCAGTGGTCTTTTTTTCGTCGGCACCATATTTGCTGGCAACAAATTTACCAAAGGCGACTCGGTCGCCCAACTTATCGACAAGTTTGGTCGACAATGCCAACTGCCCGAGATTGCCTCTAGCACCCTCAACAGCACCAGCAGGATCATTCAGCATCTGCTCCAATTGCGCTTGTGGACGGGCTTTGGCGACATCAGCTTTCCACTGGCTCCAGACCTCGTCGTAGACACCTTTAATCGCAGTTTTGGATTCAGCAGACTGGTCTGTCCGCAAAAATGGCTCAACCGCGCTCTTATATGTGCCGACACGGTATATATTGGCCTTCACGCCCAATTGGTCGAGCAAGCCTTTAAAATAAAGTTGTGATCCGCCCGGGCCGGCTAACATCGCGCCGCCAAGGGGATCCATCCAGATTTCGTTCGCATGCGCAGCAAGTTGATAGCTGTCGTCCGTATAGGCTGTGGCAAACGCGTAGACGGGCTTGCCCGCCTTCTTCACAGCGTCGAGGCTTCTGCCGATTGCTGCAAGGCTGGCTTGCCCGCCGCCCATGAACCTGTCCATATCGACAACGACTGCTTTTATCCGATTGTCTTTTTCTGCGAGTTGCAACGCACGAATAATGTCCCGTTGGCGAATCTCACCAACAGGTGTGGCGGATGAGGTCAAAGCTGTTAGCGGGTCCATATCTGCCGGCTGCTCGGACACCACACCGTTCAGCTTCAGCAGCAATGCGCCGTCACGCACTAAAGCGGGATTTGGGCCTGAATTCAGTAGCAAAAAAACTGCGGCAAAAAATAGCAGCATGAACACGAGAACTAGCAGATCTTTTAAACCAACCAATAGTTTCCAACTGACGCGCACAAACTTCATTTCTTGGATATCCCACAAGGCGAAGGTTCCAATGTAGGCATTCCAATAATATTTGCCACCGTTGTTCGATAAAAAGCATTCACACTGGAACGATCAAAACCCCGATCGAACGCAATTGCGTCATCAAACTGGAACATTAAATAGGCGCTAATGTGCTCAGTGCCCCATTCGGAGCCAATACAATGAAGCCGGAACCGGAATGCCCGCAACTGGAACTGGACCAACCGATACCGGATCGAACGGATCTGGTACGACAGGATCGGGCACCCCTGGCACCAATGGCGGAACAACTTCTCCAACAAGCACGCCAAGCTAATTAAGTAAAAGCGTGTCGTTATGGTGAAAAAGGGCCGCTAGAGTTATCCAGCGGCCCTTAAACATGGGTCAGCGGTCGGACGCCCGCTGCCGGAAGTTGCTTTCATGCCGTGACCGGCATCGCCGATTACATCAGCGGCCGATCTCCCGAACGGAATTGTCCGACCTCTTAACTGAACCATGAGACATCGGATCACCTCCTTTCGTTGAATGGAAATTGCTTGCTTCAAACATTTATCTGCCCTCCGCAATACTGAAGGTGAATCAATCTGCGTTTGTAAACAAGTCTTGTAATTAATTTTTTTTCCGTCAAACATTGTCGTTCTGCGCCGCGACGCAGCGACTTTTGTTTAACCGCGGCAATCTTCCACAATACGCGTTATTTCGGCCCATGTCGGTAGAATGACAGGCTGCTGGCCCTCGGCGTCAACCAGTATTCGACCGCGGCTAAAAGCCATAGCGTCCAGGATTGCATCATTAGGTAGAATTTCAGCCGCGACATACATGGGGTTTGCACCCCTTGGTCGTGTCGCAAACTCCTTTGAGGATGACGAGGTGCGAATAACCATCCGCTGCCCGGCAGATGCCTCTCGCGCTAAATAAACACGCCGGTTTTGCGCGTCGCAACGCAAGCTGACCTTTGCATTTTGGCCGGGGGTGCCAAATGACCCGACCGAACCCTGATTATCGCGACGATAGCTCCAATCCCCCTGCGTAAAGGGCCAGTCGTTCCAGTCGCCTACCAGCTTTGGCGCGGGCGCCGCTACGGGCGGCGGCGCGGACACCGTCTTTGGCGCAGGCGGCGGGGGTGGCGCAACGCACGCGGCGAGCGCCAGCAAAGCAATGAGAGTTAAATGACGGGTCTGCATAGTTTTGTCTTATGGCCAAATCCGCTTCGCTCGGCTAGCGCGATGCGACATGGCGACCAAAAAAACACGACTAGATCAGATGATCGTTGATCGGGGCCTTGCCGAAAGCAAGACCCGCGCACAGGCGCTCGTGATGGCAGGCCATGTCTATATCGGCGAAGCGAAAGCGCAAAAGCCCGGGCAGCAAATCGCGGAGGACACAGAGATCAGCCTGCGCGGCAGCGATCACCCATGGGTGTCACGCGGCGGCGTCAAGCTTGCGCATGCGCTGGAAGTATTTTCGATTGACTTGACCGATTATGTCGCGATCGATGTTGGTTCGTCGACCGGTGGCTTCACCGATGTTCTGCTCTCCAACCATGCCGCGCGCGTCTATGCAGTCGATAGCGGCACAAACCAGCTTGCGTGGAAGTTGCGGCAAGACTCGCGTGTTGTCGTCCATGAACAGACAAGCGCGCGTATTTTGACAGAGGCGCATATTCCCGAAGCCGTCGATCTCATTGTATGCGACGCCAGCTTCATTGGCCTTGCCAAAGTGCTCGAGCGGCCCATGTCCTTCGCCAAAAAGGGTGCGCAGTTAATTGCGCTCATCAAACCGCAGTTTGAAGCTGGACGTGAAGAGGTAGGCAAAGGCGGAGTCGTGCGGGACCCGGACGTGCATGCACGCGTTTGCGACGAAATCAGATCATGGCTGCTCGCGAAAAAATGGACGGTGCATGGTCTGACCACCAGCCCGATTACGGGGCCCCAAGGCAATGTCGAGTTTCTAATATGGGCGCAAAAAGCCGAAAACTCTGATTAGGCAACGGCGGCCAAGCGTCAATCCTTATACATCCCGTTTACGCGCGCCGCGTAACGTTCGCGTATTATGTGACGACGAATTTTCATGCTCGGGGTCATTTCGCCATTTTCAATCGAGAATGGTTCGTCGGCAAATTCGAACTGTCGCACTTTTTCAGTCACTGACACATCCGCATTCACGCGGTCAACGCCGGCGCGCACCGCAGAGCGGAATTGTGGGTTAGCCTGAAGCGCAGCAAAATCATATTTCATATCTTGCGTGCGCGCCCATTCCAGCGCCCATTCAGGGTCGGGAACGATCAGACCAACGATATACGGGCGTTTGTCGCCTGAGACCATCGCCTGCAAAATTTCCGGTTGAAGCGTGAGCATCCCTTCAATTTTCTGCGGCGCAATATTGTCGCCTTTGTCATTGACTATAAGGTCTTTCTTGCGGTCGGTAATCGCAATACGCCCCCGGTCATCAATATGTCCGATATCACCGGTGTGGAGCCAGCCATTTTTTAGGACGCGATCGGTTTCGGCTTTGTTGCGCCAATATCCCTTCATCACCAACGGACCGCGAACCAATATTTCGCCGTCTTCAGCGATTTTGACCTCAGTGTTTTTCAATGGCGGTCCAACAGTATCCATTTTGATGCCCGCCTTTGGCCGGTTGCAACTGATGACCGGGCCAGACTCGGTCTGGCCGTAGCCTTGCAACAAAGTGATACCCAAGGATTGGAAAAACACACCGATATCCGGGTTCAACGGCGCACCGCCTGATACCATGGCCTTCATCCTGCCGCCAAAGCGTGCCTGAATTTTGGGTTTGATCGTCCGGGATAAAATCAACCGCATCGGTGCATCGATCAGGCGCTTGCGGCCGGAATAGTCCCGCTCGCCAATAATAAGCGCCTTATCCAGCAAATAGTTTGGAAGCTTACCTTGTTTTTCCACTGCCTTTATCATGCGTTGGCGCAGAACTTCAAACAAACGCGGTACAACCACCATGAGAGTCGGCCTCGTCTCTTCTATATTGGCCGCAAGCTTTTCCAGACCTTCAGCGTAATAGATTTGCGCGCCGACACCGATGGGCAGGAATTGCCCACCACTATGCTCATAGGCATGCGACAGGGGCAGGAACGACAGAAACACCTCTTCTTCGTCGAGTCCGAAATCTTCGCGTAAAACTGCGGCTGCGCCATCGGCATTGTGCAATATAGCGCCATGCTGCTGCATCACGCCGCGCGGTGCGCCACCAGTCCCGCTCGTATAGATAATACACGCCAGATCATCGCGTGTAACCGAGGCCATGGCGGCTTCGCTGGCGCGGACATCTGCTTCGGTACCTTTGGCCATATCAGCCCACTGGTGCAACGAAAGCTGTCCATGTTGCATCGCGGGCTGCGACTCCATGGTAATGATAAACTCTGCCTGCGACGAACGAAGAGCGGCAGGCATCAATGTCTTGGCAAGCTTGGCCGTCGACACCACCACGGCACGCGCTTCACTGTTGTCCAAAATATGCTGGTGGTCGCGTTCGGTATTGGTCACATAGGTGGGAACAGTCACACATCCCGCAGCCATAATTCCAAGATCCGCAATGCACCATTCAGGCCGGTTTTCCGACACCAGCATCACACGGTCGCCCTGTTCAAGACCAAGTTGACGGAGTGCTTTAGCGAAACCGGCGACTTGCTTGGCAACATCTGACCAGCTTATTGATTGCCATGCGCCTTCATCCTTTGCCCATAAAAATGGGTCATCGCCCCGATACCGCGCACGCGCAAAAAACATCGTCACAAGATTGGGGAAGCTGTCAAAGTCGTCAAATTGTTCGGCAGCCATTCTGCTCTCCTACGATTTTTCGATCAGGTTAATACCTGTTTTTATTATTCTTTTTACGTCAACGCTATGGATATTATCAAATAACCCGGCGCTTTTAACCGACGCTCGGTAATGGCACTTCAGCTGACTTGGCGGGCCGGTTGGTGACGACTTTGCCTTTGGCGTCAATCGTAGCCGATGTCCCTTCACTGCGTGGGTCTGCCGCACCGGTCCATGCGCCGTTCAGATATTGCGCTCCATTTACCTTCGACCCCAGATCAGATATTTCGACCTTCTGCCCAAAGGCAGAAAGTTGTGGCGCCAATGCTGCAAGCGGGGTGTCCTGTTCTACTTCCAACTGGCCATCGTCAAAATAGATATTAGGCAATGCAATCGCCTGATCCAGCGGCAAGCCGAAGTCAATGACACCTATCAGCGTTTTGGTCACATGCATGATAATCCGTTTGCCACCTGCCGAGCCTAAAGCCAGCACCGCACGTCCGTCGCGGTCAAACACTATGGTGGGGGCCATTGATGACAACGGCCGCTTTCCGCCTACGACCCGGTTGGCAACAGGCGCTCCATTCTTTTCTGGGGCGAAAGTGAAATCAGTCAACTCATTGTTCAAAAAGAAACCCCCAGCCACCAGCTGGCTACCGAAGGGACCTTCAATGGTGGAGGTCATATTGGCAACATTTCCGTTTCGGTCGACCGCCGTAAAATGCGTTGTGCCTGCAACTTCACTTGATATTGCGGCCGTACGCGACGCCGCGCCGGGCGGGTTTCCGGCGGGGTAATCAACGCGCGCCTTTTCCGGGTCTATAAGCGCAGAGCGTTCCTTGATATATTCCGTGTTCAATAGTCCGGCAACGGGCACATTCACAAAAGCGTCATCGGCGAGATATTTTTCGCGGTCCGCATAGGCAAGCTGCATTGCCTGCCCAATCAGATACCAGCTTTTGGGATTGTCCTTACCTGTCGCGCTCAAGTCAAAGCGTTGCAGCGTGCCCAAAATCTGAAGTACAGTAGTCGCGCCCGATGACGGCGGGGCCATGCCGCAAACGACATAGATACGATAAGGCGCACAGACCGCCTGTTGTTCCTTGGCCCGATATTGCGCCAAATCGGTCATTGTGATGTCACCGGGACTAAGCTTGCTGGTGGTGACCGCCTTAACAATCTGCGCTGCAATGTTGCCGGTGTAAAATGCATCGGGACCCTTTTTCGCCAACAGTTTTAATGTTGTCGCCAGCTGAGGATTTTTTACCTTCATCCCTGCCTGAACTGGCTTGCCATTTCTCCAGTAAATAGCCCGTGCCTCTTCAAAGTTGGGCCATAGCCGCTGAATTGTCTGCAACCGGGATTCGAGCGTTTTGTTAACAACAAAGCCTTGTCCCGATAGACGGATGGCGGGTTTGAAGATCGTTGCCCATGGGAGCTTACCCCATTTGCGATGGGTTTGCGCCATTAGCTGGATATTACCTGGAACGCCAACAGACCGGCCACCCTGAAATGCCTGAAGAAAGCCCAGCGGCTTGCCATCAGGCCCCACGAACCTGTCGGCGCTCGCTGCCGCTGGAGCCGTCTCCCGACCGTTAATTGTCGACAAAATACCCTTCGCAGTGTCCTGATACAAAAGGAACCCACCGCCCCCGATGCCGCTTGACTGCGGTTCGACAACGGTCAGCGCGAGCATCATTGCCATCGCAGCATCTGCCGCCGAGCCACCTTGACGCAACATTTCCATCCCTGCCGCCGTCACGCGCGGGTCGGCAGATGATGTCACGCCGACATTTTCGGCTGAAACAGGTTGAACAAAAATGGTGGCTGATGCCGTGATGGCGAGCAAAGTTTTAATCATGCCACAACCTAGCCGCCAATGCAGGGCAAAGCCAAGCGCGGATTTAGCCGTCGGTGCCGACCGCGTCAGAAATATTGGAAAAACCATCGGATTTCAAAAGGCGCTGAAGATCCTTGTTAATCCTGCGTGCGAGCCCTGGCCCATGATATACAAGCGCGCTGTAAATTTGCACCAGCGATGCCCCTGCGCGAATCCGGGCGTAAGCGTCTTGCGCCGACGCAATGCCGCCGACGCCGATCAATGCCAGTTTCCCGTCGCTAGCCTTGCGGAAATCTGATAGCCGTTGTTGCGCCAATGCGCGCAAGGGCGCACCCGAAAGGCCGCCCTGTTCGCGCGCATAGCGCGATTGGAGGGCCGGGCGCGAAACGGTCGTGTTGGATACAATGAGCGCCGCTACCCCGCGCGACATGGCGACCGCCACAATGTCGTCGATGTCACTAGGCTGAAGGTCAGGTGCGACTTTCAGGAACACAGGCGTGTCCCGTTTCCGCGCCGCCATGACTTGTAACAACAGATCATCAAGCGCAGCTTTATCCTGCAGCGCGCGAAGCCCAGGCGTATTGGGCGAGCTGATATTGACCGTCAGATAATCGGCCAGCGGCTCCATATTTTGCACGCCAGTGACATAATCCGCAACGCGGTCCGCGCTGTCTTTATTTGCGCCGATGTTGATACCAAGTGGCCCCTTCAACGCGCCTGCCGGAATATTGCGCAGTCGTTCAATTGCTGCAGCTTGCCCCGCATTGTTGAATCCCATCCGGTTGATCACCGCTTCATCTTCGACCAACCGGAAAAGACGTGGCTTTGGATTGCCCTCTTGCGCGCGTGGCGTCAGTGTCCCCACCTCTGTAAAACCAAAACCAAGCTGCAGGATCTCAAAGGGAACGTCAGCATTTTTGTCGTAGCCCGGTGCAAGCCCAACTGGGTTAGGAAACCGCAGCCCGGCAAATGTCTGCGCAAGAAGCTCGCTCTGCCACCCTAGTGAAGGAATTGGCGCAAGCTTTAGCGCTGCAAGCGATAGATTATGCGCGGTTTCGGCGTCGGCCTTAAACAAAAACGGACGGGCAACATGGTAAAGCATTCAGGACCTATTCACGAATCCCGACCCGTGCGCAACGCTCTGTTCATGCGCTGCCACAGTCGCTTGATGGTACTTTGGCCGAAATTGTCAAAACAATAGGGGGCCAATGACGATTCTGTGCAATCCTATATGGGCAATTGTTTACATATGACTCTCGCGACCCGAGGACTTTGCTGTCGAAAGACAAAAGTTCTTTTCCTTTAAAGACCCGCCTCGATGGCGGGTCTTTTTTTGTCCTGACGCCGCTTCCATAACAGCCCTTACGGCTTAACTGTCGGCAGGTAATTCGTCTTCGACTGGCGTACCTAAAGACTTGCCGTTGTCCCTTGCTTGAGGTTGTGACTTACGCCGCCGCAAATTCGCGCGCAGCGCCTCGCGCAGCCGCTCTGCTTTGATCCGCTCCTTGTCGTTTGCGTCTTTTGCCAAAGCTGCTCTCCCGATGCATGCGGCACCCCTGCGGAGGCAGATGCCAAATAGCCGGCAACGACGCAAGCCGCTTGACATTAAGCCGCAGCCTTCGCATAGGGCCGCACCTTCGGTATTGCTGCTGTAGCTCAGTGGTAGAGCGCGTCATTGGTAATGACGAGGTCGGGAGTTCAATCCTCCCCAGCAGCACCATAGCTTTACCCTTACTGTGAATGCGCTTCCTGCGGGAAGGCCATACCCTGAACAAAAGCTCTGTATGAGCCGCCCTTGTTGAGCGTTGCTCATTTTCAGCC
>NZ_JBKJMB010000005.1:0-3221 GCF_046596595.1 Sphingorhabdus sp.
GGCGATCACAGGGTGCTCAACATTGGCGACAGCCACCCCGTTGGCCTTATGGACATGATCGAGACGCTAGAAAAAGCAATTGGCCGCGAAGCGGTCAAGGTGATGCGCCCGATGCAGCCGGGCGATGTGACCGCAACCTTTGCCGATGTGTCGAAGCTTCATGCGCTGACCGGCTATAAACCTAAAGTCATGCTGGCCGAAGGTTTGGAAAAATTCGCGGACTGGTACCGCGCTTATTACGGCGTGGCGTCTTGATCGCTCGCGTTCAGCTGGGCTTGCCATTCATCGAACGACGCAGCGAGCTTCCGGCCCGCAATTTGCCGTCCGGCTTCGCGCGGTAAGCCAAGCGACGCGGACAATGGCCCACCCAGCAATGCGTCGCCAAGCGCCATCAGAACCATCTCAAGCGTCAATTCATGCAGCGATGTGTCGGCATGCCCCTCTTCGGCGATTTCGTCGACCAGCTTGTGGATTGCTTCGACAATCGGGTCGAGCGCGTCTTCATTGCCCGATAACAGCATCCACGAAGCCAGCGCGCCAGCACCTTCGCGGTCGAAATGGTCAAAAATCAAATCCGCCAGTTCTTGCGGCGTGACAACTCCGCCGCGCATTTGCATAACCGCTTCGGCAATTTTACTGCGGATATTATTACCCATATAGGCGGCCAGCGCGCGCTGAAGCCCGGATGCAGATCCAAAATGGTGCAACAAATTGGCATGGGTCCGACCGATACGGCCAGCAACGGCTTTCAAAGTGACCGCCTGCGGCCCAGCCTCAAGCAAAAGCCCGCGCGCCGCCTCAAGCGCCGCCATCCTGCTGGCTTCCGGGCTCAATCGGCGCGGCATGCCGGCGTCTTTAATGTCGATAATCTTGGATGCCTGGACTGTCATTTTTTTACGCGGGACCCCCGTTTACATTTAGACGCTACGCCAAATGCCGCGCATATCCAAGGGTATTGCTGGGCGCTATATGTTGGCAAGCGGACAAACCTGTATGCCAACGTTTACATGGCGAAAGTTGTAGCGCCTACGCAACATTTGGCCATTATGCGCTCAGATGAGGCCCGGCACGGCGGCCATTGCTTGAATATACCGTTAAGTTTCTGTAGTTGCGCCGCCGGGATAGAGCAAAATGCGCGATGATCTTGGGGAATGCGCCAAAATGACCAGTAAACGCAAAGCAGCCACGCCAAAAATTTCCGCCAATATTATTGCGGGTCTGTCGGTTGTTGCCAACCTCGACCGGCGGATGAAAAAAATTATCGCGTTTGTCGTTGATTCAGCGATCTGCGTTTTTGCTATCTGGCTCGCTTTCTCCTTACGGCTCGGCGACTGGCAACTCTGGAATGCGCCTATCCGCAACGTGCTTGTCGCGTCCTTCTTCATCTGGCCGCCAATCTTTTTGGCGCTTGGTATCTACAGATCAATCTTCCGTTTTGCGGGCTCCGGAACGCTCACCGAACTTGCACGAGCTATTGCGATATACCTGGTATTTATGACGGCGATTTTTACCATCATTGGTCTGCCCGGTGTCCCGCGAACGCTCGGTATTCTGGTGCCGATACTCTTTTTTCTCGGCTTGGTGATGAGCCGGATTGTCGTGCGTTACATCATCAGCGATCTTCTGGGGCAGCGTGCCTTTGGCGGCGAGACCAAACGGGTATTGATTTATGGCGCAGGCAGCGCGGGCCAGCAACTTGCCTTGTCGACACGCCATTACCCCGGCATGTTTCTCTTGGGTTTCGTAGATGACGACCGCCGTTTACGTGGGCAGCGACTGGACGGAAGTCCGGTTTATCATTCGAGCGACTTGGTAGCTCAAGTGGAGCGCCTGGACGTGACGGACATATTGCTTGCCGTGCCGTCGATGAGCCGAAGCAAGCGCAAAGGCATCGTTGACGACCTGAAGCGTTTCAGTGTGCATGTGCAAACCCTCCCGCAAATTCAGGATATTGTGGCGGGCAAAGTGTCGATTGCGGATTTGCGCGAAGTTGAGGTCGACGATTTGTTGGGCCGCGACGCCGTGGCACCTAATGACTTGCTTATGGGGCGGACGATCCTGAGCAAGACCGTCATGGTCACAGGTGCCGGCGGTTCGATCGGCAGCGAATTGTGCCGGCAGATCATGGCGATCGGCCCGCAAAAGCTCGTCCTTGTCGAAATGACCGAATATGCCCTGTACAAGATTGAGCAGGAGCTTCGCGAGAATGCCGCCGCTGGCATTTTCCGGACGGACATCGAAATCCATCCCGAGCTGATTAACACGACCGCCGCGCGCCCGGTATCATCCTTGCTCGCGGCCTATTGTCCCGACACCATTTTTCACGCCGCTGCTTACAAGCATGTGCCGTTGCTTGAGCATAATCCCATTTCGGGCATGGGTAACAACATAATCTCCACCAGAAACCTTGTGCAGGCGGCTGAACAAAATGATGTCGCGCATTTCATACTGATCAGTACAGACAAAGCGGTTCGGCCGACCAATGTCATGGGCGCGAGCAAGCGCGTATGTGAACAAATTCTGCAGGCAAAAGCCAAGGTCGGTTCAAAGACGCGATTCAGCATGGTACGGTTCGGCAACGTGCTTGGATCAAGCGGGTCAGTGGTGCCCAAGTTTAAAGAGCAGATTGCCAATGGCGGTCCAGTCACGCTTACCCACAAGGACATCATCCGTTATTTCATGACAATTCCCGAAGCCGCGCAACTCGTAATTCAAGCCGGGAGCATGGCAAAGGGCGGCGAAGTGTTTGTTCTCGACATGGGTAAGCCGGTCAAGATTTACGATTTGGCAAGCACGCTAATCAACCTGTCAGGGCTGACCGTACGCGATAACGACAATCCTGATGGAGACATTGCGATTGAAGAAATCGGGCTTCGACCTGGTGAAAAGCTTTTTGAAGAATTGCTCATTGGCGAAAACCCGATGCCGACAAAGCACAAGCGGATTATGCAAGCGTTGGAAGGCCATATCGATTGGCGGGAACTATCCGCGGCGTTGGATAGGCTGGAACAACATGTCCATGCGGGCAACCGCGATGCCGCAGTCAGCCTGCTACGTGAACTGGTACCCGAGTATCAGCCAAACCAAGATGGCTTAACCGGCGCAGCTGCTGCCTAAGCCGCCTGAAGGCGTTCCATATGTTCGCGGATGGTGAACGCGGGTGGGCGGCGGACGTCGGCGGGCTCGGCGCTGGCGTCATCCAGTGACTTTTCGTACAGTGC
>NZ_JBKJMB010000022.1:0-2587 GCF_046596595.1 Sphingorhabdus sp.
GTCCGCGCCAAAAATTCAAGGCAAGCTCTCGCTGCGGGCATCGACCACAGGCATGATTGTCATGGACAATGTCGAAGTCGGCGAAGATGCCTTGCTGCCTGATGTGCAGGGCCTGAAAGGTCCTTTCGGATGCCTCAACCGCGCACGGTACGGAATAAGTTGGGGGGCATTAGGCGCAGCAGAATTCTGTATGCACGCCGCACGTCAATATGGTCTTGATCGCCATCAATTTGGTAAGCCTTTGGCTGCAAATCAGCTCTATCAGAAAAAGCTTGCTGATATGATGACCGACATTGCGCTCGGGCTTCAAGCCTCGTTGCGCGTTGGTCGCCTTATGGATGAGGGCCAGCTAGCGCCGGATATGATTTCCATCGTCAAGCGCAACAATGTTGGCAAGGCGCTCGATATCGCCCGCGCCGCGCGCGACATGCATGGCGGCAACGGTATCAGCGAAGAATATCAGGTCATGCGCCACATGGTGAACCTGAAACGGTCAACACCTATGAGGGCGCGCATGATGTGCATGCGCTCATTCTCGGCCGCGCCATCACGGGCATTGCGGCGTTCTGATAAAAAATGGGCCGCCTGGCTTTTCAGCGGGCGGCCCAGTTACGGCTTTTAAGCCAACTAGGGAGGAAAGCGTATCTCCGAGAAGATACCCTGATCTTTTATCTTCAAGATGGTAAATATCTGATTAACAGCCCATCGGCCATGATGCGGGAAATTCCATAATCAGCAGGTGCCTGTTTTTCGGCCTTCGACTGAAAATGAAAAGGGCGCGTTGTCGCGAATGCCCTGGGATTGAATATGGACGATCCGATTGGATTCCTTCCGGATTGTCGTCAGCCCCTGCCCTTCGCCTTTGCAGGTATAACTGACAGTGACGGAGTTCTCGGTTGTGCGCACGACATATTGCTCACACGCCAACCCGCTATGGCGGATTTGCAACAGGCTTTCAGGTTTCCCTAAGCAAATTTTCGTCGTTGGTTCATTATTGCCTGAGGAGCGCAATTGCCACATTCCGCGCTCCAAAGTATCGAGCATAGGGGTATCACCATTAGCCGAAACGGCCAACGCTGCTGTAATCGGTACCAAGGCAAGGGGCCCAACGATCCAAAATAAAGTGCGTTTCATGTTCATAAGCTTCTATCCGTAAACCAATCAGTTTCAGCGAAGCGACCTGTTATCTGGCGTTTGCATAACATCATTTGTAACATTTTGCACGATAGAATGTGCGGTATGAACGACGAGTGACTATGCGCATACGATGCGCCCAACCTAATTGTTCAAGCTCGCTAGACTGATCGGGAAGCGGCGCGAGCAAAATTCACAATCGACAACAATATCGCCTGCCTCATCCGCCATTTCCGCCCGGTCAACAGCAGGAAACTTCGCAATAACATCGCGGATGTGGACGGGATCGCAGCGGCAACCCTTGGTCAAAAGATCTCCTTGCTCAATGCGCACTTCCTGTTCTTCGTGGAACAGCCGCCAGACGATCTCCTCGAGCGGTAACGAGGGGTCGGCAAGTTCAGCAGTCGCTATCGTAGAAGAAAGCACTTCGATATGCTCCCATTCAGGATGGTCCAACCGCACGTGCAACCGTTCCCGGCCCTCTTCGCCTTCGGGCAGGTGCTGGACCAAAAGACCGCCAGCAACGCAACGGCCATTCACGTGGTCGACCGCAACGCGAATAAACGTCGGGATTTGTTCGGACTGAACAAAGTAATTCTGCGCCGCATCCGCCAGCGTTTCGCCCTCAAGCGGCACGATGCCCTGATAACGGCCGCCGCCTTCGCTGGCCGGTTTCATGCGGTCAAAAGTGATCGCTAGATAGCCTTGCCCGAAAATCCCGAACAAAGTCGCATCCTGAGGCAATGCGGCAGCAGTTGCTGCGTCGAACTGAGCATAGCCGCGCAAGGCGCCATCCTTGTAATCGCAAGCCAGCAAGCGGATTGCGCCCTTTTCGGTCTGGGTCTGCAACGTGAGTTGGCTTCCCTTTTCCTTCAGCGAAGCACCAAGCAATGCCGTCAACACCAATGCTTCGGCCAATGTGCGCTCAATCAATGGCGGGTAAGCGTGTGCAGCCAGTATCTCGGTCAGAACATCGTCCAAACGCACCAAACGCCCGCGCGCATCGCGCATGGGTATGGAAAAGCGTAGTGGCTGATTGATTAATGTTTCCGATTGGTCGGGCATTATAGTTTTCCAAAGCACCACAATAAAATCGATTTTTGCGCGTGAAGCCGGTTTTCTGCCTCATTCCAAATTAGCGATTGTGGCCCGTCAATCACCGCGTCCGTGACTTCTTCACCGCGATGGGCAGGCAGACAATGGAGGAAAGCTGCTTCGGGTTTTGCCGCCGTCATAAGGCGCTCCGTCACCTGATAAGGCATCATAGCTGCAATCTTGTTGTGGGCATGTTCCTGCCCCATGGACACCCAAGTGTCGGTCACGACGACATCTGCACCCGCTACAGCCTCGGCCGCATCACGGGTGAGTGTTATTTTTGCACCGGCCGCTTTTGCCGCAGCGATAAAATTGCTGTCGCTGTCATACCCTTCGGGCACGGCAATGCGGACGTTGA
>NZ_JBKJMB010000043.1:0-3966 GCF_046596595.1 Sphingorhabdus sp.
GCCGATGCGCTGCAAAAGACGGGAGGAGCCCTTAGGCGCGCCCATCTGGATCACGCAGTCGACATTTCCCCAGTCGACGCCCAAATCAAGGCTGGCGGTGCACACAAGCGCACGCAATTTGCCGTCGGCCATTGCGCCTTCGACCTTGCGCCTTGCCTCGACCGATAAGGATCCGTGGTGAATGCCAATCGCAAATTTGGGCTCGTTTGCGTCCCATAATTTCTGGAAGATAAATTCCGCGAGAAAGCGGGTGTTACAGAAAATCAGCGTGATTTTGTTGCGGCCGATTTCCTCGATCAACTGGGGGATTGCATGTTGCCCGCTGTGCCCCGCCCATGGCACGCGGCCTTCGGGCAGCAGGATCGTCAGGTCAGGCTCGGCTGCGGCTTCGCCTTCGACCAGGCGCACCTGGTCAATGTCGCCATTGGGCGCGAGCCACGCGCGATAGTCATCTGGGTCTGCAACGGTCGCCGAAAGCGCCACGCGCTGCACGTCCGGCGCAAGTGTCTGCAGCCGCGCGAGCGACAGGCTGAGCAGATCGCCGCGCTTGCCATTGGCAAAGGCGTGGACCTCGTCGACGATCACGCGTTTCAGCGTCGCGAACATGTGCACGCTGTCTTCGTGGCTGAGCAGCAGTGATAGTGATTCGGGCGTGGTCAGCAATATATGCGGCGGTTTGACTCGCTGGCGCGCCTTGCGGTCGGATGGCGTGTCCCCCGTCCGCGCCTCTACGCGAATGGCCAAGCCCATTTCCTCAATCGGCATGAGCAAATTGCGGCGGACGTCGGTGGCAAGCGCCTTCAGCGGGGAGATGTAGAGCGTGTGCAGACCGTCCAATGTGTTTCCCGGCAAAGGCCGGGACCCAGTCCCAGACAAAGACTCACCTGATTTGGTCTGGACCCCGGCCTTCGCCGGGGCGCGCGGATATGTTCCCAAGTCCTGTTCGTGTCGATGCCCTTGTAGAACCCGTTCGTGTCGAGCATCGTCGAGACACCCATCGGTAGCGCCTGAACTCCCGGCATCTCGACTGGGCTCGATGCGAACGGATTTAGCGGCTGGCGTAAGCTCCGCCAAAGTCGGCAAGAACCCGGCAAGCGTTTTGCCCGCGCCCGTCGCTGCGACAAGCAACGCATGTCGCTTTTCGCCTGCCGCCTCCAGCATCTCAAGCTGATGCCGTCGTGGCTGCCATCCGCGCGAGGCGAACCAGTCAATGATGATCGGAGGTAATTCCACGAAGGGCTTAATGCCCGACAGTTTCCCCGCGTTCCAGTCCCGACGCAGCCAATTGCGCATCGATTTGCGCCATAAGGCGTTCAAGCCCTTCTTCGCTCGACGCCTCGGCGCGGGCAACGAGCACGTCCTGTGTGTTCGAAGCACGCAGCAGCCACCAGCCATCGGGCGTGTTGACGCGCGCGCCGTCGGTGTTGTTCACGTTTGCGCCATCCGCCGAAAGTCGCTTCAGAACCTCATCGATCACTGCAAATTTGCGGCTTTCATCGACCTGAAAACGCATTTCGGGGGTGTTGATCATCACTGGCATATCGCCCCGCAATTCTGTCACGCTTTTGCCGAGCTTTGCCGATGCCGACATCAACCGCACGGCGGCATAGATTGCGTCGTCAAACCCGTAATATTCATGCTTGAAGAAGATATGCCCGCTCATCTCGCCCGCGAGCGGTGAGCCTGTTTCCTTCATTTTGGACTTAATCAGGCTGTGGCCGGTTTTCCACATCAAGGGCACCCCGCCCAAGTCACTGACGCGGTCGAACAAAGCCTGTGACGCCTTTACATCAGCGATGATCGTTGCGCCCGGGACGTCACCAAGCACGTCTTCCGCATAGATTTGGAGCAACTGGTCACCCCAGATTACCCGGCCTTCGCCATCAATTGCACCAATTCGATCGCCGTCACCGTCAAAAGCCACTCCAAAATCGAGTTGCTTCTCCGCGACGAGCCTTTGCAAATCGACCAGATTAGCAGGGTCGGTAGGATCAGGGTGATGGTTGGGAAACTCCCCATCTACTTCCGTGAACAGAAGATGGTGCTCCCCGGGCAGCATCTTGACCAGTTTTTCGATCGCTGGTCCTGCCGCGCCATTGCCCGCATCCCATCCGATGCGAAACGCCTTTTCGGGTGCCGCCTGCGCCACACGCGCAACATATTGGTCAAGGATATCGAGATGTTCAAAGCCACCCTGTCCATCGACCCAATCCCCTGTCGCCGCCATCCGGCCCAGCTTCTGGATGTCCGCCCCGAAAAAGGGCTTGCCCATCAGGACCATTTTGAAGCCATTATAATTGGCGGGATTATGGCTACCAGTTATTTCTATGCCGCCGTCGACATCATCCAATATGGCCTCGGCATAATATAGCATGGGTGTTGGCCCCATGCCGATGCGCACAACGTCAACGCCGCTTTCATTCAGGCCCTTTACCAAAGCCTGTTCAAGCATAGGCGAGCTGACGCGGCCATCATAGCCCACTGCCGCCTTCTTGCCGCCAGCACGTACCAGGCAAGTGCCAAACCCGCGTCCGATGGCGTAAGCGTCAGCCTCCCCCAGCGTTTCACCGATGATGCCACGAATGTCATATTCGCGAAGCGAAGTGGAGTGGAAATTATGCGCCATGGGGTTTCCTGTTTTATATCGGGAGAGAAATCCGGTTAAAGCCGTTTATTGTTCAGATCATCTAACAAAATATCACGGGCTTTGTTCAATGCGGCAGCGCGCTCGTCGCTTCCGCCAGCGTCAGGATGGTTTTGCGCGATCAGGGTCCGATGCCGTTCGCGAATGCGTTCCGCATTGTCAAATCGCGACACACCAAGCAGGAAACGGGCGTCATCAATCGGGGATGGGTCGAGCGGGGATTGGTCGATCTTTTTTGCGCCAGCGCCAAACAGCCGCCATGTCAGCCCGCGATACCATGTCGCCGCAATTGCAATGGCCCCGACACCAATTAACAGGCTTCCGCGCGCGGCAAGAAATGCCCCTGCAAGCCCAAGCAATAAGGGCGGCAATTGTTGTCTTTGTAGCTTGCCCTTCCACACCGCCCAACCAAGCGCTGCGAGGACCAGAATGGCCAGTAACGTCATTATACGAGCGCCGCTTCTTGCACTTCGGGAAGTGCAAGGCCAGTGACCAGTTCGCGCAACTCCTGCCGCGCGACAATATGCGCAGTCGCCAACTGGCCAAGATGCCCCTTGTCGATTAATGTCAGGCCGGACGGAAACAGTTCGCGGTAAATCACGCGCTCGTTTAAACCCGGCAAGGACCGGAACCCGACACGCTTCGACAGTTCGGCAATCGCTTCGGTCATGCGCTGCTGGTTGCGTGCCTCCATATTGTGCAGCCGGTTGCGTACCACGACCCAGTCGATGGTCACGCCGTCGGCCTTGGCGCGTTCCTTGCGCGCTTCCCAGATAAGCTCGGCGTAGAAACTCAGTTTTCGCACCTTGAAATTTTCGGCGTCAACCTGTCCAATCAGGTCAAAATCGACAAAGCTGTCGTTGATTGGCGTGACCAGCGTATTGGCTCTGGTCGCCACAAAACGCGCATATTTGTCGTCGCGGCCCGGCGTATCAAAAACCAGAAAGTCATTTTCGCCACTTAGCCGATCAACCTGTCGCTCAAGCGTGGCCTGCGAGTCGTGCTCGAACACTTCGAAGACCGGCATGGGCAGAGTGATCTTGCGCCGTGCAATCGTGTCGCGCCGGTTTTCCAGATACCGAAACAAGGTACGCTGACGCGAGTCGAGATCGATGCATGCCACACGTGCGCCGCGCGATGCCAAAGCAATGGCGACATGCACTGCGGTGGTCGATTTACCCGTTCCGCCCTTTTCATTGGCAAAAACGATGTGATGTGCCTTGGCCATAGTCCCCAAACTGCCCCAAATTCGTCCAAGAATATCGACGCGCGACATTTGCCTTGAAATGACGCTGCGCCCTCCCGCATAGGCGGGTTCGACC
>NZ_JBKJMB010000084.1:0-1437 GCF_046596595.1 Sphingorhabdus sp.
GACATCGCTGACGCAGACAAGATGGCCGCGTTGGTCCGCGACAACAAAATATCGCGGGTGGTGCATCTCGCGGCGCAAGCGGGTGTTCGGTACAGCCTCGAAAACCCCTTTGCATATGAACGCTCGAACCTTGCCGGCCATTTATCGGTGATGGAGGCGTGCCGTCATGCAGAGGGTTTTGAACATCTGGTCTATGCCTCGTCGAGCTCAGTCTATGGCGACAAGCCGATGGGCGGCGAGGGGTTCAAGGAAGACGAACCTGCCAACGACCCGGTATCGCTGTACGCAGCGACCAAGCGCGCGTGCGAGTTGATGAGCCAGTCTTACGCCAAATTATACGGCTTCCCGCAAACGGGGCTGCGCTTCTTTACGGTTTACGGCCCATGGGGACGGCCCGACATGGCCTATTTCAGCTTCACGCAGAAAATCCTGAAAGGCGAAGCGATTGAAGTCTATGGCAATGGGCAAATGGCACGCGATTTTACCTATATCGATGATATCGTCGACGGCATAGTCGGCGCGCTCGACCATCCGCCCGCAAACGGAGAGCACAGGGTTCTCAACATTGGCGACAGCCACCCCGTTGGCCTTATGGAAATGATACAGACGCTCGAAAAAGCGATTGGCCGTGACGCGGTCAAGATCATGCGTCCCATGCAACCGGGTGATGTTACCGCAACCTTTGCCGATGTATCGAAACTGCACGCACTAACGGGCTACAAGCCTAAAGTGATGCTGGCCGAAGGCTTGGAAAAGTTTGCCGACTGGTACCGCGCATTTTACGGGGCTTCGTTCTGATCACCTGCGTTCAGCTGGGCCTGCCATTCATCGAATGATGCCGCGAGTTTCCGGCCCGCAATTTGCCGTCCGGCTTCGCGCGGCAAGCCAAGCGATGCGGACAATGGCCCACCCAGCAGCGCGTCGCCAAGCGCCATCAGGACCATCTCAAGCGTCAATTCGTGCAGTGAAGTGTCCGCATGTCCTTCTTCAGCGATTTCGTCGACCAGCTCATGAATCGCCTCGACAATCGGATCGAGCGCATCTTCATTGCCGGATAAAAGCATCCACGATGCCAGTGCACCCGCACCTTCGCGGTCGAAATGGTCGAAGATCAAATCTGCCAACTCTTGCGGCGTAACAACCCCGCCGCGCATTTGCATCACCGCTTCGGCAATTTTACTGCGAATATTATTGCCCATATAAGCGGCAAGCGCCCGTTGCAGTCCCGAAGCTGAGCCAAAATGGTGAAGCAAATTGGCATGCGTCCGACCAATACGGCCAGCGACAGCTTTCAAGGTGACAGCCTGCGGCCCTGCTTCAAGCAACAGGCTTCGCGCCGCCTCAAGCGCTGCCATCCGGCTCGCCTCCGGGCTCAACCGCCGCGGCATACCACCGTCTTTAATATCAATAACTTTGGATGTCTGGACAGTCATGAAG
>NZ_JBKJMB010000070.1:0-4264 GCF_046596595.1 Sphingorhabdus sp.
AGACGAAAAGGATCGGACCAATCAAATGCTGCCAGTTCGGCCATATATTATCTCCATTGTTGCGCGGTCGCTAACCTTTTTGTTCTTTGCGGGCAAGCTGGCAAAACGTCTGTAACCCGTCTATCCGGCAAGCAATCAAACAGGAGAGCTTAGGTGACGTTGCGGACAGATGTAGACAGTATTCTGGAAAAACTCGGCACGCGTGTCACAGGCGAAATGGCTTCGTCCTCGCCAATTGACGGTAGCGAGATTGGTTCGGTCCAGACCGCTTCCCTGCGGGACGTGGATCAAGCCTGCGTAGATGCAAATGAGGCATTTCATGTCTGGCGCAAGGTTCCGGCCCCGCGTCGCGGCGAACTTGTCCGCTTGTTCGGAAATGCGCTGCGGGAACATAAGGATGATCTCGGACGTCTCGTGACCCTTGAATGTGGGAAGCCCATTTCGGAAGGCCTTGGCGAAGTTCAGGAAATGATCGACATTTGCGACTTCGCCGTTGGCCTGTCGCGCCAGTTGCATGGTCTGACGATCGCCAGCGAACGTCCCGGTCACCGGATGATGGAACAATGGCATCCATCAGGTCCGGTCCTTGTCATTTCCGCATTCAATTTTCCCGTGGCCGTCTGGGCATGGAACGCGGCGCTCGCACTCGTTTGCGGCAACAGCGTCATTTGGAAGCCTTCAGAAAAAACGCCGCTGACGGCTGTTGCGGTTCAGGCCATTTTTGAACAGGCCGTCAGCGCTTTCGGCGATGCGCCATCGAACCTGTCGCAAGTCGTGCAGGGGGGACGCGAGGTCGGGGCAGCGTTGGTTGCTGACCCGCTTATTGCCTTGATTTCTGCAACAGGAAGCACCGAAATGGGGCGAAAAGTCGGGCAGGTTGCCGCAGCGCGCTTTGCCAAAACCATTCTCGAGCTTGGCGGCAACAACGCGGTAATCATAAGCGACAAGGCCGATCAGGCTTTAGCGCTGCGCGGCGTTTTGTTCTCGGCATTTGGTACAAGCGGCCAGCGATGCACGAGCCTACGGCGCATGTTCGTGCATGAATCAGTCTATGACGACTTTGTCGCAGCGCTCAGGACCGCCACCGCGACGATGGCAGTGGGTGATCCGCTCGACAGCAACAATCTTGCAGGGCCGTTGATTGACGAGCAGGCTTTTGCATCGATGCAAGCTGCGCTCGATGAGGCAAGGGCGTTGGGCGCGCATATCGCGGGCGGCGACCGCTTGGCGATGAACGGGGCTTATGTTCGCCCAGCGCTTGTTGAGATGGCCGCCCATGCTGGGCCTGCGCTAAGGGAGACATTTGCCCCGATTCTGTACATCTTCCGTTACCAAGAGCTAGGCGAGGCGATTGCCCTT
Source organism: Sphingorhabdus sp. (assembly GCF_046596595.1). Lineage (GTDB taxonomy): Bacteria > Pseudomonadota > Alphaproteobacteria > Sphingomonadales > Sphingomonadaceae > Sphingorhabdus_B. Next base: position 1,360 of record NZ_JBKJMB010000070.1, read on the forward strand.
CAGAACAGCGTTGGGGCAGGGCTGTCTTCATCGATTTTCTCCACGGACATCCGCGAATGCGAGCTTTTCCTGTCCGCAGAAGGAAGTGATTGCGGCATCGCTAATGTCAATATCGGAACGTCCGGCGCGGAAATTGGCGGTGCCTTCGGTGGTGAAAAAGAAACCGGCGGCGGCCGCGAGTCGGGTTCTGACGCCTGGAAGGCTTATATGCGGCGGGCGACCAACACGATAAATTACTCCAATGATCTCCCACTTGCGCAAGGGGTGACTTTCGACCTACCTTCGTAACCATGCCATCATCCTGATACAAGTTCAGGATGACGAGGGACGGGATAGGAGAGCAGCATGAAGGTTGAAAAATTGCCGCCAGTGAAAGCTACGCTGCAACCAAGCAACCATCCTTATCTCAATGGAGCCTGGACGCCGCAGCATGAAGAGGTGACGGCAACTGATCTTGAGGTAATTGAGGGGCAGATTCCCGACGACATTGACGGCATCTATTTGCGCAATACCGAAAACCAGTTGCATCAGCCACTTGGCCGCTATCATCCCTTTGATGGGGATGGCATGATCCACCAGATTGATTTTTCAGGCGGCAAGGCCAGCTACCTGAACCGCTTCGTCCGCACCCGCTGCTTTCAGGCCGAGCAGGATGCGGGTGGCTCCTTGTGGGGCGGGCTGATGGATCGGTCAGATGTATCCAAGCGCCCCGGCTTTGGCGCGCATGGCAGCCTCAAGGATTCATCAAGCACAGACGTCATTGTTCACGCCGGTAAGGCAGTGTCCACATTCTATCAATGCGGCGAAGGATATGTGCTTGATCCCGTAACGCTTGAGCAAGAAGGCGTTGCTTCTTGGGTACCTCTCGACGGTATTTCGGCGCACCCCAAAGTAGATGAACGAACCGGCGAGCTGCTTTTTTTCAACTATTCCAAGCACGCACCTTACATGCATTATGGTGTCGTCGACCGTAGCGGAAAGCTTGTGCATTATGTGCCCATCCCACTTCCCGGCCCACGCTTGCCGCACGATATGATGTTCACGCAGAATTGGTCGATATTATGCGATTTTCCCTTATTCTGGGATGAGGAGCTGCTGAAGCGAAACGTCCACGTGACGCGGCTGCACGAAGGGCTGCCGTCGCGGTTCGCGCTTATTCCACGATTTGGGCAGCCCGAAGACATTCGCTGGTTCGAAGCTGACCCGACCTTTGTTCTGCACTTTATCAATGCCTATGAAGAAGGCGACGAGGTCGTACTTGATGGCTATTTCGAAGAAGACCCCTATCCGCCACCAATCGAGAATGCCGACGGTTATGGCCATATGATGGCGTATGTCGACGAACATAGTTTCAAGCCTAAGCTTCACCGCTGGCGGTTTAATCTCGCGGACGGCACGACACGCGAAGAGCGGTTGGACGACCGCATTCTGGAATTCGGGATGATGAACCAGCGATATTTAGGGCAGCCTTATCGTTATGCCTATAGCACCACCTCAAAGCCCGGCTGGTTCTTGTTTGACGGGTTTGTGAAGCATGACTTGCTGACGGGCGAGTCATGGCAACTACAGCTTCCTGAGGGGCGCTATGGTAGTGAGGCACCCTTTGCCCCGCGCGTGGGCGCAGTCGATGAGGATGATGGCTACCTCGTCAGTTTTCTGACCGATGAAAACAGCGGGACGTCCGAATGCATCCTGATTGATTGTAAGCGCTTTGCCGACGGACCAATATGCCGGATTGCGCTGCCGCATAAAATCAGCAGCGGGACGCATGCGCATTGGGCAGATCGCTCGGTCCTTTAATCTCGGTTATTTCTGGAAAACCACCTTGGTGCCGGGTTTAACCATTCCAGCCACACGTGCCGCGTCCCAGTTTGTGAGGCGGACGCATCCATGGCTTTCTGCACGACCGATCGAGGTGGGCTCTCCGGTGCCATGAATGCCATAATGCGGCTTTGAAAGGTCAATCCATACAACACCGACCGGGCCATTAGGTCCCGGCTTGAGCAATTGCTTTTCCTTACTGTCGCTGACGTCCCAAAACAGTTTCGGGTTGTAGTGAAATTCCGGGTTTCTTGCGACACCCTTCACGGTCCAGTTGCCGATGGGCAGCGGATCATGCGAACTGCCGGTGGTCACGGGAAACTGGCCAATGGTTTTGCCTTCACCATCAACGGTCCGCAACCAGCCTTCGGATTTATCGACAATGATGCTCTCTATCTCCGGTTGCTCACCGGAAACGCCAAGCGACAGCAACGTCATGTCCCAACCACGGGCTGACAGTTCGGCGCTCGGCGGCGAAGCATCTGAAAGGTTGGGTACGACGATGATCTTGCCAGCGCCGATTTGCGTCTCCCGCGAATTCAGCGCCAACAATGTTTCAGGTGTCGTGTGAAATCGTTCGGCAAGCGCTTCCATCAATGATCGATAGCCAAGCGCGGGCAGATTTGCCTGATCGGCGGCATCGGCTGGAAAATTGGGGTAAAATGTCTGGTTAGCGAACATCGCAGGAATGCGGACCAGTCGAGTCGGCGCGGTGACATTCGCTTTGGCCAGTGCGGCCATCGTGGCTTCGTCCAGGGCACCTGTTTCTCCAAGGCCGTTCGCCTTCTGAAAACCTTTTAGCGCGAGTTTCAAGGACTCGCCGTTTTTGCCGTCCAGCACTCCGGGCGAAAAGCCAAGCCGGTCGAGGGCCAATTGAACGGACAACATTTCCAGAGACTTTGGCAGTGATGGCACGCTACCCTGCACTTCAGTGAATTTCAGAAGGTCACGCGGGTCAGAGACCTCACTTCCCTCTTCCGATGCTGTCCGCTGTTCTTTATCGTTGGAGCTGTCATTGCGATCACACGCAGCAAGCGTGCCCATTGCGAGGAGCAAGGCGAAATATTTCAAGAGTTTTGGCTTT
>NZ_JBKJMB010000098.1:0-11522 GCF_046596595.1 Sphingorhabdus sp.
TGATGCGTGGTTGTCGGGTGATTTGCAGTCGATGATCGTCATGGAATTGCGCTTACCGCGCGCTTGCCTGGGTGCATTGGTTGGCGCGTCTTTAGGCATGGCGGGGGCAGCAATGCAGGGCTATTTGCGCAACCCGCTCGCTGATCCGGGTCTGTTCGGTATTTCCTCCAGCGCAGCGCTTGGGGCGGTCACGTCGCTATATTTTGGTTACGCGGTGTCGGCACTTTTGCTGCCGATATTTGCGCTGATTGGCGCTGGGCTTGGGATGACTGTGCTGGCATTGCTTGCCGGTCGGTCAGGTAGTTTGATCCTGTTCACATTGGCGGGGATCATATTGGCAAGCCTGACGGGGTCGCTAACAAGCCTGCTAATCAGCCTTGCCCCAACACCGTTTGCTACCTCTGAAATAGTGACTTGGTTGATGGGCGCGTTGATGGATCGTAGCTGGGATGACGTGAAACTTGCGCTGCCGCTAATGACCATCGGCATGGGGCTGTTGGTGGCGGTGGGCCGTAATCTTGATGCGCTGACACTGGGCGAAGCCACCGCGCGGTCACTTGGCGTCAACATGACGCGGCTGCAATGGTTCATCGTGCTTGGCGTTGGCCTGTGCGTCGGGTCGTCGGTGGCGGTGGCAGGTATTATCGGCTTTGTTGGCTTGGTCGTGCCGCATTTGGTGCGGCCACTGGTGGGGCATCAACCTTCGGCTTTGCTGGTGCCATCGGCGTTGGCAGGCGCTTTGCTTATCGTTCTTGCTGACTGTTTCGTGCGCATTCTCCCGAGCACATCAGAGCTGAGACTTGGGATTGCGATGGCCGTTCTTGGCGCCCCGTTCTTCATGTATCTGCTATTCAAAATGCGCAGGGAGGTTGCGTAATGGATATTCGGTTTGACGCGCTCTCGCTCACTCTGCGCGGGCGCTCAATCTTGCAGAATGTCAGCGGCCATCTGCAACGAGGGAAGGTCACGGCCATTCTGGGCGCGAATGGCGCAGGCAAAAGCAGCTTGCTTTCCTGCCTCGCGGGGTTGCGCACACCAGACAGCGGCATGGTATTTCTGGACAACCAACCGCTGACCAGCGTCCCTGCGCGGGTGCGGGCTCGCCTAATCGGATTATTGCCGCAACAGGCGGACATTCACTGGGAAATCAACGTCCGCGCACTTGTCGCGCTGGGACGGCTTGCGCATCAGGGGCGCTGGGGCAAAAGTGCCGCTGATGACGCCGCTATTGCCAAAGCGATGACACAAACCGACTGCTTGCAATTTGCTAATCGCAAGGCTCTGCGATTATCCGGAGGCGAACAAGCACGGGTGCTGCTTGCGCGGGTGCTGGCGGGCGAACCTGATTGGGTACTTGCCGATGAACCGCTCGCCAACCTTGATCCTGCGCACCAGATGGATGCTGTATCATGCCTGAAGGATGTTGCCCAAAGCGGGGCAGGGGTAGTGCTGGTGCTGCATGACCTAACCCAGGCTGCGCGGATCGCGGATCATGTCATCCTCATGAAAGCGGGGCGCGTTCAAGCTGCAGGAACATGCGCACAGGTTTTGACCCCCGATCAGCTTGCCGAAGCATTTGGCGTAACCGTCCATATCGATAGCGATGCGCAAGGTGCGCCAATCATCACGCCAATCCGCCGCGCTTAATGACGTATGACCGTCCATTATTTTTGCTGTCGATCTTGATTACGGAGGCTGTGCTTGGCTATCCGGCATTGCTTGTTCATCCAGTAGCAGTGGTTGGCCGGTTGATAGCGATCCTGGATAGCCGATGGAACAACGGCACGCACCGCCGCGTCATGGGGACGCTTGTTGCTGCCACCCTAATCGTTCTGGGCGGCGGCATTGGCTTTGCAATCGAACGCATTGCTATTGGTTGGAGCGGAGCAATCGCCGTGATCCTGATTGGCACAACTGGCCTAGCGCAACGCAGTTTGCACGATCACGTCGCCGCTGTAATGCGGCCTTTGCTCGCCGGGAATATCGACGACGCGCGCAACGCTGTGTCAATGATTGTCGGGCGTGATACAGCGGGGCTCGACACATCGGGTATAGCGGCAGCCGCAACTGAAACGCTGGCAGAAAGTTTTTGCGACGGCGTTGTCGCGCCTGCCTTTTGGTTTTTGCTCCTTGGCCTTCCCGGACTATTCGTATTCAAATGTATCAGCACCGCAGACAGCATGATCGGCCATCTGGATGATCGTTACCGTGATTTCGGTTGGGCAAGCGCGCGCGCCGACGATGTGCTGAACTGGGTCCCTGCACGGATCGCTGGAGTGTTGATCTGCCTATCTGGCGGGCGCGGCTGGCGCGTGATGTTGCGCGATGCGGGCAAGCACCTTTCGCCCAATTCGGGCTGGCCGGAAAGTGCGATGGCAGGCGCTGTCGGTGTGCAGCTTGGCGGCGGCGCTGCTTATGATGGGACATGGATTGGGCGCGCCAATTTGGGCGATGGTAGCCGGCCCATCGCCCCAGACGTAACGCATGCTTTGGCCATTTATCGTCGTGCTTGTCTTGGGCTTTGGGTTTTTGTTGGCGTGATAGCAGGGGCGCAGATATGGCTGCGATAATGCTTCAAGGCACAGGGTCTGACGTTGGCAAATCGGTGCTGGTGGCGGGGCTGTGCCGCATACTCGCCAATCGCGGTATGAAGGTGTTACCGTTCAAACCACAGAATATGTCCAACAACGCCGCCGTAACGCCGGGTGGCGGAGAGATTGGCCGTGCGCAGGCGCTGCAAGCGCTTGCTTGCCGTGCGCCGATGCATGTCGATATGAATCCCGTTCTGCTTAAGCCGCAATCGGACCGGACGGCTCAGGTGGTGGTCCATGGCAAAGTGCGAGGCACGCACGATGCAACTTATTACCGAAGCCGCAAAGGCGAATTGCTGAATGCGGTGCTCGATTCTTATGGACGATTGAGTGCGCAAGCCGACATCGTGATAATCGAAGGCGCGGGCAGCCCTGCCGAGATTAACCTGCGCGCTGGAGACATTGCCAATATGGGCTTTGCCCGCGCCGCAGGTGTGCCCGTTGTGCTCGTGGGCGATATTGATCGCGGCGGCGTGATCGCGTCTATCGTCGGCACGCAGGCGGTGATTGAGCCTGAAGATTCAGCAATAATCCGGGGTTTCCTGATCAACAAGTTTCGCGGTGATGTTGCATTGTTTGATGATGGCTATCGCGCAATACAAACACGCACTGGGTGGGAGGGGCTTGGCGTCATTCCCTGGATTTCTGCCGCGCGCCTGCTGCCTGCCGAAGATGCTGTGACGCTGCAAACGGCCCGCGCGCTGGGCAATGGTACAATTGAGATTGCGGTGCTTATGTTGTCGCACATCGCCAATTTTGATGATTTCGATCCACTCGTTCAAGAACCCGGTGTGCGCCTGACGATGGTGCCGCCCAGTACGCCGGTGCCTGCGACAGCTTCGCTAATCATCATTCCGGGAACTAAAGCGACGATAGCCGATCTTGCATTCTTGCGCGGCCAAGGCTGGGACATAGACATTGCCGCGCATGTTCGGCGCGGCGGACGAGTGTTTGGCATATGTGGCGGCTATCAAATGTTGGGGCGCAGTATTTCTGATCCCGACGGCGTGGAAGGAATGGCTGAGACTGTTACTGGACTTGGCCTTTTGCCAGTGGATACGGTGCTGGGGGCAGAAAAAACTTTGCGCAATGTACGCGGGATCAGCGTCGCAGATGGCGCGCCTTTTACTGGGTATGAAATCCATGTCGGGCGAACCAGTGGGGATGCCGCCCCATTGCTGCAAATGGCTGATGGATGTTTTGAAGGCGCGGTAAGCGCGGACGGCCGGATTGCGGGTTGTTATATCCACGGACTGTTTGCCCACGCAGAACAGCGTAGGCATTGGCTGGGCAGCGCATCAAATGGGATCAACCATGATGTCGCGGTCGACGCCGCATTGGATGAGTTGGCCGTTGAACTGGAAAAAGTCGTTGCCGTTGATCGGATGATCGCGATTGCGAACGAAGCGCTGTGATCGCCCCAGATTTCACTTCGGCCTTTCTCGAACAGCTTGACGACTTACTCATTTGGCGCCGCGATGTGCGGCATTTTGATACCCGCGCATTGGACGAGGGGTTAGTCGATACCCTGCTTGATCGTGCAAGCCTTGCGCCGTCGGTGGGCAATAGCCAGCCGTGGCGTTTCGTGCGCGTAATTTCCCCTGAACGGCGCGCGGCGATCACCGCGCATGTTGAGGCCGAAAATGCCTGCGCCGCGGCGCTTTATTGCGATGAAACTCGTGCGTCGTATGATGCGCTAAAGCTGCATGGTTTAGAACAAGCCCCCGAACATATTGCTGTATTTTGTGACACTGCGCCGCACGAAGGCTACGGCCTTGGCCGCCAGACGATGCCGGAAACTTTGGCATATTCGGTTGTGCTCGCGGTCCATACGTTATGGCTTGCCGCCCGGGCGCGGGGTGTCGGGCTTGGCTGGGTGTCAATCCTTAATCCCATCGCGATTGCGCAAATTCTCGATATACCACGACAGTGGACATTCATCGGCTATCTTTGCATTGGCTATCCCCTTAACGCCAATGATGTGCCAGAGCTTGAACGCACCGGGTGGCAGGCCCGGATTGACCCCATGAAGACAAGGTTCACACGGTGACATTGACACTTGAAATGGCGCAAGCCCATTTGGATGCGCTGGCCAAACCACAGGGCAGTCTGGGCCGATTGGAGCGCATTGCCGCGCGGCTTGCGGTCACACAACAAACGCTATCCCCCCAAACGCACCCCCGCTGCATCACTCTGTTTGCGGGCGACCACGGGGTTGTAGAAAGCGGGGTTTCAGCATGGCCCTCTGCCATCACCACCGCGATGATGGCAACCATTGCCGGGGGAAGGGCAAGTAGCAATGCGCTGGCCCGCGCGGCCAATTGCAACCTACGATTGATAGATGTAGGCAGCGTGACGCCGCTCGTTGCGAATTACCCTTCATTCGTTAGCGAACAGCGGGTTGCGTGCGGCACTCAAAATCTGGTGTTAGGCCCTGCGATGAACGAGGCGCAATTTGATACCGCATGGGCCATTGGCGAACAGGCAGCGCAAACAGCTATAAACGATGGCTGCTGCGTGCTGATTGCCGGAGAAATGGGCATCGGCAACACAACGCCTGCTGCCTGCCTGACAATGTTGCTCGCCGGAACAGATGCAGCAACGGCAACTGGCAAGGGCGCAGGCGCGGATGATGCGATGCGAGCGCATAAGCAGACGATTGTGGAAGCAGCTGTAGTGCGGGTGCGGCCATTGATGGCAAGCTATCCCAAGGCCGCAATTGCCGCCCTGTGCGGGTTTGAGATAGCGGCAATGGCGGGATTTTACGCCGCAGCGGCGAAAGCTGGCGTTACCATCCTGCTCGATGGATATGTCACGACTGCGGCTGCGCTCATTGCGGAAAAACGCGCGCCAGGCACGGCGAATCAAATGATCGCTGCCCATCTTTCCGCCGAACCAGGGCATATTGCTGCCTTAACTGAACTGGGACTTGAGGCGATGCTCGAATGGGAGATGCGATTGGGCGAAGGCACAGGTGCCCTCACCGCATTGCCGCTGCTTGATGCCGCCGCTGCACTGATGACAGAGGTAGCAACCTTGTCGGAGATTATGGAGTGAGCTGGTGGATACCGCCATTGCTCGCATTGCAATTCCTCACGCGGATTCCCGCACCGGGGCTAAACGCGATCACCGCCGAAACGGCAAAAGCGGGCCTTGCAAAATCGGTTATCTGGTTCCCCGTGGTCGGCGGACTTGTAGGGGTAATTACCGCCGCGACGCTGATCGCCGCCGATCACATCTGGCCGCGGATCATTGCCGTTATTCTTGCCCTTATCGTTGAAGCGCGGCTGACGGGTGCGTTCCACGAAGATGCCGTCGCGGATTTCTGCGACGGTTTTGGCGGCGGGATGACACCGCAGCGCATTCACGAGATTATGAAAGACAGCCGCATTGGCAGTTACGGCACGCTCAGTATGGGCTTCGCTGTCGCTTTGCGTGCCGCCTTGTTGTTCGTCCTGCCAGATGCACTTATCCTTCCGGCCCTAATCGGCTCAGCAAGCTTTGGGCGTTATCTCGCGGTTTGCCTTATGGCTATTATCCCGCCGCTCATGCAGACAGGCGGCCTTGCCAAAGATGTTGGCGCGCGCACCGGAATTGATCAGTGGTTTATAGCAAGCCTGCTAACGCTGCCCTTCATGGTTCCGCTTGGGCTCATGGTCGCGCCACAGGTCTGCGCCGCGATTGCCGCCGCACTGATCTTTGCGCTCTGGTTCCGCCGTTTTTTGTTGCAGCACTTGAACGGAGTTACTGGAGATTGCCTTGGCTTTGGCGTGTATGTTGGGCAAATCCTCATCTTGCTTGCCGCAAATACAATTCTTCCATGATACTACATCTTGTCCGCCATCCGCCCGTTTCAAAAGTGTGGCAGAAGCGTTGCTACGGCCAGAGTGACCCGGGCTTGTCGCGGGACGGACAGAAAATGATAGCTCCAATGGTCAGTCAGTTGGCGGCGCTCAAACCGGACGCGATCATCCACAGCGATCTACAACGGACCCTCGCGATTGCCGAACCCCTCGCCCGCAGCCTTGGCGTAACCAGCACCGCCGACCCGCACTGGCGCGAACGTGATTTTGGCGCGTGGGAGGGCCACACATGGAATGCTATCTACCGGGCAACCGGGAATGCCATGGACGGTATGGTCAATGATCCAGATCATTACCGACCCGGCGGGGGCGAAACCACCCAAGCTCTTGCGACGCGCGTTCAGGTGGCCATGCAGAATCTGCCTGATGTTGATTGCGTTGTGGTCGTTTCTCACGGTGGACCCATTGCTTGTGCAATATCAATGCAAATGGGTGCATCAATCTACCGGATCGCGTCGCTTATTCCAAGCACGGGTTCGGTCACGGTGCTTCGATTTTAAACGTGACAGCACGCCCAATCGGCTCTCATCAATTGTCTAATTCATCGACAACCTCTTTTGTGATGCCTTATCGAACCGCAGTGTTTCCGCGTACCTCCCAATTGAAGGTTTTAGGCTCTTCGAACTCAATGCCATATCGTAGGGCAGCTAATTTAGAGGCACTTCAAAACGTTAAGCGGCCAAAAAGTTGCCGGAGGCTATGTCGCATTCAAAACTATCTAAACGGCAGCATTCATCGACTCACGCACAGAAGCGGTCAGTCCGGTCCCGCTAACATTCCGGTCGTTAGCGGCTCAAGGTTAACCTCTACAAACCGGACATTCGTTCAGGTCGGCCAAATTACTCAAAATGGCCGCTCCGCGACGTTTGGGTTAAGGAGAATAAGGTTCGACTGCCGCGAAACGCGACATTGATTTTACTGTAAACTCCAACGCGAAAAACTAAGCCAATTTCGGACGATCCTCGGCTTGCCCTCGAATGCCTACTGTGAGCACGCACGAGATATCCAGTAAATGACATTGGGTATATACCTCGAACGTCCCTCGCTAGATTTAGCGCTTAAAAAATGCTATTATCGACGTTCTCTAAAGGGAGAGAAACAATGAAAGCATTTATGATGGCAGCCGCAATTGCTGCATTCTGCGCTCCGTCACTCGCGACAGCTCAGGTGGTTAATTCGCAATGAGCGCCGCACCGCGTTTGATCCGGTCAGCAACTCGCCGCGTCCGTAACCGAGCATTCGACAGCACCTTCTGGGACGATTTCCCGATGCGGCCAGACGACATCGTTATTTCGACCAACCCCAAATGTGGTACCACCTGGACCCAGCGGATCGTGGGCATGATGGTGTTTGGCAGTTCGGCGCCTTTCCCGGTACAGGACAGCTCTCCCTGGCCTGACTTTCGTATGCCACCGCCTGGTGCAATGCTCGGATTGGCCGAGAGCCAGCAGCACCGCCGCTTTCTCAAATCGCACCTACCTTGGGATGCGCTGCCGCATTACGAGGGTGTCAAGTACATTCACGTAGCCCGTGACGGACGCGACGCGGCAATGAGCTTCTTCCATCACAAATCGAACTACACGCCAGAGTCGATCGCGCGATTGATTGGGCTTAGCAATGCCGATTCAAAGTTCGGCGACGGCGACAGCTACGACTTTTCGCCTCAGGACCCGGCGGCTCATTTTGCGGGATGGGTCGAGGGGCCCGAGGATGACCAAGGAGATGCAGGTGCAGGCTATTTCGGGATGGAGAACAGCTTCTGGGCGGCGAGACACGAACCGCAAGTACTGCTGGTGCACTTCAATGATATGAAAGCCGACCTTGAGGGCGAGATGCGGCGGATCGCCGAATTCCTCGATATCGAAATCGCCGAGAACATCTGGGCTGAAATCGTCGAGGCGGCGGGCTTCGAAGCGATGAAGGGCGACGCTCATCAACTGATGCCGCAAGCAGGTGGCGTCTGGAAGGGCGGCGGCAAGACCTTCATCAATAAGGGCACAAACCGACGATGGGAGGGCGTCTGCCGGGCGGCAGATCTCGCACGCTACGAGACCAAGGTGTCTAGTGAATTCAGCCCGTCGCTAGCAGCGTGGTGCGAGCATGGCCGGCTGGTGGCAGGAGACCCGACCACTTTGCCCGATTGAGCGAATACATCCTGCAAGTTTTGGTGTTAGGTTCAACAGGTCCGGTCGAGCGATAGCATTTTTCACAATCGAAATCGTTTTATCGGCTGACCGGAAGGGCACCAGCGCCCGTTGGAGCCCAAGCGCCGGAATTGGCCGTTCTCCGATGCTGAGCATTTTGAAACTAAGGCCGGACTGCTGCGAAAAGCGACATGCGACCAACCGCCGAACTGCGGCTTCGTTGGACGTTGCCGGCAGGCAGCTATTAGAAGGGTGGGCGCAGTAATCAGCCGTTCGTTCAGCTAGAGCCGCGACGGCAGCATTACGCGACATTTCCGCCTTTGCTTGGGCCGTGCTGATATTTTGAAAGCAGACTGACCACTTTTCCCACTGGTTGCGACAAGGCTTCGGCTGGAATGGTTAGGGAAGCGGAAACTACTATTTTGCCTTGCCTCGCCACCTGTGTCCAGCTTGACCGGTTACGTGTCGTCCCTGCTTCAGCCGTCCGAGCCGGAAATTGCCCCAGCTTTCAGTTCCGAGAGTCCTGCTGCGCGCGACATGACAGGCACATATCCTAGCTCCTTTCGCGCCTTCGCTATGTTGAGGGTGACCGTGTTCCCAACAGTAGCATACTCTTGTCGACCAAGTGGACCACTGAGCGCGCCTCCAGTTAAATTGGCCAGCAACTCGCCTGCAGATACTATAATGTTCATGAAGCCGCGCCGCACGCTCTTCACTTCCGATTCGCTGATGCCCTTTGTTGCCAGTAGCGCTGTCACCCACGGACGGAAGGCGATATCCTCTCCGTCGGTGATGAAATAGACTTCTCCGCCCCGACCTTTTTCGAGACATAGGCGCACACCTTCTACCACATTGGCAATGTGCGTTGTGGAGGTGAGGTAGTCGCCGCCATCGAACCAGACAAGTTTTCCGGATTTGGCTGCCGTAACCAGTTGAGGCAGAGCCGTCGTATCGTCGCGCCCCCAAACAAATCGAGGACGCATCACGATTACGTCCATCCCATTACCGTTTGAGGCAAGCGCGATACGTTCCGCGCCTGCCTTCGTACGTGAATAAGCGCCAGACGGATTTTCCGGGATTGGCCAGGTCTCGTCGGCATTCACAATCGGCCGGCCATCCAGTAGGACGGCTTCTGTCGAAATATGCACTGCTCGCTTTACGCCTGCAGCGTGAGCCGCATCGTAGACATTCTGTCTTCCTTTGAGATTTGTGAGTTCTAGTTCTTTCGTCGAACGCCCGTGATCGTGTCGGCTGCAGCGTGCACCAGTGCGCCCACGTTTCTCATGGCTGCTTCTAGAGAAGCCTTGTCCATGATGTCACCGCGAACTGGTTCTCCGCCGAGCCGCATGATGAGGTCAGAAGATGTGTCACTTCTGGTTAGACCACGCGCCTTATGACCCCGTTCGATCAACTCGCGGACAATGTTGCGCCCCAAATAGCCGCTCGCGCCTGTGACAAGGATTATATCAGACATTGGAGGCGTTTAACACGGCTACTAAAACATCACACTAAAGCTTTCATCGATCGGTGATAGTTATGGGGAATTCTGTGTTCTCAGGCTGTCGAAGCCTACCTTGATCCCCAGAACCAATTCGAGTGCCATGAGCGTTAATAACTGCAATGGGGTGGCAGGCCGCTATTCTCGGGCTTCAGATGACATCGGGAGACATGGTACTTTCGCGCTCCGTAAGAGTGCAGTCCGCTCCCGGCCCAAATCTTGACCATACGGAATGTTGCATTTAGAGTAATTTACCCACTCCGCCGAATGTCAGCACTGTCTCGTACGCTAACAATTGGCCGGTCTATGCAAGCCATTCCCTAGCGTCGTAGTTGATATTGCAACTTCAAAGTGGTAACTACCGATCAGGGGAGTGTTGCCATGACGACTCTTGCGAATAATTTGAACTTTGCAGAAACCCAGCTGGACGTACTGTCCGGGACGCCGCGAGCCCACGCCATCGACCGCTGGATATTCGTGCTTATGTCGGCATGGTTTATTGCCATTGTGCTCGCTGGGTTCATCCCGGACTCGCTGATGAAGATCGACGCTGTTACGGCAGGCGAGCGCCCGCCGTTCCCGCTGATACTTCACGTCCATGCGGTATTGATGGGATCGTTCCTTCTGCTGCTTCTGGCGCAGGCATGGCAGATAGCGACCGGTAGGAGCGCTCAGCACATGCGGCTAGGGATGGTCGCTATGGTACTCGCACCCGCCCTCGTCATCGTCGGCTTCATCCTGGCGCCTACCATGTACCACATGCTGTGGGACGCGGCACAGGCAGCCCCCCTAGGCGAACGGGAGGAGATGCTGGGCGGGCTCGAGGTTCGGGAAAACATCCTGCTTCTCCAATTGCGTGTCGGGATACTATTTTCCCTATTCCTCAGTATCGCGCTGAAAGCCCGCAGCCGGAACGCTGGCATGCATAAGCGAATGATGTTCCTCGCAACCGCGATGGCTTTGCCGGCCGGTCTCGACCGGATTCCATGGCTGCCGCACTCAATGCCCCAGAGCCCGCTCACGCCGGACCTTTACACGCTTCTGGCGATCGCACCGATGTTCGTGTGGGACGTGATGCGTAATCATTCGGTACATCCAGCCTATGTGATCTGGCTGGCGGTCAATATTCCGTTCGCTCTGGCGGTGCACGGGCTTTGGGATACGCCGGTGTGGCATCAGACGGCGCGACATCTCATGGGGGTCGGATAGTCTCTCCCCTTGCCGAATATGTTACCGGCGGGATCAGTCGCCGCAGCACCAATTTTACTCTAACCGTTCAGGTAAAGGCTAAAAGGAAATATCGATGCCGCAATTCGTGATTGAACGTGAAATGCCCGGCGTAGGCCAACTCGGTACCAGCGATCTCCAAGGTGCATCCCAGACTTCATGTACGGTACTTCGCGACCTTGGTCCCGACATTCAATGG
>NZ_JBKJMB010000112.1:0-12816 GCF_046596595.1 Sphingorhabdus sp.
CCCAAATCCCGTGTGCGCCAGGGGCATTAAGAGAAAAACAAGGTTTTTGAGAGATGCTAAGGCGGATAAGTAGAAGGACACCACATGACACAAGAACGCATCACGGAGACCACAAACGAGCAAGGCACTTTAGTCGAGCGTACTATCGAGCGTGATACTGGTCCAGCCCAAGTTACAGTAAACACGTCGCCATCAAGCGGTGGAAGTGGAATGGGCGTAATTGCAGCCATTGTGCTGTTATTGGTGTTAGCAGTTGGCGGATACATGCTGTTCAACAACAGCGGCTCAGAAGAACGCAAGGACAATGCGGTAGCGAAAGCTGCAGGTGATGTGGGCGATGCGGCGCAAAAGGCTGGGGCTGCTGTTGAGAAAGCCGCTGACAAGATGGCAAACTAATGCCAATTGTTTGGCTTACGGAACGAGATCCAGCCAGACGATTACACAAATCACAATCGACGCCAAACGCAAATGCGATTTTTCACGATGGCATATGTTGTAGCTGACTGTGCTAATCGAAATCTGATTTACAGCTTTACTCGCAAGAGCACGGCGATTGCACGTAGCGTTCAGTTGACAGCGTGTCGGGGCGTCAAGTTCCATGGCAGGGTTTCTTCTAACCGTTTGGCCAGATGTCCATCGACCATTCGCTGGAGGACGTCGGCGATATAAATGTATGGCGCGACCTGGCTAAGTTTCGCGGTCTCGACTAACGAGGCAGCCGAAGCCCAGCGGTAAGTGCCGCGTTTTGCAAATAAGAATGCGCTAGGTTTCACAGGACACGTAGATCGAGACTCACCGCTAGATTTCAGATGATATTATCAGTTTGTAAACCACAAATGGTTATCTCGTCTGGAGCAAGATGGCGGCTAGCCCCACGGAATTTCGAGATTACTGCTAGCCGTCATTTTGTGAACTCCCGTTCCGTAATTCAAGTGATAAATGAAACACTCATTCATTTGCAGGCCGCAAATTTCCGAACAACTAAGGACTAACGTATGCCAGCCCATATGTTTGATTTGTGAACTTCACAGCGTATTTCTACTTATCCAAGATTGAGGCGGCGTCCCAAGACTTTCGAGGCTGCGGCTGGCAGCCGATCAACTGGTTTTGAAGTCCTGCTACAGGCATTCTAACGTCGATAAACCCCTTAGCTAAATTCCCTGCTGGGTTTTATCAATGCCCTGCTAACTTAAAACAATTCCCTGCTCCACAATTTAGGGAAATAGCGCCTGTACACCGCAGAGATCCTACGCTTCACAAGTCCAATATATTCAATTTTGGCGTAAAGTTGGAATATTTCCCTGTAAATTCCCTGCAGAGCAGGGAAGCTCGAACGGAGAGAGGTTCGCCCACGACTGCGCCCACCGCCATTTATATCTAATGCAGATATTTAATGGAAAAGGTTCCGGTTGCCATAAACGATCCCCGATTGATTAAGCATTCGGGTTGAGGCTGCTGCGATGTGAGAGAATTGCAGTCAAAGGGGACGGAGAAAGCGCAAAGCAAATGCGCATCTCGTGCGTGCGTATTAAACGAATAATGTCCACAGAGTTTACATGTCTTTACATATATTTCAGGACTTAGTGACACTGCCATCTTCATGGCATCTAATAATAACGCAACGATAGTAAACGACCGGAATACAAACCTCGACACGTTGCGCGGGATGGCGTGTGTTTTGCTCATATTCTACCATGTGGTTGGACTTGATCCAGCGTCAGGGCTTCGACTTCCCTTGGATAGCCACTACCGCGCGTTTAACGACATACTTGCCTACATTCGGATGCCGTTGTTCACGATCCTATCCGGTGTCGTCTATGCTATGCGGCCAGTCACCGAAGGGGCTGGAAGGGACTTCGCGCAAGGCAAGCTAAAACGGTTGCTGATACCCTTCATATTCGTCAGCCTAATCTTTGCGGTTGCGCAAAAGCTCGCGCCTGAAACCAATTCCGACCTTACATGGACGCAAATCCCGCTCGTGCTGATCTGGCCCTATGCGCACATGTGGTTTATTGCGGGGCTGCTGCTCGTGTTCGCGTTGGTGAGCGCGCTCGACCACTGGCACGCGCTCGATAAGCCGCTCCATATGTTTGCCCTGTTTGCGTTGGCCTGCGTCCTTTTCAAATGGCGACATGGCGCGGTAGGGGTTTTTAGCTGGAACAGAGCGTTGTACCTGCTGCCGTTCTTTGTGGCGGGGATAATGAGCAAGCGATTTGGCTGGAAATGGGGGCTTTCGTGTGCCCTACTGGCAGCGCTTTCGCCGGGATGGGAATTAACACTTGGCGTTGGCTTTGGGGTAGCGCTCCTTGTCGTTATGCCTGCGATCTCGCTACTGGGGCGGCTGGGAGTTTATTCCTACTCCATTTACCTCTTTCACGTTTTTGGCACGGCGTCCTCTCGCATTATCTGGGAGACGCTTGGTGTTTCTGATGTCCCGTTCCTCTTGCTGTCCGGCACTTTGGCAGGCGTGATCGTTCCAATTGCCATCCATCTCACCCTCGAGCGGGTGCCGTATATCAGCCGGGCATTTCTTGGGGTTCGCCACAAGGCCACGGCTGTTGAAGTAGCGCCCACTCTGGGTCTGCCCAAACCTATTGGTATAATCCTGCCGCGCGTGGAATGACTCCAATCGGGAATCCTAACTGACTTCAAAGCAGCTATGGTTGCGAGTCGTGGCGCGCAGTTTGCTATCGGGCTGTAAACTTCAGACCGATCCACAAAATGCGTGGCGTGCCAAGGTCAACTGACGTGCCGACCTTGCGCGTCACGACTTCTTCGTTGAAGATATTTTCCACACGGCCCGTCAACGCGACCTGCCGTGTCAGGGGGATTTGCGCAAAGCCGTCCAGAGTAAGCGCGGACGGCAAAATGTTACTTTGCAGATCATCTTCGAACTGTGCCCCGACATAGCGCGCGGTTGCGGCTAACACTGCTCTGGCGCTTGGTGCCCAGCGAACCGTTGCATTGGCGGCGTGGCGCGGGCTTTGCGCTGGGGACAGGCCGTTGAGCGCAAATGCGCTACCCGATGCCCTGACTTTACTGTCGCTAAAGGCGTAAGAGGCCGAAATGTTGATTTCGCCAAATGCTGCTTCACCCGACAGTTCGACGCCCTTGGCGACGATGGCGTCGACATTATCGCGCTGACGCAAGTTCGTGCCGATGGTGACATTGGCAATGGCGTCATTTAGCCGGTTGTAAAACAGGGTTGCGCCAAATGACACGCTATCAGCTGGCTTCACATTGACGCCGGCTTCTACACCGCGCAATTTCTCGACCTTCAGCGCTGCGTTGGCGCGTGTGGCAATCGGGAACACTGTGAATGGCCGGTACAGCTCGTTCAATGTCGGCAAGCGAAAGCCGGTATAGGCGGCTGCACGAAACTGAATCGCTTCGCTCGCGGCATAGAGAGCGCCCACGCGCGCGCTGGTCTGCCAGCTGGTCCGGTCGGCAAAATTGTCATCACGGACGACAGCGCCGTTTGCGGTGCGTTCTGCAAAGAAGCCATTGTCGATGCTCCATCGATCCGCGCGCAAGCCTCCGGTCAACGTCAACGCGCCGACATTCCAGTCGTTTTCTGCAAATAGTCCAAATACAGTTGTGCTGCCCCCGGCATTTCGGCGCGCGGTGACAAGCCCCGTGACCGCGCTGAGAGCATCCTCGAATAGCTCGCCTTGCGACAGGCGCGCATCTGCACCAATGCGCAGTTGGTGATCGCTGCCCACTGGCGGGCGAACCTCAATCTTTCCGCCCAATCCAGTTGATGGCGTGTTTCTTTGGTCAAGCGTCTTGCGCAGCGATGTGGCGCTAATCACGACATTTGTGAAATTACGGGTTTGCACATAAGCGAGTGCATCGACTTGCCAGCGGCCTTGCGACACGATGCGGATGCTCGCGTCCTGCCCCTCGGAGCTGCTGTCGGCGCCCGCAAATCGCAATGTTCGGTCATCTTGAAAGATAAGCCCGCGAAACTGCATCTCGACGCCGTCAGCCAATGGCGCAACGGCGCGCAGGCCCGTTGACCAGCTGTCATAGGCCGCACGCACATCACTTGTTTGACGCAGAGCAATTGGCGTGGTGAAAAACCCGTCGCCTCTGTCCCAGCGACCCGAGACACTTACAAAGCCAGCGCCCAGATCAGTGGCAAGGCCAGCGGACAATTCAGTGGCGTTGTTGCTGCCGTAAAAAGCCGACAAGGATGCATCGGGAAGGTCACGGCGTCCGGCGCTGTTCAATTCAATGGTACCAGCGACTGCACCTGCGCCAAACGCCCCATTGCCGCCGCCGCGGGTTACGCGCACGGACGACAGGCGTTCAGGGGCAATCGCGCTGAACGGAATATAGCCGAAAAACGGGTCCGCCTGCGGCACGCCGTCGAGCAATACCAAAGTGCGGCTCGATGCGTTGCCGCCAAGCGCGCGCAACGTTGCGCCTTGTGCCGAAGGGTTGGCAGAGCGGCTGTCAGAGCGACGGAATTGCTGAAAGCCTGCAACATCAGCCAAGACATTTTCGATGCGCCCCGACGCCTCGCTGGTCAACCGCACGCGGTCGATTTGAACCGAACCATAAGCAGGGTCGCCCTTTGTCTGGTCCAGACCTTTTCCGGTCACGACAATGATTGGATCGGGGTCATTTTGCGCATAAGCCGCAGGCGCAACAGCCGCGAGAGATGCGATAGATGTCCGGACCAAAAATCGAATCATGATAGTTCCTGATAGCTCAAGTGTTGCGGGCTTTTGACGGTATGACGCGCTTATATGTAGTGCGCCGAGATTTGAAATATAATAAGCCATGGTTGCAATAATGTACCGACGCGCGCAATGACGGCGAACGGAATCAGGAGAAAATACATGCGTCAAATCGATCATTTCATTAGCGGCGGATCTGGCGGACCCGCGACGCGTTTTGGCGATGTCATGGACCCCAATAATGGCATCGTTCAGGCGCGGGTAGCCTTGGGTGATGCAGCGGTGTTGGATCGCGCCGTGCAAGCGGCCCTTGCCGCGCAACCGGCATGGGCGATGACCAATCCGCAGCGCCGCGCGCGCGTCATGTTTGAATTCAAGCGTTTGGTTGAGGCCAATATGGACGAACTGGCGCATCTGCTGTCATCTGAACATGGCAAGGTCATTGCCGACAGCAAGGGGGACATTCAACGCGGACTTGAAGTCATCGAATTCTGCTGCGGCATTCCGCATGTGCTGAAAGGTGAATATACCCAGGGCGCTGGTCCCGGCATTGATGTGTATTCAATGCGCCAGCCAATCGGCATTGGCGCAGGCATTACGCCATTCAACTTCCCCGCGATGATCCCTTTGTGGATGTCGGGCGTCGCGATTGCGACGGGTAACGCGTTCATCATCAAGCCAAGCGAGCGCGACCCAAGTCTTCCGGTGCGCTTGGGTGAATTGTTCGTCGAAGCTGGCCTTCCCGAAGGTATCTGCCAGGTTGTGCATGGCGACAAGGAGATGGTCGATGCCATTCTGGACCACCCCGCCATTGGCGCGGTGAGTTTCGTCGGCTCGTCCGACATCGCCCATTATGTCTACAATCGCGGTGTCGCCAACGGCAAGCGCGTGCAAGCCATGGGTGGCGCGAAGAACCACGGCATCGTCATGCCTGATGCCGATCTTGATCAGGTCGTCAATGATTTGGCAGGTGCCGCCTTTGGTTCGGCCGGCGAACGTTGCATGGCGTTGCCGGTCGTGGTGCCAGTAGGTGAAGACACCGCAGAGCGGCTGAAGGCAAAACTCCTCCCAGCGATCGAGGCACTGCGTATTGGTATCTCGACCGACGCCGAAGCGCATTATGGCCCTGTTGTGACCGCGCAGCACAAGGCAAAGGTCGAAGGCTGGATCCAGACTTGCGTCGATGAAGGCGCCGAATTGATCGTCGATGGACGCGGGTTCAAGCTTCAGGGGCATGAAGAAGGCTTCTTCATTGGCCCGACCTTGTTCGACCATGTCACCACCGACATGGAAAGCTACAAGGAAGAAATCTTCGGCCCTGTCTTGCAAATGGTCCGCGCTGCAAACTTCGAAGAAGCGTTGTCGCTGGCCAGCAACCACCAATATGGCAATGGCGTCGCCATATTTACGCGCAACGGCCACGCCGCGCGGGAATTTGCCGCGCGCGTCAATGTCGGCATGGTTGGCATTAACGTGCCGATCCCTGTGCCCGTTGCCTATCACAGCTTTGGCGGATGGAAGCGCAGCGCTTTTGGCGATACCAACCAGCACGGTATGGAAGGCGTCAAATTCTGGACCAAGGTCAAGACAGTCACGCAACGCTGGCCTGATGGATCGCCTGATGGCGGCAACGCGTTCGTCATTCCAACAATGGGATAAAGCATATGAAAATAGCGTTTATCGGTCTGGGCAATATGGGCGGCGGGATGGCCGCAAATTTGGTCAAGGCGGGGCATGACGTTAACGCGTTTGACTTGTCTGCCGAGGCGTTGTCGCGCGCGCAGGAGAGCGGGTGCACGCCATTTACCTCAGTCCGCGAAGCTGTGGCGGGCGTTGACGCGGTGGTGTCGATGCTGCCCAATGGGAAAATTGTCGAGAGCGTTTTCGAAGCCGACGTCATGGGTCACGCACCCGAAGGCAGCGTTTTGCTCGATTGTTCGACCATTGATGTCGGCACCGCGCGCAAGGTTACGGCGCACGCAACGACAGCAGGATACGCGATGGTTGATGCACCGGTATCCGGCGGGATCGCGGCCGCCAACGGCGGGACGTTGACGTTCATGGTTGGCGGCACCGATGCGGCTTTTGCGCGCGCCGAACCTATCCTTGCCGCGATGGGTAAGGCGGTCATCCACGCTGGTGCGTCGGGTGCGGGGCAGGCGGCAAAGATTTGCAACAACATGCTGCTGGGTGCATCAATGATTGCCACATGCGAGACTTTCGCCATGGCTGAGAAATTGGGCCTTGATCTTCAGACCTTTTTTGACATTTCGTCAAAAGCGTCCGGACAGAACTGGTCGATGACAAGTTATTGCCCGGTTCCAGGCGTCGGGCCAATGACGCCTGCCGATAATGCTTATCAAGGCGGCTTTGCGACCGCGCTGATGCTCAAGGATCTCAATCTTGCCATGGAAGCTGCGCATTCGGTCAACGCAGATGTACCCATGGGCGAACGTGCAGCCGAGCTATACCGCGCGTTTGACGCTGAGGGTAAAGGCGGGCTCGATTTCTCCGCAATAATTCAAAGCTTGAAGGACTAAGCTTTCGCTTCAGTCGTTTGCTATCCAGTTCGATAGTTCGACAAGCGATAAAAGGCGGTGGAATTCGACACCAATCATATTCGACCCGCGCCATTTTACTGTCGCTGCAACCGAATGATCGGCATCGATCCGTATGACAATGTTGCTGTTCATCCGCGGCGTCGCTTCACACATCAATTTAGCCCCACGCTGCGAAATGTTGGATAATGCAGCTTCATATATTTTGTTGTCATACGTGATGCGCGAAGATTTGCTGGCCTGAAAGCGCGGAAGCCGGCTTCTTTGTCCATCGATTTTGACTGCTGGCCTTGCCAATATTTGCTCGACAGAAATCTCATGTGTAAATTTGACACCAACCGTCTGCCCGTCGCGCCAGACGATTTCGCCGGTCAGTTCCTGGTCATCCAGCAGAGCAACCGTGAGATGTTGGCCAATTTCCAGAGGGAAAAGCGCATCGATCATCATGCCGCCCGAGGAGACGTCGCGCACCATACCCAAACATTCGGCGTGAAGCTGAATATCCTTTAACCGCGCCACCCGCATAACCTTAATGTTACGCGTATGTTCGCGGCGGTCGCCTAGCTCATTCGCGCCCGGCTCGGATGCCGTGTCGGATGAAGGGTCGAAATAACGGTCCATGTTTATTTCCATATTGCATCTTTGTGGGCCGACTATCTAACAGAAAGTATGGCAAAAATGGTTAACGCTGCCAAATTGCTTACTACAGTAGGATTGCATAATATGCCGAAAAACATATGAGGACTGCGACCATCAGTTCACCCATCGGCTATCGATCGTCAGCTATCGACCGGACCGAACCAGAATGTAGGAGTTTCCCGTGCAATCAGTGACCACGCAAAAAATGGACGATGTACTTGTCGTCCTTGTCGACAATCCACCCGTCAATGCATTGTCATGGCATGTGCGTCAGGGGTTGAAGGACGGCATTGAACAGGGGCTTTCGGACGACTCCGTCAAGGCTGTTGTCCTGCGCTGCGCAGGCTCCACCTTTATTGCCGGCGCTGACATCACCGAATTTGGCAAGCCGCCGCAAGGCCCGGATTTTAACGCTGTACTCAACATGATCGAGGCCGCCGGCAAACCTGTCGTTGCGGCCATCCATGGCACTGCGCTGGGGGGTGGCTTGGAAACCGCTCTGGTATGCCATTACCGCATTGCCGTGCCGTCTGCGCGGCTTGGGGTGCCAGAGGTCAAGCTTGGCCTTCTGCCGGGCGCTGGAGGAACACAGAGGCTACCTCGCGTGGTCGGCGTGGAGGCAGCCGCAACAATGTGCTCACTTGGTGAACCCCTTTCTGCCACCAAGGCTGCGTCGATTGGCCTTGTCGACCGGATTGCCGCCGAAAACAGTCTCGCTGAAGATGCGATTGCTTATGCGCGTGAACTCATCTCGGTTGGACCAAGACCAACGCGCGATCGTCCGTTGGTTGGCGATATTGCCATCATCGAACAGCTGAAGGCTGCCAATGCCAAGAAATGGAAGGGCTTCGATGCGCCTTATGCCAATCTTGCTTGTGTCGAAGCGGCAACGCGATTGCCCTTTGAAGAAGGCATGAAGTTCGAACGTGCCGAATTTATGAAGTTGATGGGCGGGTCGCAGTCGGCGGCGCAGCGCCATATGTTCTTTGCCGAACGTCAGGCTGCAAAAATTGATGGCCTGCCGAAAGATTTGCCGTTGCGCGAGATCAAGAAAGTCGGCGTGATTGGCGCAGGCACGATGGGCGGCGGAATTTCTATGAACTTCCTGTCCAAGGGCATTGCGGTGACCATCATCGAAATGGTTGAGGAGAATCTGGACCGTGGTGTTGGTGTCATCCGCAAAAATTACGAAAATAGCGCTGCCAAAGGACGCTTTTCGCCTGAGCAGGTGGAAGAAATGATGGGCCTTCTGACACCATCTTTGCACTTGGAGGACCTCGCAGATTGCGATTTGATCATCGAGGCGGTTTACGAGAGCATGGACGTCAAGAAAGAAGTGTTTGGCAAGCTGGATGCGATTTGCAAACCGGGCGCGATATTGGCCTCCAACACCTCCTATCTCAACGTCGACGAAATAGCCGCCAGCACATCACGCCCTCAGGATGTCGTCGGCATGCACTTCTTCTCGCCTGCCAATGTCATGAAGCTGCTCGAGGTTGTCCGCGGCGAAAAGACAGCGCCTGATGTCCTCGCCACAGCCATGGCGATCGGCAAGACAATCGGCAAGGTTGCGGTGGTGGCTGGTGTTTGCCACGGCTTTATCGGCAACCGGATGCTGTCGACACGGCAGCAACCAGCGATGCAGTTGCTGCTTGAAGGGGCAACGCCTGCGCAAATCGACAAGGTCCATACCGATTTCGGTATGCCGATGGGACCGTTTCAGATGAGTGACCTAGCTGGCCTCGATATCGGCTGGCACCGCGACCCGTCACGGATCGAAACCATCCGTGACGCGCTGTGCGCAGCTGGGCGTTTTGGTCAGAAAAACACCAAAGGCTTTTACGATTATGACGAAAGGCGCGTTGGTACCCCAAGCGCCGAGGCGCTCGCGATCATTGAAGAGTTTCGTGCAACGTCAAACCTGCCCAAGCGCGAAATTAGCGATCAGGAAATCGTCGAACGTACGCTCTACCCCATGGTCAACGAAGGATTTAAAATCCTCGAAGAAGGCAAGGCCCAGCGCGCGTCCGATATCGATGTGGTCTGGATCTACGGCTATGGCTGGCCCATCTATCGTGGCGGCCCCATGTTCTGGGGCGAACTGGAAGGCGCGACCAAGATCGTCGAAGCGCTCGAACGGCATGGCGTTGAAGTCGCATCAACCCTCAAAGCTAAAGCCTGAATTTGCCTGGATACCCATCATCGATGTGCACACCGGCCATTTAGGTTGTGCTATCTATTTTCACAAATACCTAATTTTGCACAATGTTGCTATCGTTTACCTATATTGAGGCAGGGCGTCCCCAGAGAGTGTCCATCTTACTCTAACTTAGCCCAGCTATCCCCCTGGTAGCTGGGTTTTTTGTCCCGCCGTTAACGCAATCATCAGTTGAAGTGCGTGCTCCACACCATCAGTTCCATCGCAGCACGCACCTCAAACTCGTTAAAATCACAACGGCTCCATAGCTAAAAATTTCCGAATTGTTCCTTTAGCTACATTTTGCATTCCTCAACCGATGTACCTTTCGGCGTTGCTGGCCGGACGTCCGTTAAAGCTTCGGCGATCCAACAAGCCATTCGGTCATCAGGCGACTGGCAGGGGAATACGGGGGAGTGAAAGAGTATGGGCTTGTCTCGCAAATTCGCTGCAGAAATCTTTGGGACATTCTGGCTAGTGTTCGGCGGTTGTGGCAGCGCGGTTATCTCTGCCGCATTTCCCGAAGCAGGAATAGGTCTGCTGGGCGTGTCATTAGCCTTCGGCCTTACGGTGGTTACGGCTGCCTATGCGGTAGGTCATATCTCAGGCGGGCATTTCAACCCCGCCGTCACCATTGGATTGTGGGCGGGCGGGCGGTTTCCCACACGTGAAATTCTTCCTTATATCGTGGCACAGGTCATAGGCGGCATCTTCGCGGCATATATACTCCTTTCTATTGCCTCGGGAAATCCGGATTTTGATCTTGTGAAGAATGGCCTGGCGGTCAATGGTTTCGGGGAGGCATCGCCCGGTGGCTTTTCGATGATGGCCGGGTTGATAACTGAAACCTTGCTTACCGCGATCTTCCTGATCGTCATCCTTGGTGCGACCGACAAGCGAAGTGCTGCCGGATTTGCCCCATTGGCGATCGGTCTTGCACTGACCTTGATCCATCTCATCAGCATTCCGGTCACCAACACGTCGGTCAATCCTGCTCGCAGTCTGGGTCCGGCATTGGTTGTCGGTGGCGTAGCTTTGCAACAACTGTGGTTGTTTTGGTTGGCGCCAATAGTGGGTGCAGTCGCCGGTTCCACAATTTATCGATTTGTGTTTGCCGACAATCCGTCGAACACCGTTTCCGCCTCAAGCTAGGGCAAACCGGGATTTTCTGGCTCTCATGTTATTCAACTCTGCAATTACACCTCAATGAATCTCATATTGATGGACTACAGCACCCAGATTTGGTGCCCTTGGGAAGGAAACCAGAAATGAAAATTGATCTCGCCTTCGTAGCGCATGTATCACAACCCCCGTGTTGGCTCGGGGCGTTGAACCTGATCCTATGGTAGAACCGGAAACGGTAAATCACGGTGGTGATCTGGCACAGCTTGCTAGGAAAGCTGAGCTTACGCTCGAGTCACTTCCTCCTTACGTTGAAATACTCCGCTTCAATGAACAAAGCACATTGCTTGTTCTGAACCG
This sequence comes from Sphingorhabdus sp., assembly GCF_046596595.1. Classification (GTDB taxonomy): domain Bacteria; phylum Pseudomonadota; class Alphaproteobacteria; order Sphingomonadales; family Sphingomonadaceae; genus Sphingorhabdus_B. Next base: position 11,562 of record NZ_JBKJMB010000112.1, read on the forward strand.
GACTGCCCACAAGTGATTGTTGGCCGGTGTATTTTGAGGCAAATATGACAATTGTGTCGACAATTATTCGGACGAATTATCTGTCAACATATATGGTCGGATCCGAGAAAAGAGATTATTGTATTGTCAGATGAAAGGCGACAAATCTTCGATCCATTGTTGATGGGTTTTCGGATTTATTATTACCCTAACGAGGTCAATCGCTGCCCTGTGTGCTCGAAATCAAACTGGATTGTCGGGCGCAAGACGTCAGAGTGCGCCTTCTGCGGCACCGCTATTCCAATTGCCAGCAGGAGTTAGTGATAACTCAGGCACTACTGTCTATGCGACGTCAGAGTTTGAGCGCGAGGTTGCTACGGGACAGACCGTTGGATGACTGCTGTTGATTGATGGTTTGAGATACAGAACTGCTCAAACTTTTGAGGAAGCAAATGCACTTAGCTGTTGCTGGGGGGCAACGCCCCGACTTGAAATGTTTACACAGTTAGCGCTGGCATCCGGCTGCTGCTCGAATAGATTTAGGATCGGGAGTTTAACCGGCCACGTTCGAGCATTGTGAGAAGCAAGACAAAGTTCAACTATTGGTCTTGCTCGCTGCAACGACGTGGTTCAGGCTCGTTTACGCCCGTTGAGCGACATGTTAAGAACGCGCCCTTCAATCTTACCCGACTTCCCCCACATACCCTTGTTACGAACAGCAGTGAGTTCGCCTGTAACCGGAGTGCCCCTTGGAATAACGGTTACGCCATCAACGGTCACATCTTCAGCGACTTCTAGGCGTGGACGGTCGCCAACTTTCGATGCCTTGTCCTCAGTAGTAATCTCGGTAAGAAACTTTACACGAACCTGCGCACCCCCTCGCAACATTCGAGTTTCAGCCATCGGGTCGCTGTTTGACATCGTGGGCGTAGCAGTGACCGTAGTAGAAGGCATAACTTCCACGACCGGATTATTCTGCGCGTGTGTCGAAGTACCGGCCAATAGTAGGCCAGCGATTAGTAATTTTTGCATCGTATTTCCTCCCGTTAGAACATCAGGCTATTTGTAAAATCTGATGTTGGCAAGGCGCATTAGTCGCTCACCAATTATGAAAGTGTTAAACGGTATTTGCTTGATGGGTCGGATGGTTCGCACCTAACGGCCCTTGATGTTTTGCGACAATCCGCACCGCTTCCCCATAATGCGGCCTTGGGCCTTTATGCGTTGAAGTTCGAGCGCCGCCCCCGCGTTTGGACAAGTGCCTTTAATGACATAG
>NZ_JBKJMB010000020.1:0-3436 GCF_046596595.1 Sphingorhabdus sp.
CGACCAAAAGATGAATGTTGCACGCACAGCCGCGATACTGGACGGCTGTACTGGTGCCCGGCATCCTCTGCCCCACCGCGTGACCAACAATGAGGCTACTTATGGTTAGTGTCACTCAAAGTTACGAAGCCTTGATATTAGCCGGCGAATTAAAGGGCGACCGCGATCAGGCAGTTGCAGTGGCCGCACTTGCCAAGGTGCAGGCCGAGTTGGAGGCCGTGCCGCCACGGGGCAGTACAATTTGGAGATTCCTTGTACGCAAGCCCGAACCCGCACGCGGGCTTTATCTGTGGGGCGGCGTGGGACGCGGCAAATCCATGTTGATGGACCTGTTTTTTGACAGCGTCCAAATAAAGCGGAAACGACGCGCACATTTCCACGAATTCATGATTGATATTCACGCGCGGTTGAAGGCGGAACGGGCGAAGGAAGAAGGCGACCCGATTCCCCCGATCGTGGCGACGTTGGCGGACGAAACGCGCTTGCTGTGCTTTGACGAAATGGTCGTGAACAATATGGCGGACGCGGCAATCATGTCGCGGCTTTTTTCCGGGCTGATCGCGGCGGGCGTGACTGTAGTGACAACGTCAAACCGTCACCCTGATGATTTGTACAAAGACGGCCTGAACAGGCAATTGTTTCTGCCCTTCATTGCGTTGGTCAACGGCGGTCTGGATGTCATCGCACTGGATGGGCCAACCGATTACCGGCGGGACCGATTGGGCAATGCAAAAACGTGGCTAGTACCCAACGGGCCAAAAGCCACCGCATCGCTCTCCGAAACCTTTTTCCGAATGACCGATTACCCGCCTGAAGACCGCGCGCATGTGCCCGTGCTCGAGCTTGATGTTGGCGGTGGGCGGATGTTGCACGTGCCAAAGGCGCTTAAGGGCGTTGCCGTGTTCTCGTTCAAGCGCCTGTGCGCGGAGGCACGCGGAGCGTCGGATTATCTTGCCATTGCGCGGCGTTTTCACACGGTCATCATGGTCGGCATCCCGGTGTTGGGCCCGCAAAATCGCAACGAAGCTGCGCGCTTTGTAACCTTAATCGATGCCCTGTACGAGTATCGCGTAAAGCTGCTTGCAAGCGCTGATGCTTTGCCCGATGCTTTGTACACAAAGGGAGACGGGCGGTTTGAATTTGATCGCACGGTTTCGCGGTTGCTGGAGATGCAATCCGAAAAATATCTGGCGCTGGGTCATGGTGCCGCTGATTAGAGGGGATATTATATGCGCATGAAAACTTTGTTGATATCAGCAACCTTGCTGACTGCGATTCCTGCAATAGCCGCGCCGCCGACCACAGCCAAATTATCGCCAGAGCGACAGAAGGCAACGCACGATATGTTCGAGCATGTAGTCAATATCCCCACCGTTTTCGGCCGCGGTAAGGTCCCGGAAATGGCCAATTATCTTGCCGAACAATATAAAGCGGCAGGTTTTCCGGCGGCCGATGTCGAAGTTGTGCCTTATGAAAGCACGGATTCTGTCGCCAACGTAACCGAGAAGACTGCCGCCCTCATCGTGCGCTGGAGCGCGCCTGGCAAAGCTAAGGCCAAGCCTATCATGCTTATGGGCCACATGGATGTCGTTGAAGCAAAGCGCGAAGATTCAACGACCGATCCCTTTATTCTAACCGAGAAAGACGGTTATTATTATGGCCGCGGCACAATTGATATGAAGGACGGTATTGTTGGTATCACCCAGGCCCTCATTGATCTCAGAGCTTCGGGTTTCAAACCTACGCGCGACATTGTGGTGTTTTTCACCGGTGATGAGGAAACAAATGGTGTCGCCGCCGACAAGGGCGCAACCGAATGGAAAGACAAGCTCAACGTCGAATATGGCTTGAACGCCGACGGTGGCGGCGGTGGGTTTTTCCCCGACGGCCGGGCGGCCGGCTTCCTGATGCAGACCGCAGAGAAGACTTTTGCAGGATATACGCTTACGGTGCGCAATCGTGGTGGGCATTCGTCCAAGCCGCGCAAGGACAATGCGATTTACAGCCTCGCGCATGCGATCGAGAAGATCGAGGCACACCGCTTTGAGCCGATGTTGAGCGAGACAACTCGTGCGTATTTCAGCGAACGTCAGAAGCAGGAAAAGGGTGAACTTGGTAATGCGATGCGCGCATGGTTGGCCAATCCAAAGGACGGCGCGGCGGCAGATGTCATCGAAGCCGATGAAGCCGAAGTTGGCCTGACGCGCACGCGTTGTGTACCCACGCGTCTATTTGGTGGACACGCCGACAACGCGTTGCCGCAATTGGCAACCGCAATGATCAATTGCCGGATATTCCCCGGCGTCGATCCGAATGATGTCCAGAAAGATCTGGCAGCGATAGTTGGTGACCCTGAAGTCATGGTCACGCGCAATGATGATTATGTAGCGTCGCTGTCATCGCCGCTGCGCCCCGATGTCGTCAAGGCTTTTACCAACGCCGTTCACGCCTTGCACCCAGGTGCACCGATTTCGCCAGAAATGTCTACAGGTGCCAGCGATGCACGCCCATTCCGAGTAGCGGGCATTCCAATTTATGGTGCGAATGGTGGCTGGGTCGTAGTTCCGGTCGATTACAGAGCGCACGGCAAGGACGAACGGCTGCCAATAAAAGCGCTCGACGACAATGTGGTGCATTGGAAGTTGATGCTAACGGAACTGACGGGGAAATAGTCATTAACGCTATTGCGAACTATTATCATAGAAAGCGTTAACTTCGGACCTTTATTGGGTTGTTATTGAACGGGAATCGGCGTAACGCCGCGACAATTCCGCTCAAAGCCTTAAGGGAAGGACAGTTTTTTATGGCTCGCAAGAAGATTGCACTCATTGGTGCCGGTAATATCGGTGGCACGCTCGCCCATCTCGCAGCATTAAAGGGCCTTGGCGACATCGTTCTGTTCGACGTTGTCGAAGGTGTGCCTCAGGGTAAGGCTTTGGATTTATCGCAATGCGGCCCGGTTGAAGGCTTTGACGCGACAATCACCGGCACCAACGATTATGCCGATATCGCTGGCGCCGACGTGATCATCGTGACCGCTGGTGTCGCGCGCAAGCCCGGCATGAGCCGAGATGATCTTCTTGGGATCAACCTTAAGGTGATGAAAGCCGTCGGCGAGGGCATTGCAGCCAACGCACCGGACGCATTCGTCATCTGCATCACCAACCCGCTCGACGCGATGGTATGGGCATTGCGCGAATTTTCGGGTCTGCCGCACCACATGGTTGTCGGCATGGCTGGCGTTTTGGACTCATCGCGCTTCAGCCACTTCCTTGCTGACGAGTTCAAGGTTTCGGTCAAGGACGTGACCAGCTTCGTGCTTGGCGGCCATGGCGACACGATGGTTCCCGTGATCCAATATTCGACCGTATCCGGCATTCCGGTGCCTGACCTGATCGCGATGGGCATGTCGACGCAGGAGCGCATTGACGCAATT
>NZ_JBKJMB010000100.1:0-19509 GCF_046596595.1 Sphingorhabdus sp.
GCCAGCGTGCCCGTCAGGCCAGCGTTAATTGTGGTACGCTCAGACAAGCGGCGCCCGTATCCAGCGCCGATGCTTGCAGTTCGGTAGTCGGGTTGATTTGTATCACTCAGGCGGGAATAAGACGTTGCGCCAAAAACGTTGATGGTCTCATCTTCACTTAAAACATAGTTCAATCCGAGCGAAGCGTTCAGGGTTTCAATCCGCTGCCGTCGCCCAGCGATTGTCACATCGGTAAAGTTTGCGTCCGGGAATTCGATCGGATCCAGTGGCGCATTGATACTGCCTAAGAAGAAGTCTCTCAGCGTTGAACGCGAGGACAGATATCCCGCAGTAGCAGTAAAGGACGTGCGGGTGCTCAATTGCCGGGTGGCTGTGGCGCCAACGCGTCCAGAGAGGTCGTTGCCAAAGCGCCGAAGATACTGAGTCATGCGAACACTGGCCTCGACCACCACACTTGTCGTCTCGTCTTCCCAATAAACCTTGGGGTCAACTTGAAGCGATCCGGACAATGTCGATGTGCCATTGGTCTCAAGAAACGGGTTGCTGTCTGCCGTCCCGTTCAACGAGACATCAACCGTCACGCGGGGCTCGGTTTGTGCAAGGGCGCCTGAAGGCAGGACGAGCATCGCAGGGACCAATGCGCATGCAGCTTTGCTCAATTGTCGAATATGGCCGACCGGACTCATGGGACGATGACCGTATCGCCGGACTGCAATCGCTGAATATTGGCGCGAAGCACGTCTCCATTGTCAGCGCCCGCTTTAAACAATGCGGCTATTCTAACGCGAAACGTGTCAAGCTGATCGCCGACCTTTCGTATCACAAAGACATTATCCAAATTGGCAAACTCATTTGGCCCGCCAGCCATGCTAAGCGCTTCCAAAACATTTACATATCGGCCCGGTGTGAAAGTGCCAGGCGATTTCACCCGTCCCATTACTGAAAACTGCATACCACTCGGGGCTGCAACAGAAACAGTGACTTGGGGAACCTCGCCACGATATTGGGTCTTCAACCCATTGCTTATGAGTGTCTCGATTTCCGAAGGCAATGCACCTTGAGCTTTGATCTGGCCCACAAGCGGAAATGCAATGGTTCCGTCAGGTAGCACCTTAACCTCTCGCTGAAGCCGCTCCTCGCCCCAGACATAGATTTCTAACTGGTCGCCGGCGTTGATGCGATAATCAGCTGTAGTTGGCGCTCCGCGCGTACTGGTCGCCGTTGCTGTTTGGGCCATTGCTTGCGACGCGCCGTTCCCGGCCAAAAACAATGCTAAGATGAGCCAAATTCGGGTCATTATCTCTCCAGTACTCTATCAACGGCAGCATGAGGTCAGCCCAATAATGGCCTAGGCAGGTTAAAAAAGGGTGTCGGATGAACAGACCGCATCTTTTGCGCCGCTGGTGAAGCCCCTATTGCCTGCCAATCGAAACCCCAATAGCCGAAACCGTGATTTGTTCCCATAAGTATCGACCAAAATCAACATTTTCGACCGATTTGATTAGAATATCTTCATCATTAGGTTGCAATTTAAAGGTGCAATGCAGATTTTTGTGCAACAAAATACAAATTTTTCAGTTAAGTTGGTGTCCAAGTCTGCAGCGTCGAGATGTTTGAAAATCCGGGGGCAAAACAATTAACAAATTAACCAAATTTGTGTCGGCAATCACGCTGCTGCTTGTGTCCTGCGCGATAAGTGGTTGTTCGGACTCAGAAACAGACGCTGCGCAATATGCTGCTCAAGCCGAGATTTTGCTCGAACAGAATCGTCTCGTCGAAGCGGGACAAACCATAGGTAGGGCGATCACAGCGCGGGATGATGTGTCCGAATATCACCTGCTAAGGGGTCGAATTGAGTTCAAGGCCGGCAACTTTGAAAACGCTTATTTGGCCTATAGCGAGGCTCTGGCGTTGAACCCCAGTAGTGAAGAAGCTTTGCAAGCTGTCTCGCAACTGGGCTTGAGAGTTGGGCAATTAGACGCCTCGGTAGATGCAACAAACAAATTGCTCGTGCTGAACCCCAATCAAACAGACGCACTGCTTGTTCGCGGATTACACGCATTGATAAAAAGAAACTATGCCTCGACCAACACCACCGCGGACCAAATATTAGCTATCGATCCCCTCAACGAAGGGGGCGTTGTGTTAAAAGCGAGGGCCTCTTTCCTTTCAGGCGATACCCAAGAAGCCGCACAGATCTTGCAGGGGTATGAACGTGCGCGCCCCAATACCGAGGCGGTTTCCCTCACCAGACTTGAAATTTATCGTGCCCTTCGTGATCCAAACATGATGGCACAGCAATATGCTGACCTCAAAAAATTTCGGCCCGATGACCTGGCTATCCAGCTGGATCATGCAAATTTCCTCTACAAAACGGGTAAATCTGCTGATGCAACTGCGTTAGTCGCGAATGTCTTAGCAAATAAATCGGCAACCTCGCTCAACGTTGAAAGCGCCGTCGAACTTTGGCAGGAATATGGGATATCTGCTTTGAATAGCACCTCATATCAGGATATTTTATCCACCGGCATTCCAGCCGCCCGCATCGCTACCGCGCGATATTTTGCGTCTAAGGGCAATATAGCTGTAGCGTCGGGTATTTTGGCCGGCATGACTGGAGTAGATGCTGACTCAGAACGGGCACAATTCGCGTTACTCAAAGGCGAAAATAGGCGCGCGCAGACCATAGTGCAGGAGATCCTGGCTGCGGATGAGACCCATTGTTCCGCGCTAAAAACACAAGCTTTTTTATGGTATTCAAAGCGGAAAAATGCTGATGCTTTGCGTGTTGCTCAGCGAGCGGCGGCTGAATGCCCCGATAGATCAGATCTGTGGCAACTTACCGCCAAAGTGTATCAGGAGATGGATGACGACGCTAATGTGCGGCGTGTTTTCGCCCAAGGTCTCGATGCAAATAAGCAAAGCGAGCTCCTCTCACGCGCATTTTCCGAATATCTACTGGCACACAATGGCAGCCGGGAAGCCATTGCCGTTGCACGCAAGCTGACGCGTTCCGCGCCGGCCTTGAACAGCGGTTGGCGGCTGTATGCAGATATCTGTGCAAAAGCGAAATCAAGCTGTGTAACCGAAGCCAAGGAAGGGCTGGTCGACTCCCAAACAAGATTTGGTGTAGATACGCTGCCTGGTGAATTGCCTCCAAACGGTCTCTTTGGAAGGCTTGTGACGCGATGATTTCCGATGTCCGCCCCAATGACAAAACCTCCGGCGACCGATTAAAGATTGAATTTCTGGGGCTAAATTTTGATAGCTGCAGCAAAGCAGAGGCGCTGGACATAATAAAGACGTGGATCGCAACGCCGGCTTTTGTTTACGTTGTTACGCCTAACGTCGATCATGTGGTCGCATTGAATCGCGCACAAGATCCCCTGCTCACAAATGCATACGCACATGCGGACATGACATTATGTGACAGCCGGATTCTCAGTCTATTGGGGCGCCAGTCAGGTTTGAACGTCGTGGCTGTTCCGGGCAGCGATCTCACAAGGCAGTTGCTAAATCAAAAAGACACCTCGTGGCGCTGTGCAATCATCGGCGGGGATGCTGCGCTGCATGCGCACATTGCCCGGCTCTATCCGCAGCACACATGGATATACCATCAACCCCCGATGGGTGTTCGAAGGAGCCCAGCGGCCAGAGTTGAAATCGCAGAGTTCGTCGAGAGCGCGAGTGTTGGCATTGTCTTTTTCGCAATTGGCGCCCCCCAAAGCGAGATTTGCTGCTACGAAATAGCCCAACGTGGTCGTGCCCGCGGTGTTGCGTTGTGCATAGGCGCGTCGCTGGAGTTTCTAACGGGAGCGAAGAAACGGGCTCCTTTGTGGATGCAACAATATTCTTTGGAGTGGTTGCACCGTCTGGGAAGCGAACCCCATCGACTTTGGCGTCGCTATCTTGTCGAAGGACCACGTATTTTTCTGATTTGGCGTCGTTGGGATAAACTTAAGGCTGTTCGCCATCCCGATGGGTACGATTCCACCCGGTTTGGCGAGCGGTGAAGAACCGCAGGTATATCGGCACTTTCCAGAGCACATAAAATGGTATCTGCAGCAAAGTGCTCCCGCTGATTACGCTGCGACCTTCCTTCCACCAGGCAGCAAGCAAGACCACAGATAGCAGGGCGAGGCAGGCGACTAATGTAATCAGTGGTGCGGGCGACGTTGACCCAGCCCACAGCAATAATGCGAGAACCGGTATAGCGACGAGGCAAAGCAGTATGAGCATCGCCAATGGGGGCACCATCATATGCGCCCCGATCATCATCAAGTGCCTCGAACCCTTGAGGATCCCCGAAAATAGCATTGGCAAACCATTATGCATGGCGCTTTGCAAAAAACCATGCTCCCATCGGCTCCGCTGGCCAGCGCTATCTGCGACCGAGGCGGCTGGGCTGGTGACTAAGGCTTCGCCTTCAAACCCGACCCTTATACCCTGCCTCGCCAGCGACAACCCCAACTGAAGGTCCTCCACTGCGTGTGAGGTAGCGAGGTCGCATGTGGCGAACAATTTCCAAGGAAAAGCCATTCCGGTTCCAAACAATAAGGTTCCTCCACCCAACCGTTCCAAACCCCGCGCGCGCAACAAGTTTTTGACCAGCATTGCGAAATTCGAAATGCTCGCAAGCGGCGATTGGGTTTCGCCACCAACCAACAGATTCACTCCCTGGACCGGCTGATTACTCTGCACTGCCCGAGCAATAAGTGCATCTGCACTGCCTGGCGACAGCCTGCAGTCTGCATCGATTATGATAACAGCGTCGGGGGGAGATTGCACAAGAAAGTCCCGACCAAAAGACAGGGCAAAACCTTTGCCCTTGCGAGTAGGGTCAGTGCGACTAATCGCCTCGGCACCTTCAGAACGCGCCAGTTCGGCAGTGTTGTCCGAGCAATTGTCTGCTACTACTACGATCCGACATTGAGGCGCTGACGCGCGAAGCGCAGTAACCGTATCAGCAATGCTCAAGGCCTCGTTATGGGCAGGGACCAAAATCGCACCCGTCCATGTCGTAGGTGATATCCTCAGCGTACTTTTATCTGAGTGATATAATCCAACCACCAGCTCGAATGCCAAATATATTAGGATAGTTGACAGCAAGCCAGCGATTAACCAAGCAAGCAAACCTAGAACAAAACCCATTTCAATATCCTGATGGTTTTGGAAAAATCGTAATAACTGGCGTGTCTAAACAACTCACGCTGCAAGTGCCATTCAATGATTATGATACATTTTTGTTCTTGCCGACGCCCGTTGCTGTTTTGCAGCATGTTCGCAGCGATAAAAATCTTTTGTCGAACATGTCTAACGATTCGACATATACAGACTTGGAAAGCCTGCCCTTACCCCGCTTCGCCAGATCACATCCTTATCAACCTTTGGTGGAAACCGGCCTTCGCCTCCGCTGCCCGGCGCCAACGAATCTTGGACGTCCGTCTCGGTTCATGAAATCCAAACAAAGCAAATAGTAGTCTCATTCTTGGTCCTTATTAGGAGTGAAAATTGGCGACCAAAATACGAATAGCCTCGGCAGGTTTAGGAATATTGATTACTTTCATTGTCATTCGCGCCGCATCATTTCGTCATGCCGACACATTCTTAGGCGAGCGTCTCATTGACCTACGATTGAACGCCATACTTGGCTTCGGCAGTATAATCATGATTGCGGCCGCCGGCGTTTTGTATCGCAGAAGCCGTTCGTAGACGGCCAAAGGCCAAAAAACATGAAAGTTTTGCGCAATAATGGCGGCGGCGAGATGCGAATCATGCATCTCGCCGCACCCAAGCATTAACTCGCTACGTTGCCACCCAATTTAGCACTATTTTTCGGTGCAAATTCGGGCTGATATTTAATGTCACCTTTGGCTCGCGCTTGCTTAAGGCGGTCTTCCAGTGTTTTACCCAACGCTTGGCGGCGCAAAGCCTGAGTGGCCATTTGAGCCATTTCCGCTTTATTACCAACCAAGGGGCTTTCGCCGGTTATTATGGCAACCGTGACCATACCGTTTTCAGGAATGACGAACGGTTCACCGCTAGGCAATGCCAAAATCTGGTTCAAACGTTGCTGACCCAATTGCGCCGAATCCATTTTGGCAGGACCACGTTCAAATTTGATACCAAGACTGTTCAATTGCGCAGCCACCTCTTCCATGGAATGAGAGCTTTCCAAGGATTTTAATTTAGACATGTCTGCTGGCAACGCAAATTGGATGCGGTCAACAACATACATTTTGCGTCCTGCGAACATCGACGGATTGTCGGCCATAAATTTGTCAATTGCAGCCTGGTCCGGCACTTGAAACGATTTTTCAGCGCGTTGCCCAAGAAGCTGCACCAACAACGCGTCATTGACCTGACGGCTTCTGATCAGAAATTCAGGTGTCTTGTCCAATCCATCTTCTTGGGCTGCCTGCGCAAGTAACCGACGTTCCACGATACGCTGCAGCGCGGCCTTTTGAATTTCCTTGGAATCCGCCCCTTCCGGGATATTGGCAGTGCCAATCTCGGCGTTGATTTCTTTTAGGGTAATCTCGTCGCCATTTACCACCGCTGCAACTTGCCCCTCTGGCTTTTTATCGCAGCCTGCGGCGAGCATGGCCATACAGACAACCCCGATAATATGTCCGCGGTATTTCATATTGATTCTCCTATTTGATTTCATCCTACCAGCAATTTTTGCAGGCGCGATGGTGATGCGCTGATGAATGCGCGCGTAAACTGCTCCAACATCGGTTTCGCGCGTTCCTGATTGATCCCGATAACGGAAACTCGCATCAAGATTCCATCGGGTATGTCTCCGGCCAAATTTGCGTTTATGACGGCAATACGTTGTTCGAGCCATGACCGCGGAAATGCGGTGCCAAGTCGCGTGAAGTACATCACCTGCTCGATGCGCCCTGGAGCTTCGGCGGTAAAAATATTAGCAGGGACAGACCCCTTCTCGAGCGGAACATCAATTCTTTCAGTAGCGCTGAGTTGGAACCCACCTACCGGGTAGCAAACCTCTGGTCTGTGAACCTGCAACACGCCATCCTGCTGGTTATTATAGGCTAACAACGCCATTATGGGCGGTGTTCCCTCGGCTTGGTACGCCCGCGTCACGAGGTTATCGTAAAGCCGGTCACGCAAAGCGTCGGGTGGAGGTAATACGACCTCGCCGTCAGAGATAACCTGCCAGTTGCCAAATGGACCTGGCACAAGATCTTCAAACGAAGCCTTCGTCAAGACCGGCATCGACACTTTTGGTTGCCGCGCATAGGCGATACCTGAGGCAAGTGCCAATATCCCCCCCATCACCGCGCGGCGACCGAGAGGAATATTGCTAGACGGCAAACTGTTATGATCCCGGGTTTTAGGCATGTTGGGGTATCTTCTCAGACTTGTTTCTTAGACGGTCCCACAAAGGCTTTAGCACCTCATCAGCAGCAAATATTGTCAAAAGCGCTATAGCGAACATGGCAACTCCGGCAAAGTTATGGAGAAAGCCTTGCGCCGCTGCCTCACCTGCATGATATGTCAAAAGGATCAGTATGAGTACGCGGAAGAAATTTGCAACCAACGCGACAGGTACAATGAGTAGCACCAAGAGCCCGGAATAAAGCCAGTTTGCCCTGTGCCGCATGTAAATGTAAAACAGCGATATTGCTGACAACGATACAATAGAATTGATACCGGAACAGGCTGCCGCCACCAGCAGTTCATACTGCCCGATATATATCGTAACGCCCTCCCCGCCGATGGGATAATTAAGCAACTGCAAAAATCCAATCGCAGCTTTTGAAAGCCAGATCTTCATCGGAACAGTAACAAGTGCGACAAGTGTCTCAGGTGGAGGAAAAATGAACGCAATGTAGAACAACGGAAACCACAGTTTCCGTAATGATTCAAAGCCGATGAGAGCATAGAGCACCACCAGAATAGTGAAGTACATAAAATAGCCTTCAAGCTCCACAATCTGGGTAATGCGCGCAAAAATCTGGAGCGAAACAAATATCGCCAGAAGCAGCCAAACAGGCCTGACAGGTGCAGGCTTTGCAAACGACCGCGCGTATTCCCACTCGCGCACGACGAGCCACAGACCCGTTGCGAGCACAATGGGACCATGCGCACCCTCCTCGCCCGACCAGGATTGCTGGATAACAAACTTCATGGTCGGCAGACAAAATGACACGAGCCCCAGGATCAATAAGACAGACTGCCAGTTCAACCTTGAAATTAAACGGCTGACTGTCCCCGATACTTCAGGTTTCGGCGACAACTCAACAAAATCGTGTTTCAAATATAGCTCCAGCCAGGGATAAATTTATTACCAGCGTTTTGCAAAAGCACCCATTTACGTTATATCACTTTAAAATTGATGCACAATTATAAGCTTAGTTATCGGTAAATTTATATGCGTTTCTAATGTATATACTGGGAAATATAATGAGATTAATTCTTAAAGATGCCAAATAAATTTATTGAACCCCCCAAAAGACGGCGTCTGCGAAACACTACTATCGGGATATTGTTAATATCTGGTGCGACGGCTGGACTCTGGTATTCGGAGCATTCGCCCACGAATCGGCAACGTGGTGGCGCTCCAGTGCGCCAAAATGCAACCGCGTGGCCGCCAAGTCCGGAATTGCAGATTTATAAGCCATTGCTTCCTGAAGAAGCCAAACAGGAAAATGAGAAGCTCCCATTCTCCACCGCGCCGCTTGAGCGGGCATTGCCACTTGTTCTTCCGTCCCAAGACTTGCAACTCATCGGTCGACGAAACGCAGCAGACTGCCTGACATCGGCCATTTACTATGAGGCTGGAAATGAACTGAGCCAAGGCAAGCGCGCGGTGGCTCAGGTCGTTTTGAATCGCGTTCGGCATCCTGCGTATCCCAAAAGCATTTGCGGTGTCATATATCAGGGAGCCGAACGTAAAACCGGCTGTCAATTTACGTTTACCTGTGACGGCAGCCTCGCCCGCCGCCCTTCTCGAGACCGATGGGAGCAGGCAAGGGTAATTGCTCTCGGGGCGATATCAGGCGTTGTCGAACCATCGGTAGGCATGGCGACACATTATCACGCGAATTATGTTTTGCCTTATTGGGCCCCATCCCTTGATAAGGTGGCCCAAATCGGGACGCATATATTTTACAAATGGAAGGGTTCTTGGGGTCGCCGACGCGCATTCTCTCAAGCCGTGCAACTGGATAACGAAAGTAGCGCTATCCCCAATGCCATCGAATTTCTACCTGTGGCAGAGGACACAAATTCAGTCACACCCCAACCTGACAAGGTAACATCACGCATTATTGCAGATGAACAGAATCTGACCGATGCGCTGATCACCCCCTCTTCGAAGATTAATGCTCCGGGGATATCCGAAATACAAGCAGACCAGAAACGTCCAAAGTTGTTGATTGACGAAAAAGTAATTGTCAAAGACTGATTTGAGTTAAAATCTCTTTTATTTCAGAGATATAAAAATTCTCACAGCTTGGGCAATCTGACTTTCAAAATTACAAATATGTAAGAAATGACCCCGATAAACAGTGCGCCTGCGATTAAATGCTGGCCTTCATTCCCAAAGTAATTTGTCACAGCACAACCAATTGCTGGCGGCGCATATTGCCATAACTCGTCTTGGGGCTCTTCTTCACTTGATCGTTGTAGCAACAATGTTGCTAATCCGGCAAACGTGATGACCGTCAACCAATCCCAATATGTTTCCATGAAGATTAACTTCCGACATGATTTGATGCGTTCGATTATGTGTGGGCGACTTTTGACCTAAAAATACAAAAAGTCCAGAACTGCTTCACCCGCAAAGGGGAAGCAGTTCTGGACCCTAAATATCGTCTTAGACCAAATTAGGTGTAACGAACGCGCAATGTTTGTTTGTCTTTGCGGCGCATGGAGAATCCGATGCCGGCCATGCCGAGCAACATAAGCATCCAAGCGGCGGGTTCGGGTACAGCAGCGGCTTGGGCAAAAGACAGCGTGCCTCTGTATGAAGCATTACCACCCGTTGTTCCGTTAACAACTAACGTATTAGTTCCATTAAGCGCCAAAACCTGGTTAGAAAGTGAACCAAACTCGACGTCTCCATTTGGCGAAAGCGCAAACGCGACGCCGTTAAACAACACTGAGCTGAAATCGATATTTGTCAAATTATTCATACCGGCTACCGCAGTGCTAATTGTAAGGGTCACTAGTCCGAACCCGGTAGGTGTCACGAAAGTACCTGAGTCGGAAAATTTACAAGGTGTTGTCGTCAAGCACGTAACGTTATCGTTAGTGAACCCACCGGCTGGCACACTGGTATCAATTACAATTGTGGCTGCGTTAGCAGTTGTCGCCATGACGGACGCGACGATAACGGTCGACAGATAAGAAAGTTTTTTGCGCATAGATAATTCCTTTTGTTTTGTTGATTGTCATTTTCGATTGCGCGCCCAGCTATCATTAACGACTTTTTAACAACCTCAACCTTTGGACTAAGTTCCACAGCGATTTTAAATTTCTTGTTTAACCCCCGTTCCTGCAATCAGGCGAGGTCACGCACGCGAAGTTATGCAAACCTCTGCAGCTAAATAGATCTGCATCCAAATTCGAATATTTGTGTGAGCAAATTTAATACTAACGAACGGACACAGAATTTTGACGATCTGAAGAGCTACAACGTTCAATCTACGGCCGGATTAGCCAGCTCGACTGAAGTAATGGATCGCTTGCCGCTTGTCCGGTCAAGTTGAATAATCACATCGATCATTGAGCGCGCATAATCCATCGTTTCTTGCCGACCAAGTCCAAGCCCGGCCTGCATGCACATGAAAGCAATTTGTTCCAGGGCGCCATGCGGGGAATTAGCGTGAACAGTGCTGATTGATCCTGGATGGCCGGTGTTGATAGCGCGAAGGAACGTAACAGTCTCTCGACCACGCAATTCGCCGACAATCAGCCGGTCAGGCCGCATGCGCAAAGACGCACGCATGAGATCGTCAATGGTTACGTTCGCTTCACCCTGGTCACCTGCGACCGCGATCAGACCCAGTGCATTATAGCCGCCAAGCTTGATTTCCGGCGTATCTTCGATGGCGATAAGCCGTTCGTTTTTCGGCATCTCCTTTAACAGCGCGTTCAGCAATGTTGTCTTGCCTGATGACGTACCGCCGGAGATAAGAATTGTCTTGCGAGACGCAATCGCTTGACGAAAAAGGCCCAGAAAATCGCGTTTCTGCAATAGCACCGACAATGAAGTGCCGTCCGCGCAATGCGTTTCAGACATCTGCGACGGAAGCTGGCTTTGCTCGACATAGTTTTCGAGCGTCATGTCCTGCAACGTGTGCTTTCGGATTGCGAGAGCAACCTCTCCGCGCGTTGCAGGCGGTAACACCATTTGTACGCGCGCGCCGCCCGGCAAGATGGCAGCGAGCAGCGGGTTGGCGCGGCTCACGCCCTGATTATTTATTCGGGCAATTTGATGCGCAAGGCGTTCAAGCAGTTGTTTGTCAATTTGTGGCGCATAGTGGCGCTCCATCTCTGCCAACCCGAGACGCTCCACCCATACTTCGTGCGGACGGTTGACCAATATTTCAGTAACGTCCCCGGCAGCCAGCCACTGGCTAAACGGGGCGAGATAGCTATTTAAATACACATTCCCGGTATCAGCGGTGATCGGGGTCATTTGATTCATTGCATGCCACCGTCGGTGCCTGAGAAATCGAGATCGCGCGCAGTAAAAATTCGAATAGTGGTCCCTTGCGCAACCTTTACCGTTGGCGGGATATTGATGTCCCGTTGGAGCGCGATCCCGGCTACGCTTTTGGCGTCGTCGGCGGTGCGGACGACGACGTCATTCCCGCCGCGTTGCAAAAGACCAAGCCCTGATTCCACAACAGATAACAAAATCGCCGATCCAAAACGTTTCAGAAAATGGCTGTCCACTTTTCCGGTCAAACCTGCACGCCCTAACGGGTCGGTTACAGGGGAACCAAGGGCGACGGTGACACCGTCTGGGCGGGTAAGGCGCGTCCAAACAATGAACGCACGCGACTGCCCTGCGGCAAGGCCGGAACGGTATTGACCGATCAGGCGGCTCCCACTTGGAATGAGCACGCGCCGACCATCAAACCCCATTACATCGCGGCTGACAACTGCCCGAACATAGCCTGGCAAATCAGAGTTTATTGCCGTTTCAAGCACGCCAGCAATGATGGCTCCTTGAGGCACGGTGAAGCTGCTATTGGCGATACGGACGGCGCGTGCCGGTGCATTTTCGCCAGCGGCAACCCGATCAGCAAATTTGTCCTCCGCGGTCAGATCATCATTTTTAACACCAGCAAGACCCGGCGTCGCTGGCAACGATCCTGCGGTTCCTTTGGTGTTGTCGACGACCACACCCGGCGATTCAAATCGATTAACGCCAGCGGCACGTGGTGCAACCATTCCAAATGTTGGCACGCCGGTATTATTGGCCGGCGGCGGCATTAGCGTCGGCGCAGGCAATTCAGGCGGGCCAGGCCGCAGGGGTACAGGCGGTACAAAGCCGCCTTGTGGGACAGCCTTTGCAGGTGGTGCAACAACGGCAGCTTTGACCGACTGGCTGGCGTCACTGCGGCTCGTTGCCAAGGTGGTAAACGTTAAGACCCCGAGAAGCCCGATGCCCACAATGCCTAGTTTAATTCCCGGTGACAGGCCTGCGGGCATTGAGACAGGTGATAATATGCGCTGGTTGGCGTTTTCGAGCACACTTGCGTCCATGGCCAAGCGAGGGTCAGCACTTCCTGACTTAAGGGTAGTCATGGCTTTGCCTCCGTCGGCATGCAGCTTGATTTTTTACATTTCTTGTCTGGAGCGCGTTGCCGCGGTGCATCAGCGCCAGGGATCGGCAACGTGTAAGCGTCGTTAAATATAAATGTGACTTCCTTGCCTTGCCGCAGGACAAATTGAGGCGCGATTTGCTCGACCACGGTGTAAGGTCCGCGCACAGAGAAATTTACGATGCTTTCCCCTGAATCGGGAGTGATGCTAAAAATCGCAGGCGCCGATGATCCCGATGCAAACCGGAAATAAGTAGTTTTCCCGTCGTCAAACACCTGTTCGGGTACGTTTGCCCTCGCGCCGTCATAGGTATACGCCCGGTTCCACGATTCTGGAGGGGTCGCAATCAGTACCGGGGGCGTCGTGTCTTCAGCTGATTGCGGTTTTTGGGGATAGCGAAACCGCACTGAATACGTGATCTGGCTTTGGGGCACGCGCAGCCCCGATTTCGCAGCAAGTTCCAGATTGTATCGCCGTTGGTTTGTGATGATGGAAAGGTTTGTCGTTGGGGGGAGGCCAATTGGCTTCAGGAACATGATTGTCCCAGCGCCATTTGGCGTGACTTGCCAGCCCGAAGAATCGCCAATACCAACAGTTTCGATTTTTTCGCCCGGTTCAAATTCCAACATCATTTGATAACCGGTATGGCCCGTCAGGCGAATGATAGCGTCAGGGCTATAGTCGACATAACGGATGTTCGACATAACCTGCGCTGACGTTGCCGTTGGCAGAAACGCAGGTACAGTTACTGCGAAGCCCATGAGGGCAAGCCAAAGATGTTTTCCGGTCATGCTGCGTTCCTGATGGCTTTGATGGGGGCGCGGACCGGCTTGACTGGTCCTCGCGAAATACGGCGGTCGGCGTGGCTGTTCTGCTGACCGGCCTGGACTGCGTCGCCATTAAACCGATGTGGCAACATAATCGCACGCTGGCTCGCGGAGCTTATGTTTGATGTCACGATTGCCGACCGTTCAATTGCGCCGACCAATGACTGCATGCGTTCGTTATAAACCACATTGCCCGATGACATTGCTTCGGCACTGGGTTGAACGGACACCACGTTATCGGCTGTACGCTGATGACCGGCCGACAACGTCCAGCCGCTCACGATTGTGCGGCCAACGCGGAATAATTGCACAGACACTGCAACCATTACGAGCACAATAACTAATATCGTCATTGCACCGCGCAATGAAAATTCACCCTGCGCTGCTGCCACATACATTTGTGCCAGGACAGGCTCAAGCAGGGCCACGGCGCCAGCGGACGTCATCATTGCCATCACTGGCACTAAAGCCATTAAGACCGCAGCCCTGCCCCATCCAATCAACAATCCACGTGTCGCAACAAACAGTCCAAGGACTACAAAAATGGGGCCAAGTAATAGCAGCAAGCCAAGGATGATCTTCGCCACAACCAACACACCAGCCGACGCCAGCACCAAAAACAGCGCGCTTATCAACAGCATGTTCGGACCAAGCGAGTCTTTGGGTGCGATAAATGCGGTGATACCCGCTGCGGTTGTAGGTAGCGCCTCTGGCTCCGGTATCGTCCCATCAGGCAAAACCTGGTCAGGCCGCGCATCGAACTCTGTCCAGGCATCAGCCAAGTCAACCATCCGGCCCGAAAGGACGTCAATCTGCTGCGTAATGCCCCCGACGCTGCTATCTGACGGATTGATTGCGCGGACGATTTCTTGTGGTCCGTCGGTCAGGACATCATACACAAGGACTTGGTAGGTCGCCCAATTACTCGAAAGTGTGAGCACCGCGCCAATCATGATCATGCGTGGCATCATTTCGCCCATGCTGAGCGTCGAACGTCCAAAAATAAGCCTGTAACCCAGCAGCGCCACATACAGCGTCAATGCAATTGTGAGCGCACTGCTAAACACGCTTCCTTGGCCAAGCAAATTGGCATAGCCGCTCTGCACGGTCGACTGCATGTAGCAATCGACGCTGGTCACCATAGTTTCTGCAGCGCCAGCGACAGGATTTATGGCAGCGCACTCAGCCATTATCCGCGTGTCCCGGTCTTCGCAGCGGCCCAAAGTACGGACGGACCTTCTTCGGCGGCTCTTAGCAGCTGCGGCATCCATTCGGACGGCGCATCGCCATGATCGCGGCGAAGCTCGTCGAGCTTGCGTACACTGGTTTCCCGTCCTGATAGCACAGTGATCGCATCAGGCATATTTGCCATGTCCAAACGGGCTACGACGCTGTTTCCGCCTTGTTTTATAAGCACACAACGCAGATGTTCAGGCAAAGACCGTACGAGGTCCAATTCATGCTCGGTCAAGCCGAAGCCATCGCAATAATCCGACGCCTGGGCCTTAGGATTGCTCATGAACATCTGCGTGGCAGATTGTTCGATAATGGTCGCCGCAATCTTGCTTTCGATCGCATCGCTCGCGCTTTGCGTAGCAAAGCCCACGACCCCGTTGCGTTTGCGGATCGTCTTCATCCAGTCTTTTAACCGGTGAACAAAAATTTCATCATCAAGCGCCTTCCACCCTTCGTCGATCACGATCATCGACGGCGTTCCATCCAGCCGTTCATCGACACGGTGGAAAAGATACATCATCGCCGGCGTGCGCAAAGCTGGGCTGTCGAGCAACGCGGTCATGTCAAAGCCGGCCGTGCGGGTATCAAGACTTAGTTGATCCACCGGATTGTCAAACAACCATGCATGTTCGCCTGCACCGTACCAAGGGGCAAGCCGCGATGCGAGGTCACCGCGAACGGGGCGCGCGCCTCCAGCCAGAAGCTCCACCAGGTAGCGCAATTGCCGAAACTCTGAGGGTTGGCCAAAATTTGCGTCGACAGAACTGGCGATAATCGCGTTTTCATCGGCGGTGAGTTGCCCGCCCACAGGCGTTAACATCTGCGTGAGCCATTGACGCAAAAAGGCTCGATTTGCGGCGTTTTCGGGCAACTGTAGCGGATTAAAACCAGTTGGCGCACCGGGCCGAAGGACATCATAATGTCCGCCGATTGCGCGAATAAATATCTCGGCGCCACGGTCTTTGTCAAAGAAAAATGTGCGCGGTTGAAATTTCTGCGCCTGAGCGATCAGGAAATTCAGAACGACCGTTTTACCCGAACCGGATGGACCGATCAGCGTAAAGTTGCCAAGATCGCCGCTGTGCAAATTGAAGAAATAAGGCGTGCTGGATGTCGTTTCGAGGACAGTAATCGGTTCGCCCCACGGACCACCTGCCGGCTCGCCAATTGGAAAACCATGGAGCGAAATGAGGCTGGCGAGATTGGCTGTCGATACCAAAGCCTTGCGCGCAATAAATTCTGCATTGCCTGGGAACTGCGCCCAAAAAGCACTTTCAAGATTAATATCCTCGCGCACCGATACGGCGCCAATGTCAGCAAGCGAAGCCTGCACATCTGCAACAGCCGCATCCAGTGCCGCCAGTGTCATGGCGCGAACATGCACTGTGAGATGATGTTCGCCATACGCCGCAGCGCCACCCGTCAAATCGTCTTTGGCACCCAAAAGCCCCTGGCGTAAGGTTGTAGTTTCGTCTGAAGCTGCGCGTAACCGGCGGAGTGCAAGACCGATACGCTCGTCTGCAATTTGCCGGTCAATGAAAGCAAAGCTTTCGGTCATTGTCAGCTCGTGCGGCAACCGTAACAAATTGTCGAGCATACCCGGTGACGTATTGGCAGGATAATCCTTGATCGACACGATAGCACCAAACCGCGAAGTGTCTGCGCTTGCGCCCTTCAAATGGAGGGCGTCAAGTCCGAAACTAATCCGCTTATATGGCAGATAGTACCCGGCATCACCAACGGGGTTCAAAACTGGCTGCATCTCGCCATTGTATAATGCCGACAAAATCTCCATCGGTTCTGAGCAAACGCCGCTTGGGCCAAGATAACGCCCCAAGGTGCGCGGCCCATAGCGCGCCAAAGCCGATAGCAGGTTGGTGCGTGCAGCGTCGAGGTCGCGCCAGTCCCTCGCTTGCTCTGCCAGTCTTTCGGTGCTGTTACGTTTGCTGTTACCCCATTTGGTAAGTCGCTCAATAAAACCGACTTTGCCGCGCGCAGGACGGCGTACCAACGTCACAACGATATCGTTGATATACAACCTTTTACTGCGAAGCTGTTGTTGCCAGGCGTCATCAAGGTCGCGGGCGAAGCCTTCGGGTTGCTCATTAGACAAGTCCGCAGTGACCTGTCGGCGGATCACATGACAATATAGCATCAGATTTGAATTTGCTATGCCGCGCATTACGACATCGCGGACCGCAGCCATATGGTTCAATGTTTCGCTGTCCGCCGTTTCAAAGGCGATGCCGTCAATCTGAATCATTTGGATCAGATCGCCGGTACGCATCATCAATGTGTGATTGTCCATGTGCCCGACATAAGGCAAACGGTCACCCGCACGCGGGTCAAGCTTTGTGGCTTTTTGTGAGGACGTGCTCATGGATTAAGGCCTGTAGCTATTGCAGCGCCACAGATCGTGGGTGCGGGTGCGACCACAACGACTTACTTTTGTGATCCAAAGGTCAAAAACGCGCGGTTCTCGTAAACAAGCCATGTAGCCTATACCATGGATGATGGCCGCAGTCGGTATTGCCCAAAAAGACCGGGTAATCAGGAACAATTCGGTCGTCACGACCAAGTTAATAATGAAATAGCTATAGGTTACGCCAGCGAACATTTGCGGCTGCGTCAGCGCCCTGAATATCGGCGTGCGGTTAAGTGAAGTCATGGTTTAGCCCCCAACCGCTGCGACGCGAATTCCCGAAACGATGGCCGTGGCCCCGAACAACACAAAGCAACCAACGATAACAGTTGCGCCAAACCGCCAGTTCATTCGGCCAGTCAGCATCATCAGGCCCACAACCGCAACGGCAATAACAGCTGCGGTGGTCGCGACATTGCCCAACAACGTACCCTGCATCCAGCCAAGGGCATTTACGATCGGACCTGACCCTTGCGGATCTATATTAGACACTTGAGCCAATGCCTTTTGTGGAAGGGCAAGTGCCAACGCGGCGAGTCCGGTAAAACTGCTCATTTTATGTGTCATCATAAACCTCAATCAATATCCTGTGCGAAATGCCGACGTTGCCGACATTCGCCGGATAATCTGCCGAACGTAATTCTGTGTTTCTCGATAGGGCGGAATACCACCGTATTTTAGTACTGCCCCCGGCCCCGCGTTATAAGCCGCGAGTGCAAGCGGGACATTATTACCAAACCGTTCAAGCTGTTCGCGAAGATATGCTGTTCCGCCAGTGACATTTTGCTGGACATCATGCGGATTGCGAACACCCAACTGTCGGGCAGTTCCGGGCATCAGTTGCATTACACCAATTGCACCAGCCGACGACTGCGCGCGCGGGTTATATCGTGATTCCTGCCAGGCCACCGCATCGACCAGATTGCTGTCGACGCCGTAACGAGCAGCCGCCATCCTGATATGTTGACGAATCTCGTTAAGCGAATCGGAGATTTCGAGCGGCTGCGAAGCTGCATTTTCAGGCTGGTCGTTAACAACAGTTAACGATTTAGGCTGCCACGCAGGGCGGGAGACTTCGACGAGATTGCCATCATTTGCCAGTTCGAACACGTCAGCGTGCGCCGTAGCGGGGGAAAACGCAATTCCCAGAACTACGAAAACGGACGGAAAGATGAGCCTGTTGACCATATAAAATGGCTAACAGGGACAAATTGATAAATGGTTAACAAATCCTTCTGCCGCCGCCGATGCGAAAGAATTGCAGTTAAGGTACATTTAACCATCCGCAGGCACCCTAGATTCATTAACTCGTTGTATTTGTTCAACCATCATGAAGTCCTTCCGGTCTGCGTCGGTGTGGTTTCAACTGGTCATTGGAGGGTTTGATGAAAGAAGCACTATACCCCGTCAATAGCGACGGATTATTGGAGGTAATTGCGCCATCCGATGCCGCTTTGGCGTTTGAAGACATCGCATCTGAAGATGCTGCAACAAAACGGTCACCCGCCATATACGCAATTCCTGCGGCAGCATTTGCGACTGCCGCATGTGGTGGAGGTGGCAGCACCAGCTCCGCACCCGCCCCGGCTCCACCCCCTGTAGCCGTCATTCCCAAGCCAGCGACCGACGCCGAAGCTGCACGCTTCATCCTGAAAGCAAGCTTGAGTGTGACCGAAGCGGAAATCACCGACATAAAATCGGTTGGTTACGCCGCGTGGCTTGACAAGCAACTGGATATGCCAATTGCCGAAACGGGACTTGCATGGATGTCAGCGCGGAATTACGACAAAGTCACAGTCGAAGAGTATTTTTACAGTTCGCTACCTGCCGATTTCATGGTCTGGAACCAGCTGATGACAAGCCCCGACGCGGTACGCAAACGGGTTGCATTCGCCTTGTCAGAATTTTTGGTCGTTTCAGGTTCGGGAATAGGGTTCAATTGGCGGTCAAGTGCCATGGGTTATTATTGGGACCAACTTAACAGCAACGCATTTGGCAAATTTTCGGAAATTACTGGAAGACATCACGCTTAATCCCGCGATGGGCGTATTTTTGAGCACTTTAGGCAATAAAAAGGAAGATCCGAGGATCAACCGAGTTCCGGACGAAAATTATGCACGCGAAGTCATGCAGCTATTTTCCATTGGTCTGTATCAACTAAATAACGACGGCACTCAAAAAACGGATGCTAATGGACAGCCGATCGAAACTTAT
>NZ_JBKJMB010000013.1:0-1028 GCF_046596595.1 Sphingorhabdus sp.
CACGATCATCGTGCCGGGGATGCTGTCTGCGTCGGGTGCGCTGTCATCGACGAACGAAGACAGCACTTGGATGCGCACGCCCTCTTTCATCGCAAGTCCGACCGAGCGGGTCTGCAACACTTTCGATCCAACCGACGCCAGTTCAAGCATTTCCTCGTAGGTCACAGCCTTCAACTTGCGAGCACGGGCCACGATACGCGGATCGGTGGTGTAGACGCCGTCAACATCGGTATAAATATCGCAGCGGTCGGCTTTGACTGCCGCGGCAACGGCGACCGCAGACGTATCGGAGCCGCCGCGGCCCAGGGTGGTAACCCGGTTATCATCGGTCAGACCCTGAAATCCGGGGATGACGGCGATGTTTCCTGCCTGCATTGATGCCAGCAGTTCACCGGTATCAATGGACCCGATACGCGCTTTGGCATGGGCATCGTCTGTATGGATCGGCATCTGCCAACCAAGCCAGCTGCGCGCTTCGCAACCAAGCGCTTGTAACGTTATCGCCAACAGGCCAGCGGTTATCTGCTCGCCGGCCGCAACCACCACGTCATATTCGGCAGGGTCATATAACGCATTTGCCTCACGGCAGAAGTTGACAAGGCGATCAGTATCGCCAGCCATGGCGGACACCACGACAGCAACTTCGTCCCCACGCTCGGCCTGACGCTTGACCAATTGGGCGACACGGCGGATGCGTTCGGTGCCGGCCATCGACGTGCCGCCAAATTTCATTACAATGCGCGCCATGAAAACCTTCAATAATCGCTATATTACAATCGCGCGTCCTGATAGGGACAGGATATGACAAACGCAAGCTCAGCAACGACAATTAACGCTGCGGAAGCCGCCCATTTCGGCGCTTTGGCTTCTGAATGGTGGGACCCAAAGGGCAGTTCAGCGATGCTGCACAAGCTTAATCCCGTGCGGCTGGCGTTCATCAGAGGCGCGATTGATGCGCATTTCGGCGGCGATGGAAAGGCGCGATATCCGCTTGCGGGCAAAACCGCACTGGACGTGGGCTGCGGTGC
>NZ_JBKJMB010000062.1:0-15167 GCF_046596595.1 Sphingorhabdus sp.
AATGTTTTGGGAATCACCTATGCGTAAACTGCTATTAATTCTTGCTATGTCCTCAGCGCTTTCGGCATGTGGCGGTTCGCAACTTGGCGGAGCCGGAAGCGTCTCCAACGTAAAGGTTGTCGACAGCGATGTGTTGCCTGAACCGACACGGCTCGATTTGTTTGAACAAAACCGACCTTACTTAATTGGCCCTTTCGATACGTTGACCATTGATGTTTTTGGAATTCAAGAGCTCAGTAAGCTGGAAGTCCAGACCGATGCCGGCGGACGGATATCGTTTCCATTAGCAGGCATCATGGAAGCCGCGGGTAAAACACCAGGCGAGCTTGAAGAAGAAATCGAGGGCCGGTTACGTGGCCAATATGTCCGTGATCCGCAGGTGACCGTGAACCTGAAAGAAACTGTAAGTCAGGTTGTAACGATCGACGGGCAGGTTCGCGAACCTGGATTATATCCGGTCATCGGTAAGATGACTTTGATGCGTGCTGTGGCGGTCGCGAAGGGCACTGGAGAATTCGCGAAGCTTGATGATGTCGTGATATTCAGGACAGTGAACGGCCAAAAAATGGCAGCGTTGTATAATTTGAAGTCAATCCGTCGGGGAATCTACAATGACCCTGAGGTGTTCGCTAATGATGTGGTCGTCGTGGGGGATTCCCAGGCACGCCGACTGTTCAAGGATGCACTTCAAGTAGCCCCTACATTGCTCACGCCGCTAATATATATTCTAAACTCAAACTAACTGATGTGATTGTTTGCGGCTTGGTAATACATCTCAAGCGTTTTAGCCGGCTTTGGCCATCACGGCATGATCGCCAGTGTAGCTATCTTTTTGAAGCGCAGTGACCGCGCTGGCGATTTCCTCCTCCAGTCGGGCGAGATAATCCGATTTGTGCTCGGCAAATTCCGCATCGCTGATATTCTCCAGCTTTTCGCACAAGCGGGCCAATGGCAGCGCACCCATATTGTTGCCTGAACTTTTGAATGCGTGAGCACAAAAGCGAAATGCCAATACATCACCGGACTTCACCGCCTTTCGCAATGGCTCAAGCGTCTGTTCCACGTCTTCGAAGAACCCTTCAATCATCGTGTTCACAAAAACCTGGTCACCAATCGAACGAAGATATTGGATTTGAGCGCGATCAATGGCTTCATCACTGTAAGGGAGATCGCGGGTTATTGGCACCACTATGTTCTGCCGCTCGGGGCGATCGTCGAAAGGTGCATGTTCCCCATCCGTGGCACGAGCGCAGTATTTTTCGATTGTGGACAAGAGCAGCCTTGCATCGACCGGCTTGGTAATGCGCATGTCCATTCCTGCTTCAAGGCATCTCGTTTCAGTTTCTGTCGTTGCATCGGCGGTCACACCGATAATAGGCAAACGCCTCAGACCGCCTTCGCTCCGTCGCCACATGACGCATGCATCTATTCCACTTAAGCGCGGCATATTTACGTCGAGCAGAAGTATGTCGGTTTCGCCCTTTTCCAATTCTATCAGCGCCTCGTCGCCATCTGTTGCCATCGACACATGGTGACCCGCAGATTCGAGTATGGCCGCCAAAACGTTTCGGTTTGTCCGATTATCGTCGGCGACCAATATCCGTTTTGGTGTGTACGAGCGCTTTTCATCCTTGCTCTGATCGTTGGAAAACCGCATTTTGCGGGCAAAGGTACATCCAATTTTTACCGCGCTGTGGATATCCGCCAATTGAGCGCTTGACCATAAGAACGTAGTGAACGCGCGTCTTTCGGTAATGCCACGTGCTCCATTCGCTTCATACTCGGAAACCAGAACCGGTGCGATATCGGCATCGGCAAATATCCGCCACAAATTGTCATCAGGAGCAATGTCCTGAGCGAGGGAATCTGCAATGAACGCAACTTGGAAACGCGTTACATCAAGTTTGGTCAAGGCTGTGCCGATGTCGTTCTTATCTGCACATTGGACTTGATGCAGGTTGAAGGTCCCCTGCGCCAGCTGCAGAAAATTAGCGTTCATCTGACCAAAGCACAGGATATCGACTTCGCCGTTTGCATGGATGTCGTCGAGCTGTGACTGCCCCGCAACAGCCTTTACCGGAATTTCGATCCGGAACGAGCTGCCCTGGCCAATCTGACTTTCAACGGAAATGTTCCCGTCAACTTGCTCGGTGAGCTGCTTGCAGATCGACAGGCCAAGGCCGGTGCCGCCAAAGCGGTTCATGACAGTCTCATCGGCTTGTTGAAACGGCTGGAATATCCGGTCCTTGGCGGATTCAGGAATTCCGATTCCGGTATCTGACACCGAAAACCATAATATATGTTCAGTATCTCGGACACGTATCCCGCAACTAATGCTGATCGATCCCGCTTCGGTGAACTTGGCTGCATTGCCTACAAGATTGAGGAGGATATTTCGGACGACACTGACCGGTCCTTCAACAATATTATCGCTCATTGGCTCTGCCTGAAGATAAAGCGCGAGGCCTTTTTCTTCAGCGCGCACCGTCATGATATCACGGATTTCGGCCAGTAATTCAATTGGGCGAAACGTCGTTCGCTTGACCTGCGTCGTGCCTGTGCCGGCTTTGGCCACGTCAATAAGCTGCTCAATCAGATTGAGTAGATGTTCGCCCGCTAGCACGCTGGCTTCGACCATGTCTTTCTGGCCGCTTGGCATATTCGATTGACGCAAATGATTGCCGTAGCCGATGATGGCATTCAACGGGGTTCTCAGCTCATGACTGACACTGGCCAGAAAGAAACTTTTTGCCTTACTGGCCAATTCCGCCTGCTCTTTTGCGACGTAGGTATTCCGGATGAGTGTCAGGCAGTAGGCCGGGATGGCAAGCAAAGCCAAGGTCAGGCTTACGCCCAGGAGGAGATTTTGCTGCCAGAATGCGGTTAGTAAAACGACGCTGCCAAAACTGATCGTCGCCATGACTGACGCAATCACAAGCCATTTAACGCCGAAGCGAAACCCGTTGCTTAATATCATCCACAGCAAAATTGGATAAAAGACCGACATCTGCTCGGGCGCCTGAAACATGACTGAAAAAGCAACAATGGCGTCGGCCGTGGTGGCTACCAACCAGCGCCGCTCTTGTTGCCAGAGCTCATGCCATTGCATAGCCAATAACAGGACGTTTAACGTGGAATAGGAAAAAAACGCGATTATGATCGAGCCGCTGGCACCCAGAAAATAGCATGCCGCACCCAAGAGGACCCCGAGCATAATCCGGTTGATCAGCACAAGCTGTTCCGGGGCCACTTCACTGCGAAATTGGCGAATTAGCCGCTTCATTTTGTGGCCAATCGAAACCGCGCGCGCCCGTTGGCAAAAAGCTTATGCAGTTCATCGACAGATAAGGGACGGCCAGTCAGGAAGCCTTGCACTTCGTCGCAGCCTGACGCCCGTAAAAGTGCGAATTGAGCCTCTGTTTCCACACCTTCAGCAACCACGCGCATATCGAGCGCATGCGCCAGATGAGCGATAGTGGAAATGATGGCACGGTCCGTTGCCGAGGTTTCGATGCGTGAAATGAATGTCTGGTCGATCTTCAATCGGGTGGCGGGCAAATCGCGCAGATATTGGAGTGATGAATATCCAGTTCCAAAATCATCGATGGAGATTTGGATTCCGCCCGCCTGCAGTTTCGCCAACTGTTGATGCACTTTCAGGCTGTTATCAATTAAAAGCTCTTCTGTTATTTCGATTGCCAGCTTACCTCTGGGCACGTCATATTTTGCAACGAGATCGAGTATTTCAGTGCACATGGCAGCATATTGAAATTGCTTAGGAGAGACATTGACGGCGATATGGGGCAGTTCAATTCCCTGCCGCGTAAAATCAGCAATCAATTTGCAAACGGCTTCGACAACCCACGCGCCGATACGGCCAATCAGACCAGAGTCGTTCGCGACCTTTATAAAATCTGCTGGAGCCAATCGCCCGCGCGTGGGGTGGTTCCAGCGAACCAGCGCTTCAAGTCCGACATGATCACCTGAATTCGCGTCAATAATTGGCTGATATTCGAGGAAAAGCTGTTCGGTGTTCAGTGCCTCGCGCAAATCGACCTCAACCCCGGCGTTCATTTGTGCGATATGGTTCATTTGAGAGGAGAAAAAGCAAAAGCAGTTTCTACCTGAAGATTTCGCCTCATACATGGCAAGATCGGCAAGCCGAAGAAGTTCGTCTGGCGAGGTGCCGTCCTCGGGTATCAGTGCAACTCCGATACTGGCGCCAATCAACTGTTCAACGCCACCAATTGTATACGGCTCGCCAATCTTTGCGAGCAATCGCGTGCAAATCGCGGCGACGTTCGTGTTGTCCTCAAGATTTTGCAGCACGATGGCAAATTCATCACCGCCGATGCGGGCAGCAAAGCCATTGCTGTCCAATGCAGACGTAATGCGTTCGGCGACCTGCCGTAGCAGGACATCGCCCGTTTGATGCCCGCGCGTATCATTGATGACTTTGAATCGGTCCAGATCGAGCAACAAAAGTGCAGCGCCGCGCTTATTGGATTCGCTGTCGTCGATCGCCGTTCGCATCCACTGTGCGAGCAGGGTGCGGTTTGGCAGCCCGGTGAGCATGTCGTGCAACGCGAGATGCGTGCGGTGCTGCTCAGCAAATTTGCGCGCTGTGATGTCTAACCCTGTCGTCAGGATACCGATTGCTTGATTATCTTTGTTTAACAAGGGCGATTTATTGCAATGGAAAATCAGCTCAACGCCTTTGCTGACAAACTTCTCCTCGAAATTGGGGATGGTAACGCCTGACTCCAGGATTATCGCGTTCCTGCGCATCTCACGTTCTACAAGATCTGGATCCATGATGGCAGCAATTGATTTGCCGACAAGCTCATTCGGATCTCGCCCGAAAAGAGCAGCCTGGTACGAATTCAAGAACAGAAATTTGCCATTCCGGTCTGTGGCGTTGATAAGGATAGGGGTGGTGTCGATGATCTGTTCCAGAATCGACTTTCCGGCTTTGTCTTCATTACCCTGTTGACCGGCACGGTTAATTTCAAGTGATTGGTTGAGTTCGCGCTGGCGGTAGTGCTGTCCCAGAAGAAGCTGTGCCCGATCCCGAAATTCGATGTGGGTGACCGGTGTCTGTAAAAAATCCGTTGCGCCTGCATCCAATGCGGTGATCCGGCACTCTCGATCCTGCCGTGCGGTGATAATAATAGCTGGGATGTGCGCACCAACTGTGCGTGAACGTATTTTGCTTATAAATTCAGCCCCGTTCATTTCGGGCATGCGATAATCGACGATCAACAGATCGGCAGTTTCGGTTTCAAGCCATTTCAAAGCGTCAATCGCGCTGTGAAAACACTTGGCCGAATATTCAGGACCCATCATGGCGACATACTGCGCGTAAACGCGAAGGTTGGTCGACCGATCATCCACAATGACAATGCGCGCATGCATCCAGTTGCGCTAGCTTGAGAACCTCAAGGAATGGTTAAACTCGTGTTCGTAATTGGCTTGTTGGCCCAAAATGGAGGCATTTTTAAAGTTAATCACGGCACGTGAGACAAACATTATTGTCGCCTGAATTTACATGTCTGAATTTACGCGATTATTTCTAATAGTCTACCGATGAGGGTTTTCATTTCGATTCAGTTTCGGCGCAATTCAGAAAAATGTAGATAGGCTTTGTTCGCCGAATTCATACTTAAAGTACCAGGAACATGCGATATAAAATATTATTCGGAAGCCTGAATGCAGTGTGCATTTTACGTTCCTGAGGTAACAGCCAAACCTGACAGCAATCGCCGACGCGATTTAGCGTACATTCAAAGCCGGACCACATTTCCATCGCATTTTGCTCAACTCATCAGGAAATGTGGGAACCATCCATACACGCATTAGTTTCCTAGTTTAAGTGAACTTGGTATAAATGACATGTGAATGGTCGTGAAAGATGTAAATACAATAGAACGTGAAGCAAAACACATTGTTCGTTGGTCGGATCGCGACTTACAAATATTACAATATGGATCAGGTTGTCGGGCAAGCATTGGCCACATGGCGCAAACAGGTTCTTGCTGACCAAGAAGCCGTTCAGGCCGTCACTGCGATAAAAGCGGTTGGATAAGTATATACTTCATAATGGGTACGAAGAGCAGGGCGGACTATCCACCCACTCATTGTGCTCCAGGAAGGCACCGTGCCCGCCAAAATTACCCGTGAACTTGAGCGCGGCAAAAACAGAGCCAATATGAAAGACTCTATTAACCTTGTTTACCTAACGTGCGTGTGATTACCCTATCTGGAGCACGCAGGTCATGAAGGCACTTATGGCAGCATATCAAGCAAAGCTATATCGTAAGAGCATATCTGCGGTGGCGATGATCGAAGGCAGTTTTCCCAAGATCATCCTTGCGTGGGTGGTGTTCGTTGCGCTTGCGGGTATGCTCAGGATCAGCTTTGCCTCGTCGCTCATCAACAGCAGTGCAAGCTTGCTGCAAACGGTTACGCCTTATGTTCTGCTTGGCCTGTCACCGCTTGCTGCCTTTTGGATCGCGGGCCAGCTATTCCCCCGGGGCGTGCTGATGCAGCAACCCGAAATCCGCCTATCACGTTATGGTAAATGGCAATCGGTTGATGTCTTGGCGGCCCGTGAGCATCCCTTGTTCGGCCCAACCGGCATGATGGCGTCACTGCTGATTGGTATGCTAATCAATGTTCCGGTGCGCAGCCTTGAATTTCTTGCTGCTGTTCCCGCGATGAATGGCAACGCGCCGTTATGGGGACAAGTCCTGTTCGCTGCGATGACATTTGATGTCGTGGTCATGAACTTTTTATATGTGCTTTGCTTCATGGCCGCCTTGCGCTGTGCACCCTGGTTCCCCCGTTTTCTCGTTGTTGTTTGGGGGCTGGATATAAGTTCGCAATTATT
Organism: Sphingorhabdus sp.; assembly: GCF_046596595.1. Taxonomy (GTDB): domain Bacteria; phylum Pseudomonadota; class Alphaproteobacteria; order Sphingomonadales; family Sphingomonadaceae; genus Sphingorhabdus_B. The sequence continues at coordinate 6,890 of NZ_JBKJMB010000062.1, forward strand.
AATGGGTCAGATTGTCGGCGGCACCGCTGGCTTGCCGCTGGGCGTTGGCGACGCGCTGTCGAGTTTGCTTCAGGGTAACTTGCAAAAGGTCATGATCAGCATGGCGATCTGGTTGCCTTACCTCATACTGTCGGAACGGGTTAATCTGACGTATCGTGCCCGCGTTGCGTTGGCGCCGGCGCAATCGAGCTTACAATTGCCACGATGAATATCGTGATAGGGTAGCTGAAATACAGCGCGCCATCATAAAGCGAGTAGACCATCATGCCCATGACGCCACCGACCCCAGCGGCGCTTGGTCCCTGTGCGTAAGGCCAGCCCCATCGCCGCAAAGCGGGAAGGGAGGTTAGGCATATAAGTAGAACCGACAAGATTCCACCGGCAAACAAAAATTGCAGTGGAAAGTTGTGCGGATGGAAAAATTCGTCAGGCTTAGCGGTACCGAATTCGCCAAATTGGCCGACGCCCCATCCCATCAATGGGCGTTGAGCAATTCTGTCTATTGTTCCGGCCCACAGCTCCTTTCGCCCCGAACTTGCGTCAGCATCACCTTTAGCGGTCACATCTGCCATACCGGTGGCACCGGCGATCCCGTATATGGGATGAGGTACCGGCATCATTGATACCACTGCAGTTGCGGCTAATGCTGATGACACCAAAAACGTGGCAACCAGTTTGCGATTACCTGCTGCGACGCACAATGTTGCGAACATGGCGACCAATGACGCCAGCAATGGACCTCGCGATCCCGTCCATAATGCAAGACCAAGGCCGACCACTCCAAATAAAATGGGTAAGCCCCAACGCAGATATAGATTTGTGCTATTTCGGAAAGATATCAAAGTGACCAAGCCCGCTACCACAATGGCAAATGCAAAATATCCCGTATGGCGGACATTGTTTACGCCCGGGACTCGGATCACCCATTCTTCGCCTTGCGGTGAGACCATCACGATATGTGTGGCCCATAACAACACATAAAGCAAAGTGCCTATGCCAACGGATATCCAAAGCGCCAGAATGAACCGCGGACCAATGGCTCTTGCCATGTCAATCAGCGCCAACAAGAACAACGCCGCAACGGTAAGCTTGGAAAGGTTGATAGCCGCATGCACATGATCTTTGTCAGGTTGAAACGAAACCACGCTTACTACGACGATCCAGATCAATAACGCTGCCTTTGTTAAGCGGGGCAGTTGCCGCAATGCGCGAAAGGGCGAAAAGAAACTTCCCATTGCAACCAGCACGAAAATCATTTGGACCAGTGGCACGACAAACGAGTAAGCGCGCACGAAGACCTGCCAGTTCTCCGGCTTGCTGGTCATGTCGAGCGGGAGCAGGACCATCCACACTGGCAACAGCCCGATAAGCAATGCGGTCGGATAGAGAGTAATACGTGATGCGTTGCTACCCATATGGCCCCCAGAGCGAATAGCGCGTGTCTAACGTGTTTAATTCGGAACACAATAAGGGGTTGGTAAGTTTGCCACTGTTAACTCAGGCATCTGTTTACCCGATTTTACACATGATACCGATTAGCCATGAGGGTTATACATCTTTAGTAACATATTGTGATTCGGCGATTTTGTGGCATTTTTTGCATATTTGGCCTTATGGTTAACAAAAAGTTTCTGCAAACCTTTGTTAATTAAGCGTAAATTTAAAATGTTGACGATGGCACCCCTTTGGAGGACCTTTTTGGTGTTCTAGGGAAACGAACGCGAAATGAGGTCAGACGCAATTCTGGCTTAAAAACAAAAACAGGGTCGCGTTTGGTTTCAGTTTGCCCCTTTTCCCTAGACTGTCCTGTTCGGCCGGATGCCGAAATGGAATTTTTTTTACATATAAGGGGTATTATTATGGTCAAGTTTGTAACATCGTTTCTGCGTGACGAGAGCGGCGCATCGGCTGCTGAATATGCTTTGATCCTTGCCATCGTTGGTTCGGGTATTGCCGTTGCTGCCGTTGCACTCGGCGGCGCAATCAGTAACTCACTTGGCAAGCAAGCAAACAAAATTGCGGCTATCACGTAAATTCTAAATCGCAGGCCGCCACGTCGGGCGACGAGGTGGCGGCCTGTAGCCCGAGTTATTATAGTTCGGGTTTTTCCGGTTCAGAAGCTTGCAAATCCTGATGGGTTGCTTGCGGCAATTGCGGCAATCATTTTCGTCCGAATTTGCATAGATTGGATAAGGAGTATTATCATGATTAAGTTGGTAACATTGTTTTTGCGCGATGAGAGCGGGGCTTCGGCCGCTGAATATGCTTTGATCCTTGCAATTATTGGTTCTGGAATTGCTATTGCTGCTGTTGCTTTAGGCGATGCAATTAGCGGTTCACTCAATAAACAGGCCACTAAAATAACTTCTATTACTTAGTTTTATCATTGCAAGCCGCGGCATCGGTTCTCGATGCGGCGGCTTACACTGGTTTTGTGAATTAATTGGGGCGGGGTATTCGGTCAAAATGTTAGCAAATCGAAATTTGTTGATCGTGGCTATTGCGGCACTCATCGGTATAGTAGCCGTTATCATAGCCAATGCCTATTTGTCGGGCGCGGAAGAGCAGCAGGCGACTGCGGCGGAACAGGGGCGCCTTGTACAAATAGCCGTTGCGCGCGTGCCATTGGAATATGGAGCGACGCTTTCAGCAGAAAACACGCGCATGGTCAGCTGGCCGGCAACATCGATGCCCGCTGGTGCGTTTCAATCGCTCAAGGGCCTGTATGGGGGTGAGCCCCGTGTTGTGCTTCGTCCGATTGAGGTCGGCGAACCCATATTGCCAGGCAAGATCACCGGCTTTGGCGGCAGGGCCAGCCTTTCCGAATTGCTAGAGACTGATATGCGCGCCGTTGCGGTGCGCATTAACGATGTGGCAGGGGTCGCAGGCTTCGTCCTCCCCGGTGACCGCGTCGATGTTCTTTTGACCCGCACGCCAAAGCTGGATGGTGAAGTGGGTGAGGTCGAACCGGTCACTGACATATTGCTTCAAAATGTCGGCGTGCTGGCCATCAACCAAGTGGCAAGCGAAAAAGCAACCGAGCCGAAGGTAGGAGCTACTGCGACGCTAACGGTTGATCAGCAAGGTGCGCAAAAACTGGCGCTTGCAGGGCAAGTCGGCTCATTGTCGCTCGCGTTACGCAATGCCGCCAATCAGGACGAGTTTATCTCGCAAACTGTCGGCACCCGCGATCTGGGGCAGGGTAATACGGGCGTCAGCCTTTATGCCGGATCAGGAGAACGGCGCGAAGCCACGCCAGCTTTCTCGGCAAACCCTTTCCCATACCCAACGCAAGCTGTTACTTCGGTGCGCCGCGGCCCGGTTGGCATTGCCCGGCCACGTCGTGCAAATTCGGTCGGCGTCGAAATCGTACGTGGCACGACAAGTACAAATTACGATGTCACGCGCCAGGGGGGATATTAAGCGCATGAAAACAGCATTTTTCCTGACCGCAGCACTGCTTGCACTTGCTCCGCTCACGGCCCCTGCTGCGTTGGCGCAGGGTTATTCGACATCGTCTGACGCTGGCTTGCTTGCGGGGCAACTGGATGTTCCGCTGAATAAAAGCCAGGTTGTCACCGTTGACCGGCCCTTTACCAAGGCAATGGTCGGCAATGAGGAAATCGCCGATATCGTGCCCGTCACCAACCGGTCGCTTTATGTGCTTGGCAAGAAAATGGGCACGACCAGCCTGACCATCTACGACCGCAACAACATCGTCATTTCGGTGGTCGATGTCGCGGTGGGGCCAGACATTGTGTCGCTGCGTCGCCAAATGGCTGAGCTGATCCCAGGCGAACAAATTGGCGCGCGCATTTCGAATGACGCAGTGGTGCTGACGGGAGTTGTGTCCAACGGCCCCGCCGTCGACCGCGCCATGCAGCTTGCACAAAGCTACGCTGGTGACAAGGTGATCAACATGATGTCGGTCGGCGCAAGCCAGCAAGTCATGCTTGAGGTCCGCTTTTCCGAAATCAATCGTCAGACTGGCAAGCAAATCGGGATTAGTGGTTTCACCAATGATGGCCCGAGCTTTGGTTCAGCGACAGGCAACGGCGCGGGTGCATCACTAAACGAAAACGGGTCGGGCATATTGCGGCTTGATTCCGTCACTGGAAGCTTTGGCGTATTCCGCAAGGCGTTCAGTGCACTTGGCCTGAATATTAACGCCACGCTCGATGCGCTTGAGCGCAAGGGCCTTGTCAAAACGCTCGCCGAACCGACATTGATTGCACTTTCAGGGGAAACCGCGTCTTTCTTGGCTGGCGGGGAATTTCCCGTACCAGTGCAGCAGAACACCGGTGGCGGCAATGCTGGCGGGATCACGGTAGAATTTAAACCTTTTGGCGTCAGCCTTGCGTTCACGCCAACTATCTTGGCCGATGGTATCATCAACCTTCAGGTTGAGCCCGAGGTTAGCTCAATCGACCCGACGGCTTCAATAACGGTAAATGGCCTGACCATTCCCGGCTTGCAGACGCGCCGCGCGAACACGGTGCTTGAACTGCGTGACGGTGAATCCTTTGCGCTCGCTGGTTTGATCCGCAAGGATTTTGCAACTACGGTGCGTCAGGTGCCCTTGTTGGGGTCGATCCCCATCATCGGCGCATTGTTCCGCTCATCCGGCTTTACCAAGGGTGAAACCGAATTGGTAATCGTCGTGACACCGCGCATTGTGCAGCCGGTAAAGGCAAGCCAGATCCAGCTTCCAACGGACCGCGTGCAGAACCCAAGTGAAGGCGAATTGTTCTTCCTTGGCCGGACAGACAAGGCGGTAGGCGTTGACCCGGTTAATCCCGATGCCCCCCCGCCAGAAGGCAGCACCTCCACCGCAACCAAAAAGGCAGATGGCTATGACTATTAAGCGGATATTTGCATGTGCGGCGTTGGCGCTCAGCGTTGCGGCCTGCACGCCAAATGATATCGGCCTTGGTAATGCAGTACGCGCAAATTATGCGGCGCAAGTCGTAGAGCCGGACCCGCAATATGCGGATGCAATGGTGGCCAATGGCGCGCAAGCAGCAGCACAGGACCGCTATCGCAAGGGCAATGTCAAAAAGCCGGTCAGAGCTGAGACAACTGTTAGCAAGTCGGGAAGTGGCTCGGGTGGACAACCCAACTAGGTAATGAAGGAGATGGAATCGTGTTGCGGTTTATATGGCGCCTTAAAAAGGATGAATCGGCAGCGGTTGCAGCAACAGTCGCATTGTCACTTTTTGGACTCATAGCCGTTGGCGGTATCGCGTTTGATTACGCGCGTATGGTCACCCTGGATACCGAATTGCAAAACGCCGCCGATCAGGCTGCACTGGCAGGGGTGACACAATTGGACGGACTGTCGGGCGCTCGCGCTCGCGCCACAACGGCCGCACAAACGCTGGTAGCAAACAAAACCCGGCTATCGAACGACGGGGGAGGATCGGCAGTCGTTGTTCCTACTGCCAGTATAAGTTTCTTCACGGATACCGGCGCAGCAGGGACGGATACAACGGCAACGCGCGTTAAGGTTAGCGTCACACCGCGAAGCGTGAATTATGCGCTAACACCGATTACAGGGCTGTTAAGTTCACCGAACCTAGGCGCGTCTGCGCTTGCTGGCATCCAATCTGCTGTTTGTAATGTCCCACCGCTGTATATGGCGATCGACCCGACAGCCGAAGCACGCCCCCTCAATCCGGGAGTGGGCGTCCTGCTTCTTAATGAAGAAGGCTCAAGCCGATTTGGATATCTTGATGCCGGCGGCGGTGGTTCTGACCTCAAGGCTGCGCTCGCTTGGAATGACCAAACAGGTTTGTGCCAGCGCGTTGGCGGTGTGACGGTAAAAAGCGGGGTCAATGCATCTGTCGAAAAGGGGTTCAACACCCGTTTTCAGACCGGAAATGATCAAAAAGATTGTCCAAACGGTGGTGGAACTTGCACGCCTGCGCTCAACATAACTGAGTATGAAATGGACACATGCCACCTCAACGCGCCTATTTCGCCCTGTACACAAAAAATCGGTGATGGGGTGTGGGTCGGACAAATGGGGGGTCGGTCCAGATATCAAACATACAAAGACGCCATAGGTTCAAACTACAATTTCGGGTCAGATCGTCGCAGGTTGACGGTTGCGCTGATCCCCTTTGGCACGGTTTCAAACACAACCCCTGTTACTCCGACGAAATGGGTGGACGTGTTTATTGTCAGGGCAATGGAGGGCAACGGAAACAAAATGCGTCTTTACGTTGAAATTATCGGGGATAGCAGTTCTGCCACTTCTGGACGCAGAGACGTCCCCTATTTGATTGAATGACGATGAAGTCCTTCCGCGCCTTGATGATATGCAGAGCCGGAGCCGCCGGGGCCGAGATGGCGTTGGTAACACCGTTGCTCATTGTAATTATGTTTGGCATTTTCGATGCCGGGAGTTTCTTTTGGAACCAGCATATCGTTGCTAATGGCGTACGTGATGGCGTGCGTTTTGCAGCGCGGCAACCGCTTTCGGCATTTTCCGGTTGTGCACCGACCACAGCCGTGCGTGACGCGACACGAAATGTTACGCGTACGGGCCGTGTCACTGGTGGAACCCCCCGCATAAGTAACTGGACTAATGCAGCCACTATCACTGTTACCAGTCCTTGCAGTAGCGGGACAACAACCGGCATTTACAAAAATAATCCCGGGGGCGCTCCGGTGGTAAACGTCACTGCCACCGTTGTTTACCAACCGTTGTTCAACAACCTTGGCTTTACAACAACCAATTTGAATATGAAGGCTGATGCGCAAGCTGCAGTGATGGGCTTCTGATGATAAGGGGTGTGCTGAACATCAGCCGGCGTATCTTGAGTGACCGAACGGCGGCTAGTGCAGCAGAATTTACGCTGGTCTTACCCTTGTTGCTGTTGTTTATCTTTGGCATCATTGATGTTGGTCGATTGATGTGGGAATGGAACCAGGCGGAAAAGGCAACTCAAATGGGAGTTCGCTACGCTGCTGTAACGGATATTGTGCCCTCGGCTTTGGGCAGTTACGATTTTACCACTCAATCCGGGGTTTTGCAGGGCGGACCTGTGAGCTCCACGCTTTTTCCAGGGGTAAGCTGTACAGGCACGTCAAGCACTGCCGCCTGCACTTGCAAGGGGGCATGCGTTTTTCAGCTTACGGCTAGTGCAACTGCATTTAACAATATCGTAACCAGAATGAGCCGAATTGATAGTCGCATCACGCCAGCGAATGTCGTGATCGACTATGACTATTCTGGTCTCGGTTTTGCCGGTAATCCATATGGGCCGGATGTGGCACCAATCGTCACGGTGCGAATACGCAACATGCAGTTCCAGTCATCGGTAGGGCAACTCTTCGGGGGAACCCTGACAAAAGCAGGATTCGCATCGTCTCTCACTCTCGAAGACGGCACTGGAACGGTTTCGAATTAGGTAATGAATATGAGCTATCTAACACAACTTCAAACACTACCGGAGGACTGGGTTTTGGATCTCGATCGGCATTCTGTGCTCCTTGTTATGTCGGAAGCCGAGATGGTTGCGGCGCAGCTGGATGCTGCTGACGCTGGTGCATTGCCTATCATTCTGAATACCTTGCCTGCGGATGCTGAGATACCTTCTTCGGCGCTTGCCGCTGCAAGCGTGCTGGTACTTGAGGTTTCCCCTGCAAATCCGGCGTCACTGGAACGGCTTTCGGCTGTTCGCGCGTTGTATCCCGACCTCCCCGTGATCGCCGCCGTGCGAGACGCCAACCTGGCCCTTGCACGCACATTGTTGCGGCAAGGTGTGCGCGATGTGGTAAGCCTGCCGTTACCGCAGGCGGAGCTTATCGAGATATTACGGGAAATCTCGGTCGAGCTGCGCGCGGAGCCCGCTTCCGAGGTTGCGCTGGGCCAGCTGGTTACGATCATGAAGAGCATCGGCGGTGTGGGCGCAACGACGATCGCTACGCATCTGGGTAGCGAGCTTGCCGCACGGACCACAGGCCGCGGCGTGTGTGTTTTCGACCTCGACCTGCAATTCGGTGATGCGGCGTCTTATCTCGGCCTGTCTAACCAGCTTTCAATTGCAGATTTGCTTGAGGCCGGATCGCGGATTGATGGCGCGTTGCTGCGCTCTGTTGCCACAACAACAGAAAGCGGGCTTCATGTCATTGCGGCGCCAGTCGACATGATGCCAATTGAAGCAGTTAATGCCGATCAGATATTGCGGATCATTGATCTAGCGCGGCAGCAATATGATTATGTCGTCATCGATTTGCCGACCAATTGGACAAACTGGGCGTTGTCACTGGT
>NZ_JBKJMB010000007.1:0-64607 GCF_046596595.1 Sphingorhabdus sp.
TGCGCGCGCAGAAGATCAGTGAACAGTTTGAGGTTGAGTTCATTATCCTCAACAATCATGACCTTTTTACCCATACCGACCTTTTCCCGCTTTGCGTTCGTCAGAAGCTTGGCTTAAGCGAAAGCCATGCATGAAACAAATGGCAAGTTAGACGCATCGGGGCTGGCATTTCAGGCACTGGCTTGGGCGTTGATGGACGAATCCCGGGCAGAACGTCTGTTATCGTTGACTGGACTGACGCCGGAGGGCTTGCGCAGCAGCGTAACCAACCGCAGCACGCAGGCGGCAATCCTCTCATTTCTTGAAGCTTATGAGCCCGACCTTGTCGCTTGCGCCGCAGTGATAGGCGTGTCGCCCGCGACGCTGGTGCAGGCACGGCAGGAACTCGAGGCATGAGTATCATCACTTCACGGCCATTGCTCATATCCGATTGTGATGAGGTGCTGTTGCATATGATCGTGCCGTTTCGCGATTGGCTGGACGAGGCACATCACATCCATTTCGACCTTGTTCATGGCGACTGGGGCGAAGCGTTGCGCCACAAGCATGACGGCACGATTGTCGAACGCGGCCAGGTATGGGATCTGCTTAACGGTTTTTTCGACACAGAGATGCACCGGCAACAGGCCATCGATGGGGCAGTCGAGAGCCTGAACCGGCTGCGCGAACATGCTGACGTCGTCATACTGACCAATTTGCTGGATCACCGCGCTGGACCGCGCACCGAGCAGTTAAAGGCGGTTGGCATTGACGCGCCGGTATATTGCAATCAGGGCGGCAAAGGTGAGGCGCTTGGCCGCATATTGGACGAATATCGCCCTAGCGTTGCGGTATTTGTAGATGATTTGGGGCACCAGCATGAATCGGTTGGGGAACAGCATCCAGACGTGTGGCGGCTCCATTTTGTGGGCGAACCATTGTTGTGGGAGCGCGTCAAGCCATCGAAGTCGGCACATGCGCGGTTGGAGCGGTGGGCTGATGCCGAAATTTGGATTAGGGACCGGCTGGTTGCGAACTTGCCGGCACCGGAATTGGAAAAGGTAGCATGATGATTGAAGCAAAATTGGCTGAGCTGGGGATTACGCTCCCCGAACCAGCTGCTCCCGTGGCATCCTATGTGCCAGCCGTAGAGGCAAATGGAATGCTGTTTATCTCCGGGCAGTTGCCGTTTGTCGATGGCAAGCTATTGACCGGTCGCGTCGGCGACACGCGCGATCTGGAAGACGCAAAGGTTGCGGCCAGGGCGTGCGGCATTATGCTTATTGCGCAAATGAAGGCAGCGCTTGGCGGCAACCTTGATCGCGTCGAGCGCATCGTCAAGCTGGGCGTGTTTATTGCGTCAGAATCCGACTTTACCGATCAACCCGAAGCCGCGAACGGCGCGTCAGATTTGATGGAAGCCGTGTTTGGCGATGCAGGCAAACACGCGCGGGCGGCGGTGTCCGTGCCCGTACTCCCCCGCAACGCAACGGTGGAGATTGATTGCGTTGTGAAGGTCAAGCCCTAGCACCAAAACCGTAGTCCTGAGCAGCAGCCGTGTCAGCGGCTGCGTCCGTCGAAGGGCGCCCGTCAGCACGGAGCAACATATTGGACTGGATGTTTCACTGCTACATATTGAAATGTGCCGACGGAACATATTATGTCGGGCACACGGACAACATGGACAAAAGATTTGCAGAGCATCAGTCTGGGATTTTTCCGGGGTATACGTATAGCCGACGACCTGTGAAATTGATCTGGAACGACATGTTCCAGACTCGCGATGACGCAAAGTCGGCAGAAAAACAGATTAAAGGCTGGAGCAGGGCAAAAAAAGAAGCGCTGGCGCAACGGGATTGGAATCGTGTGTCGGAGTTAGCAAAATGTCGCAGTCGGGGACTATGACCGTCCTTCGACGGCCGCGCCCGCGATGCGGTCGCTGCTCAGGACTTCGGTGTGCCTTCAATGGCTGACGTCACCGCCGAACTTCTTACCAAAGTCAGCGATATATCCGCTGACCAATGGGATGCGCTCAATCCGCGCGGCAACCCCTTTGTCAGTCATGCGTTTCTGTCGGCGCTTGAACAGTCGGGAAGCGTTGGTCCGGGAACGGGCTGGTCGCCATCGCCAATTCTCATCCGTGATGCAAACGGCGTCCCGGCAGCGGCGCTCCCCGGCTATCTTAAAACGCATAGTCAGGGCGAATATGTGTTTGACCATCATTGGGCGGACGCATTTCATCGGGCGGGCGGGCAATATTATCCGAAGTTGCAGATCGCGGCACCGTTTTCGCCCGTGCCGGGGCCGCGATTGCTTTTGCGCGATCCAACGATGGCGTTGCCAATTTTAAGGGCCGCCGAAGAAGTGGTGGACCAGAACGGCCTGTCATCGGCGCATGCCACTTTTGTCGAGGCAGACGAACTTGAGGCATTTCGCGCCGCCGGATGGCTGACGCGCGTGGGCACGCAATTTCATTGGCAGAACCGCGATTACGCGAACTTTGAAGGCTTTTTGGGCGCTTTGTCGTCGCGCAAGCGCAAGGCCATCCGCAAGGAACGCGCCGGCGCGCAGGCCGCAGTCCGGATCGAGGTGATTTCCGGGGCTGACATCACGGCGGATCATTGGGACGCGTTCTGGATATTTTACCAAGATACCGGCGCGCGCAAATGGGGGACGCCGTATCTGACGCGTGCGTTCTTTGACATCATCGGCACCAGCATGCGCGACGGCATTGTCCTGTTTCTGGCCCATGATCAGGGCCGCCCGATTGCAGGCGCGCTCAACTTTGTCGGCCCAGACTGCTTGTACGGCCGTTATTGGGGCTGCACGCGCGACGTGCCGTTCCTGCATTTCGAATTATGCTATTATCAGGCGATTGATTACGCCATCGCGCATGGGCTCGCACGCGTGGAGGCAGGCGCGCAGGGCGAGCATAAATTGGCGCGCGGCTACGAAGCGGTGCCGACTTATTCTGCGCATTATATTTCCAACGCTGGCTTTCGAAGCGCGGTTGCCGACTTTCTCGAGCGTGAGACGCGGGCCATGGAACGCGAGATCGCATTTCTGGGCGAAATGGCGCCGTTTAAAAAGGCCTGATTGCCCTTGAACCGGGACGGAATTCAGTATTGCATTCGCCTCTTTAATCGCGCAATTAAACGCCGAGAGAGGAATCAAATATGACCCAGCCGAGCCCACAGGAACTTGCCGCGTTCGAAAAGGACTGCGACGCTTGGTTTGCGGAAAATACGCAACGCGACCCCGGCTTCATGTTGCCATTGACCTTCATGGAAGTGTCAACGGACCAGCAGTTTGATTTTCTGCGCAATTGGCAGCGCAAGGTGTACGAGGCGGGCTATTTCGGCATGTCCTGGCCAACCGAATATGGCGGCTATGGCATGCACCCCGAATATCAGCGCGTCGCCACGCGGATCATGAAAAGCCACGACGCGCCAATCATGCTCAACGCCATCGCCAATGGCTGGACGGGGCCGTTGCTGCTCGACATTGGCCGCGAAGAGGACAAGCGCCGCTTTATCAAGCCCATGCTTTCGGCAGAAGAAATCTGGTGTCAGGGCTTTTCCGAGCCCGAACATGGCTCTGACCTTGGCAGCGCGCAAACCAAGGCGGTGCGTGACGGCGACGAATATGTAATCAACGGGTCCAAAATCTGGACATCCTTGGGTGATCGCGCCGATTATATGATCCTGCTCGCGCGGACATCGAACGACGGGCCAAGCAAATATGCAGGGCTCTCGTTCTTCCTCGCGCCGATGAAAATTCCGGGCGTCGAAACACGGCGTCTGAAAAAGCTGACGGGCGAATATGGTTTTACCCAGTGCTTTTTCACCGATGCGCGAATCCCGGCCTCGGGCCTCGTTGGCGAAGAAGGCCAGGGCTGGATGGTCGCGATGAAGACGCTGGAATATGAGCGTGGTGCCAAGGTCAATCCGGTGGGTGGCTATTTCGTCAAGGAAATGGACGTCATGGGCGTCGTTGACATGGCGCGTTCAGCAAAGCGTGGCGGCAAGCCCGTGCTTGATGACCCAGTTATGCGCGACAAATTGGTTGAATATATGATCGAGATTCAGGCGCTGAACCTCAACAACCAACGCCGCCGCATGTCCCCGCTGACCAGCGACCGCCCCATGGGGCTTGCGCTCATGAACAAATTGGCGCGGACGGAACTAGTGCGCGAACTGACCGAGTTTTCGCTGCAGTTTCAGGGTACGCGCGCTGGCTATTATGTCGGGGACGAAAATGCAGTCGACGACGGCTATTGGCACAGGTCCTATCTGAACAGCTTTTCCGCCACGATTGGCGGTGGCACCAGCCAGATCCAGAAGAATATCATCGGCGAACATGTGCTTGGCCTGCCCAAGGGGCGGTGAGCGTGATGATGCACCGAAGCCCTGAGCAGCAGTTGCGCAGCAGCTGCGTCCGTCGAAGGGTGCCTGTCGTTCCAATGCCGCATGATGCGGAGAGACGCCCTTCGACTTTTCGTCAGCGCAATGCGCTGACGGCTCAGGGCTACGGTTTATCCAGGAGGTTTAAATGAGCGAAGTCCTAACCCAGGCACAAGACGGCGTCCTGATCATCACCATCAACCGCCCCGAAGCCAAAAACGCGGTCAACCAAGCGGTGGCGAAGGGCATTGCTGCGGCCATGGAGCAGCTTGATAGCGACAAGGCCCTCAACGCGGGCATCATCACGGGCGCTGGCGGAACATTCTGCTCTGGCATGGACCTCAAGGCGTTTCTGCGCGGCGAGCTGCCAAGCATCAAGGGCAAGGGCTTTGCCGGGTTCATTGAATCGCCACCTGCCAAGCCCTTGATTGGCGCGGTCGAGGGCTATGCGTTGGCAGGGGGCATGGAAATCGCGATTGCCTGCGATTTGCTTGTGGCGAATGACAAGGCGCAATTTGGTATTCCTGAGGTGAAACGCAGTCTGGTCGCGGCGGCAGGTGGGTTGCTGACTTTGCCATCGATCATCGGCAAGCGGATGGCGATGGAGCTTGCGCTAACGGGTGATTTTATCTCGGCGCAGCGGGCCTACGAGATGGGCTTTGTGAACCGCGTGACCGACGGCGCTGCAATCGATGCCGCGCTCGAGCTTGCGGCCAAGGTGGCCGCGAACGGCCCGCTCGCGTTGATTGCGACCAAGCGCGTGATCAACGAGCGGCCGGACTGGAACTCGACCGAAATGTGGAAAAAGCAGAACGAGATCTGCGCGCCGGTGTTCACGTCCAAGGATTCGCGTGAAGGCGCCATGGCTTTCGCCGAAAAACGCAAACCGAACTGGTTGGGTGAATAATATGGGCCACCCCGCTGTCCACGCCGCCGCCAATCCTGACAAACCAGCCGTCATCATGGCGGGTTCGGGCGAGACCATCACTTATGGGCAGCTTGACGCGCGGTCGAACCAGTGCGCGCAACTGTTCCGTTCGCTTGGCCTTCAGCATGGTGACACCGTTGCATTCTGCCTCGAAAACCGCGCCGAATTCTTCGATTTGGTCTGGGGCGCGCAGCGGGCAGGATTGATTTATGTCGCCATCAGCTGTCGCCTGACGGCGTCTGAAATCGACTATATCCTCAACGACAGTGGCGCAAAGGCGTTGTTTGCTTCGCCCTATCTGGGAGCAGTGCTTGACCAGATACAAAGTCCTGTCCAGAAATATCTACTCGGCGGTGAACATGCTGGCTGGCAGGATTATGCGGCCGCGGTGGCAGACATGCCGACCACGCCCGTTGCCGATGAACGTGCAGGCACCGACATGCTGTACAGTTCTGGCACCACTGGTCAGCCAAAGGGCATTCGGTTTCCCTTGCCTGACGACGCCGATATTGCCGCACCCAATGTGCTGGCCGGGCTTGCTTCCATGGCGTTCAAATTTTCAGGCGACAGCATCTATCTTTCGCCCGCGCCGCTCTATCATGCCGCGCCGTTGCGCTGGTGTGCGGCGGTGCACAGGCTTGGCGGCACGGTCGTGGTTATGGAGAAGTTTGACCCCGAAGCCGCGCTGGCAGCGATCGAAAAGTACAGCATTACCGCCAGCCAATGGGTACCAACGCACTTCGCTCGGATGCTGAAGCTGCCCGATGAGGTCCGCAACAGATATGACGTGTCGAGCCTTCAGTCTGCGGTTCACGCCGCTGCGCCATGTCCGGTTCCCATCAAGGAAGCGATGATTGCATGGTGGGGGCCAGTGCTCCGCGAATATTATGCCGGAACCGAGGGGCAGGGGATTACCTTTATCTCGAGCGAAGAATGGCTGACCCACAAGGGCTCGGTTGGCCGCGCATTGAATGCCATCATGCATATTTGCGACGATAATGGCGACGATGTGCCGGTCGGCGAAGAAGGCACGGTTTTCTTCGAAAGTGCCGCGTCCTTCAGCTACCATAATGACCCCGACAAGACCAAAGGCGCGACCAACAAGCATGGCTGGACGACGCTTGGTGATGTCGGGCGGCTGGATGAAGAGGGCTATCTGTACCTTACCGACCGCAAGAGCTTCATGATCATTTCGGGCGGGGTGAACATTTACCCGCAGGAGATTGAAAACCATCTGGTCACGCATCCCCGCGTGCGCGACGTTGCCGTCATTGGCGGCCCGCATGATGAAATGGGCGAAGAGGTTATTGCCGTGGTCCAGCCACTCGACATGGCCGACGCCGGGGATGCATTGCGCGATGAACTCACCGCCTTTTGTCGCGAGAAGCTGTCGGGCATTAAAATCCCGCGGCGGATCGACTTTCGCGAAGAGCTTCCACGCCACGATACCGGAAAACTCTACAAACGGCTTTTGCGCGATGAATATTGGGCAAAGCAGGACAAGCCATCAACTTAAGGCTATAATGCCGAAGACTCATCAGGAGATAGACAATGACCACCCAATATAAAAATCTGATCAACGGCGAACTGGTCGATAACGGCCAATGGATTGATGTCGTGAACCCTGCGAACGAACAGGTTATCGGCCAGGTGCCCGATTGCGGTCAAGCCGATTTGGACAAGGCCGTGGCCGCCGCGCGTGCCGCATTCCCGACATGGAAGAAGACCAGCGTCGAAGAACGCCGCGCCTTGTTCGCCAAAATGGCCGACATTATCAAGGCGAACAGCGACGAACTGATGCGCCTTTTGACATCGGAACAAGGCAAGCCGCATATGCAGGCGGGCAGCGAGATTGCTGGCTGCGTTGGCATGACACGCGCGCTTCCGATGCTCAACCTCGAAGAGAAGATTACCGAAGACAGCGACAAGCGCCTGAGCCGCACACGCCGGGTGCCCGTTGGTGTGGTCGGCGGTATCGTACCATGGAATTTCCCCGTTTTGATGGCGATCCAGAAGATCGTGCCTGCTTTGTTGTCGGGTTGCACGATGGTGTTGAAGCCATCGCCGTTTACGCCGCTCGCAACCTTGCGTCTGGCCGAGCTCGTCGCTGGCGTTTTCCCGCCGGGCGTTCTCAACATCATCACCGGTGGTGATGCGCTTGGGCCAATGCTCACGGCGCATCCCGACATCGACAAGATCACCTTCACAGGCTCGACCGCAACGGGCAAGCGCGTGATGGAATCGGCGTCGAAGGATCTGAAGCGCATCACGCTTGAACTTGGCGGCAATGACGCGGCAATCGTTCTGCCCGATGCGGATGTTGCCAAGGTTGCTGAAAAGCTGTTCTGGGCAAGCTTCTACAATGCAGGCCAGGTCTGCATCGCGGCCAAGCGGATCTACATTCACGAAGACATCTATGACGAGTTGTCGGGCGCGATCGCGGCTTATGCCAAGGCGGTCAAGGTCGGTGACGGCGCGGAACAGGGCACCGCAATCGGCCCCATCCAGAACAAGCCGCAATATAAGCGCGTGCTTGAACTGATTCAGGACGCCAAGGACAAGGGCTACAAATTCCTGGCAGGTGGCGACCATGACCCGTCGATCCCGGGCTATTTCGTGCCGGTGACGGTCCTCGACAATCCGCCTGAAGATGCGCGGATTGTCGCCGAGGAACAATTTGGCCCAGTCATGCCATTGATGAAGTTTTCGACCATCAATGAAGTCATCAGCCGTGCAAATGCTTCGGATTACGGCCTTGCCGGTTCGATCTGGACCAGCAACCCAGAAGCAGCGGTTGAAGTCGCCGAGCAGTTGGAAACCGGCACCGTGTGGATCAACGAATCGATGCATCTCGCCCCCAACGCTCCATTTGCCGGACATAAGCAATCGGGCTTTGGCGCGGAATTGGGTGAAGAAGGCTTGCTGGAATTCACCTATCCGCAAGTGATCACCATCGCGCGCGAAGCGGCTTAAAAGAAGCTGACATATAGAAGACACCGTAGTCCTGAGCAGCAGTCGCTTGCGACTGCGTCCGTCGAAGGGCGCTTATCCGAACGGCACGGCGCTGAACTGATAAGCGCCCTTCGACTTTTCGCCAGCGCTTTGCGCTGACGGCTCAGGGCTACGGTTTTCATTTGTTGGTTCGCGGCGATTCGCTGCCGATAATCTCTCCCTTGACTCTCCCCCTTCAAAGTTTAATCGTGCGATTAAATTTAGAACATCAGGAGAGAAGATATGGCAGACGCCTATATTGTGGATGCGGTCCGTACCGCTGGAGGCCGCCGCGGCGGCAAATTGGCAGGCGTACATCCGGTTGATCTGGGCGCTGCCGTGCTTGATGCGATTGCTGATCGCAATGATTTCGATCCTGCGGCGATCGAAGACGTCATCATGGGCTGCGTCATGCAGGGCGGCGAACAGGCCGGCGATGTTGGCCGCAATATCGTGCTCGCGTCACGCCTCCCCAACTCGATTCCCTCGGTCAGCATCGACCGCCAATGTGGATCTTCCCAGCAATCGATGATGTTTGCGGCGCAAGGCGTGATGTCGGGCACGCAGGACATCGTGCTGGCTGCCGGTATCGAAAGCATGACGCGCGTGCCGATGGGTTCGACGTCGATGCTGTTCAAGAAAGAGGGCATGGGCACATATAAGAGCCCGCGGCTCGAAGAAGCCTATCCCGGCATCATGTTCAGCCAGTTCATGGGCGCGGAAATGCTGGTGAAGAAATATGGCCTCACCCGCGAAGACCTCGATCAGTTCGCGCTTGAGTCGCACCAAAAGGCGATTGCCGCCACGCAAAAAGGTGCCTTTGCCAATGAAATCGTCGGCATGGAGGTCGAGACGCCGGAGGGCAATATCGTCCACAACAGCGACGAAGGCATCCGCTATGATGCGACCTTCGAAAGCCTGTCGGGCGTCAAATTGCTTCAGGAAGGTGGTTCGATCACGGCCGCCAATGCCAGCCAGATTTGCGACGGTGCTTCGGCGGTCCTGATCGTGTCGGAAAAGGCACTCAAGGAACATGGCCTGACCCCGCGCGCGCGTATCGTCAACCTGACGGTGACTGCAGGCGACCCGGTCATCATGCTTGAAGAACCTTTGTTCGCAACCGACCGCGCTTTTCAGCGTTCGGGCATGAAGATGTCCGACATTGACCTGTATGAAGTCAATGAGGCCTTCGCGCCGGTGCCTTTGGCTTGGCTGAAGCATACCGGTGGCGACCGGTCGAAGATCAACGTGCATGGCGGCGCCATCGCGCTTGGCCACCCATTGGGCGCGTCAGGTACCAAGTTGATGGCCACCTTGCTCAACGCGCTTGAAGCACGCGGCGGCAAATATGGCCTGCAGACGATGTGCGAAGGCGGCGGTCAGGCCAACGTCACGATTATCGAGCGGGTTTGATTTCCCTCTCCCGCCAGCGGGAGAGGCAGCGAGACTTGGCAATTTAATGCCTAGTCGCAGCGGTGTGGGCCCACACCAAGTCCGACTAGCGAGCGCGCTCGCAAGTCTTCCTATCCTCTCCCGCCTGCGGGAGAGGTAAAACGATCAGGAGTATTTATGAAACTGGATTCAACTGTCGCAGCCGTCGTTACAGGTGGCGCATCGGGGCTTGGCGAGGCAACCGCACGGGCGCTCGCGGCAAAGGGCGTGAAGGTCGCGATTTTCGATTTGCAGGCCGACAAGGGCGAGGCGCTGGCCGCTGAAATTGGCGGTGTGTTCTGCAACGTCAACGTCACCAGCGACGAAAGCGTCGATGACGGCTTTGCCAAGGCGCGCGCTGCGCATGGTCAGGAACGTATCTTGGTCAACTGCGCCGGCACGGGCAACGCCGCCAAAACCGCGAGCCGTTCCAAAGAGGACGGATCGATCAAGCATTTCCCGCTCGACGCCTTTAACAGGATTATCCAGATCAATCTGGTCGGCACGTTCCGCTGCATCGCCAAGTCGGCGGCCGGCATGCTGACGCTTGAACCCATGGAAGATGGCGAGCGCGGCGCAATGGTCAACACCGCGTCGGTTGCTGCCGAAGACGGCCAGATGGGGCAGGCAGCTTATTCCGCGTCCAAGGGCGGCGTCGTTGGCATGACCTTGCCAATTGCGCGCGACTTGATGAGCGAAGGCATTCGCGTCAACACCATATTGCCTGGCATATTCAACACGCCATTGATGAATGGCGCACCGCCAGCGGTCAAGGATGCGCTTGCCGCATCGGTTCCGTTCCCCAAGCGCTTGGGCCATCCGCACGAATTCGCGCAGGTGGCGCTGACGATGATCGAGTGCGGCTACTTCAACGGCGAAGACGTTCGGGTTGATGGCGCGATCCGGATGGCGCCGCGCTAGTTGAAGGCAGACATGAAAAATAACCGAAGCCCTGAGCCGATAGCGCGAAGCGCTAACGAAAGTCGAAGGGCGTTGGGCGGTAAAGCACATAGCCTGACGGTTAGGCGCCCTTCGACGGTCGCAGCCGTAACGGCTGCTGCTCAGGGCTCCGGTTTTAAATAAAGGCCAACAGAAATGACCCACTTCACCCAAATCCTGTACGATGTTGCCGATGGTATCGCGACGATCAGTATGCACCGTCCGGAAAAGATGAACGCATTCACCAATGTGATGATGCGCGAAATGTGCGCTGCGTTTGACCTCGTCGATGCCGATGACGCCGTACGTGCGGTGATCGTGACCGGATCGGGCGACCGCGCCTTTTGTGCCGGGGCCGATCTCACGCCCGATTCAGGCGGTGACGTTTTTGCCAGTCGGTCCGAAGTTGAAACACTGTCGGATGAACGCGTGCGCGATTCGGGCGGGCGGCTCACGCTGCGCATATTCCAGTGCAAAAAACCGGTTATCGGCGCCATCAATGGCGCAGCGGTTGGCATTGGAGCAACGATGCAGCTGCCAATGGACTTCCGCCTGGCGAGCGACAATGCGCGCTTCGGTTTTGTATTTGCACGCCGGGGTATTGTCCCCGAGGCGGCCTCAAGCTGGTTCTTGCCGCGACTTTTCGGCATGAGCCAAGCCCTCGAATGGTGCATGACCGGACGCGTATTTGATGCGGATGAAGCTTTAAAGGGCGGCCTTGTCCGATCAGTCCACGCACCAACCGAGTTGCTGGCTGCCGCGCGGGCGTTGGCACGCGAGATTGCCGATAACACCGCGCCAGTGTCGATAGCGTTGACGCGCGCAATGCTGTGGCGTCTGTCAGCGGCCGAACATCCGATGGCCGCGCACGAAATCGACAGCCGGGCGATTTACCGCCGCGCGCGGTCTGGCGACGCCAAAGAAGGTATTTCCAGCTTCCTTGAAAAGCGTACTCCGGTCTACCCTGACAAAGTTTCCGCTGACTTGCCTGACTTCTTCCCATGGTGGGATGAACCTGTTTATAAGTGACGCTACGAAAAAGGGGAGCAGCGGATCAATGGCGACAACAGGACCGAAGCTGGCAAGTGAATCACCGGACGGCAGCACTGCGCGCGATCAGCTGATCGAAGCTGCAAGCCAGATCATGCGGGAAGGCGACACGATTGACCTGTCGCTGTCCGAACTTTCGCTGCGTGCTGGCCTGAACAGCGCGTTGGTGAAATATTACTTTGGCAACAAAAATGGCCTGATGCTGGCGTTGCTTGACCGCGACATGGGCAATATCGTCCAGAGCCTCGGGGCTTTGGTGGCCAAGGACATGCCGCCAGCCGACAAATTGCGCATCCATATCGGCGCGGTCATCGATACCTATCACGCCTTTCCTTATTTGAACCGCTTGTTGATGCGCATGGTCCGCGACAGCGCGCCCGCCGAGGCCGCACGCATTGCCGAATTATACCTCAAGCCGATTTCCCGCACCTATCAGGTACTCATCACCGAAGGCGTCAAGGCCGGAAAATTCCGCAAAACCGACCCGCAGTTTTTCTACTTTACGGTAACTGGCGCAGCCGACCGATTTTACTCATCGCGCCTCGTTTTGCGGCATTGCTATAATCAGGACGATTTCGACGAAAATATGCGCGATGCCTATCGTGAACATACCATCGACCTCATCATGCGCGGGTTGCTGGTTTAATTGAGACTGTCAAACAATCGGCCGCTCCAAAAGCATCGTCATCCCGAACTTGTTTCGGGATAACGGGCGACGGTAGTTCGTTATCCTGAAACAAGTTCAGGATGACGATAGGTTGGAATTCGTTATCGTGAAACAAGTTCAGGATGACGATATGCTGGAGTTCGTTATCCTGGAACAAGGTCAGGATGACGATAGGTTGGAGATTGCAGGACTATCCCCGCTATCACATCCCCAACGCGGCCCGTATCTCGTCCCCGTCGGCATCGAGCATCGGCGGATGGGCGTAGTTCGACACGGGCGTTCCGGCGTAATGCACAGGATGTTTCATTGACCGATATTTCCCAAAGTCGGGAGACTCCAGTTCCTCAAAAAAGCCGACGTCAGCCAAATGGGGGTCGACCAGCACATCAGCCATCCGGTTATATTTCATCGCCGGAATGTCATGCTCGGCCAACAGGTCAAGCCAGTCAGCCGTCGTGCGCGTCGCGCTCACCTCCTCGATCAGGGCGTATAATTCGCCTGTATGCTTGGTGCGTTCCTGATAGGTGGAAAAGCGCGGATCGTCGAAGACATTTGGCTTGCCGCCCAACTCGAAAAAGGTGGCCCACTGCCGGTCATTATAGGGCACAATGGCGATGAAGCTGTCCTTCGTCGGATATGGCCTCCGCCGTGGGTTGACTGACCGCGTATAACCCATGCGGCCGTTGCCGGGGATGAAGGTTTCTCCCCACAGATTTTCCACCATGTTGAACCACGTAAAACATTCGAACATCGGCACCTGTACAAACTGCCCGCCTTGGCCGCCTGCGCGCGCGAGCAACGCCGCCATCGTCGCGTTCGCCGCAAAAAGGCCGCTCACTTTGTCTGCCACGAGACTTGGCGAATAGGTTGGCCGGCCGCCATCGCGCTGTTCGCTTAATGCAGCGAAACCCGAGGCAGCCTGAATGAGGTCGTCATAGGCCTGCCGCTCGCCATACGAACCGCCAGCGCCAAAGCCCGCACAGTGGACATAGACGATATCGGGGTTGATTGCCTTGACCGCTTCATACCCAAAGCCAAGCCGCTCGACCCCTGCCATGCGGACATTGTGGATGAAGACATCCGCCTCTTCGAGCAACGCCTCCAGTATCTTTTTGTCTTCAGCGTTCTTGATATTCAGGTTGATGGCTTTTTTGTTGCGGTTAAGCGCGGTAAAAATGGGGCCGTGCTGTTTGGTGGGCGAATCCCCGCCATGGCGCATCATATCGCCCGGCGTATTGCCCTGGCTGTTCTCGATCTTGATGACCTCGGCGCCAAGGTCAGCCATTTGCACGGTGGCATAAGGTCCAAGCACAACTGTCGCCATGTCCACCACCTTGATGCCCTTCAATGGCCCGGTTGGTTCCTTGTCCCATGTCAGTTTCGGCCATTTTGCCATCATTGTTCTCCCAAAGTCCTTGCATCGACTGCTAGCATATTTAAGCGTGCAGTTAAGAGACAATCGGGAGTGAGTGATGCGCAATTTTGACGCAAGCGCGCCAGTGATCATTGGCGTTGGTGAGGCGAGCCGCAAGACTGTAACTGGTGAATGGCCATCACCGCGCGAATTGGCAGGCGCGGCCATCAAACTTGCTCTTGCCGATACTGGCCAGCAGGCCGCCGTTGCCGCCGCGATTGACACCATCGCAGCCATCCGCACGTTTGAAGATAGCGGCGTCAGCCTCGGCACCGGATCCCCCGACAATGCGCCCGAGGCCTTTGGCGCGGTAGGCGGGATTAGAGCCACGCGGCTGATCTATGCAGATGTCGGTGGCCAAAGCCCGCAGGCGATGCTGAACGAACTCGCCGGCGACATCCGGCGCGGCACGTGCGCGTTGGCAGTGCTTGTTGCGGCAGAGGCAACAGGGACCGCCAAGCGCGCCCGGAAGGCGGGGGTGAATCTGGACTGGAGCTTGGCTTCGGACACGCCATTCGACAACCGTCTGTCCAGCTTTCCGATCTTGAGCCGCACCGAAATTCGCCACGGCATCATTTCGATGCCGCTTGCCTATAGCCTGATCGAAAATGCGCGGCAGATAGGTTTGGGGCTGGATCACGATGTTTATGCGCAGCACATGGCAGCATTGTGGTCGGCCTTTTCGGCGAAGGCGGAAACCCGCGTTCATGCCCAGTTTCCCGGCTTTCGGTCGCCCGGGGAAATGCTGACCGATACGAACGCCAATTACCCGCTGACCGATATTTACCGCCGCTGGCATGTTGCGCAGGATGCCGTCGATCTGGGCGGCGCAATCATCCTCACCAGTGCTGGCAAGGCGCGCGAATTGGGCGTGGACCAATCCAAATGGGTCTGGCTTGCGGGTGCCGCCGAAGCTGCCGAGCCCCCTTTGTCCGAACGTGCAGTCATCCACCGTTCGGCCGCGCTGGATTTCGCCATTCCCGCTGCGCTGGATCAAGCGGAGCTAACATCGGCTGATCTTGGCCCAGTGGACATTTATAGCTGCTTTCCCTGCGCGGTGTTCGCCGCGGTGGACAGCCTGCAGGACCCCTCGCGACCATTGGGCGATTATACGCTCACAGGAGGGCTCAGCTTTTTTGGCGGGCCTGGCAATGGCTACAGCGTGTACAATATCGCCGCCATGGTCGATGCGCTGCGCCAAGACGGGTCAAAACCCGCTTTAGTCACGGCCAACGGCGGCGTCATGTCGAAACAAGCAGCGGGGATCTATACCGCGCACCAGCCGGAGGTCGCGTGGTCCGGCGAAGTGGCGAAGGGCTATGCGCCAGTGCCGCTGACGCTTGACGATGCCCCCGACGGTAAGGCCCGCGTGCTAAGCTGTGTGCGTCCAGCGGGCAAGGACGGCTTTGGCCCGGCTACCGTTTTGGTCGAGATGGAACACGGCGCACGCGCCATGGCGGTTATGGACACCCCGCCCGATAAAGCGCTTGGCAACATCATTGTCCAAGTCACCCCCGGGGAAAAACGCCATATTGCGGTGCCAATCCGATAATCTACAGTTCATCATTGTTCGCTTATGCTATGATGCAGCGCGAACAGGAGAGAACCGATGCAATTCCTCAAAGTGACTGCCTTCACCCTTCCCTTTTTACTCGTTGCCGCGTGCGGCGAAGTGGACAGTACCCCCGTACCGCTCACCGAGAAACAAAGCGCCGTGTTGATGAAGGAATTAAACGGCAAAGTTGCTGGCAAGCCCGTAAATTGCATTAGTGATTTCAATACCCAAAGCATGATTCGCGTGAGCGACGATATTCTGCTCTACCGTGTGTCCTCCCGCTTGGTGTACCGAAACAATTTGCGCTCGTCATGCTCCGGTCTCGCGCGCGACAACGACATCATCGTTTCCGAACAATTTGGCGGCCAGAAATGCCGTGGCGACCTGCTTCGGCTGGTGGACCGGACCAGCGGCATCCCCGGTGGATTTTGCAGCCTTGGTGAATTCACCCCATACCGCGCGGACAAGTCGCCGGATTAATATAAGACTGCGCTCCGCTTTCAAACGCATAGGTGACCACGGCTGAGGACAGTTTCTGCACCCTTGCGGCTTCGCCCTTGGGCTGGCAAAGGGGCGGTTCCAACCGTGTTTGAAAGCAATAAATTCCATGTCCGACATGATCCGCGTTACCCTTCCCGATGGCTCTGCCCGTGAAGTCGCGCGCGGCACCACCCCTGCGGACATTGCGGCTTCTATCGGTCCGGGTCTTTTTAAGGCAGCGATTGCCGCGCGTGTCGACGGGGAACTGCGCGATATCATGCGCCCGCTCGATGCCGATGTGCAGCTTGCGCTCGTGACGAGCCGCGATGAAGCCGATGCGCTTGAATTGGCGCGCCACGACTTTGCGCATATCCTGGCCGAAGCGGTGCAAGAACTGTTTCCGGGAACGCAAATTACCTTTGGCCCGTCGACGGACGACGGTTTCTATTATGACGTGATGGCGCCAGCGTCGCGGGGCCCGTTCACGATGGATGACTTGCCCGCCATCGAAGAGCGGATGCGCGACATCATTCGCGCCGATAAGCCGCTGCGTCGTGAAGTCATACAGCGTGATGCGCTCATCGCCATGTGGCAGCATGCAGGCGAGAGCTTCAAGGCCGAATGGGCTGCGGAGTTGCCCGAAGGCGAGGAATTGTCGGTATACTGGTCAGGCGATGACTGGATGGACATGTGCCGCGGCCCGCATTTGGCCTCGACCGGAAAACTTGATCCGGCAGCATTCAAGCTGACGCGCGTCGCGGGCGCATATTGGCGCGGCGACCAGAACAACCCGCAGTTGAGCCGCATTTACGGCACTGGCTGGCTGAACAAAAAGCAGCTTGATGCGCATCTCGTCCGTCTCGAAGAAGCTGCCAAGCGCGACCATCGGCGGCTGGGGCAGGACATGGACCTATTCCATTTGCAGCAAGAGGCGCACGGCTCTGTCTTCTGGCATCCGCATGGCTTTACGATCTGGCGGCAGCTTGAGGCCTATATGCGCCGCGCTATCGACGATGGGGGCTATCGGGAAATCAAGACACCGCAATTGATGGATGTGCGGCAATGGGAGTCTTCGGGGCATTGGGGCAAATATGCCGAAAACATGTTTGCCGTACCCGACATCGTGCCGGATGGGGAAGGCGGCGCGCCTGCCGTCGCGCCTGATGCCGACTGGATGGCATTGAAACCAATGAATTGTCCGGCGCATGTGCTGGTGTTCAAGCAAGGCATCAAGTCGTACCGCGACCTGCCGCTTCGCTTCTATGAGCATGGCTGCTGCCACCGCAATGAACCACATGGCGCGCTCCACGGGCTGATGCGCGTCCGGCAGTTCACGCAGGATGATGCCCATATCTTCTGCCGCGAGGACCAGATTGTCGAAGAAGCGCGCGCCTTTTGCGATCTGGCTGACCGCATCTACAAGCATTTCGGCTTTACCTACGCCGTCAAGCTGGCGCTTCGTCCCGAAAAACGCTTCGGCAGCGAAGATGACTGGGACAAGGCCGAACAGGAACTGCGCGAGGCGGTCGAGCGCGCTGGCATGGCGACTGCCGAATATGGCTGGGAAGAATTGCCCGGCGAAGGCGCATTTTATGCGCCCAAGCTTGAATGGCATCTGACCGATGCGATTGGCCGCACCTGGCAGGTCGGCACGCTTCAGTCCGACCGCGTGTTACCCGAGCGCCTCGACGCGAGCTATGTGGGCGAGGATGGCGCGCGCCACCGGCCCGTCATGCTGCACCGCGCGATTTTCGGCAGCTATGAACGCTTCATCGGCATATTGATTGAACATTATGCCGGCCGTTTCCCTGTGTGGCTTGCGCCGGTGCAGGCTGTGGTGGCGACCATCACGTCGGAGGCCGACGGCTATGCGCAGGAGGTAACGGCCAAGCTCAAGGCAGCCGGACTTCGCGTCACCGTCGATACCCGCAACGAGAAAATCAACTACAAGGTGCGTGAGCATAGCGTTGCCAAGGTGCCGCATTTGCTCGTCGTCGGCATGCGCGAGGCCGAGGAAGGCAAGGTCGCCATCCGCAGCCTTGGTTCTGATGGCCAGCGTATCATGACTTTGGATGAGGCTATTGCCATGCTGTCGGATGAGGCAACACCGCCGGATATTCGTTAACCCGTCCCGCCCTTGAAGGAGATTGTTATGAGAACACTTCCATTAGCGCTTGCTGGCGTGCTGTTGCTCGGTGCGTGCCAGCAACCCGCAAATGATGCGGCTGCAACCATTGAAACGAAAGCCGTTGCCCCTGATGATGCCACCGCTGGCTACAACGACGCGCAAAAAGCCTATGCCGCCGCCAGCGACAAGATGCATTCTGGCATGGGGAAAGTTGCGCAGGACCCTGACGTTGCGTTCATGCAAGGCATGATCCCGCACCATGAAGGCGCGGTGGAAATGGCGAAGGTCGCGCTAAAGCATGGCAAGGATCCGGAAGTGCGCGCTCTGGCTGAAAGGGTAATTGCCGCGCAGGAAGCCGAGATGCGCGAAATGCAGGCGTGGCTCGACAAAAAGGGTGCGGTTGCTGCAGAAAAGCCAATGACTGCGGCTGAGCATGCGGCAATGGGCCACTGAGTATTCAGGAGCTCACCGGCTTATTGATATCACAGTTGCTGCTGCTGGCAGCGGTTACATTTGGCGCTGCCTTCATTCGCGGGCTGACGGGTTTCGGGATGGCGATCATCCTCGTGCCATTGTTCGGACTAATCGTGAAACCAACCGAGGCGGTGTTCCTGGGGATCTTGCTTCAGGTGCTGATTGGTCCGGTTGGACTGAAAATTATCTTGGCCGATGCGCATAAGCAAAGTGCGCTCCTGATTTCCGGCTTTGCTGTGCTGGCAACACCGATTGGCATCTTGCTGCTGCAACACACCACGCCCGATGTTGCTCGGCTGATGATTGCGGCGACCGCAATTGGCGCCTTTGTGCTGGTGCTATTGCCCCAGCGCGGCGCACTGCGGCCGGGGCCAAAAGAGACAGCGCTCACAGGGTTTGCGTCCGGCATTTTGACTGGCTTTGCTGCCATGCCCGGGCCACCCGTTGTGCCTTATTATCTGCGCCAGCCAATTCCGCCCGAAGAAGCGCGCGCATCGATGATGCTTGTCTTTTTCATCACGGCGATCACCGGAACAATCGCCTCTTATGTGCTTGGCCTTGCCCACGCGCGGCTGCTTTGGCTTTCGCTGCTGCTCTTTCCATCGGTGCTGTTGGGCAACTGGATTGGCGCCAAATGTTTTGGCAAAGTGCGAGCGAACCTGTGGCGCAGTTTTGTCGCCGGCGTCCTCGGTGTCGCTGGAATATCAGCGGTTATTCGCCTGCTGAATTGAACCGTCCGGCCTAAGCGCCTATCGCCCAAATTTCCGCTGCGTCTTGCCATAACGCGTCTTGCGCGTGCCGGGCTGGCCCTCGGTAGCGCGGCCTTTGGGTGCAGCGACATGCTGTGGGTGCGGCAGGCCAAGCTCGGTTGCCTCAAGCGACCGGATTTCGTCGCGCAAACGGCCAGCCTCTTCAAATTCGAGATCGGCAGCGGCCGCGCGCATTTTCTTTTCCAGATCGTCGATATAGGCGCGCAAATTGTGCCCGACGAGGTTGTTCGCCCCGTCTGCGTCAATCTCCACAAGAACTGAATCGCGGCTCGCCGTGTCGGAAACAATGTCATGGATATCGCGCTTAATCGTCGCTGGGGTAATATTATGCTCAATGTTAAAGGCGTGCTGCTTTTCGCGTCGCCGGTCGGTTTCGCGGATCGCGCGTTCCATGCTTCCGGTCATACGGTCGGCATATAGGATCACGCGGCCCTCGACGTTACGCGCCGCACGGCCAATGGTTTGAATCAAAGATGTTTCGCTGCGCAGGAAACCTTCCTTGTCGGCATCCAATATGGCAACCAGCCCGCACTCGGGAATATCAAGGCCCTCGCGCAGCAGGTTGATCCCCACCAGCACATCGTAAACACCGCGCCGCAGATCGCGGATCAGCTCGATACGCTCCAGCGTCTCGACATCGCTATGCATATAACGCACGCGCAGCCCTGCCTCGTGCATAAACTCGGTCAGATCTTCGGCCATGCGCTTGGTGAGTGTTGTCACCAATGTGCGAAAACCTGCTTCAGCTGTCTTGCGACATTCGTTGATGCAATCCTGCACCTGGTCCTCGACAGGTTTGATTTCAACCGGCGGGTCAATCAGGCCAGTGGGGCGAATGACCTGTTCGGCAAATACGCCGCCCGATTGTTCCATCTCCCACCCGCCGGGGGTCGCCGAAACACACACGGTTTGCGGACGCATGATGTCCCATTCGTTGAAACGCAGTGGCCGGTTGTCGATGCACGAGGGCAAGCGAAAACCATATTCGGCCAAGGTCAGCTTGCGCCTGTGGTCGCCCTTGGCCATCGCGCCGATTTGTGGCACCGTCTGGTGGCTTTCATCGACAAACAGCAAGGCATTTTCGGGCAGATATTCAAAGAGTGTCGGCGGCGGCTCACCGGGCAAGCGGCCCGTCAGGAAGCGGGAATAATTCTCGATGCCAGCGCACGACCCCGTCGCTGCAATCATCTCAAGGTCGAAGTTCGTTCGCTCCTCAAGCCGCTGTGCCTCGAGCAATTTGCCTTCGGACACCAATTCCTTCAACCGTTCGGTCAACTCAAAGCGGATTGCTTCACTCGCCTGCTTCATCGTCGGGCCGGGGGTAACATAATGGCTGTTGGCGTAGACCCGCACATTGTTCAGCTTGACGCCGCTATTGCCAGTGAGCGGATCGAATTCGGTAATGTCCTCAATCTCGTCGCCAAAGAAACTGACGCGCCATGCGGTGTCTTCATAATGCGAGGGGAAGATTTCAAGGTTATCGCCGCGCACGCGGAAATTGCCGCGGGCAAAGGCGGTGTCATTGCGCTTATACTGAAGCGCGACGAGCTTTCGGATCAATTCTCGCTGGTCGACGCTTTCGCCTTTTTTCAGGTCGAAAATCATCGCGGAATAGGTTTCGACTGACCCGATGCCGTAAATGCACGAAACCGACGCGACGATGATAACGTCGTCGCGCTCAAGCAAAGACCGAGTCGCCGAATGCCGCATCCGGTCAATCGCCTCGTTTACACTCGATTCTTTCTCAATGTAGGTGTCACTGCGCGGGACGTAAGCCTCGGGCTGGTAATAGTCATAATAAGACACGAAATATTCGACGGCATTATCGGGAAAAAAGCTTTTAAACTCGCCGTAAAGCTGCGCGGCAAGGATCTTGTTTGGCGCAAGGATAAGCGCTGGGCGCTGTAACGCCTCGATGACCTTGGCAACGGTAAAGGTCTTGCCTGAACCCGTTACCCCTAAAAGCACCTGATTTTTCTCGCCAGTCAGTGCGGTGTCGACAAGTTCGCGGATCGCGGTTGGTTGATCCCCAGCCGGGGAATAATCGGAGACAATCTTGAACGGCCGCCCGCCTTCCAGTTTGGAAGGGCGTTCGGGCCTGTGCGGCGTGAAGCTGCCAACCGTGTCCGGTTCTTCCAGCCCACGGCGGATGATGAGTTCAGCCATGTTCGCTATATGTGCTTTTGCATGGTCAAGGGCAAGGGGCGTGCGGCGGAATCCATGTCGATGCGGATAATTACCTTTCCTACATGGCCAATCTCTGATTTAATTGCATATGAAAACATGATGTTAGGGCTAAGATATTGGATCAGGTAGCACGGGGTAAAACGCAACGCGGCCGGTTGGTGAATATGGGTGGAAACACAAGGCCGTTTTGGTGTGACTTTAGCCGCTATGCCTGTCATCGCTGTTGCCTTTTGGAGGCGTCAGGGACAAAAGGCCGTCCTGAGATATCAAGCGAAAGGCCAAATCTATGCATAAGTTCTTCCTGATGGGCGTTGCCGCACTGGCGTTATCCGCCTGTTCCGAAAAGGGTGCAGACGCCGACGGTGATGGCAAGATCAGCGATGCCGAAGCATCCACTGAAATGACAACCGGCGGCGCGATGGCGATGAAGCCCGGCCTGTGGGAAGTGCGCGTCAATTATGACAAGGTAGAAGCGCCCGGTGTTCCCGCCGATATGCTGGCCAAAATGAAGGCGCAAATTGCCCAGGGCATGACTCAACGCAGCTGCCTTACACAGGCGCAAGTAGAAAAACCCGGCATGGAATTTTTTGGCGCAGCCCCCGAAGCCAATTGCACGTTCAACGCCTTGGATCGTTCATCCGACGGCGTAAAGATTGAAATGACCTGCAAGCCAAGCGGTCCAATTGTCGTCAAGAGCAAGATGGACGGTAAATTTGGCGCGGAAACCTATACGATGAATATCGAGCAGAGCACTGAAGGGACACCAATGGGCCCTGTAAAAATGGTCGGCAAGATTAAGGGAAAACGCGTTGGAGAATGCCCGGCATGAAAACGGTGATGCGAAAGGCCGAATTATTGACCGCAGCGGTGCCAGCGATGGTATTTCTCTTGCTTGCCGGATGCGCGGACAACAGCGCAGATAAAGACGGCAACGGCGTGGTCGACAGCGAAGAGCGTGCTGCCGAAATGGATTATGACGCCTTCATTCCCATGAAGGCTGGGCTTTGGGAAACCAAATTTGTATTTTCGGATATTGATGTGCCAACGCTTGGCAAGGCGCAAAAGCAGCAGATTATGGACGAAGTTGCCAAAAGCGCGTCAAGCAAGAGCTGCTTGACCGAGGCAGAGGCAAAGAAACCGGGCGCAGATTTCTTTGGCGGCAGTGGCGCGGAAAAATGCGTCTACAAGGCGTTCGATGTTTCAGGGCAGAATGTTAAGCTAAAGCTTTCCTGCGGCATGGAAGGAATGGGCAGTGTCGACATGGAGCTTGCAGGCGTCATGGGCGAAACCGAATTCAATTATGACAGCAATGTAAAGGTCCGGCTGCCGATGATCGGAAAGGTCGCGATGACGGGCAAGGCTACCGGCAAATATGTGGGAGCATGCCCCGCCTCATGATGACAGCGCGCGGCATATGGATTGCCGCACTGACGGTTGCGGCTTTCATACTATCGGCATGCACGCCAACCACTGACCTGACGAGCGCGGCCCCTGCGCCAGCCATCATCAGGCCAGCGGTGGTGATGGTCAATTTCAATGTGGTCGGTGTGGATCCGGCTACAGTTGAGGGCGATGCCGGCGTTGCCGGGCGACCCGTCACCATCGATTATCCGGCGCGCGTCGCGTCGATTTCGAAACTCGTGGTGGCGCTGGCCGTGATGCGGCTGGTGGAGCAAGGCAAGCTTGATCTCGACCGTGACGTTGGCGATTATCTCGGCTGGCCAGTGCGCAATCCGGCCTTTCCCGATGCGCCGATTACGTTGCGCGCGTTGCTTTCGCACCAAAGCGGGTTGCGCGATAATATTGACTATATCGTGCCGCTCGACGGCAGGCTTGAAACGGTGCTCGCCAACCCAAAGGCATGGGATACGGGCCACGCGCCAGGCACCTATTTTTCCTATGCGAACATCAATTCGCCGCTGATCGCAGCGGTCATGGAGAGCGCAACGGGTGAGCGCTTTGACCGGATCATGGCGCGGCAGGTACTGACCCCGCTTGGACTGGATGCCTGTTATAATTGGGGTGAAGGTTGCAGCGACGGACGGCGCGCGCAGGCAGTCACCTTGCTGCGGCCCAATGGTGACCTTGCACGTGACGCGGCGATCAAGGGGCCTGATCCATGCGCAGTATATCCTGCCAGCAACGGTAGCTGCGACGTCGATAAGCTCTACCAGCTTGGCCGCAACGGCTCCGCCTTCAGCCCGCAAGGTGGCTTGCGCATTTCGGCGCGTGACTTGGCGAGAATTGGGCAAATGCTGCTGCGCAATGGCGCGCCCTTATTGACGCCCAAAAGCTTTGCCGAAATGACGACGCCGGTGTGGACCTTTGACGGCAAAAATGGCGACGATGATAAGGGCTATTTCACGGCTTATGGCCTTGGCGTACATTGGTTGGTCGATGCGCAGGGCAAAAGCTGGTTCGGGCATGTGGGTGAGGCATATTCGCTGCGCGCCGGCTTTTGGATTAATCCAGCCGAACGCCGGGGTTTTTATCGCTTCGTAACGATGGTCGATGAATTTGCGCCGGTCGGGCATTGCTTTGACCGATGCCCGTGATAGCGTGTCGGCCAGAATACAGAACAACAACATACTGAGCGGCACATTGAACGCTGACGCAGGACAACAGGGGAAACATCATGACTAAGGCAATTTTTGGCGCACTTCTGGCCAGCGCAATGCTTGCGGTACCTGCAGTGGCGCAGCCCGATTATGCGGCATCGGTCAAGGCAGACTATGACAAGTCGCTGGCAACGCTGTGGGACCATTTCCACCGCAATCCCGAATTGTCGTTCCGCGAGTATAAAACCGGCGCCCGTATGGCCGAAGAGCTTCGTGCGGTGCCGGGCATGGTGGTAACTGACAAGGTTGGTGGCACGGGAGTGGTAGGCATGATGAAAAACGGCGATGGCCCGGTCGTTCTCGTGCGCGCCGACATGGACGGCCTGCCGGTGCAAGAGCGTTCGGGACTTTCCAATGCCTCCACGGTGAAGCAGGTCGGGGTCGATGGCCTTGAAATGCCAGTGATGCATGCGTGCGGCCATGATGTGCATATTACATCGATGGTCGGAACGGCGCGCCAGCTTGCCCGTATGAAGGACCGTTGGAAGGGAACCGTGTTGTTCATCGTCCAGCCTGCCGAAGAACGTGTTGGCGGCGCAAAGGCGATGATCGCGGATGGTCTGTACACGCGTTTTCCAAAGCCTGATTATGCATTGGCCTTCCATGTGGCCGCTGAGCTTGAAACCGGCAAGATTTCGGCATCCGAAGGCATTCAATATTCGTCCGCCGACAGCGTCGATATCCGCGTACCGGGCATCGCCACCCATGGGGCTGCGCCGCATCTTGGCCGCGACCCAGTGTATATTGCCTCACAAATCGTCGTCGGCTTGCAGTCGATAATCAGTCGTGAAAAGGGTCCATTGGATCCCGGCGTCATCACCGTCGGTGCCTTTCATGCCGGAACCAAGCACAACATCATTTCCGAATATGCCGACCTGCAAGTGACTGTCCGTTCCAACAGCCAGGCGGTTCGGGATCAACTGATTTCCTCGATTGAACGATTGGCAAAGGGTATTGGCGCAGCAAATGGTTTGCCTGCCGACAAATTGCCTATCGTCAAGGTCAACGAAAGCACGCCCGTAACGGTGAATGATGGCGCACTTGCCCGCCGGTTGAACGCGGCAATCGGCGATGCGTTGGGCAAGGATGTCGTCGTCCCGTTTCGCCAGACCAACATGGGGGCGGAGGATTTCGCCTTTTTCGTGGATCAGCAATATAATATTCCGGGCTACTACTTCGCCGTTGGCGGGACAAAGCCTGAATGGATCGCGGCGGCAAAGGACGGCGGCACGCCAGTTGCTGGACACCATTCGCCCCTGTTCAAAATTGATCCGGAGCCATCGGTACGCCTGGGTGTTGAGGCAATGACCGCTGCTGTGCTTGACCTGCTTGGGCCAAGCAAAAGCTGAATATGGCGAGAAAGATTCGTGACTTTTACGACGCTGACGAGCCCGAAGATACGCCAGTTGTGAACTGCTGGCTGTGCGCGCGGCCGATGGGGGAGGTGACCGAATGGCATCATCCTGTGCCCAAAAGCCGCGGCGGAAAGGAACGGCAGCCGGTGCACCCGATTTGCCACCGGACGATACATGCCAATTTTACCAACAGCGATCTTGAAAAGCGCTTTGCGACCGCCGAGGCATTGCTTGGCCATGAAGAAATCAGGCGGTTTGTCGACTGGATCGCCAACAAACCGCCCGACTTTAATGCGCCGACCAAAGGGCGACGTTAACAACTAGCCGCGGTCGAAGAAGTCGACGGCACCCGTGTCGAGGTCGTAATACGCGCCAACGACCTTTACTTTCCCTGACTTCAACGGTTCGGCAATGATAGGGTCTGACGTGTCGCGGAGGCCACGAACGACATGGCGGACGTTCATGTGAATGGCGTGATCAACCAGGTCAGTTTTCGTGCCAAGCGTTGCCCTTGCGTCAATAACGGCTGGCAGGATCGGTTGAACCATACGAGTGAGCGATGGCGGTAGCTGACTGTTGTCAATGACAAGCTTGGTTGCCGCATCAACTGCGCCGCAACGTTCATGCCCGAGCACAACAATCAACGGTGCACCCAAAGCAGCGATCGCATAGGCAATCGATCCGTAGCCGGCATCATCGACATAATTGCCAGCGGTGCGGACGATGAACAATTCGCCCAGACCGCCACCAAACAGATGTTCCGGTCCAACACGGGAATCGGCACAGCCAACCAGGATCGCAAAAGGTGCTTGGCTCTTGGCAATTTCAAGGCGCCGCTTTGTAGAAATATCGGTGTTGGGATTTTCGTCGGCAACGAAGCGGCGGTTGCCGTCGATAAGCCGCGCCAATGCCTGGTCGGGCGTCATTGAAAGCTTCGCTGTGGCGCCCTTGTCATCGGCCGCTGCCATTGCCGGACCAGTGGCCGCCACCATCGCTGCACCAGCGGTCAATGCTGCAATACCTAACATCGTGCGACGGTCAGTCGCGGGTAATTCAACTTTCATGTGTCATTCTCCTGTTGGTAATTTCAATTAAAATTGTGCTGCGCCCGGTGCTTCCACATCATTTCGGGTCTTCCAGAGCGAGAAGCCAATACCCCCCAAGATGAGCGCGAAAGTAACGCCAAGGCTGAGTATGGGCGGAAACTTGTCGCCGTCCAGCAGGAAATCCGACACGAATATCTTCGAGCCGATGAAGACCAGGACAAGTGCCAAAGCGTATTTGAGATAATGGAAACGATGGACCATCGCCGCCAGTGCGAAATACAATGCACGAAGGCCCAAGATCGCCATGATGTTCGAGGTGTAGACGATGAAGGTATCGGTCGTGATCGCAAAGATCGCCGGTACCGAGTCGACAGCAAACACCAGGTCGGCGAGGTTGATGACGACCAATGCCAGGAACAACGGCGTGGCAGCACGGACCATCTTGCCGGTTTTCTCGTCCGCCACCTTCACAAAGAACTTCTCGTCATGCAGCTCCTTGGTCACGCGCATATGCGTTGAAATATATTTGACCACCGGGTTTTTGGCCACGTCCATTTCAGAATCGCCGCTGAACAACATCTTGATGCCAGTGCCGATCAGGAACGCCGCGAAGATGTATAGCGTCCAACCATACTCCTCCACAATGGCAGCGCCAGCCGCGATCATCAGGCCACGAAGCACGATGACTGCGATGATGCCCCAGAGCAGCGCGCGGTACTGATATTTGCGGGGTATTGCGAAGAAGGTGAAGATCAGACTGATGACAAAAACATTGTCGATCGACAGCGCCTTTTCGATGAAAAAGCCTGTATAATATTGCATGCCCATTTCGGCACCTTTTTGGAACCACACCCAAAGGCCGAACAGCATCGCGATGCTGATGTAAAAGGCGGACAGCTTCAGGCTCTCGGCGATACCCATTTCCTTGTCTTCCTTATGCAGGATGCCAAGGTCAAAGGCGGTCAACGCGACCACAAGGCCGAGAAACGATAGCCAGAACCAGACCGGTGTTCCCAGCCAGTCCATCATTAAAAATTCCATCACATTATTCCCTGTTGTAACCATCGCCGGACACCGCACAGACAAAAGTCCGAACGGTGCCCGCGTTTACAATTTTAGATTTTGTTAAATCGCAGGCCACGCTCGAATGGCGCACTTCCACGATTTGCGAGCCGATCCTTAATGGCCAGCTTAAGCCGCTTTAGCTTCTGAATCCGGAATGCATCGGGCCAGCGCCGACTAATCTCCGCACGCAATTCATTGTCGATTTTCTGGTGATATTGCAGCAAGCGAAACGACGAAAAAGTCATAACATCATCCTCATTGAACAAAGTTTAAGTTCAATCGGATGTTCCGGCCAAAGCCATGCGTATTCGGGGGGTATCATTGACCGCCTGACAACTGCACCGGAAACATCCGATGCGGCCGACATCACGTTCCTTCTAAAGAAGCAAGCGTCAGAGGGGCCCGGTCCGCCCATAGCGTATGGAGCGATTCCCTCCGAATTGCAAGCGCAACTGGACAGCGATAGTTATCCGCCCCGGTTAATCTCTCAGCAGGTCGTTAATGGCGGTCTTCGCACGCGTCTGTGCATCGACGCGTTTTACGATGACCGCACAGGAAAGATTTGGTCCCGGGCTCCCATCCGGCAACGCTTTGCCAGGGATCGATCCGGGTACAACCACGGAATAAGCAGGCACCCTTCCAACGAAAACTTCGCCTGTCGTGCGGTCAATAATCTTGCTGGTTGAACTGATGAACACACCCATCGACAGCACGGCGCCCTCTTCGACGATCACGCCCTCCACAACTTCGGAGCGCGCACCGATAAAGCAATTGTCCTCAATGATGACTGGGCCAGCCTGAAGCGGCTCAAGTACGCCGCCGATGCCGACGCCGCCGGACAGATGCACATTTTTGCCTATCTGCGCGCAGCTTCCTACGGTTGCCCATGTGTCGACCATTGTGCCTTCGTCGACGCGCGCGCCGATATTGATGAAGCTTGGCATTAACACGACATTCTTTCCGACAAAGCTGCCCTGACGTGCAACAGCGCCGGGAACGACGCGAAATCCTGCCGTGCGGAACCGGTCGGCATCCCAACCGCTGAATTTTGATGGTACCTTGTCATACGCTGGCGCGCCCGATGCGCCGCCTTCTACAAGGACATTGTCATTCAAGCGGAAGGACAACAGCACGGCCTTTTTCAACCACTGATGAACCTGCCAAACGCCATCGCGCTTTTCGGCGACACGGAACGACCCGTCGTCAAGCCCGGCCAAGGCAGTTTGCACCGCGTCGCGTACTTCGCCTTGGGTTAAGCTGGAAATTTCGTTGCGCTGATCCCAGGCGGTATCGATGATATTGGCTAGCTGGTCGGTCATGTGGTGCTTTCAAGACTGTGGATTGCAGAAAGCCATTCCGTAAGGTCGGCAATCTCGTGGTCGACAAAATGTTCTGTGTCGCTGCTATCAGTTTCAGCGTCGTAGTTCACCCAAATTGTTGTCATTCCCAAAGCTTTGGCCGGTGCCAGATTATGTGCTGAGTCCTCAACAAAAAGTGCACCGGACGGATCGATCGCAAGTTCGGCACATAAGGCATCATAGCTCGCCGGTGTTGGCTTCGGCATATGCTTCATGCGATGGATATCGAAAATATCCTCAAACAGATTATCGAGACCCCGCGCGGCTAAGACCCTTTCGGCATAAGGCGCATCAGCGTTGGTAAAGATAAGTTTCCGGCCGGGCAGCGCTTCAATCAGCGCACGCAAACCAGCAGCGGGTTGTAGAAGGCTCATGTCGACATCGTGCACAAAATCAAGATAGCCGTGCGGTTCCAGCTGGTGTTCGGCCATCAACCCGCCAAGCGTGGTGCCATATTTTTTCCAATATGTGTGCCGAACAACATGGGCTTCATCCGATCCGATCTGAAAATAGCGTTCAACGAACAAAGCGATCCTGTCGCGGACCTGCGCCATGATGTTAGCCTCAGGGCCGTACAGAGTGAGGTCGAGATCAAAGATCCATGTGTCGATAGATGATAGGAAAGGTTGCATGCTGCGCGCCTATCAAGTTGCGCGATATTTCTCAACGCGCATGTTAAGACTACCGAAAGCGAATCATGCTTAACTGCAGATTATTGCTGGATGAAGGTCGCGTATCCATGAATGTAACAAAATTGGATCGTAAGGTTGCGATAGGCAGTTCTGTCGTTTTTGCGCTCACGCTTTCCGCATGCGGTGGCGGTGGAGGCGGCGTGAACCCGATTTCCCCGCCTGCGCCGCCGCCTGTTGTCGTGGCATTGCCACCGCCCCCACCCCCCCCGCCTCCGCCCCCGCCAACTACAAATTTCGCCACGGCGGAGTTCAACCGGTCGGATGGCCCTGGTTTTCACGGAGCAATCACCGCCTATCAGTCGGGCGCAACCGGACTTGGCGTTACCGTGGGTGTCATCGATTCGGGCATTGATCCCAATAGCCATGAATTTACGGGCCGCATCCACCCGCAATCTGGCGACGTTACCGGAGCCGGCAGGCCACTTGGTGACGAAGACGGGCATGGTACGGAGGTCACGCGCGTAATCGCTGCCGCAAAGGACGACCGCGATGTGCATGGCATCGCCTTTAATGCGACCATATTGGCTTTGCGCGCGGATCAAGCGGGCAGTTGTACGATAGCTGCGCCCGGCGAGGATGAGGCGTCATGTTCCTTTTTCGATTCTTCCATCGCGGCTGGCGTAAACCGTGCGATCGACAATCGCGCGCGTGTGATCAACATATCGCTCGGCGGCGCGGGCGGCGCCAGCAGCGCATTGCGGGCCGCCATCAGCCGCGCAACTTTGGCGGGCATCGTCATTGTCGTCTCGGCGGGTAATGAAGGTAATGATGCAGCACCCGCGTTCGACCCCAACAACCCAAGCCCATTTGCGCAGGCGCTGCTTGCCAATGGCAACGGTCTGGTTATTATTTCGACCTCGGTCGACGACAGCGGCACCATTTCCAATTTCAGCAACAAAGCGGGTGTCTCCCAAAATTCAGTGCTATCCGCTTTGGGGCAAGGCATTTGCTGCCAGTATCAAAATGATACCATCTTCCGATTTGAACAAAATGGGCAGAATTTCGTGCGGGTGTTCAATGGCACCTCCTTTTCTGCGCCGCAGATTTCTGGCGCTGCAGCATTGCTGGCACAGGCTTTTCCCAATTTGACGGGCTCGCAGATTGTAAGTCTCCTTTTGACGTCCGCGCGCGACGCCGGTGACCCGGGCACTGACGCGATTTATGGCCGCGGCATATTGGATATAGCGGGTGCATTCTCTCCATCGGGAAGAACGTCACTGGCAGGGACCAATTCGGTCGTGCCGCTTTCCGGCAGCGGCGGAACGACTTCCGGACCCATGGGCGATGTCGCTTTGTCGAACAGGCCAATCAATGCTGTTGTCCTCGACAGCTATGGCCGGGCATATAACATCGATCTTGCCCATGGTTTGAATGTAACCTCGCCGCGATTGCGGCTTACGCCCGCTTTGGTGGATCAGGGGCGGTCGGTCAGCATAGCTCAAGGCACGACGGAAATCGCGTTCTCGATAAGCGCTGGTAGCGGCGATGGCGCACGCTTCGGGCCATTGGCGCTTTCCAACGGGCAGCAGAATCAGGCGCGAATGCTCGCTGGCCGCGTGAGTGCTGCTATTTCGAGCGATACACGGTTCAGCGTTGGTATTCGTCAGGCGGCCGCTGGGCAAGTTGCCGCATTGCAGGGCATGTCGTCAGGTGCATTTCTGACAGCGACGGATGCACGCATGGACAATGGGTTTGAACGTGCGCCGGGTCAGTCCTTTGCCTTGCGTCATGTACTTGGCAATTTTGGTCTGACCGGCAGCTTGGAAGCAGGCGAAGCACAATTGTTCGAACGCGGCGGCGCCGAGTTTGTCCGCAACGGCAACAACCGATATCCTTATTCTTCGGTTGGCGTATCGATGGATCGCGAGATTGGACCAGCCAAATTTGCTTTGGGTGCGAACTGGCTCCGCGAAGATGACACTGTCCTCGGCGCGCGCTTTGCCAATTTTATCGGCCAGAATGGCGCGCGCAGTCTGTTTGTTGATGGCCGGGGCGATGTGGAACTGATTGGCTCTTGGACACTTGGTGCGAGCTGGCGGCAAGGATGGACGTACGCCAATGCAGGTGCTTCGCTTTCCGGCCAAAGCTTGCTGAAAAGCAACGCCTTTTCGGTTGATCTGTCGGGTAGCAATATAATCGCGCTTCACGATCGCCTTGCATTGCGCATCGCGCAACCGCTGCGGGTAACAAGTGGCGGCCTCTCGCTTAACGTCCCTGTCGCTTATGATTACGCAACGCTTGCGACCAGCTTTGGCGCGCGCCGCTATTCGCTTGCGCCAAAAGGGCAGGAGATAGCCAGCGAGCTTGCGTGGACGATGCCAGTGCAAGGCGGCTATTTCTCTTCAAACCTGTTTTGGCGGCAGGAGCCGGGGCATTTTGAATCTGCACCCGATGATGTGGGCATCGCGTTCCGGCTTCAGTTCGATTTTTAAACGGTAAAGCTCTCGCCGCAGCCACAGCTTCCGGTAGCATTCGGATTGGTGAATACAAATCCAGCGGCGAATTCATCCTCGACCCAGTCCATTACCGAGCCGACGAGGTAGAGCACCGAGCCGCCGTCAATATATAGGACGCCGCCGGGTGTTTCGATTTTCTCGTCGAAGGGAACCGCTTCCGAGATGTAGTCGACGGAATACGCCAGCCCCGAGCAACCCCGGCGCGGCGTCGACAGCTTCACGCCAATGGCGTCTTCAGGCGCTTTGGACATTAATTCTGTAATTCTTGCTTCCGATGCAGGCGTCAGTTTGACTGCGGCCGGCCGCGCTCTTGTCTTTACTTCGGTCATAACATTCCAAGCTCCAGACGCGCTTCGTCGGTCATATTGGCCGGAGTCCACGCTGGCTCCCACACAAGATTTACCTCGGCATCGCCGATGCCCGGGACTGCGCCGACGCGCAATTCAACCTCGCCCGGCATCGATTCTGCCACTGGACAATGCGGCGTAGTCAGCGTCATCGACACAACCGCATGGCCGTCGTTGATTTCTACATTGTATATCAGGCCAAGGTCATAAATGTTCACCGGAATTTCCGGGTCAAAAATTTCCTTCAACGCCGCGATTACGGCCTCGTACAGGTCGCCATCGGGCTCGCTTGGCGCGGGCGTAGCAGGCTTTTGCGCAAGGAAGCCTTCCAGATAGTCCTTCTTGCGCTCAAGTGTTTCCGTCGCGCTCTCAACCCGTGCTTTAGGCGGCTTTTCCACGCTATCGACTTCTTCTATGCGGATGTTCTCGTTCATCCAAATATCCTCTTCACCCGTTCCAGGCCGCGTACCAGCGCCGCGACATCATCTTCATCA
The DNA here is from genome assembly GCF_046596595.1 of Sphingorhabdus sp. Lineage (GTDB taxonomy): Bacteria > Pseudomonadota > Alphaproteobacteria > Sphingomonadales > Sphingomonadaceae > Sphingorhabdus_B. The sequence goes on from NZ_JBKJMB010000007.1 coordinate 32,828, forward strand.
TTGTAAATTCCAAAGCTCGCGCGCGCCGTTGCAGGCACACCGAGATGGTCCATCAGCGGTTGGCAGCAATGATGGCCAGCACGGATCGCCACATTTTCCTCGTCTAATATGGTGCCGATATCGTGGGGATGGACGCCCTCCATGGAGAAGGAGACGATCCCTGCCGATTGTTCCGGGCCATATAATGTGACGGAGTTTACCGAACGCAATGCGTCCCGCGCTTGTGCCGCCAGCGCGCTCTCATGCGCGAAAATGGCGTCCGCACCAAAGCTGTCGATAAAGTCGAGGGCGGCATGCAGCCCAATGACTTCGATAATCATCGGCGTTCCGGCCTCAAAGCGCGAAGGCGCAGGCGCATACGTCGTTTTTTCGAACGTCACCCGGTCGATCATCGCGCCGCCACCTTGCCAAGGGGGCATAGCATTTAGCGTGTCGGCGCTCGCCCACAACACACCAATACCGGTTGGGCCGTATAGCTTGTGCCCCGACATGACGTAGAAATCGCAGCCAAGGTCTGCCATGTCCAAATGCATGCGGGGCGCAGCCTGACAGCCGTCCAGCAGGAATTTTGCCCCAACCGCATGCGCGGCGTTTGCGGTGCGTCTTGCATCCAGCACGGACCCGAGTACATTGGACACATGCGCGAGCGCGACCAGCTTGTGCGCCGGTGTCAGGTTGGCTTCAAGCCAGTCAAGGTCGATCTGGCCGTCATCGGTCAGCGGGCAAACATCAATATGCGCGCCGACCTTCTCCGCCAACATCTGCCACGGCACGATGTTGCTGTGATGCTCTAACTGGCTAAGCATGATGCGGTCGCCAGCCTTTACATTTGCCGGACCCCAGCTTTGCGCGACAAGGTTTATGCCTTCCGTGGCACCGCGGACAAACACGATCTCGTTGGGTGAAGCCGCACCCATAAAGCGCGCCACACGCTCGCGCGCCGCTTCAAACGCCACCGTCATGTTCGCCGAACGCGCGTAGACGCCGCGATGGACGGTCGCATAGTTCACACCGCCGGCCTGCATCATCGCATCGAGCACAATCTGCGGCTTTTGCGCGGTGGCGGCAGTGTCGAGATAATGCCAGCCATTGGCAAGCCCAGGGAAATGGCCGCGCACATTACGCGAGACGGTTCCGCCCTCGTTTTCCCAGCGCCCAACGGCGCGTTCGGTCGGGTCCATCGAAAGGGTGGTCACACCAGTTCTCCCAATTTCTCGAGCGCTGCGTCCGTCAGCATTTCCTCGTCCGCTGCGCCTTCAAATACGCCAGCAACGAAGGCTTGAAGCATCAGCTTCTTCGCATCCGCCGGGGCAATGCCGCGTGCCTGCAGATAGAAAAGCCCCATTGGGTCAAGCTCGCCGATCGCGCAGCCATGCGCGCATTTGACGTCGTCGGCGTAGATCTCAAGCTCGGGCTTCGCGTTGGCGGTCGCACTGCGGTCAAGCAACATCGCCTTTACGGACTGCACGCTGTCCGTGAGTTGGGCATCGCGTGCAACCGCGACTTTGCCAAGATACGTCCCCGTCGCTGTGCCAGCGAGAACTGAGCGGACGATCTGCGAAGATGTGGCCTTGGGTTCGAGATGGGTAACTGTGGTTACGATTTCCAACGTCTGGGTGTTGCCGCCGATTTGCACTGCGCCCAATTTGAAGTCCGCACCTTCATGCAGGGTGATGTTCAATTCGACGCGGCCGTAATTGCCGCCGATGTTAAGGACATGGACCGCCGCTGTCGCGCCCTTGCCAATGGCAATATCAAGCTGTTGAATCGATCCGGTGTCCTGAACGATTGTCCGCGCAAACGAGCCGCCCGCAGGCACAATTATGGCTTCAGGCGCAGGGAGTGGCCACGCGGCTTCCACTGCAGCAATGTCGCTGTAGCGCCATGATTCATCGTGGCGGGAGGGGACTTGGGTTAGCATCATTGCGCAATCCCGAGCATTTTATCGGCCAACTCCGAAATGCCCCGATCACGCTTGCTGACGAGACATTCACCCATTTCAGCGTAAATAGGCTTGGCCGCTGCGTCGAAGGCGCTTTGTTTTTTATGTTGCTTGGCCAATGAGCCGAGAGCACTCCGATGCTCGGGAAAACAAGCGATCATGGCATCGCATCCGATCTGGTCGATAGCTTTGTCACCCGTGCTGCGCGTCGTCTTACACGACGGTATATCCTTCTTGTATTTCAAATATCCACGCCAATATTTCTGCTTTTGCCCGATCACGACGATCTCGTCCTGCAGCTTAGTGACAGGGCCAGCTGCGACTTGCATCGCAAGGGCAAGCAGCAAGATCACGCTGCGAGCTCCTTGTACCCATCGCGCTCAAGTTCCAACGCCAGTTCAGCGCCGCCAGTGCGCGTGATGCGGCCATCGGCGAGTACATGGACGAAGTCAGGCTTCACATAATCGAGCAAGCGCTGATAATGGGTGATGAGCAGCACAGCCTTGTCCGGCTTGCGCATGATGCGGTTGATGCCGTCGCCGACGATGCGCAGCGCGTCGATGTCGAGGCCGCTGTCGGTCTCGTCAAGTATTGCCAAAGCGGGGTCGATGATACCCATTTGCACCATCTCGTTGCGCTTTTTCTCGCCGCCTGAAAAGCCGACATTTACAGGGCGTTTCAGCATGTCCATGTCCATGCCAAGAGCGCCAGCCTGCTCGCGCGCAACCTTCAGGAATTCGCCGCCCGATAAAGGGGCCTCGCCGCGGTTCTTGCGCTGCGCATTGAGCGCCTCGCGCAGGAACTGGACGTTCGAAACGCCAGGGATTTCGACCGGATATTGGAAGCCCAGGAACAGACCGGCAGCAGCGCGCTCATGCGGTTCGAGGTCGAGGAGGTTGATTGGCGCATTCCCCTCCCGCAGGCGGGAGGGGTTAGGGGCGGGGTTCGCCGCAGGCGAACTTTCCGACGGTGAAGGCAGAGGCCCACCCCCGGCCCCTCCCGCCTGCGGGAGGGGAGAAGAAGGCGTGAACCACACCTCACCCGCGGTCACCTCATAACCGGGCCGCCCCGACAGAACATAGCCCAGCGTCGATTTGCCAGCACCATTCGGTCCCATGATCGCATGAATCTCGCCCGCCTTGAGCGAGAGTGTGAGGCCCTTGAGAATTGGCTTGTCGCCAACATTGGCGTGGAGATTAGTTATTTGGAGCATTTTGATCAATTTCTACTTCTTGTCTATTTCTTCCCAACCAAAATAGGCTGGCTAGGCTTACGAGGATTGCAAAGCCGGACACGGTGACAAGCGAATTAGCTGCCGCAGTGCCAGCTGCCAGTCCGCGCTCTCGTGCATCTTGATAGCCGCTTCCCCATGTAAGGAGCCCAACAACGAACACACACCACAGGCTAGCTTTGATAGTTGCTGTAAAATCGTCGACAGGCTTGGTTCGGACAAAAAGCCACACGATAGTAGCTATCGGCAATGCAAATCCAATAGCTTCAATCAACCCAAACATATTTCCTTGGTTGCCAACCGCACCGATAAACCAAGCCGATGCAGCGGTTGCCAACAGAAGCATCAAATAGCGCTTGGCTCCACCCATCACCCCACGCTCCCCTCAAGGCTAATCCCAAGCAGCTTCTGCGCCTCCTTAAGCCCCTCCCCTTCAGGGGAGGGGTTGGGGTGGGGTCTCTCGTAGCAATCCGGCGTTTCGGCCAGTAGCGCCAAAAGCCCCTCACACACGCCTTCAAGATTTTGCATAACTTCCGAATTGGGAACACGAAAAACGCGAAATCCCATTTCTGCGAGCTTGGCATCGCGTAACGCGTCTTTCGCTGGATCGATATGAGTGTGGCCGTCGACTTCGACGATCAACCTTTTTTGGGGACAAACAAAATCCGCGATGAAAGGGCCGATCACTGCCTGCCTGCGAAATTTGTGACCACCGAGTTGCGACCGTGACAACGCGCGCCATAGACGTTTTTCCGGTTCGGTCGGTTCGCGGCGCATGTCTACCGCATGTTTATGCAATTCGGCGAGGCGCTCGGCTGATAGGCCCCACCCCTTACCCCTCCCCTGAAGGGGAGGGGCTTGGTTCTGTTTCGCATAATCGTTGAGTGTCAGTTGCGTCATCCGACTGAACCCTCAAGGCTGATCCCCAGCAACTTCTGCGCCTCGACCGCAAATTCCATCGGCAGTTGCTGAAGCACTTCCTTGGCAAAACCATTCACGATCAGCGCAACCGCTTCTTCGGCGTTCAGGCCGCGTTGCATCGCGTAGAACATCTGGTCGTCGGAAATCTTGCTTGTCGTCGCCTCATGTTCGATTTGCGCGCTTGGGTTGCGCACTTCGATATACGGCACGGTGTGCGCTCCGCTGAGCGAACCCAGCAGCAATGAATCGCATTGCGTGAAGTTGCGCACGCCCTCGGCATTGGGCGCGACGCGGACAAGCCCACGATAGGTGTTGTTGCTGTGTCCGGCGCTGATGCCTTTGCTTACAATGGTCGAGCGGCTGCCCTTGCCATTGTGGATCATCTTGGTGCCAGTGTCGGCCTGCTGGTAATTATTGGTGACCGCGACCGAGTAAAATTCGCCCACGCTGTTTTCGCCGTTGAGAACGCAGCTTGGATATTTCCACGTGACCGCGCTTCCGGTTTCGACCTGAGTCCAGGACACTTTGCTGTTCTTGCCCTGGCACAATGCGCGCTTGGTCACGAAATTATAGATGCCGCCCTTGCCCTCTGCATCGCCGGGGTACCAGTTCTGAACGGTTGAATATTTGATCTCGGCATCATCCAATGCGACCAGTTCGACGACGGCGGCGTGCAGCTGGTTTTCGTCGCGCATCGGCGCGGTGCAACCTTCCAGGTAGCTGACATAGCTGCCCTTGTCGGCAATGATCAACGTGCGTTCAAACTGGCCGGTGTTTTCGGCATTGATGCGGAAATAGGTGGAAAGTTCCATCGGGCAGCGTACGCCTTCGGGGATATAAACAAACGTCCCGTCGGAAAAGACCGCGCAGTTGAGAGTCGCGAAGTAATTGTCACGCATCGGCACAATCTTGCCGAGCCATTGGCGCACGAGATCGGGGTACTCCTTGATCGCTTCTGATATGCTGCGGAAGATGACACCGGCGCGCTCAAGCTCCGCACGGAAGGTGGTGGCGACCGAAACACTGTCGAACACCGCGTCCACTGCCACACGGCGTGCGCCCTCAACCCCTGCAAGCACTTCCTGCTCGGCAATTGGAATGCCCAGTTTTTCATAAATGCGCAGGATTTCAGGATCGACCTCGTCCAATGACCCAAGCTTTGGCTTGGCCTTGGGTTCAGCGTAATAATAAGCGTCCTGATAATCGATGGGCGGCACGTTTAGCTTGGCCCAATCGGGGGGCGTCATCGTCTTCCACATGGCAAACGCCTTCAGCCGCCATTCAAGCATCCACTCAGGCTCGTTTTTCTTGGCCGAAATGAAGCGGACGGTGTCTTCGGTCAGACCCTTTGGCGCAAAGTCGGTTTCAATGTCCGATGACCAGCCATGTTCGTAGTCAGCGACCTTGTCGGCGGCGTCCCACGCGGCCTGATCTTTCAATATCATGTCCTTGGTGTCGATATCGTCGGTCATCGCGTCAGTCCTGCCAAATTGATTTGTGCCAATGCACCACGCACTGCGCCGTTCACGACGGGCCAATGGGCCTGCACGTGGCAACTGCCTTCCTTGGGGCAATGTTGGCCCATGGCATGCTTGTGCGTATCGCAACATGCGGTGAGCGCAATGGGCCCTTCGACGGCTTCGATAATGTCGGCGATGCTGATCGCCGCGGCCGGACGCGCAAGCGTTATGCCGCCACCTGTGCCGCGCGCCGAGCGCAAAAGCCCGGCCTTGGTAAGGATACTCACAAGCTTTTGCGTAGTCGGGAGTGCAAGACCTGTTTCAGCAGCAAGGTCAGTCGCCGACACGCGCGCAAAACCGCAATGGCGGGAAGCCGCGCTCATAATCACCACCGCATAATCGGCCATATTCGACAAACGCATATTGCGCACCCTAATCAGATAAATTTACTCCGATTAGCTGCAGATGGTCCTTTTGGCGGCTGAAATCAAGCGAGAAAGGACTCGATATCGCGGAAATTGTCTTTGTTTAGCCACAAGCGCATGACTTGCGCATCATTGCTATCGAGCGCAGCGGGTGTCCTGCCTGCAAATTGCCGAATTTCGCGGATCATATGGGGCTGATCGTAGAATATGGACTCGACTTGCAATCTTAGCTGGGACGAAGCATTCGGGTCCACCATGATCGTCGCCGCACGTAGCGCCCGATATTTGCGCATCAACTGTTTCGGCGGGCTGCCAAAATATTTTGTGATCAAACGCGCTGTGGTGCTCCGCGACATCGGGACTTGGGAATATAGCTCCTCCACGTCGGGATCAAAGTCGCTCGAGAGCCAGCCAATGACGCTTTGCACCAGATGGATATGCGACGGTGACACCGCTTTCAACCGGAGCAGGAGAAAGTTGGAGACTTCGTCGACCATCTGCGCCAACCGCATTGTTCCTGCGGCATAGCCAGCAATGAAGCTATCCATAAGCGTATTAATTTCCGGACCAAATAAGGTCGATGCGGGCACGGCCCTATCCACATAATGGTTTGCGGGCCTGCCGGTTAAAGCCACAAATCCAAGCGGCGACAGCGCAAATCCCAAATCATGCAACGGGCCATCGATATGAAATTCTGCCGCTCCCAAACCGGGGCCAATGACGGTTGCCTTTTTTACGGCGTCGACATGTCCATCTTGAAACCGCAACGTTCCGGTTCCTTGAAGAAGGAAGATTAAATGCCCGGGCGCTGCTGGCTGGAAGTCGCGCACCTGTTCCTGATCGCACCGAAAAAAGTAAATTTGAGTGACATAGGGCGCCAACGCCGGCGGCGGGACGAATCTGACGACCTCCATCTCGTCTGCGGACAAAGTTGCATCGCGGCTGGCCAGTTGATCTGGCATATTTTGTTCTCCCTTTTCAACGTCATGCATTGACCAACGAAGAGCGTCAAGGCATGCGAACGGTCCTTGGGGTTACAAACGTTACATAGGGGGAGGTTGTTGCAGCAATTCCGTGTCTCGAACCCGCAATTTTGCCGCAATATAAGTTTCGAGATTATCGACTTCTGCATCGGCAAACCGCAGACCAAGCTTGCTGCGCCGCCATAATATATCCTGCGCCGTCTGGGCCCATTCATGGTCAATCAGATAGTCAACCTCTGCGGCATACAGCCCGTGTCCCAAATCCGCGCCAAGGTCATCCAGACTGCGCGCGGTCGCAAGCAGATCCTTTACCCGCGTTCCATAACTACGCACCCATCGGTGAACCAGAGTGTGCGACAAAAATGGATGTTCCTGAAGGATTTGATCAGCGAGGGCGGGCGCGCCGTTCATCGGAAAATCCCCACCCGGCAGCGGCTGGGTCAAGGTCCAGCTTGGTCCCTTCAACTGAGGCAGATAATCCGCCAGCTTTTGCACCGCACTTTCCGCAAGATGACGGTAGGTGGTAATTTTGCCGCCGAAAACGGAGAGGATTGGTGCAGTTTCATGCGGCCCGAATTCCATTTCGAAGTGATAGCCACGCGATGCGGTCTCGGGCTTGCCTGAACCATCGTCGACCAGGGGACGAACGCCAGCAAAGCTGTAAACGACGTCATCTGGGGTGATGGGCTGTTTGAAATAGGCTGCAGCCGATGCGCAAATATAGTCGATTTCTTCCGGCGTGGCGGTAATGTTGTCGAGCGAACCCTTATGATCGGCGTCGGTTGTACCGATAAGGGTAAAATCATCCTCATAAGGGATCGCGAAGAATATCCGCCCGTCAGGATTTTGGCAAAAATAGGCTTGCGGCGAATCAAACATCTTGCGCACGACAATGTGCGATCCCCGCACCAGGCGGATTGTTTCACCAGTCCTGCGATCATGCCCCGTGGTCCGCGCCAGCAAATCGAGCACGGCTGGCCCCGCTGCATTGGCAACTGCGCGCGCCATAACGGGTTGATGTCCGGCAATTTCGATATGCCATAATCCGTCGCGCCGTTCGAGATGCGTGACCTCGCAACGGGTGCGGATATCTGCTCCGTGCTCGGCAGCATCCAGCGCGTTGAGGACAACGAGGCGCGCGTCATCAACCCAGCAGTCCGAATATTCAAAAGCCTTCTCAAATTCCGGACGCAGCGGCTTTCCCGCTTCTTCGGTTTTCAAATTGACCGTGCGCGTGGCAGGCAGCAATTTTCGTCCACCGATATGATCATAAAGGAAAAGTCCGAGCCGAACGAGCCATGCCGGACGAATGCCCTTTTGATGCGGCAGGATGAAACGCAGCGGCCAGATTATATGCGGGGCGATCCTCCACAAGCGTTCACGCTCGATCAGCGATTCGCGCACCAGGCCAAATTCGTAATGTTCAAGGTAGCGGAGGCCGCCGTGAATAAGCTTGGTCGATGCCGATGAAGTGCCCCGCGCGAGATCGCCGCGTTCAAGAAGCACAACCTTCGCGCCCCTGCCAGCGGCGTCGCGCGCAATGCCTGCGCCGTTCACACCGCCGCCAATCACCGCAAGGTCGTAAACTTCCCCCGTCATAGAAAGGCCCATGCAAAAGCTGCTGATGCTACAAAAGCAGTAAATGTCGCCAGCATGACCGGCAAGAGCGCTTGCCAACCCTGGCTTAGCAGCAGATCAAGCCGCGAGCGCATGGCGGTGGCCGTAACCGCAACCAGCAACATCGCCTTGGATGCAAGAAGCCCATATTCTGCAACCCAATTTGGCGCATCCACAACCGAGTTGATAGCAACAGCGGCGAAAAACGCGAGGATGAACCAAGGCAGTTTCAGCCGTGAAGCAAGGCTTTTGGACCGCCCGTCGACTGAGCCTATGGCAAGCCCGATGAGCGCCACAGCAGGCGCAAGCAGCGCCACGCGCGACAACTTTACGATGGTTGCGGTTTCACCTGCCGACTGCGAAAAGCTATACCCACCGCCCAGCGCCTGCGCGACATCATGGACGGCTGCCCCCATCAGGAATCCAGCTTGTTTATCCGTAAAATGTAGTTGAGCAGCAATGAGCGGATAAAAGGACATCGCTACCGCACTGGCCAGTGCAACGCCCACAAGCGTGAGCGTGAATTGCGATTGGTTCAGGCGCTCGCGTCCGATCACGGCATAAATGGCCAAAGCCGCGGACGCGCCGCATATGGCTGTGGCGCCGCCTGCAATCCAGCCTGCATAATTGCTTTGTCCGCCCAAACGTGCACCCAATAAGCCTGCGCCCATGACCAGCGACATGATGCCGATTAGCCCCAAAAAGGCAAGCGCGCCAAGTCCGCCGATTTGCATCGCCGTCACTTGTGTGCCCAACAGGACTATGCCCCAACGCAGGCACGCCGTTCCGCAAAAATCGAGGCCGGGATGTACTTTTTGTTCAGCCGACACGAAATTCAGCGCAAGACCAAGCAGTAAACCTGCCAGAATGACAGGCATGCCATAATGCTCGGAGAACCATGTGGCTGCGACCGCCGCGATACCGACAACAGCAAATCCCGGAAACAGCGCGCGGAGCAACAACCTTTTACGGGGTGCAGGATTGTCCTCGGCGAGATAAGTTTCACCATAGAGGTCAGCGATGTAGGTCGCGTTTATGTCTTGCGGTGTCATATGGCCTTCTATAGGCAGATGTGCAACGAGTTCCAGTATAAATCGGAGCGGGCGACCGGCCAAGCGGATAGCATGTTGCAAAGGGGTGAAGCGAAATGAAACCGATCACGCCGACGCTGCGCTGGATTTTATTTGGGCTGCTGTGTGTCGCCGGGATCTTCAACGCTATGGACCGGCCGGTCATTGCGATTTTAAAGCCGGACATGTCGGCGGATCTTGGCTGGAGCGATACGGATTTCGCCAATCTTGCTTTCGTCACTCAAGTCGCAGCAGCTTTATCATTTCTGTTTACCGGATGGCTTGTCGACAAAATTGGCGTGCTGCGTTCCATGATCACCGGGGTGACGACGTGGAGCCTTGCAGCGATGGCACATGGCTGGGCGATCGCTGGTTGGCACGTCGTTGCCGCGCGCATCGGCCTTGGCGCGACAGAGGCGGTGCAGACGCCGTTGACCATCAAAACCGTCGCAACCCTGTTTCCGCCGGACAAGCGGTCTTACGCGTTCGGCGTAGGTACTGCGATTGCCGGGCTTGGCACGATTACCATGCCGTTTTTCATACCTGTAATCGCGGCGATCTGGGGATGGCGCGGCGCGCTGATTTTTGGAGGTATCGGTGGTTTTATTACGCTGGCGCTTTGGCTTTGGTTCGCGCGCGGGGTGAAATTTGATGATGAGGCGGAGGATGCAAATCGGGACTTTTCCGATGACGGCGCGCCATATGGCCCGATCTTGCGCGAGCGGCGGACGTGGGCAATTGTCATTGCAAAGGCCCTTTCAGACGCGACATGGTGGCTGATCAATTTTTGGCTGCCTGACTTTTACCGCAAGGAATTTGGTCTGACCACGAGCGAGCTTGCGGTGCCGCTGGCGCTCGCGTTTTTCGGGTCAGGGGCAGGTGCGCTGTTCGCAGGTTGGCTATCGACCCGCCTTTTGGAAGCGGGATGGAGCGTCAACCGCGTCCGCAAGACGATCATGCTGGGGTCGGCAGCGATCGTGGTACCATTGCCGTTCGTGCTCACACTTGACTCATTCTGGCCAGTGGCGATCATGATGGGTGTTGTGATGGCGGGACATCAGGGCTTTTCCCTGTCGATATTTTCAATCATCACCGACGTCGTGCCACGTGCGAAGGTTGGACGCGTGACCGCTTTTGGCGCATTCATGGGCAATATGGGCGGTGCGTTGATCCAGCTGGTGACTGGCGCGGTCCTTGCGGCTGGCCTTGGCTTTACGCCCTTGTTCATATTCGCTGCGGCTTCTTATCTGCTGGCTTTGGGCTGGCTGCACCTGATGCTGCCAAATATTCAAAGGGCAGAAACCGCTCCGCTTCCCACCGAAGCGTAGGGCACCTTAAGCTGTCGGCAGACCTTCATGAGAAAGACATGTGTCGCCCCCATTAAGGTCACGCCGAGGGCTCGTGTTACTTGGGTTTGGCCAAGCCTTCGGTTTCGACCAAGGTCTGCAATTCACCCGCATCATACATTTCCATCATGATGTCCGATCCGCCAAGAAACTCGCCTTTGACATAAAGCTGCGGGATAGTCGGCCAATCGCTGTAATCCTTGATTCCGGCGCGGATTTCCATGTCCTGCAATACATCGACGCTTTCATAGGCAACGCCCAGATGATCGAGAATGGCAATCGCCTTGCTGGAAAATCCGCATTGTGGAAACAGCGGGCTTCCCTTCATGAAAAGCACAACGTCGTTGCCCTTGACGATCTCTTCGATCCGTTCGTTAACACTCATGTCTCATACTCCAATAAATTCTAAGGGATCGCTGTCGTCAACTGCAACGCATGCAATACGCCGCCCATACGTCCACCCAGCGCGTCATACACGGCTTTATGCTGCTTTACCCGCGGCATTCCCCGGAAGCTTTCGCTGACAACGCGCGCCGCATAATGGTTGCCGTCGCCTGCAAGGTCCGTAATATCCACCAGCGCATCGGGCAGCGCAGCCTTGATCATAGCTTCTATTTCGTTGGCTTGCATCGCCATTATGCAGGCTCGATGAACTGACGGCGGGCTTCGACCATTTTGTCTTCAAGCGCCGCGCGGATCATTGCGTCGTCTGCTTCAACACCAGCCGACGTCAAATCGCCGAGCAATTTACGTACAACGTCCTCATCGCCGGCCTCTTCAAAGTCGGCCTGAACCACCGAGGTAGCATAAGCAGTCGTCTCTTCGGGCGTAAGGCCCATTTTCTCTGCCGCCCACTGTCCAACCAGCTTGTTCCGGCGGGCAGTTATTTTAAACTGAAGCTCCGCGTCATGCGCGAACTTGTTTTCAAATGCGCCCTCGCGTTTGTCAAAAGTTGTCATCGTGCCGTTCCTGTGTCCTGTATGTCAAAGATAATGCCTGTCTGTCTGATCAACAAGGCTGTGAAGTCAAATGCGCACGACCAGCTTGCCAACAGCTGCCCGGTCACCAAGACGTGCAATGGCTGTACCGGCGTTGGCAAGATCGAATGTTTCTGAAATCCGTGGCTTGATTTTGCCCGCTGCGTAGAGGTCAAACAACTCGGCAACATTGGCATGGTTGCGTTGTGGCGTACGCGCGGCAAAGGCGCCCCAGAATACGCCACACACGTCGCAGCTTTTCAGCAAGGTGAGATTGAGCGGCAACTTGGCTATACCTGCAGGGAAGCCAACGACGAGAAATTTGCCTTCCCAGGCAATCGAGCGCACGGCAGGTTCACTATAATCGCCGCCAACGGTGTCATAAATGATGTTGAACCCGTCCCTGCCAGCTGCCGCCTTGAACATTTCGGCTACTGCTTTGGATTGGTCCTTGTCGAACGGCTGATGCGGATAAACGACGACTTCGTCAGCGCCAGCTTCGCGAGCGATTGCTGCCTTTGCGTCGCTCGAAACGCCCGCGACAACACGTCCCCCATAGGCCTTGGCAAGTTCGATTGCCGAAATGCCGATGCCGCCCGCGCCTCCAAGGACAAGCACATTGTCGCCCGATTTCATGTGACCGCGATCCTTCAGCGCATGAATCGACGTGCCATAGGTCATGAGCAAAGACGCGCCATCCTCAAACGACATCGCGTCGGGCATTTTAAAGCAATTGAACGCGGCAACCGCCACTTTTTCGGTCAACCCACCATTGCCACACAGCCCGATTACGCGGTCGCCAACTGCAAATCCGCTGACACCATCACCGATGGCTTCTACGACGCCAGCGATCTCGCCGCCGGGCGCAAAGGGGCGTTCGGGCTTGAACTGATACAGGTCGACAATCATCAGCGTATCAGGGAAGTTTATTGAGCATGCCTTTACCGCAACAACAACCTGGCCGGGGCCAGCGACGGGTTCAGGCAACTCGCCCATGACAAGGGTTTCGGGGCCACCACTTGCTGTTGATAATAAGGCGCGCATTTTACTCTCCTAAATCCGGTTGGGCGTTAGCCAAGGCTGGCTCGCCGATAATTTTTGCTCATGGGCTGAAATTGCATCGCTGCTTTTCAATGTGAGCCCGATTTCGTCGACTCCGTTCATCAGGCAGTGCTTGCGAAATGGGTCGATTTCAAACTCGAAGCGATCCTGAAATGACGTCGTTACGGTCTGTGTTTCAAGATCGATGTGAATGGCGTCGGTCTGCGCCACTTCCATCAGCCGATCGATAGCTTCCTGCGGCAATACTATTGCAAGCAGCCCGTTCTTAAATGCATTCCCCGAAAATATGTCCGAAAAGCTTGGGGCAATGACCGCCGATATGCCCAGATCAGCCATCGCCCATGCGGCATGTTCACGGCTGGATCCGCAGCCGAAATTCGCGCCCGCGATCAATATGGGCGCACCTGCGAAACTGGGATCATCAAAGACATTGCCGGGAACTGCGCGAAGTGATTCAAATGCACCTTTTCCAAGGCCAGATCGGCTGATCGTTTTGAGCCAGACCGCGGGAATGATGATGTCGGTGTCAACATTCTTCAGCCCCAGCGGATAAGCCCTGCCGTTGACGCTGCTAATCGCCTGCATCAATCAATCCGTATCTGTTTTTGGCTGCTTGTCCGAAGCCGGCTCAATTTCAGGTTCAGGGGACAAAGGTTCAAGCTTGCCCTTTTTCTGCGTGAGACTGCGCCGCCCGGCATATAATAATGCGGCCATGAGCGCTGCTGAGCCTACCGCTGCCCCGACCTTTGCCGTGGCCGACCATTTGGCATCATCATCGGATTTTTTATCGGTCATCTCTCTCTTCCTTGTTGGACTAAGCCTTAGCTTTGGCTTCAGTCACAAGTAAAGAAAATAGCTAATCATGCACAGCCAAACTTCCGGCAAAATCTGGTGCTACCGCTTAATATATCAGTTCGCGGACATCGGTCAGTCTACCGGTGACCGCTGCTGCTGCTGCCATGGCTGGACTAACAAGATGCGTCCGCGCGCCCGGCCCCTGCCGCCCAACGAAATTGCGGTTACTGGTGGACGCGCAGCGTTCTCCGGCAGGCACTTTATCGGGGTTCATGCCAAGGCAGGCCGAGCAACCGGGCTCGCGCCATTCCAGACCGGCGTCGATAAAAATGCGGTCAAGACCTTCTGCCTCGGCCTGACGTTTCACGAGGCCACTTCCCGGCACAACGATTGCCCATTTGACGTTAGCCGCTTTTTTGCGGCCTTTCAGAACAGCCGCCGCCGCGCGCAGATCCTCAATCCGGCTGTTGGTGCAACTGCCGATGAAGATATTCTGAACCTCAATCTCAGTCATTATTGTGCCGGGAGTTAGCCCCATATATTCCAACGACTTTCTGGCCGCGTCCTGTTTCGACGGATCGGCAAATGCCGATGGGTCGGGAACGACGCCCGTAATCGGCAATACGTCCTCTGGGCTCGTACCCCAAGTGACGCTTGGCGCGATGTCAGCGGCATTGATGGTTACGACCTTGTCATAAATTGCCCCGGCATCAGTCGCGAGCGACCGCCAATAGGCCACTGCTTGGTCCCACTGCGCACCCTTTGGTGCCATGGGTCGCCCTTTGAGATAGGCGAAAGTGGTGTCATCAGGCGCGACGAGACCAGCGCGTGCACCATGCTCAATCGCCATGTTAGAAATTGTGAGCCGACCCTCGATACTTAAGGCGCGAATAACTGAACCGGTATATTCAATGACATGCCCGGTGCCGCCCGCCGCGCCAAGGACCCCGGTGATGTGGAGGACGACGTCTTTTGCTGAAACGCCAGGGCCAAGCGACCCTTCGACGCGCGCTTCCATCGACTTGGAACGTGTAAGCTGAAGCGTTTGCGTCGCAAGAACATGCTCGACCTCGGATGTGCCGATACCGAACGCCAACGCACCGAGCCCGCCGTGGCAGGCCGTATGGCTATCACCGCAGACAATTGTGGTTCCGGGTAACGAGAAGCCTTGTTCGGGCCCGACGACATGGACAATCCCCTGATTGATGTCCGTAGCATCGATATAAGCGATACCAAATTCAGGTGCGTTGCGTTCGAGCGCTTCCAATTGCTGGGCGCTTTCGGGGTCTGCAATTGGGATATGCTGGCCTTGGCCATCGAGCCGCGCGGTCGTTGGCAGATTATGATCGGGCACCGCCAGCGTGAGATCAGGACGCCGCACGCTGCGACCTGCAGCCCGAAGCCCTTCAAACGCTTGCGGACTTGTGACTTCGTGCACCAGGTGCCGGTCAATGAAGATCAGGCTGGTTCCATCATCACGCGTTTCCACGACATGCGCATTCCAGATTTTTTCGTATAGAGTTTGAGGCTTCAACGACATAATGTATCGCCGGTGCCTTGGTTTGACTCGAAATGCAAGTGGGGGCGGTTTCAGCGTATACCGCCGAAAAGATTTCCACTAGGCACAGTAACTGTATTTACCGCGCGTGGAACCTAGACCTTACTATATCCTTTTACCCATATTGGCTGCATCTATCTTTATGGCCATACGTAGCTAAGTTTCTGAAATGCCCATATCGGCCCGAACCTCTTCTCCGTCCAGTGACGCAACAATCGGCCTGACATTTGCCGGGCTGATGTTTGGCGTGTGGATCGGTGTTCACATCTGGGCGATGTTCTTTTTTACGATCCGCTTGGCCAATTGGCCTTTGGTGGCCGCGGTAATCGCCTTGCAATGCTGGCTTTCGGTAGGGATGTTCATTGTCGCGCATGACGCGATGCATGGCTCGCTCGCGCCTGGTTGGCATCGGACCAATGCGGCAATCGGCAAAATCACTTTGTTTCTATATGCTGGTTTTGGCTGGCGACGGATGCGCGATGCGCATTTCGCGCATCACCGCCATGTCGGCAGCGCCGATGACCCGGATTTCAATGCCGAAGACAGCCGCTCATTTTGGCCGTGGTATACATTGTTTCTAAAGCGTTATTTCGGGTTGCAGTCAGTTGCATTCATTTCGACGGTCGTAATCGGCTATTACTTTGTCCTGAACGTCCCGTTGCAGAATATCACGTTGCTTTATGCCGTCCCGGCGATCGCTTCGTCGCTTCAACTCTTCTTTTTTGGCACGTATCTGCCGCACCGGCATGACGATTCAGGATTTTCCGATAAGCACAATGCACGCACGAATGATTTCGGCGCTATCGCGTCGCTGTTCAGTTGCTTCCATTTCGGCTATCATCACGAACATCATCTTGCGCCAGGCACCCCGTGGTGGGCACTGCCCCAGGCGCACAGGGAATATCGGCGTAATTTAACACGGGACGTTACCAAGTGAGTGTTTTTGAAAAAATTGCGATTGTTGTTGCGGTTGTCGCCGTGATGGAATTTGTCGCTTGGGCAAGCCACAAATATATCATGCATGGCTGGGGCTGGGACTGGCATCGCGATCATCATGAGCCCCATGACAATGTGCTGGAAAAGAATGACTTGTTCGGAATTGTCGGCGCGGCGGCTGCGATCATTATGTTTACAGTCGGCTATTATTATTCGCTTCCACTATGGTGGGCTGCAGTGGGTGTCACGGTATATGGTATAATTTATACCTTCATCCACGACGGTCTGGTGCATCAGCGTTTTTTCCGCTGGGTACCCAAACGCGGTTATGCCAAACGCCTGGTACAGGCACATAAATTACATCACGCGACGGTTGGTAAAGAGGGCGGCGTTAGCTTTGGGTTTGTATTGGCGCGCGACCCTGTCAAGTTGAAGGCCGATCTGAAAAGGCAGCGCGAGGCTGGGACCGCCATTGTGCGCGACGCTGCAATCTAGTCTTCAGGTTTACGCCAAATCCAGCTTAACGACACAAGGGCAACGCCAAGCGGCACCAGCGCCCAAGGCAAAGCCATGACTGCAAGACTGATGGCGATACTAACGCCAAAAGCAATGGTCGCTGACCATTTCGCGCGTCTGCTGATCACACCTTTTTCGCGCCAAGCCACCAGATGATGGCCAAAGCGCGGATGGTTCATCAGCCTTGCTTCAAGCGCCGGGCTACTCCGCGCAAAACAGAAGGCGGCCAGTATCATAAACGGCACCGTAGGTAGCAAAGGCAGAAAAATGCCAATGGTGCCAAGCGCCACCGACAAAAGACCGGCGCTCAGATAAAGCTGGCGCTTTATCAATATTGATGAACCGCTTTGGTGGTATAATAGCCTTCAAGGCCCTCTGGACCACCTTCGCTGCCGAAGCCCGATTCCTTTACCCCGCCAAAGGGTGCGTCAGGCATGGAAATCACAAAGCTGTTGAGGCCAACCATGCCCGTCTCAAGCGCATCCGCAACGAGATTTGCCTGTCGCGCGTTTTCGGTGAAAGCATAAGCTGCAAGGCCGAACGGCAGGCGGTTGGCTTGTTCTATGGCTTCGTCAAAGGTTTTGAACGGCCGCATCAAAGCGACGGGACCAAAGGGTTCATCATCCATGACTTTTGCCGACATCGGCACATCCGCAAGAACGGTGGGCGCAAAGAAAAAGCCCTTGTCGCCGCGCGACCCGCCAGCAAGTAATTTCGCGCCCTTTGACGTCGCGTCGTCGACCAAATCAGCAATCGCCGATGGCCGCCGCCCGTTGGCTAACGGACCCATCACGGTAGCGGCGTCGAGCCCGTTGCCGACTTGGACCTTTTTTGTATGTTCGGCAAAGCCCGCCACAAAGCGGTCATAGACGCCTTCCTGCACGTAGAAGCGCGTTGGCGAAATACATACTTGGCCAGCATTACGGAACTTCGTCGTCGCTGACAAAGTGATAGCTTTTTCAAGATCGCAATCGTCGAAAATCAGGACTGGCGCATGGCCACCCAATTCCATGGTCGTGCGCTTCACGCCATCTGCGGCCAGCTTGAGCAAATGCTTGCCAACCGGCACCGACCCAGTGAAGCTGACCTTGCGGATGATGGGCGACGCAATCAGGTGGCGGCTGACCATATCAGGCACGCCGTAAACAAGTTGCGCGACATTGCCCGGAACACCGCCGTCAATGACGCACTGCATGATCGCGCTGGTGCTTGCTGGCGTTTCTTCGGGTGGCTTGGCGATGATCGAGCATCCTGCCGCAAGCGCAGCCGCCATTTTCTTGCACATCAGGTTCACAGGGAAGTTCCACGGCGAAAACGCAGCGACTGGCCCAACGGGTTGTTTCAGCACGAGTGCCCGCTGCCCCGTTGGCCGGACAAGAACGCGGCCGTAGCTGCGTTTGGCCTCTTCACAGAAATAATCGAACTGCGCGGCGCATGACAGCACCTCGGTGCGCGCTTCCGCGAGCGGCTTGCCCTGTTCGGTGGTCAGCAAAACCGCAATGCTCTCGGCGCGTTCGCGAATGAGGTCAGCGACCTTGTGCAAAATGGCGGCACGAGCATTAACGTCGACTGCGCGCCAATAAGCAAAGCCTTTTGCGGTCGCCGCCAACGCTTCGTCAAGGTCGGCAGCATTCGCCAATGGCAGTTCCGCCAATGTCTCGCCGGTTGCCGGGTTGATGACCGCATGGGTGTCGCGGCCTTCGCCAGTGCGCCAGCTGCCATCGATATAAAGGCCCAAGTCCGTAGTATAGCTCATCGGTTTTCCTGCAATGTTCATTTGTCCTGCATGTAGGCATCAGGCCGCAGCTTTGGAACCCCTAGTAAGCCGCAACAGCCAGAAAACCGGAAGGCCGAAGAGAAGCAAAGCAAGGCCCCAAAGCAAAGCTTCTTGCCCAGCGCCATATATTGTCCAGCAGGAATATAACGCGGCGAAGAAGAGTATGACCTTAAATCCGATACCTGCTTTCAATTCGCCTGTGGAGATAAGCCGGACGGCGGCCGCGGCGCATCCGAAGTACATCACGAGCACGATGGCGGTGGTGAGCAATATCAGGAATTCGAACATTGAAGCCATGGACCGGCTGCTGTTCATCAGAATGACGACGGTCAAAAGGCTGGTGGTGAACAGATGCGCATTACGCGGCGTTCCATTTGCGGCGGATTTCCCCATAAATGCGGGAAACAGGCCATCGCGCGCAAGGGCGGCGGGCAATTCGGCCTGACACATGATCCACCCGTTTAAGGCACCCAGCGCGCTGATTGCCCCGATGGCGGCGATGGCAGTGCCTGCATTGGCACCTGCATAAATGTTCACAAAATCTGCAAATGGCGCAGCTGAGGCGCTGGTGATCGCCACCGGCAGCATCAGGACGACCGCAGAGCAAACGAGGATATATATGCCGCCCGCCCCTGCGGTCCCGAATAATGTGGCGCGGTTGATGGTCTTTTCCGGGTCCTGCACCTTGTCGGCAGGGACAGTAGCAAGCTCAAGGCCAAGCATCGCCCATAAGGTCAAGATCGTAGCCGTCGAAATGCTGGCGGTTGAAATATCCGCGGCTTCAAAATTCCGAACAACCACAGTGCCTTGCGTCGCCAGCACATAAGCCGCAAGACCAATAACGGCGACAAGGGGAAGCAGCTTTGCAATCGTCCAAACGACCTGAACCTGTCCTGCCAATTTTGTCCCGCGCATGTTGATCAACGTGAACGCCCAGACGATGGAAATGGTAATGGCGGCGGATACGCCTTGGGTGCCAACCACGGGGAATAACTGGCTAAGATAGCTGACGGCTGCGGTGGCAATGGCCGCGTTGCCCACCCACATCGAAATCCAATACGCCCAGGCAATGGCAAAACCCGCGCCATCGCCAAAGGCCGCGCGCGTGTAGGCATAAGGCCCGCCAGCCTTGGGCAGCGCTTTGCTCAACGCGCCGAAGACCGAAGCCACGCACAGCGCGCCGGAAATCGTGATGAGCCAGCCAATGACCGAATTCCAACCCAAGGGCGCGAGGCTTGCAGGCAGCAGGAATACCCCGGACCCGATCATGCTGCCCATGACCAAAGCGAGCGCCATCCAGAACCCCATGGGGCGGCTGGTTACGGCTGTTTCTGGTTCCATTGTTTCCTCGATCCCATGCAAACTTGCATGGAACAGGGGTAAAAGCCAATCTTTGTTTAATGCGCCAACAACACTGGTATGCCCAATTCGCCCAGCATGAACTTGGTCACGCCGCCGAACAATGTCTCGCGCCACCGGCCATGGCTATAGGCCCCCATTACGAGAAGATCGGGTCGCCATGCATTCGCCTCAGCGAGCAGCCTTTCCTCGACGCTTTGGTCACCCTTGGCGGCGACGGCGATTTCCGCATTAATCCCGTGGCGCGATAAATAGGACGCGACATCGGTCACAGGAAATTCTTCCGGTAGCGTTTCAACCTCGGATATGCGGACCTGCGTCGCCGCCATTAGCATAGGCAGTGCTGCACGTACGGCGTTGGCGGCTTCGAAACCGCCATCATATGCGATCATCACGCGGTCAAAAGATATCTGTTTGCACGAGGCGGGGATTGCAAGCACTGGGGTGCGCGACCCGGTCACAACATCACTGACCCATGTCCGGGCTATTCCAGGCGCGCCTGCTTCATCGAGCGACATGATCAATATATCTGCAAGCCGGCCGGCATTGATCAACGCGTCCGAGGTCGTGCCGTCGAACAATTGCCAGTCCCAAGGCACATCCTCCGCCTTCAAGCGCTCATCGATACGCGCGCACAATTTGGCACGTTCTTTTTCGGCCGCGTCAAATGCTTCGGCAATGAAATGCGCGCCGCCAAACATGTCGAACGCCACATAATCCTGCGTTGGCCGTGGCAATATCAATGACATATGTCCATCGAAGCGTCGGGCAAGATCGAGCCCTGCCTGCATCCGGCTTTCGAACGCAGAATCGCTGCCTGCATGTACCATGATCGACTTCATCGTCATTTCCTTCGCCATTGGCCGGGATAGGATAAGCCGGACTCCTGCGACTCGGTATACGCGCTTGAACGTGAAAGTTCTTGATCAACATCAATTACCGGCAAAATGCTTTCCAATCAGAGCATATTATGTCAGCCAATTGGCATGGGTGACACGGAGCAGGGCATGACTGATTTTACGGTGCGGAATGCCTGCCGGGCGGACGCCGCAGCGATTGCCCGCATCTATGCGCATCATGTCCGAAATGGTACGGCCAGCTTCGACACCGCGCCGCGCAGTACGGCGCAAACCGAAGAAAAGATTGCAGACATTTTGGGGAAGCAATGGCCTTTCCTTGTGGCTGAGCGCGGCGGAGCGATTTTGGGCTATGCTTATGCGACGTCTTTTCGCGACAGGCCAGCATACGGCTTCACCTGCGAAAACTCGATCTATGTCGATGCGGATCATGTCGGGCAGGGCGTTGGTGCTGCGCTTTTGCGCGCCTTGATGACGCACGCGACCGAATGCGGCTTTCGTCAAATGATTGCAGTGATTGGCGGCGGAGAGCCTGCGTCCATGGCATTACACAGCAAGATGGGCTTCACAATATCCGGCCGAATGCGCTGCGTCGGTCGCAAATTTGGTCGCTGGCTTGACACCGTCTACATGCAGGCAGAACTAGGTGAGGGAGACCGCTCGGCACCCGAGCAGGAACCCGCCTGACTGCGCATTTGGATTCACAATAAAACGCGCGGCAAACGACCGCATAAGGGAGAGTATGTTATGGTTGAATTTGAACTGGTCGCCGATGGTCTGCGTTTTCCTGAAGGACCCGTCGTCATGCCTGATGGCAGCATCATACTTGTGGAGATTGCCGACGGCCAAATCACCCGCGTGCAACCCGATGGCAGCAAAAAGGTCATCGCCCGGCCGGGTGGCGGGCCAAATGGCTTGGCAATCGGCCCTGATGGCAAGCTGTATTGCTGCAATAATGGCGGGTTTGCATATATGGAAGCCAATGGTTTTCTCGCGCCGCACGGTATTGCGCAGGATTATTCGGGCGGCCGGATCGAGCGCATCGACATCGAAACGGGCGAAATTGAGATACTCTACAAATCGGGTGACTTCGGATGCAGCTTGCGGGGTCCGAATGACATTGTGTTCGACGCGCATGGCGGCTTCTGGTTCACAGACCATGGCAAGATCGACTATGCCAAGCGCAGCCATGATGTTGTCGGCATATTCTACGCCAAAGCCGACGGCAGCCATTTGGAAGAAGTGATCTTCCCGTCGAACAACCCGAA
This sequence comes from Sphingorhabdus sp., assembly GCF_046596595.1. GTDB lineage: Bacteria > Pseudomonadota > Alphaproteobacteria > Sphingomonadales > Sphingomonadaceae > Sphingorhabdus_B. The sequence continues at coordinate 54,928 of NZ_JBKJMB010000007.1, forward strand.
TGGCGTTGGCCTCTCGCCCGATGGCAACACCTTATACGCCGCCGAAACCTACACCTGCCGCTTGATGAAGTTCAACATCACTGCGCCCGGCAAGGTGGCCGCAGATGCTGGCCCCGGCGGTCCGGGTATTCCGGTCTACCGGCCGGCGGGATATAAATTTTTCGACAGCCTCGGCATGGAGGCAAATGGCAATATCTGCGTCGCCACGATCGGCGAATGCGGCATCAGCGTCATTTCGCCCGAAGGAGAGCTGGTCGAATTTGTCGCCACCGATGACATCTTCACCACCAATATCGCTTTTGGCGGTGACGATATGCGGGACGCCTATATCTGCCTGTCGGGCAGCGGGCGTCTCGTCAAAACCCGATGGGCGCGGCCGGGGCTTAAGCTGCAATATTGATGCGGCTTCTGAGCCTTCTTTTGGCGCTGCTGGTGAGCGCCCCTGTATGTGGGCAGGGAACGCTCGTCATCGTCGGCGGCGGGCTTTCGCCGGACAATGCCGAGATATACAGGGCATTCATCGATGGCGCGAAGGGAGGAAAAATCGCAATTATCCCGTCCGCGTCCGGTGAGCCGCGCGCTGCGCTTGACGCCTTCGTCACCAATTTGGTCCGGCATGGCGTTGACCGTAGCCGGATATTTGGGGTTGAACTCGCCGAAGCTGATGATCCCGCAACCACCCTCGACGAAGCAACATGGGCAGGTAATGCTGACGCCGCCGCCGAGATTGCAAAGATCCAAATGGCTACGGGCATCTGGTTTACAGGTGGCGATCAGGCGCGCACTTCGCGTCTATTGCGGCCAAACGGGAAATCCACGCTTATGTTTACAGCGATACAGCGTCGGCTTTCTTCTGGAGCGGTAGTCGGTGGCAGCAGTGCCGGCGCGGCGATCATGGGAAGTGCTATGATCGCGTGCGGCAGCGCTTATGGTGCCATGGAAGACCCTATTAGCTTTAACATTAGCGATTGTATGTCCGCAGCGACCGATGCCGAGCCACTTGTGTTGGCCCAAGGCTTAGGCTTTCTGCCGCGGTATTTTGTTGACCAGCACTTTGCGCAGCGTGCCCGATTGCCGCGTCTTGTTCGTGCGGTTGCATGTGACGGCTCCGCCGGCGTCGGCATTGATGAGGACACGGCATTGATTGTCGACCGCAACAATTGGAGCGCCAAAGTCATCGGGAGGGGCAATATTGTCATCGTCAATCGCCTCAAGCTCGGCGACTGCGCAAGCGGACGCAGCCTGCCGATTGCCCTCAGATATTATGCGCCGGGAGACAGGATCAAAAACGTCATGAAAGTTAGCGTAAAATGACGGTTTCGGCGGCCACGGCTGACTATTGCGCCGTTATCTTTGATTTCGGCGGTGTGATCACGTCTTCGCCATTTGAGGCCTTTAACCGCATGGAGGTGAAGCGCGGCCTGCCAAAAGATTTTGTCCGCACCGTAAACACCCACAATCCTGATAATAATGCATGGGCGAAATTCGAAAGGGCCGAATGCAGCGCGGCGGACTTTGACGCTTTGTTCGCTGCCGAAGCGCGCGCGCTGGGACATGAATTGGACGGTGCATCTGTCATCGCATGCCTTGCAGGGGACATCCGTTCTGAAATGGTAGCCGCGCTTGACCATCTTAAATCGCGCGGCTTTGCGCTCGGGTGCATCACCAACAATGTGCCGTCGGGCAAAGGCGCTGGCATGGCGGTGAGCGATGAAAAGGCGGCCGCAATTTCGGCGATCATGGACAGGTTCGACCATGTCCTTGAATCGAGCAAGGTCGGCGTGCGCAAACCCGATCCACGCATTTATCAGATGATGTGTGCGGCATTATCGGTCGAACCGTCACGTTGTATCTATCTGGATGATCTGGGTATTAATTGCAAACCGGCTGCCGCCATGGGAATGGCCGCGATCAAGGTGCAAAACGGCGCGCAAGCTTTAAACGATTTGGGCGCGCTATTGGCGTTGACGTTCCCGCCAGTTGGCGTCTAGGCGAAGGCGATTCCGTCTCTCCCCACATTGGAGCACTTCATGGCGAAAAAACTCTTCCCCGACGCAAATGCGGCGCTCGACGGCTTGCTAAAGAACGACATGTTGATTGCAAGCGGCGGTTTTGGCCTGTGCGGCCTGCCCGAAAGATTGCTTGATGCCGTGCGCGACAGCGGGGTCACTGGCCTGACATTTGTGTCGAACAACGCAGGCATCGATAATGAAGGCATTGGCAAGCTGTTGCGTACCAAGCAAGTCCGCAAGATGATCTCCTCTTATGTGGGCGAGAACAAAGAGTTTGAGCGGCAATATCTGGCGGGAGAACTCGAAGTCGAATTTTGTCCGCAAGGCACGCTTGCCGAACGCATGCGCGCTGGCGGGGCGGGCATTCCAGGTTTCTATACCAAAACGGGTGTTGGCACTTTGGTCGCCGAGGGCAAGGAAGTGAAGGATTTCGCCGGCGAGGAGTATATCCTTGAACGCGGCATCTTTGCGGACCTTTCGATCATCAAGGCATGGAAAGCCGATGAAAGCGGCAACCTTGTCTTCCGCAAGACCGCGCGCAACTTCAACCTGCCAGCGGCCACATGTGGCAAGATATGTGTGGTCGAGGTTGAGGAAGTGGTGCCCGTCGGTAGCCTTGACCCCGACTGCATCCACCTGCCCGGCGTTTACGTGCAGCGCATGATCATCGGCGCACCCTACGACAAAAAGATCGAGTTCCGTACGGTGCGCGAACGGGAAGTTGCATGATGCGACATGTTGCGTTTAGCTTGGCCGCACTCTGTCTGGCTGGATGTGCAACGCAAGGGCAACAAGGCGCCGCACCAGCATTGAGCAAGGACGCGCTCGCCACGCAAGTGGGAGAAAAACCGACACCGACTTCGCCGCCAACGGGGCAGCAGTGGCTTTACGGGTCGGCTGAGGGGAGCGTAGCTTCCACTCAGGTCTATAAGGCCATGGCGCAATATGTGCGTGCCAAGGCGCTCAACCGCTCCATCAAATCACAAGCCGTGCTGTCCGAAGGCTCTACTCCGGACGTACCCCGGTTTGAAAGCTGCGGGACTAAGCCACTGGCGGCCGTCTTCGACGCGGATGAAACGCTGATCTGGAATGTCGGTGCCATGCGGTACATGGCTGAACAAGGGAAAGATTTCGACCCGGCCATTTGGAACGAATGGGAAAAAAGCGGCGCTGGCAAGGCGCTGGCCATGCCCGGCGCGGTCGAGGCATTGAAGACGATGCGCGATGTGGGCGTGACCATTATCGCCAACACCAACCGCACAGCCGCAAATGCGACTGGCACGCAAGACGCGCTGCGCTTGGCTGGCCTCGGCGAATTTAAGCATAAAGAGACGCTGTACCTGATGGGCGACGATGCCACTGGCTCAAGCAAGGATGGACGGCGTGCCGCTATCGCCGCCAAATATTGCGTCATTGCGTTGGCAGGGGATCAGCTCGGCGACTTTGCCCAAGCGTTCAATGCCAAGGGGCTAAGCGTTGCGGAGCGCCGGAAGCTGGCTAATAATCCTGCCATCGCTGATGTCTGGGGCAATGGCTGGTTCCTGTTTTCCAACCCGGTCTACGGCCCGTCGATCCGTGGCGGCTATGACGAAATTTTCACCCCTCAAGGCAAATGGGAGCCAGCGAAATGACCGATAAGCCCGTCCCGATTGACCTGGTCTCTTACACCGACATGCTCGGCGACAGCCGGGAATTCTTGCGCGTGTGGGCGAAAGAAGGTGGCCCGGTGACCTGTTTCATTAACCCTGTGCCCGTTGGCGGCGATCCGATGGGCTATGGCATTGCTTTGGTTGACTGCATTCGCCACGGCGCCAGGACCTGGGCGCGTGCCACCGGCATATCGGAGGCCGAAGCCCTCGCGCGGATTTGGGAAGGGGTGGATGCCGAGCGCGCGAACCCCACGGATTTGCCGACCAAACACCCCACAACAGATGAAGATGGATTGATACATTGAGCTGGACCCGTGACGATATGGCCGCCCGCGCGGCGAAAGAATTGCGCGACGGATATTATGTGAACCTTGGCATTGGCATCCCGACATTGGTCGCAAATCACATTCCGCCGGGTGTTGAAGTAACGCTTCAGTCCGAAAACGGCATGCTGGGTATCGGGCCTTTTCCCCTTGCCGGAGAAGAGGACGCTGACCTCATCAATGCAGGCAAGCAGACGATTAGCGAATTGCCGCAGACCGCCTATTTCGACAGCGCTGCCAGCTTTGCAATGATCCGCGGCGGGCATATTGACCTGACCGTCCTGGGTGCGATGGAAGTTGCCGAAAATGGCGACATCGCCAACTGGATGATCCCGGGCAAGATGATCAAGGGCATGGGCGGGGCGATGGACCTTGTCGCTGGCGTAAAGAAGATCATCGTGGTGATGGAGCATAATGCCAAGGACGGGTCGCCGAAATTCATTCCGGCGTGCACATTGCCGCTTACCGGCAGGAATGTCGTTGATATGATCATTACTGATCTTGCCGTGTTTCAGCGGCCCGATAAAGCGTCGCCGTTCAAGCTCATCGAAGTTGCCCCGGGCGTTTCCGTAGGTGACGTCAAAGCGAAAACGACGGCGCAATTTGAGGTTGCGGTCTGATCGACGACATGCGGCGGACTTTCCTTGCCCTGATCGCAGTCGCACTTTTGGGGCTGGTGAGTTGGTATGGCCTGCACTCGGCACCTGACAATTCCCAGGTCGCCGCCGTGCTCCGCAAATTCACTAAGTCGGACGTCAATTTACCCGACCAGCCGGAAGAATGGCGCGGACGGATTGATTATCCCAAGCTTGACGCGCAATTTGCCGCAATGGCCCAGCGTTCCGAAATGGCGGGCCTTGCGGTTGCCATCGTCGAAGATGGCGAGCTGCGTTTCGTGCGCAGCTATGGCGTTGTTGACCGGAACACCAATGTCCCGGTGACACTCAATACCGTGTTCCGTTGGGCGTCGGTGTCAAAAACAGTCGCTGGCACCATGGCTGCGGTTTTGTCCAACGAAGGTTTTGTCGATCTGGAACGGCCCGTCGCGCGCTGGAACACATCACTGCGATTGCCTGAGGGTGCTGAAAAGCGCCTGAGCTTTGAGCAATTGCTTTCGCAGCAGACTGGCCTCACCAAAAACGCCTTTGACGAAAAGCTTGAGGAGGGCGGTGACCCCCAAACGCTGCGCCTAAGTCTTGCGACGGCCCCACTGCAATGCCAGCCCGGTTCGTGCCACAGCTACCAGAATATCGCTTTTGATACAGCGAGCGAGATATTAACCCAAGCGGCCAAAAGACCGTATCCCAATGCGGTTATTGAACGACTGTTTTTGCCGTTGGGCATGAAGAGCGCGAATTTCGGCATGGCCGGATTAACTGGTGCAAAGGACTGGGCCCGCCCCCACAATGGTCGGCAGGTGCGCACGCTGAAGGAGAGCTATTGGCGCGTTCCGGCGGCGGCGGGTGTTGAAAGCAATATTGTCGATTTTGCCCGTTGGCTTCAGGCGACCATGGGCGCGCGGCCCGACGTGTTGCCTGAATCGGTACTGCGGATTGCGCAGTCGCCGCGCGTGAACACCGCCCGGATCTATGGCGGCGAATTGCGGCAGGCCAATTCGGATGCCAAATATGGCCTTGGCTGGCGCAGTTTCGATTATGAAGGACGCAGGCTCATTGGCCACTCCGGCGCGGTCGACGGCTATCGCGCGACGTTGATCTTTGACCCCGCCACCCGCACCGGCGTTGTCGCGATGTGGAACAGCAATTGGGGCACGCCATTCCGCATTCCGTTCGCCGTACTCGACAGCTACAATCAACGTGTGGACTCGCGCTGGTTGGAATTGGACAATCAAAACCGTTAGGCAGACGCGATCTGCGCGCAACTCGAAAGGCCAGTCGACATGACCTACACGCTGATTACCGCAAACCGCAATTATTCGAGCTGGAGCTTGCGGCCGTGGGTGTTGATGACGATGCTTGGCATTCCGTTTGATGACCAGATTGAACCATTTGCCGCCAGCAGCAATTACGATGCCTTCCGCGCTTTTTCGCCTACGGGTCAAGTGCCCGTTCTGCTGGATGGTGCGCGGACAATTTGGGACTCGCTTGGCATTGTTCTGTATCTGGCCGACCGGCACGAAGGGGTGTGGCCAACTGACCCCGCCGCGCGCGCATGGGCGCAATGCGCGGTCACCGAAATGCATGGCGGCTTTTCGGCCTTGCGCAACGACTGTACGATGAATGTCGGGGTAAGGGTTAAGCCCAAGCCCATGTCTGCCGCATTGGAGCGTGATGTAGCGCGTTTGACTGAATTATGGGAGCAAGGGCTCGGCAGCTTTGGCGGACCGTTTCTTGCCGGGCCGCAATTTACTGCGGTCGATGCGTTTTTCGCGCCAGTTGTCTTTCGGGTGCGCACGTATGACCTGGATGTCGGCCATGCCGGGAAAGAATGGGTGCATAATATGCTTGGCTTGACCGCGATGCTTGGGTGGGAAAAGGACGCTTTAATGGAAAGCTGGCGTGAAGCTGGTCATGAGGCCGAATTGCGCGATTGCGGTGACGTCATTGCGGACTACCGGCAGGCATAATCATCCCGGGCACAAAAAAGGCCGCCCGGGGGGCGACCTCATTTGGTGTTTCATGTCGAAAGGTGCGGCGAATTAAACCTTGTCGCCGACGATACCCTTCAACTTGCCCTTGAGATTTTGGCCTTCGCCCTTGCGCTCTTGCGCGACGCCTTCATTCTTGAGGCTATGGTTATCAGTAGCGTCGCCCGCAGCTTGCTTGGCGTTGCCTGCGATTTCATTGCCCAGGCCTTTGGCCTTGTCTATAAATTCGCCCATAAAGCACATCCTTTCTGCGTAAGTCGGCCTCGCGGGAGTTGCGGGCCGATACGTGAAGTAAACTGGTGCAAAGCGTCATTGGTTCCAGTCATGTGCGCGGTTAGACTGCAGAAAGTAACGCTTTGGCAAAGGCGGCGCCTTGATCAGGAGCAAATCGTAAAAAGAGCGAGGGTTCGATCAACTCCAATTCCATCAGCCGGAAAATGCCGGTCCCATCGCGCAGGAGATCGACTCGCGCATAAGCCAATGTTCCGGTATCCGTAATTGCGGCGGTGGCCGTCAGCGCGCGCTCTGCCAGCGCAAGCGCTTCGGCAGGGGCAATAATGGCCTGTTCAGTGCCGCCATATTGTTCCTGCACGCGAAAATCGCCTGCTGCTGGACGCTTGATAATGGAATGGCTGAATATCCCGCCAAAATAAAACAGCGAATATTCGCCCTCTTGTGCGATATTCGGAAGATAAGGTTGGATCATCATCCGGTGCCCGGCGACCGCATCAGGAACAGCATCGCCGTGCGAAAGCCGATAGGTTCCGTCTGCGCCGCCCGAAATGGGTGGCTTGATGACCAGCATCGCGGTGTTGAACGCCGCGCAGGCATCACCAAGTGCCGCCTGATCAAGTGCTGGGCTTACAATTGTCGGAACCGAGGGAATTCCTGCGGCGTCAAGCTCGGCAAGATAGGCCTTGTCGCTGTTCCATCGCAGGACGCTGACCGGATTGCGCACGGGCAGTCCCTCTGCCTCCAATCGGTCAAGTAAGGCGAACCAGCGCGGGCAGTCGCGCGGATAGCCCCAGGCAAGCAACGGCGTGATGACGTCAAACCCGCTCAGGTCGTCGGCTTTGGTCCAGTCGATAAAGCGCGCTTGAGCGCCCAGCAGCCGGGCATAGTCTGCCTTTATGTGCGACCAGTTTTCTTCATATTCGGGAACAGGCGCTAGAATCGCAACGCGTGGCATCGTCATTCGCCGGCCATCTTCAATATCTCTTTCCATTCGGCTGGGCGAACCGGCGCAACCGACAAACGCGACTGCCGCAGCATTTCCATCTCGGCCAGTTTCGGGTTGGCCTTGATCGCTTTCAACGTCACTGGTTGCTTCAATTTGCGCGACGGTTTGACTTTCACCGCAACGAAACGCGCCTTTTCATCGGTCGGATCGATGAAATATTCTTGGCTGATGGTCATGATTGCGACGATCTCGAGCCCGATATTGCTATGATAGAAGAACGCTTCGTCGCCCAGCTTCATGCTGCGTAAGTTGATCGCCGCACTATGGTTGCGCACGCCATCCCAACGCCCTTCACCTTCGGCCACCAGATCATCATAGCTGTAAACGTCAGGCTCGGACTTCATTAGCCAATATTGTTTCGCCACATGTAACTCCTTTTCGCTGGCATGCCTTTAAGGCAGGCACTATTGCGCTGTCCATGACACAAATGCCCGTTATCTCACTCAGCAGCGACGACGCCGATGCCCTTGGCCAGCAGCTTGGCAACTCATTCCAAACTTATGGTTTTGCAACCGTGGTCGACCATGGACTTGATCCTGCGCTTGTGGCGAAAGCCTGGTCGCTAACCAAGGAACTGTTCGAACAGTCCGAATCGCAGAAGATGAAGGGGTTCAATACCGCGCTTGCCGGACAGCGGGGCTACACGCCGTTCAAGACCGAGATCGCAAAGGGCGCAGACTTTCACGATCTGAAGGAATTCTGGCATGTCGGCCGGGATGTCGCCGCCGATAGCCCGCTTGCGGGATCGATGCTGCCCAACATCTGGCCCGACTTGCCTGAGTTTAAAGAGACGTTCCAGTTGCTCTTTGCCGAAATGGATAAAGTCGGTGCGCGGATATTGTCATCGATTGCGCGATATCTGGATTTACCCGCGCACTGGTTTGATCCGGCCATCGAGGATGGGAACTCCATCTTGCGGCTATTGCACTACCCGCCAATCGCCGGCGATGCCGAAGGCTGCATCAGGGCAGGGGCACATGAAGACATAAACCTCATCACGCTTCTGCTGGGCGCTGAGGAGGCAGGGTTGCAGATCCTGCGGCCCGATGGCAGCTGGATGGACGTGTCGCCGCCTTCAGGGGGGCTGGCAGTCAATGTGGGTGATATGTTGCAGCGCGTGACGAACCATATGCTGCCGTCGACGACTCATCGTGTGGTGAACCCGACAGGGGAGCGCTCGCGCTTTAGCCGTTATTCGATGCCGTTCTTCTTGCATCTGCGATCGGACTTTCCAATCGCGACCTTGCCCCAATGCATTAGTGCGGAGCAGCCCAATCGTTATCCCGAGCCAATCCTTGCCGATGATTATCTGCGCGAGCGGCTCATCGAGATCGGTTTGCTCAAAGCCTAAACTATTGTCTGGCGCCGCGGACGTGCGGCGCCAGATGGCTGTCGCGCATTATGCGAGAGCCCACCCGACGCGAGGCGGTACTGCTGCCGATGTGCCGCCTGAGCTGCACCAGCCCTTCATTCCTGCTTATTGATTAGTGACCAGATGAGGCACCGCAATGCCTGTTGGCCGGATTCGGTGGTTCCATGAGTCGCAGCAAACGACTCTCTACAACCATTTTGGACGTTCCCGTCCCGAGTCTGGGTGCGTGAATCACGTAAAGACGACGATTTTCGGCAGATCGGGAACGCTGTGCGGCAAGTGACGTTATTTCAGACAGTCGAGCTTGCACCTGCGAAATGCGGCTAAAACCCTGAATTTCCGCGGGGTCTCACCACAACTGCATTTTTTTTGTAATAAAATTGCAAATGGCTGTTGACCGAATCCCGAAGTCGCTTTAGAGGCCCTCTCACCGGACGGGAAGCAAGCGTTTCCGCGGTTCGGTCGCCAACAAATAG
>NZ_JBKJMB010000111.1:0-3064 GCF_046596595.1 Sphingorhabdus sp.
TCAGCGCCCAGCCGCTTTCCGGCGATTTCGAACGAAAGCAATGTGCGTGTTGAATTTTCAAAAAAGGCATTGATGATGGTAAGACCAGACAATCGCCCGTCATGTTTGGTGGGACCAGAACGGTTCAGCGCGACCCAATGCTGCGCCTCTTTCAGAATGTATAGAATTTCCCATTTTTGAAGCCCGGCTATGCCAAGCAAATGCTTATGCGGAAAGGCATCCGACCCGCTTGGAAAGCTGTCGGCGGCAAAGGGCTGTGTCCATGTCATTAAAGGCATGCCCTTAATGGGATTAGAGGGCAGACTCAACTGATTTGTCAGGTGGGGCTGAACGCTCCGCATCGTCATGCTGAACTTGTTTCAGCATAACGAACAACCGCCGCACGTTATCCTGAAACAAGTTCAGGATGACGATGTATTCAGGGGTCAGTTTTTAAAGGTATCGTCACGCTGAACAATGTACCCATAGTTCAGTTTTTGAGGGTATCTTCATGCTGAACAATGTACCCACAGTTCAGTTTTTAGGGGTATCGTCATGCTGAACTCGTTTCAGCATCTTACTTTTGTTCGCCCCGATTAAGACCCTGAAACAAGTTCAGGGTGACGGGATTGTTTCTAGGCGTGGCGGGGGGTTGGAGAGCGTTGCGTATACACCTCACCCACTCGTTAGCGCGTCAATCGCGCCTTGCAGAATGAACGCCGCCGCGCCGCTGTCGATTTTCTCGGCGCGTTTGGCGCGGCTTATATCGGCGGCAATCATTTCGCGTTCGACGGCTTGCGTTGACCAGCGTTCGTCGCGTAGCAATATGGGTAAGCCAATATCCGCGATGTTGCGTGCAAAGGCGCGGCTTGACTGGCTGCGCGGACTTTCGCTGCTGTCCATATTCAGCGGAAGGCCGATGACAATGCCGCGTGTTGCCCGGGTCGCCATGACCGTCTTCAGCTCAAACTTATCCTTGGTAAATTTGGTGCGTTTAATCAGGTCACCTGGCGACGCGAAAGTCCAGCCAGCGTCGCAAAACGCGGTGCCGACGGTTTTGCTGCCGATATCGAGCCCGATGAGCACCCCACCTTCGGGGAAAAGGGCACGAAAATCGGCAACAGATTCAAAAATCATTTTTGCAGGAACTTCTGCAAACGCCATGTCGCGTCTGCACGCACATTCGCCCAGAACAAGGGAATGTCGTACACGTGGTAATTGTTGCCGGGCAAGACATAGGGACCAACCTCTGGTGGATCGCCGATCAACAGAAAGCCTTTGTCATCGCATCGTGCCGGCACTGCGCCGACGACGAGCTCACCAGTTTCTAACTTCGCATCCGGCTTCAATGTGCCCAGATTTGCTTTCATCTCGGCCAATGGTGCAGCTCCGCCGTTTAACGGGTTGGTGCACAGCATCGGCGTGTCCTTGCGCGCTGTGCCGTTAAATCCAGTTGTTCCATTGTAGACTTTGACGATGCGGTCATATTCTGCTGGCTCAGCGAAGCTTTGCCATGCCATGATGCAGCTTGTGTCATCGGGACTGGCGCATGCCGGCAGGCCCATTTCCAGCATGTCCGCAGGAACGGATATTGGCCAGCCAACGACATAGGCGGCAACGATACGTTTTGCGATTGGCTTTCCGGCCACGCGGTCTTTTAACAAATGCGTTAAATGAAGCGCGCCCTGACTATGCCCCGCCAAAATGATGGGTCGGTCCTTTTGCACTTTTGATACAAATTCGTCGAATGCGAGCAAAACATCCTGATATGCGGCATCCAAGGCCTGCTGACCCTCGGGCTTGGTTGTCAGAAAAGATCCGATAGCGGCCTGACGATAACGTGGTGCCCACATCTCGCCTGCACCGGCAAAAGGCGACGCAAGGCCGCGCAGGAACAAGCGTGCACGGTCTTGCGATTCGACGTCATCAAGCGGCGCGTTCCAATAATCGCGACCAATGTAAGATGTGGGGTGAACGAAAAATATCGCTGCGGAGCCCTGAACCTCGGCCTTGACCGCACCAGTGGGCAGCCAATCGGCCGGGTTGCCCTTTTTGCCGGGGCGTGCAAACCACATATCGCTGCCCGCATATTTGCTTGGTGCAAAGGCAGCCTGTTTCTCGAATTTAGCGGTCGGCACAAAGGCGAGCTCAGTCAGCTCGCTTTCATAAATGCGCATGACGAAGCCGCCGGCAATCACGAGAACGATGAGCGATGCGACAATATAAAGAAATTTGCGTGCCAAGTTTATGTCCTGAAATTTTACGGCGATTTAGCTGATTATATGGAAATAGCACCGGAAAATTGAATAGGGGCTGAAAAGAGTAAGCTTTTGCCGTTGAAGCATAGGAGGCGCAATGCTAGCGGCTGGCAGGGATCGCTTGTCGATCCCGACCACAAGGAACACCATGTCTGTAGATAAAGATACCGTGAACAAAATTGCACGGCTTTCGCGTATCGCGATTAGCGATGCTGAGGCTGACAAGATGGTCGGCGAACTCAATGGCATTCTTGCCTGGGTCGAACAATTGGCCGAGGTTGATTGCACGGGTGTTGAACCCATGACTGCGGTCATTCCCAACAAGCTGCGTCTGCGCGACGATGTCGTCACCGACGGCGATGTGCGTGACAAGGTTCTTGCCAACGCGCCAGCCAAGGAAGGCAGCTTCTTTGGCGTGCCCAAGGTGATTGAATGATGCACGCGCCGCTCCGCCCGTTTGTCATCCTGAACTTGTTTCAGGATAACGCTCAACCGTCGCGTGTTATCCTGAAACAAGTTCAGGATGACGAGGATTTTATATGACCGAACTTACCAAATTGGGCGTGGCCGCCATCCGTGATGGCGTAGCCTCGGGTACATTCACCGCAGTGGAAGTTGCCACCGCATTCAATGCCAATGTCGCTAAGGCGAAGGCGCTCAATGCCTTCATCGTTGAAACACCCGAAAAAGCCATCGAAGCAGCGCAAACGGTCGATGCCGACCGCGCCGCGGGCACGCCGCTCGGCAAGATGGCGGGCGTGCCGATTGGCATGAAGGACCTGTTCTGCACTGAAGGCGTACAGACGACCGCTGCAAGCCATATTTTG
>NZ_JBKJMB010000029.1:0-3800 GCF_046596595.1 Sphingorhabdus sp.
CCACAACTGGCTGACTGGCGTATCGCCTTGGCCGGGATCATAAGGCAGGACTTTATCCGTCCGGCTCTTGCCGTCGCGAAACATGACGACGCGGTGCAAATTGTTGCCGCCGGGCAAGTTCACTGCCTTCATGGGCTTTGAATATACATTGATGCCCGGCGGCAACAATTTGCACCGCGTCGTCATGTTTCGTGACGGCAAGAGCCGGACGGATAAAGTCCTGCCTTATGATCCCGGCCAAGGCGATACGCCAGTCAGCCAGTTGTGGGACTATATGGACAATTATGAAAAGGTGACGGGCGGCAAAGTGCTCGCGATTCCGCACAACAGCAACCTGTCCAACGGCCTGATGTTTGAATTGGTAGGACCCGATGGCGGTCCGATGACCGCGCAATATGCCCGCCGCCGTGCCGCGCACGAACCCGTGGCGGAAATCACGCAAATCAAAGGCGACAGCGAATCGCACCCCTTTCTTTCGCCCAATGACGAATTTTCCGGCTTTGGCGTCGCCGGGTGGGAGCTTGGCAATCTCACGATGCAGCAAAAGAAAAAGCCGCAGGATTTCGCGGGCGAATATATCCGCGAAGCGTTGAAGCGCGGCTTGGAGATTGAGGCTCGGACGGGAGTTAATCCGTATAAGTTTGGCGTGATCGGGTCGACGGACAGCCACACAGCCTTGGCTACCGGGGACGAAAACAACTTTTTTGGCAAGCATTCTGGTGGTGAACCCAATGCCACGCGCGCATCGCAGGCGCAGAACCTCGGCAATACTACCGGACGTTTTGGCTGGCACTATCTGGCCGGCGGATATGCCGCAGTGTGGGCCACCGCCAATACGCGCGCCGCGATCTTCGACGCGATGATGCGGCGCGAGGTCTACGCAACAACTGGCCCGCGCATGACCCTGCGTTTCTTTGGAGGGTGGGACTTCAACGACTCGGATTTCGCGGGTGATTGGGTCAAGTCGGGCTATGCCAAGGGAGTGCCGATGGGCGCTGACCTGAAACCGGGCACCGGCGCGCCGAAATTCATGATATCGGCGTTGAAAGACCCGATGGGTGCAAATCTTGACCGCGTCCAGATCGTCAAAGGCTGGGTCAATGCTTCAGGTAAGCTTGAAGAAAAGGTTTTTGATGTCGTCTGGGCTGACGCGGACAAGCGCGCCAGAGCAGTCAACGGCAAAGTGCCCATTGTGGGCGACACTGTGAACATCGCCAAGGCAAGCTATACCAACAGCATTGGCGACCCTGAATTGCGCATTGTCTGGACTGATCCCGAATTCGACCGCAGCATCCGCGCTTTTTATTATGTTCGCGTCATCGAAATTCCCACGCCACGCTGGGTATTGTTTGATGCCTTGCGCTACGGCGCAAAATTGCTTCCGGGAACGGAAATTAAAGCGCAGGAACGGGCGTATTCGTCACCGATCTGGTATAATCCGGCGAAAAGCTAAAGAAGCCGCGCTTATTCGGCTTCAATCTCGGCCAAGATCGGGTCGGGATCAGCAATTCCCATCAACCTGCGCATCGCCAGCCGCGCGAGCCGCTGCGTTTCGGTTTTCCGGCGTGCTGCCGCCACAGGTACGAATGCCGCTGGGCGTGCAATTTCGGCGTCATAGGCGTCGGCAACGATCAACCCCGCCCGTTCGGGCATAAAGGCGTCGTTGTGCAACGGTCCAATATCGAATCCAGCTGGCACCGCCCAAAAAAAGCGGTCGCAATATTCGAGATATTCAGGCCATTTCTGGTCACCGAGCAAGTCGGCACGCGAACATTTGATCTCGACAATGATAATCTCACCTTTGCTGGTCAGCCCCATCAGGTCGGCACGGCGATGGTTGCGTAAGCGCACCTCTGGCTGAACCATGATCTGGTTGCGCAGAAACAGACGCGATACGCCGCGCGCAACGGCGGGTGCACCGGAAATAGAGAGCGATATAGCAGCTAAGTTCATGCTTCCGTTTAGAACGAAAGGCGAACATAATAAAGGCCCCATTTAGGGGCCCTTATTGTCATTTTATACGCTCGGTTCAGCGGTAAAAAATATGATTGTCGATGCTGCCAATGCGCGTCAGGCGCCAACCAGGTGAGACATGGCGGGCGTGGAAGAACAAAGCCCCTTCAACCGGGCTTTTCCATGCGTCATTGAGCGCAATCTTGCTGATCGCCACCGCATGACGCCAATTCTTGCTGCCCGTCGGAATGGGGGGCATATTAGCGCCGCGCACAAAGGAGAACTGGCTCTTCTGAAACACTACGCCGCACAAGGTGGTCGGGAAGCGTCCGGAATTGGCGCGCGCGAGAATGACGCGTGCCACAGCCAATTGGCCCGTAAGCGATTCGCCCTTTGATTCGAAATAGACCGCGCCAGCTAGGCAGCGTTCTTCGCTGCTCAAGCTTTCATCATGATCTTGCGACTGCACGAGGCCAGCAAGGGTCGATGCGGACATCTCATCATTTCGGTCGGCTGTGGAAGGGGGCGCTTGCGGGTCCATCTTCGGCATTCCGCCGTTGCCTGGAACGAAAACAATATCGCCATTGGCCGCAAGAGTCGCTGTGACCTTGCCGCTCTTCGCCAGATCCAGCCGCGACTGCTCGGCGGCGATCTGCGTAGCGTCAATCATGATGGTGTTGGCACTTAGTGCCGTGCTTTGGTCATTACCAAAAGCAAAACCGGCATCAGCAGTCAGCGCCGCTGCGGCCAGAGTATAGGAAACGACCACCAAAGAGGCGGCCCGGAAAAATTTCAACATTAAACATACATTAAAGCGGCGGCACCATCAGACGAAACGGTATCTATTTATTATTGTTCGTCTTTTGTTGCATCCGACTCGCGTGTTTGTCCGGTCACCCCATTTGTGTCCCGTACGACAACCTTCGCTACTCGTTCATCGCGCATTTATGATGCGCCGCAGCAAAGTCAATTCAACGCAGCTAAAAGTCCGTCCAACCGTGCAGCGGATACGACATCAAGTTCCAAAACCCATAAATCGGGGTCATTACTACGTCGCTTTTGCCAATAATCCGTCACGGACGAATCATTCTGTCCTGTAAAATCAAGGAGTTGCCAACCTGATCGGCCATCAAAAGAAGGATAACGTTCGAATAACCGAGGATTTGCGCCACGGATTTGGCCAATTAACAATATCGCACCCGATATCGCATCACCCTTTTTCAGGACGGTCGCAAAGTCGCCTTGCGCTTCGGCCATTCGCTTGATTGCGGAAATCATCACTCCGCTGGCAAGCCTTGGTTCAATCAAGCGGCGTCACGCTCTTCGGACAAGGTGAGCACAGCGAACATGGCCGCAGAATCGGCTGCACCACGCAATTGCGCGCGGAATTTCTCGTCGCGGAATAATCGTGAAACCTCTGCCAACGCACGCAGATGTGACGCACCATCCTGTGCAGGCGAGATCAGCCCGCATACAAGGTCAACAGGTTCATCATCCACGGCATCATAAGGCACGGGTTGCGACAGCCGGACGAATACCGCCACTGGCATATCAATGCCCGAAACCTTGCAATGCGGAATAGCCGTCCCGCCACCAAAGCCCGTCGGCCCAAGCCGCTCGCGCTCCATCATCCCGTCCAGAACGGCGGGCGCGTCAACAAAGTAGTTTTCCGCAGCGATGGTTGCTAGCCGTGCAAGCAGGTCCGATTTACCCGAACACGACATGTCAGCAGCAACGGCCCCTTCAACGAGCCTAGTAGAAAGTCGAATCATATTTTGTTTAAAAGCGCGCGGTGCGACCGCAGCACAATCCCTTGAATTGGTTTAGAAAATCCTAAGAATTTGGTC
>NZ_JBKJMB010000033.1:0-3389 GCF_046596595.1 Sphingorhabdus sp.
CAGCCCGCCTGCGATGACGCGTTCGGGCGCAGCTGCCTGAACCACGGTCGCGCAGCCGCGGCACGCATATTTGGGACGGCGGATCCGGATTACGCGCAACGTTGCCGGGACCCAGTCAAGCATCTCGGCTTGGCTCTCGCCGATTGGATGGAGAGTGCCGCCGCAATGCGCACAGCCACCTTCATCAATGTCGAGCAGCCGATCGCAGCGTTCCAGATGCTCGGGCAAAGCCTTGCGCCGTGCTACAGTCGGTTCGCCGATAAGTGGGGTTGGCTTGCTTTCGCAGATGCTGGCTATATCGGCATCAAGATCTTCAAGGCCAAGTGCCAGCTGGTCCGGATCAAGCCGTTCTGACCTGCGCCCATATTGCGTACGCTGGAGCTGCTTTATGATTTGGCGGAGCCTATCGATCTCCTCATCACGGTGCTCTATCAGGCCTGCGATATCGCGCACCAGGCGGTGTAAAAGCGCCATATCCTGGGGCAGATTATCGAGGTCGATCCGCATGGCTGCTTATACACTAAAACAGGCGCAACCCCAAGCTATTCTGCGGGGTTTACGCTATTTATCCAGCCCGTTCGGGACGCCATACCCGCTCTGGCGCGCGCCAGTCGATGCCCTCGATCAACAACGACAGTTGTGCCGGGCTCAACACCACCCTACCGCCGTGATCACCCAGCTGCGGCCAGATAAACCCGCCCTGATCAAGCCGTTTAGTGAACAGGCATAAGCCATTGCCATCCCAGAACATGATCTTGATCAGGTTTGCCCTTCGGCCACGGAACGCGAACAGCTGACCCGAGAAGGGATCCTGCAGCAGCATCTTCTCGACCAGCATCGCAAGCCCGTCCATCCCTTTGCGCATATCGGTATAGCCTACAGCGATATGCACCTTCATCCCTGACGGAAGCATCATCATGACGCGCCACCCTCAAGCACCGCAATAAGCGCACGGACCCTCTCGGGTTCCAGATCTTGCATAAACCGCACCCGCTGCCCGCCTGCCAGCTCGACCTCGATCTGTGGCACAGTGCGCTCCGCCATAGCCTGCCCGGTCAACCCGGTTCCGTCCAGTTCATCGCTAATGGTCACCGGCACGAACACTGGCTCTGCCACAGGCGCAAGTTCGCGCTTCCAGCGGAACAGCAACGGCTTGTCGATTCCGTAACGGCGCGCCACGGCCGATATCGAAGCACCTGGTGCCAGCGCCTCGGCAACGACCCGCTTCTTATCGCTCAACCTGAAGTTACGGCGCCCATCAGGAGCGGCCAGTGCCGTGGGAACATAGCCTGTTGAGACCGGCTCATTTTCCCTATTAGACATATGGCTAGACATATGTCTAAGCCCGCCACCGCGCCGCCAGAGCAAATTGGTCTTGACCACCATCTCTTCGTCCATGAACTGCGCCCGCCAGTTGCCGAACCGCTTCAACGGCAACCCATGCAGCTCGCAATATTCTCGCTGATTCAGATCGCTAGCCTGCCAACCCTCATGATGGCCGCGCCAAAAACTTTCCAGCTCGGCTCGTTTCTGCGTACTCACCCTTGCCATGATCCCGGTCTCCTTCGCACAAATCTATCTGCGAAAGAAAATCAGGCGCCCACAGCAAACATCAACCGTGCAACCACCGGACGCTTACTCTTTTGCAGATGTTTCCCTGTTAGGAGTTGATCAATTCCCTGTTACCCATCAATTAATTCCCTGTTCTTTTTCTAGGGAATTTTATTTGAAAGCATGGGTTTTCTGCGGCTTTCAGTGCGCTTTGCAAGCCAAATTACGATCAATAATTCAGATTTTCCCTGTTAATTCCCTGCTAGCAGGGAATTTTGCAGCGAGGATTATCGCACTTGGTTCTAGGCGCAACCAAAATCATCGAAACGCCCCGAGGTACGATTAAGCTAGAGGCCAGCCAACGGCGGGCGACTTAATCAGCGCCGAAATTGCCTGTTTGGGAAGTATTAGGGATGTTTCTACCAGCCGTTCTAAACGGCGAAATTTGGTGACCCCTACGGGAATCGAACCCGTGTTTCAGCCGTGAAAGGGCCGCGTCCTAACCGCTAGACGAAGGGGCCAATCGCTTGGCGAGCCGCGCCTTTACGGATTCGTTCTGCGCTCGTCAAGGCCAAGTTGGCGCTTATTCAGTCTGCAAATGCGATGTCGTCGACATGCAGCTCGGCTTTTGGCGTTGCGCCCCAGTCATCGGTCTTGGCCCGGCCTGCAAACCAGTAGCGGCGGCCACGATCGCCATGGAGCATAGTCTGGCCAAGCGCGGTCTCGCCCTGGCGAAATGCCATTGCCTTGAACGACTGCCCGTCATCGCCTGCGACAATTGCGCGTACATGATCTTTGCCCACTATGTCGCATTTGATGATCCGTAATGGCCCTGCGACAATACGTGGGCCGGGCCAGCCCATGCCATAGGGCCCGGCGGACTCCATCGCATCGACAAATAAAGGGTTGAGGCCGCGCGGCGCGACGATGGCGTCAATCAACAACGCCTTCGCGCCCGATGATTTGGCCACGTCTGCGGCCAGACGCGCATCCAGCCAGTCGGCAAGGGCGTCTATTTTGTCATGCGCAACCGTCAATCCTGCCGCCATGGCATGGCCGCCGCCTGCGACAAGCAACCCTGCTTCGCGCGCCGAAATGATTGCCGCGCCCAAATCAACGCCCGCAATCGACCGGCCCGACCCTTTGCCGACGCCATGTTCGTCGACCGCAATGACAATGGAGGGCTTGCCTGTCTTTTCCTTGATCCGGCCAGCGACAATGCCAATGACGCCCGGGTGCCAGCCTTCACCCGATAATAATGCGACCGCGCGGTTATGCTGTCCGGGAAGCAACGCTTCGGCCTGTTCCTGCACAATCGATTCAATCGCACGGCGCTCTTCGTTAAGCCGGTCAAGTTCCATCGCGATATCCTGCGCCTCGACCGCATCTTGCGTGGTCAGCAAGCGTACACCCAGGTCGGATTTGCCGACGCGGCCGCCTGCGTTGATGCGCGGTCCCAAGGCAAAGCCGAGGTCAGAGCAAATAGGTGCGCGAGTCAGGCGGCTTGCCTGAATAAGCGCGGACAGGCCGATGTTGCGGCGCGCCGCCATGACTTTCAACCCTTGTGCCACAAAGGCCCTGTTCAGGCCCCGCAGCTGCGCAACATCAGCCACGGTTCCCAGCGCCACAAGGTCAAGCAGCTCCATGATACTGGGTTCGGGCCGGGTGGCGAAAAAGCCCCGCCCACGAAGCGTCCGGATGAGCGCTGCGCCCAACAGGAACGCCACACCAACCGCCGCCAGATGCCCGTGGGAAGCCGCCTCATCGGTTTCGTCCAACCGGTTGGGGTTCACCAAGGCAAAGGCCTCAGGCAGCTCTGACGCGCATTTGTGATGGTC
>NZ_JBKJMB010000090.1:0-1883 GCF_046596595.1 Sphingorhabdus sp.
TCGCAAAGGACTATCCAGCCACGCGCCTGTACAAAAGATCGGCTGTGTCGGTTATTGTCTGGGCGGAAGGCTGGCCTATATGGCCGCAACACGCACAGATATCAGCGCGTCGGTTGGATATTATGGCGTGATGATCGATCAGATGTTGAACGAAAGTCATGCCATAGCCAACCCGCTGATGCTGCATATTCCAACCGCTGACCATTTTGTCGGACCGGACGCGCAAGCAGCGATGCATGCCGGGCTTGGCCATCATCCAAAGGTGACCTTGTACGACTATGATGGCCTAGACCATGGTTTTGCCACCGAAGTGGGCGATCGTCGTAATGAGGCAGGCGCGCAACTGGCGGATGCACGGACGATGGCATTTTTTGAAGACAATCTGGCTTAAAGGAAAAGGGCTCCCTGTGCGGGGAGCCCTCATTCATTACATACCCGCAAAGCTCGCTGCATAAGGCTGAACTTCGCTCCAGCCTTCATAGATCATCTTGCCCGCGACGTAGACAATCACGACCAGGCCAACCCACGCGATCCAGCGGTAGCGTTCGATATATTGCGCAATGATATTGGCCGCGATGCCCATGAGGGCGACCGCAAAAATCAAGCCGACAATAAGAATCCCGGGATGTTCACGCGCTGCGCCAGCGACGGCCAGAACGTTATCGAGGCTCATCGATACGTCGGCAACAGCGACGCCCCATGCCGCGCCAGCAAAGGTCTTCGTTGATTTCAAGCCTGAATGTTCATCACCGGCGATTTCAGGTGAACCGGCAGACTCGCCGGCATGGCCTTTGATATCGCGGTACATGCGCCAGGCGACCCACAAAAGCAGCAGGCCACCCGCCAATACCAGACCAACAATGCCAAGCAGCCATGTGACCATGAGCGCGAAAATTATGCGGAGCACCAATGCTGCCAGCACACCGATCAGGATGACCTTCTTGCGCTGCTCCGGCGGCAATCCTGCAGCCAAAGCGCCCACGACAATGGCATTGTCGCCAGCCAGCACCAGATCGATCAACAACACTTGGATGAACGCGGCAAATGCCGCAGGCTCGGTAATGTTGGAGAAATCCTTCACGATGGCGGCCCAAATGTCGGCGGGTCCGCCCAATGAAGTTGCCGCTGCCGTGGTTGCAATCAAAAATTCAAACATCTTTTCAGACCTGCTGCTTACTGGTTCATCGAGTCAAAAAAGTCTTCGTTGGTCTTCGAATCCTTCATCTTGTCGAGCAGGAACTCCATCGCGTCGATAGTGCCCATCTGCATGAGGATTCGGCGAAGCACCCACATTTTCTTGAGCTTGCCTTCCTCGACCAACAATTCTTCCTTACGCGTACCGGACTTGCCGACATCAAGTGCCGGGAAGATGCGCTTGTCGGCGACCTTGCGATCCAGCACGATTTCGGAGTTACCCGTACCCTTGAACTCTTCAAAAATAACTTCATCCATACGGCTGCCGGTATCGATCAAGGCCGTTGCGATGATGGACAACGAGCCACCTTCCTCGATGTTCCGGGCAGCACCGAAGAAGCGCTTTGGACGTTGCAAGGCGTTGGCATCGACACCGCCGGTGAGTACTTTGCCGGATGATGGCACAACAGTGTTATAGGCGCGGCCAAGACGCGTGATGGAGTCAAGCAGGATGACGACGTCGTGCTTATGTTCAACCAGACGTTTCGCTTTTTCAATAACCATTTCAGCGACTTGCACGTGTCGCGTTGCGGGCTCATCGAAGGTTGAAGACACAACCTCACCCTTCACGGACCGCTGCATATCGGTAACTTCCTCGGGCCGTTCATCGATCAACAGGACGATCAGGAACACCTCTGGATGGTTCTCGGTAATGGCGCGCGCGATGTTCTGCAGCAACACGGTTTTAC
>NZ_JBKJMB010000109.1:0-51623 GCF_046596595.1 Sphingorhabdus sp.
GCGGATCCTGATATTCTACATTTTGTCGATATTCCTGATCGTGTCCGTTGTCCCGTGGACCGAGATCGTTCCGAAAGTGTCGCCCTTTGCCACCACGCTTGCTTATATGGGCCTTCCGGCGGGCAAGATCATCATGGAAGCCGTCGTGCTCGTCGCGGTATTGTCCTGCCTCAATTCCGGGCTTTACGTCACCTCGCGCGCACTGTTCGGGCTTGCCAAGCATAAGGACGCGCCACAGTGGCTGGTTCAGGTCAACCGCCGCAAGGTCCCTGCCCGCGCCATCCTCATTGCCAGTCTCTTCAGTTATTTCGCGCTCGCCGCAGATGCAGTGTCACGCGACGTGGTGTTCAGCTTCCTCCTCAACAGCTGCGGCGTAACGATGTTGCTGCTGTACCTGATGACGGCTGGCGCGCAGCTCAGGTTGCGCCGCAAATATGAGGCCGAGGACCCGGCGCGGCTGCAGATCAAGATGTGGTTCCATCCTTATGGGACATATGTCGCGATCGCCGCCATGCTGGTGATATTGGTGGCCAAAGGCCTTGACCCCGCAGCATCAAAGGAATTGTGGCTGAGCCTTATTGTGGCTGGCGGTTTCGCGGCGGCGTTTTTCATGTTCCGGCGCGGAAAGGCGTAAGGCAACGCTACGTCACCCTGAACTACTTTCAGCATGACGTGTCGTGAGGGTTTCCCTTTTTAGTCAGGCCGGTTATGGCCCAAATCCATGACTATCGACAAGACTTTCGACCCCGCCGCAATTGAGGCGAAATGGTATGCGCATTGGGAATCCACTGGCGCGTTCCGGCCCGACCGGCCGAACGCCGAGCCTTACACTATCGTAAACCCGCCGCCCAATGTTACGGGCAGCCTGCACATCGGCCATGCGCTGGACAACACGTTGCAGGATATCCTGATCCGCCATGCGCGCTTGCAGGGCAAGGATGCCCTGTGGGTGGTCGGCACGGACCATGCAGGGATCGCAACGCAGATGGTGGTCGAACGGCAACTCAACGCCCGCCAGCAAAAGCGCACCGATTTCACCCGCGAGGAATTTGTCGCGAAGGTGTGGGAGTGGAAAGAGGAAAGCGGCGGCGAAATCACTGGCCAGCTGCGCCGGCTTGGCTGCTCGATGGATTGGGAAAATGAACGCTTCACGATGGACGAAGGCTTTTCAAAGGCCGTCATCAAGGTGTTTGTCGATCTGTATAATCAAGGCCTGCTCTATCGTGACAAAAGGCTCGTCAACTGGGACCCGCATTTCAAGTCCGCGATCTCCGACCTTGAGGTCGAAACGCGCGAAGTGAATGGCCATATGTGGCATTTCAAATATCCGCTCGCAGGCGGTGAGACCTATATGTATGTCGAGCGCGACGCCGACGGCAATGTCAAGCTTGAAGAGGAACGCGATTATATCGCCATTGCGACGACGCGGCCCGAAACAATGCTTGGCGACGGCGCGGTTGCGGTGCATCCCGACGATGAACGCTACAAGCCAATTATCGGCAAGCTTTGCGAAATCCCCGTTGGCCCCAAGGAACATCGCCGGCTGATCCCGATCATCACCGACGAATATCCCGACCCTGATTTCGGTTCAGGCGCGGTGAAGATCACCGGCGCGCATGACCAGAATGACTATGGCGTGGCGCAGCGCAACAATATCCCGATGTACCGCCTGATGGACGAGGTTGCCGCCATGCGCAGCGACGGCGCACCTTATGCCGAAGTCGCCGCGCGGGCCAAAGCCATCGCCGCTGGCGGCCAGTGGGCCGCCGCCGACATCGACGCGCTCAACCTTGTGCCCGACGCCTATCGCGGACTTGACCGGTACGATGCGCGCAAGCGGGTAGTTGCCGATATCGATGCCGATGGCCTGATGATTGCCGTCGAGAACAAGACCATCCAGCAGCCCTTTGGCGACCGTTCGGGCGTTGTCATTGAGCCTATGCTGACGGACCAATGGTATGTGGATGCCAAGACATTGGCGGCGCCCGCCATTGAAGCGGTGCGTTCGGGCGCGATCGATATCGTGCCGAAGTCGTGGGAAAAAACCTATTTCAACTGGATGGAAAATATCCAGCCCTGGTGCGTCTCGCGGCAATTGTGGTGGGGACATCAGATTCCGGCTTGGTTCGACGACGACGGCAAATGCTACGTCGCAGAGACTGCGGAAGCGGCGCAGGCGCTTGCCGGCGAAAGCATTGCGCTGACGCGCGATCCAGACGTCCTCGATACCTGGTTCTCCTCTGCGCTCTGGCCATTCGGCACCTTGGGCTGGCCCGAACAGACAGGCGCGCTCAACCGCCATTACCCGAATGACGTGCTCGTCTCGGGTTTTGACATCCTGTTCTTCTGGGATGCACGAATGGCGATGCAGGGCATTCACTTCATGAAGGAGGTGCCTTGGAAGACTTTGTACCTCCACGGCCTCGTCCGTGCGGCGGATGGTAGCAAGATGTCGAAGTCGAAGGGCAATACCGTCGACCCGCTTGGCCTGATTGACCAATACGGCGCCGATGCGCTGCGTTTCTTCATGGCGGCCATGGAAAGCCAGGGTCGCGACATCAAGATGGATGAAAGCCGCGTTGCTGGCTACCGCAATTTTGCAACCAAGCTTTGGAACGCCGCGCGCTTTGCGCAATCAAACGGCATCGGTGGATCGCAATCGATCAGCGCGCCCAAAGCCGAGCTTGCAGTCAACCGCTGGATTATTGGCGAAGTTGTCAGCACCGTTGAGAGGCTCAACAAGGCTTTTGCCGAATTCCGCTTCGATGGCATGGCTGATGTGCTTTACCACATGGTGTTCGATCAATTTTGTGACTGGTATCTTGAACTCATCAAGCCGGCCTTTGTGGATGGCGAGAAAGGCGAGATGGACGGCGAGTCGAAGATCGTCGCCGGCTGGGTGCTCGACCAGATATTGGTAATGCTGCATCCGTTCATGCCCTTCATCACTGAAGAATTGTGGCACGCGCTGTCGGACCCTGCCGCACCGCGCAGCTATGACATCATCCACGCCAAATGGCCTGAGCCCAACGCGGCTATGGACGCAGAGGCGGTCGACGAAATCAACTGGGTCGTCGACACGATCAGCAAAACGCGATCCTTCAAGGCGGAACTGAACATAGCGCCGGGCACGCGCCTGATCGCAAATATTGCCGAGCCGCAACCATCGACTATCACTTTTATCGCGCGCCAGGCTGCTGCTTTGGCCCGCCTCGGCCGCATTGATGATTTTGTCTATGTGCCGGTCGCGACCAATAACGTGGCGCAAATTGTCGTGGGCGGCGATACCATCGTCTTTGCCCTTGATGGCATCATCGACCTCGACGCAGAGCGCAGCCGCATCGCCAAAGCCATCGAGGCTGTCGCCAAGGAGCGCGATGCGCTCGCGGGTCGCCTGTCTAACGCCGCCTTTGTCGAAAGGGCCAAGCCCGAGGCGGTTGAAAAGGCGCGCGCGGACCATGCCGAAAAGGCAGCAGAGGCAGAGCGGCTCACAGCGGCATTGGCGCGGCTTGGGTGAGTAAGGGGCAAAGCCTAGCTTGGGCATTTCACCGATCCGGCGCAATACCCTTGCTGTGAGTACGCCAGCACATCAACGCGACCTGACCAATGGCCCAGTGGCCAAGACCTTGTTCGTGTTCGCACTGCCGTCGCTGGGTGTAAACATACTCCAGTCGCTAAACCACTCAGTCAATTCCGTGTGGATCGGGCAATTTCTGGGTGAAGAAGCACTTGCGGCATCGGCTAATGCCGGGCTCATCATGTTCTTGATGTTCTCGACATTGTTCGGGTTTACGATGGCGACGACGATATTGATTGGCCAGAATATGGGCCGGCGGGACATTGAGTCTGTTCGCCGGATCATGGGAACCGCATTCGGCATATTTTTTGTTGCGGGTGTTGTTTTTGCTGCCGCCGGTTGGATTTTTGCCCCGCATATGCTGCGTCTTATGGCAACGTCGGAGAGCGTCTATCCGCTTGCATTATCATATTTGCGCGTCATTTTCCTCACCATGCCAGCGACGTTTGTGATGATCCTTATTTCATCGTCGCTGCGCGGTGTGGGCGATTCTGTCACACCGTTCTGGAACACGGTACTGAATGTTGTCCTGGACATCATACTGAACCCCATTTTCATATTGGGATGGGGACCGATTCCGGCGATGGGAATCGCTGGTTCCGCGCTTGCGACGATACTTGCCGGCGTTGTGAGTCTGGGTTTGCTACTGCGCAAGGTGTATGCTCTTGACCTCACAATCCGCTTGCGTGGGGATGAATTGAAATGGCTCCGGCCCGACCCGCGTTATCTCAAACCGATTGCGCGCATGGGTTTACCGATGGGATTGTCGATGATTATCATGTCGGGTTCTGCGGTTGTGATGATTGGCCTCGTCAACCTCGAAGGCGTCAACACAACGGCAGCCTTTGGAGTCATGAACCAGTTGTGGAGCTATGTCCAAATGCCCGCTGTAGCGGTAGGCGCAGCTGTTAGTGCAATGGTCGCACAGAATATCGGAGCAAACAAATGGGATCGGGTCAGCCATATCGTCTGGTCCGGCATTGGCATCAATCTGCTTATGTCAGGCGTGCTGATTGCCATGATGACCTATTTCGCGAGCCCGCTGCTTGGCCTTTTCCTGCCAAATGATAGTCCAGCTATCCCCCTTGCGATTCACATCAACCATATCGTGGGGTGGAGCTTTGTTTTGATGGGCGTGTCCGTCGTCGTAACCTTTGCGGTGCGCGCCAACGGCGCTGTTGTCGCACCGCTTCTGATATTGATATTCAGCGCCGTGCTGGTGCGATTTAGCGTCGGCTTTGGCCTGTATGACCGCTTTGGCGCAGATGCCATATGGAGCTCGTTCATTGCCACTTCTATTGCGTCGTGCATATTGTCGATTGCTTATTATTTGCACGGTGGATGGAAAAAGGCAAAGGCCATGCCATCAATGGCGGCGGTACCGCTGCAAGCGATGCCCGAATAATCCACTGTCCTACAGACACTGCCTTGTGCCATGAGCTTTTCCATGAACCACGTCGTTACATCATTCGTTAGGTCGGAAGTATCGAGGCTTCTACGGCTTTGCCAATTCCTGATGATCATATTTGTAGCCAGCATTGCCCATGCCCAGGCTCCGGTTGCCTCCCCTGCCCAAAATGTCCGCGCGTCAATCGACGCCGAAACGCGTCGCCCTGCGCCCGGCGGCGTTGTGACGGTCGCCATTGTCATGGACCCGAAGCCGGGTTGGCATGATTATTGGCTAAACCCCGGTGATGCAGGAACGCCGCTTGAACTGGACTGGCAACTACCCGCCGGCGTGACCGCTGGTCCGGTTCGTGCGCCAGTACCCGAGACGTTGATTGTCAGCGGATTCATGAACCATATTTACAAGGCGAAACACGCGTTCCTGATTGACCTGAAAATTCCGGAAAATGCTCAAGTCGGACAGGCTTTGGATATCAAGGTGGATGCGCGCTGGTCAGCCTGTTCGGACCTAGTGTGCATTCCCGAAGGCGCCACTTTAGCTATTCCAGTTCAAATTGGCTCAGGCGCAATTGACGCCATAAACCGCGCGCGATTTGACGCCTGGCGCAGCGCCTTGCCCGTAATGCTTGACCGCGCGGCGCTGTATGCAGTGAACGGCAAGCGGATCGATATCGCCATCCCCTATCCACGTAGCGCCGATGTCGGGCGTGTCTGGTTCTTCGCAGCAAGCGAGAACAGGCTCCTATATGCTGCCCCGCAAACTGCGCGGAGAACGGGCGATTGGCTGATTGTCAGCAGCGAGATAAAAAATCCTTTTGATGGCCAGTTTGACGGCCTTCTGCGATTTAACGATGCGCAGGGGCTTCAGGTGCGCGCAATAAAGGGAGACGTACCCGCTGGCGGCGACAACGTGTCGGTTTTCAGCGAGGGGGCAACTGGGGAAGTTCAGCAAGCTCAGCTTGGCTTTGGCTGGATACTAGGGTTTTCTGTGCTTGGCGGGCTGCTGTTGAACCTGATGCCTTGCGTGTTCCCAATTCTTGGGTTGAAGGCTTTGAGCCTTGCCAAAATGGGCGGCGATGAAGGCGAAGCGCGCCGCGATGCCGTCGCCTACACCGTCGGTATCATTTTAAGTTGCCTTGTCCTGGGCGGTGTGATGCTTGCATTACGTGCTGCGGGAGAAGAAGTGGGCTGGGCATTCCAGTTACAGGACCCGGCCATTGTGCTGCTTCTCCTGTTGCTCATGGTGGCGGTTACGGCAAATCTTATTGGCCTGTTTGAAATTGGTGGCATCGGCGCCGGCGAGAGACTCACCCGCAAAGGTGGTATCGCTGGTTCATTCTGGACCGGCGTTCTTGCGGCCGTTGTTGCCACGCCTTGCACCGGGCCATTTATGGCCGCCGCTATGGGCGCAGCCTTGCTATTGCCCGCAACGCTTGCATTGTTGATTTTTGCAGGACTTGGCTTTGGGCTCGCGCTGCCGTTTCTTCTTATTGCCTTCGTCCCGGCGCTGCGCAAACGCATGCCAAGGCCGGGACCGTGGATGGTGCGCTTTCGCCAATGGATGTCAGTGCCGATGGCGCTCACTACACTGGCGTTGCTGTGGCTGCTCTATCAGCTTGCAGGCTTCAGCGGCTTGTTGATTGGTGGCACCGCCACACTGATTATCCTATTGTGCTTGTTTGCGCTGGGGCGGAAACAGAAAAGCGGGGCGTCGCGCAAATTTGTGGTCGCCACTCTATTGGGAATAACCGCGGTTACGATGTTGATCATAGACAACGCTGCAGTGGTGCCGCCTGCGACGCAAACAGCAAAAAATGGCAGCCTCCCTTTCAACGAAGCACGCCTCGCGTCGTTGCGTGCGCAAGGCAGGCCGGTGTTTCTCTATTTCACTGCAGATTGGTGCGTGACCTGTAAGGTCAACGAAAATGCTGCCATCGATCGTACCGAAACCAGCGCAGCTTTTACAAAGGCGGGTATTGTCGTCATGGTGGGAGATTACACGCGCCGCGACCCCGACATCACCCGGTTTCTCACGAAATACGGTCGGTCAGGGGTGCCACTCTATCTATATTTCCCCAAAGACGGTGAACCCCGAATTCTTCCGCAAATACTGAATGTCGACGACTTAACTGCGCTCGCAGGGGTAGGGTAGCTTTAGTTGATGCGATAGCAGCGTACTAAGCCGTTACTACATTATCATCGAGGTCGATGCGTAACACGCGATTTGCGCCTATAACCGTAATGCCGCGCAAACCGGTGACCCCGACCAGGGGTATTGCACGTTCATATGTTTCTGTGTTGCCGCCAATAGTTTCCTTGACGTGGCCCGTTCGACGGATGGCGGCAACCTCGACCGCCCAATAGTCAGGACGCTCATTATAATATCGTGGTGCAAGGCGCACCTCCAGATCCGCACCAGGATGCGCGCCGGTGACCCATAGATAGAGACTATCCTGAAAAGCGACGGTGCGGATCTCTGCCGACCGAAAGTCAATGATTCGCCCGTTGGGTAAGCTGGACAAAGATCCGCTAGAGGTGGTTATCATATTGGAGCCTAAATTATTGTCGCGACGCTGAGTTTTAGATTTCTCAGTTTTATAATTTTATTGCGCGCCTTTGATGGTCGGCTTGCGAATCAACAAGTAAATTTTTTGCCGATATCGAAAGGTGGCTGAAACTGCTGGAGATTTTCTTCCTCTCCCCCGCTTTTTTTCTGACTGAAACCGTTGGGCGCATCGATTCTTCGTTGAGACTCGCCAAAAAGTCGTCGGGCGCGCATCATACCGACGCACAAAAGCAGTAGCTGCTCCGCTAAAAGCCTTTATCTGCGAGCAAATTGGCTGTATTGGCGCTTCGGAACATCACAAGGAGTATCGACTATCGCAACCCCGCCTACCCGGCGCGCCATGACCCCACCTGTTAAAAGTGGTCCGCGCTACAATAATCTCATCACCGTCGAAAAAGTACGGGTCATCGACGACGATGGCGAGAATTTGGGTGTTATGTATACCCGCGAAGCGATAGCGCAAGCAGCCGAAGTTGGGCTTGATCTGGTTGAGGTTTCACCGAACGCTGATCCTCCCGTGTGCAAGTTTCTGGATATCGGCAAGTTCAAATATGAGGCCCAGAAAAAGGCCAATCTAGCCCGTAAGAGCCAGAAAACCCAAGAAATCAAAGAAATCAAGATGCGCCCGAACATTGATGACCATGATTATATGGTCAAGATGAAGAAGGTCGCAGAGTTCATTGAAGAGGGCGACAAGGTCAAGATCACGTTGCGGTTCCGCGGGCGTGAACTGGCGCACCAGCAATTGGGCATGCAATTGCTTCAGCGCGTTCAGGCCGATACGACCGAAACCGCAAAGATCGAAGCGCATCCCCGGATGGAAGGCCGTCAAATGCTCATGGTGCTGTCGCCCAAATAGGGCGTGGTCACCAGATGGATTGCCGAATCAGTTCGGCACCGACCAACACCATTAGAAGCTGAATGATGATGTTGAACCGTTGTGGTGAGACTCGTTTCACCAGCTTCACGCCTGCGACGGTGCTGAGTATCGCGAGTGGCAGAAACAAAGCGGTCAGCGTCATATTCTGCGTGTTGAATTGACCAAGGGCCGCATATGCCGGAACTTTCATCCAGTTTATGATGGCAAAGAATATCGAAGACGTGCCCACAAACACCAAATGCGGAAAGTTGCGGGAGAGCGCCCAAATCTGAAAGGGAGGCCCGCCTGCGTGTGCGATCTGGCTGGTGAAGCCGGAAAGGACCCCCATCACAGCGCCCACCCATTTGGGCGCTGGACCACTCATTTTCATTTGCAGGCTGAACAAGGGTAACAGCCGATAGACACCAAACGCCAGCGCAATAACGCCAACAAAACCGCGTACAGCATCTGCATTAATGGCAGACGCCAGTAGCCAGCCTAAGAAAATGCCAACCGCAGCCCCGGGTATGGTGAGCCATAACGTTGCAACGTCATAGCTGCGACGGAAGGCCCAGACGCTAACGACATCTTGCACCATCAATATGGGCAAAAGCATGCCCGCTCCCGCCACAGGATCCATAACCAAAGCTAATAATGGCATCGCGGTAGCACCGAGGCCTGCAAAACCACCCTTGGCTAATCCGACCAGAATAACGGCAACGCTGGCTACGATGTAAAAGCCGATTTCGGTCGGCAGACTCAAGGCTGCTTCGTGCGCTTTCGCACAGCAAGGACATAAATGATCGCCGCTGCTGAGGCGAAAAAGAACCATTGGATCGCGTAGAAGCCATTACTCGATATCTTGCTTTCGATCTTACTTAAAGACGGGGGGTCAGCGGCGCGAAGCCCTCCCAACCCATCTTTGGACACCAACATTGGGCGCAGCACGATCCGTTTTCCGAACAACTTTGCGATCATCGACTGGCGGTCAGGCTCAGTGGTAATAATGCCTTCGACCTGTCCACCGTTCCAATCTATCGTTTCATTTGGCCGTGCAGATATGCCCGCGACAATCAGGGCCCCCGGACCTTCTGCACCCGTCACGCATTCAGCCAAATAGCGCGTGCCAGTCTTGCCTGTATTGTCGCTACCCGAATCCTCCGTCCACGCTGACACGCGCAAACAATTAACCGATGATTTGCGGTGCAACGCGCTCATGCTGACTGGGCCCAGGCCTGGATAGGTAATAGCAGGCTTCGATTTGTTGGCGGACACTTGCTTCAGTAACAGCGCATTATGTGCCTTGCGTTCCAACTGCCAGAACCCAAGGCCAATCATCGTGGCGACGGCAATAGCAACAAATATTGTTGGTATGATGGGCCAACGTATCACGTCAAATCACTCTTTCCCGCCTCGTGCGCACGGTTTCGAAATTCAGCCGCCAAAAGCGCCGCTTTGGCCATTCGCAATGTGAGGACGGTCAATGCAGTAGTGAACGGGACCCAAATTATGACATGGACCCAAAATGGCGGGTGGAATGCTGCGTCGAGCATTAGGGCGAACACAATAATCAGAGCCCCGATGACCATGGTCAGCAACGCTGCGGGGCCATCCCCAACGTTGAAGCTGCTATAATCCAGTCCACAGTTGCCACATTTCTCAGCAAATCGACCAAGCCCTGCGAACAAGGTTTTGTGTCCGCATTGCGGGCAGAGACCAAAAAGGGCAGCCTTCGCTATGCTAGGCTGCCCTTCAATTGTTGGTGTCGAAGTCATTTACGCGTGAACTGGCGCGCCCCAGCCGCCCCAAATGTAAATGGTGATGAAGAGGAACAACCAAACGACATCAACAAAATGCCAATACCAAGCGGCTGCTTCAAAACCGAAATGTTGTTTTGGTGTGAAGTGGCCTTTGTATGTACGCGCGAGACAGACAGCCAGGAAGATCGTACCTACAATGACGTGAAAGCCGTGAAATCCCGTCGCCATATAGAAGGCCGTGCCGTAATTCAGCCCACCAAAAGGAAATGGTGCGACGGAATATTCGTACGCCTGAATAGCACTGAACAGCATCCCGAGAAGGATGGTCAACCATAGGCCTTTTTTAAGACCCTCGCGGTCTCCATGGATAAGCGCGTGGTGTGCCCATGTAACCGTCGTACCCGAACACAACAATATGAGCGTATTGAGCAATGGAAGCTTCATGGAGTCGAGGACTTCCAAGCCCTTTGGCGGCCACTGCATGAGAGCTGCAGCGCCTTCCTGCCCGATCAGATTGGTGACTGTGAATGCGTGAGTCTCAGCATCTTTGACGATTTCCAGCGGCACTGGAAACAAGGAATAATCAAACCATGCCCAAAACCAAGCCACGAAGAACATCACTTCCGAAGCAATGAACATGATCATGCCGTAACGCAGATGCAATTGTACGACTGGCGTATGATCGCCCGATTGCGCTTCATGGACGACATCGCTCCACCAAGCATAGAAGGTGTAAATCACACCAATTGCTCCGACCCCAAAAATGAGGCTACCGTAACCAAATTGCTCGGGATGCATCCACATCACCAAGCCGAAAAACATCGTCAGGGCCGAAAACGAGCCCAGCAACGGCGTGATGCTTGGTGGCAGAATATGATAATCATGATTTTTGGCACCCGCCATGGTCAATTCCCTGCAATCTTATCGGTTAACAAAATGCTTTAGCCACCGTTCGCCGCTTGGTCCACCGTGTTCGGCTTCTCAACGGGGTAGAATGTGTAGCTGAGCGTGATTTCTTCAATGTCTTTAGTGTCCGGATCAGTCATAATCTGAGGATCTACATAATAGAGCACCGGCATCCGAACTTGCTCCCCCGGCTTCAATGTTTGCTCAGTGAAACAAAAGCACTGGATCTTGTTAAAGTATTTGCCCGCAAGTTCGGGTGTAACATTAAACGCCGCTGTTCCCGTGATGGTTTCATTGGACAGGTTCTTGGCAAGAAATATCGACATGTCCTTGGCACCGATCGTTACGGTGTCGGTGGGCCGTTCCGGTTTGAAGTCCCACGGCAAGTCGCTGCGATGGTTGGCATCGAATCTTATGACCATGGTCTTGTTTATTGCGGATACCGTTGCGGCCTGTGCGGCATCGACGCGCATCGTGGTCCCACCAAAGCCAGTGACCTGGCAGAAGATGCGGTAAAGCGGCACAGCAGCAAAGCCAACGCCGACCATGGAGACCGCGAGACCAGCGGCCAGAAAACCCATTTTCGCGTTCGATACGGCCATCAGTTCGCTCCCCCGACCTTTACGACGGTGATGAAGAAGAAAAGGATGCATAGTCCAACAAGCGCAACACCCATGACGCGGGACCGAGCAGCCTGACGTTTACGAATAACGACGGTCTCTTCGACGGTGTAAGGTGGGCGATCAATTGGGGTCATGATATGAGCATCCGGTCAAACGCGAAGAGCGCAAAGAGAAGGAAAAGGTAAAGGATTGAAAAAGCGAATAGTTGCTTTTCTGGCTTCATAGCCGCCGCTTCAACGGCGTCATTTTTCCACACCCGATACGCCAACACAAGAAACACGAGGTTCAGCGCGATAGACGTGGCACCGTATAGCCAACCGGTCTGGCCAATCACGAACGGCAATATGGCTGTTGCCGCCATCGGAAAGCTATAAGCGAAAATCTGGTCCCGTGTGACCTTCTGCCCCTTTACATTGGGCATCATCGGAATACCGGCCGCGCCGTAATCAGTCTTCATGAACAATGCGAGCGCCCAGAAGTGCGGCGGTGTCCACAAAAAGATAATGGCAAACAGCAATATCGGCAAAAGCGTGACATCGCCTGTTACTGCCGCCCAGCCTATGACGGGCGGGAAGGCCCCTGCAGCACCGCCAATGACGATGTTCTGCGGCGTGTTGGGCTTTAGCCAGATGGTGTAGACGATCGCGTAAAAGAATATCGAGAAAGCGAGCAACCCAGCTGACAACCAGTTGACGGCCACACCCATGATACCGACAGAGAACGCTGCCAGGCCAATACCGAAATGCAGTGCGGATTGACGGTCCATCCTGCCCGCAGGCAGAGGGCGACGCGATGTGCGCGCCATTTTGGCGTCAATATCCGCTTCGTAATATTGGTTCAACGCACCACACGCACCCGCCCCCAAAGCAATGCACAGGATAGCGGTAAACCCGATGATGGGATGAATGCTACCTGGCGCAGCAAGCAATCCGCAAAGCGCCGTGAACACGACAAGCGACATCACCCGTGGCTTTGTTAAAGCCCAGAAATCGCGCCATTCAGCTGGCAAAATGATGTCACGCGTTGCGGTTGTCATGCCTGTTCCCAAACGTACGAAACGTTTAAAGCGGCGAACCGCCGCCGGTTACTTGATAACCGGCAGCGTTTCGAATTGGTGATAAGGTGGAGGGCTTGTCAACGTCCACTCGAGTGTCGTTGCGCCTTCGCCCCAGTAATTGCCTTCTGCGCGTGGGCCAGCGACCAACGACCAGATGACATTCACGAAGAATATCAGCACGCCAAAGGCCATGATGACATAGCCCGTCGACGCGACACCGTTCCAATAGGCAAAGGCCTCCGGATAATCAGGATAACGACGCGGCATGCCCGAGTTTCCAAGGAAGTGCATCGGGAAGAACAATACGTTCACGCCGATGAAAAACACCCAGAAGTGCAGATGGCCAAGAAATTCATTCAAGCGACGACCCGACATCTTGCCAAACCAGTAATAGAAACCGGCAAAGAGCGAGAACACTGCACCCAGCGACAACACATAATGGAAGTGGGCCACGACATAATAAGTATCATGCAGGTTATCGTCGAGGCCACCATTGGCAAGCACAACACCCGTCACGCCACCAACGGTGAACATGAAGATGAAACCCATTGCCCATACCATTGGTGTCTTGAAGCTAACCGAACCGCCCCACATCGTTGCAATCCAGCTAAAAATCTTGATCCCAGTCGGTACCGCGATCACCATCGTTGCTGCCGTGAAGTACATCTTCATATCGACGCTCATGCCCGTGGTGAACATGTGGTGCGCCCAGACGACGAAGCCAACCACGCCAATCGCGACCATGGCATAGGCCATGCCGAGATAACCAAAGACTGGCTTGCGGCTGAAGGTTGCCACAATCTGACTGATGATGCCGAAGCCCGGCAGGATCATGATATACACTTCAGGGTGGCCGAAGAACCAGAAGAGATGCTGGTACAGAACCGGATCACCGCCAGCTGACGCATCGAAGAATGCGCCGCCAAAGTTACGGTCAACCAGAAGCATCGTGATAGCGGCCGCCAGAACCGGCAAAGCCAGCAACAGCAGGAACGCCGTCACAAGAACTGACCAGACAAACAATGGCATCTTGTGCAAGGTCATGCCTGGAGCACGCATGTTGAAAATGGTAGTGATGAAGTTGATGGCACCCAAAATCGACGCAGCGCCAGCGAGGTGGAGCGAGAAAATAGCCATGTCGACGGCAGGCCCAACTGAGCCCGAAGTCGACAGCGGGGCATAGACCGTCCAGCCGGTACCGGCACCAAGCCCTGTACCGCCGGGTACAAAGCTTGAACCAAGCAGCATGATGAATGCGACGACAGTCAGCCAGAAGCTGATGTTGTTCATACGCGGAAATGCCATGTCTGGCGCTCCGATCATCAAGGGGACAAACCAGTTACCAAAGCCACCGATAATCGCAGGCATGACCATGAAGAACACCATGATCAAGCCGTGAGCCGTGATCAAAACATTCCACATATGATAGGCTTCATCGAGCGAAGCCTCCTTGCCAGCCATCATCGATGCCCAGCCCTGAAGATACTGAATGCCCGGTGCCGCAAGCTCCATGCGCATAAGGCCGGAAATCGCGCCACCGATAATCCCCGCGAAAATCGCAAAGATCAAATAGAGCGTTCCGATATCCTTATGGTTGGTCGACATGAACCAGCGGGCAAAAAAGCCCGGCTTGTGGTCCGCGTCATGATGGTCATGCGCGTGAAGGTCTGTACCTGTGGCGGCTATGGTTGTCATCCGTCTGGCCTCTTTACTTGGTTGGCGCTGCAGGTGCAGCAGCTGTGTCTGGGTTATTTGCGGTTCCCGCAGGAGCTACAGGAGCGGCTACGCTTTGCCCTGGAGCAGCAGCGGCGGCGGGCGCTGGCTTGTCTGCACCCGGCATTGTGCCGCCCTGGGCCTTGACCCATGCTTCAAACTGCGCGGGCGGAAGCGCTTCTACCACTAGGGGCATGAAGGCATGACGCGCGCCGCATAATTCGGAACATTGACCAAAATATACACCTGGCTTCGTGATCGTCAGCGATTTTTCGTTCAGACGGCCCGGTACGGCATCCAGCTTGAACCAGAGCGACGGTACGGCAAAAGCGTGAATCACGTCCGCAGCAGTCGTCTGGATGCGCAATGGAACGCCTGCTGGCACAACCATACGGTTGTCCGCAGCCATCAGCTTTGGTCCGTCATTGTCTGTACGGAAGCGTTCGCCCTTGGCGACGTCTTCTTTTTCCTTCAGCATGTTCGAGACGACTTCGAAACCACCGTGATCAGGGTAAGTATAACCCCAATACCACTGATATCCGGTTGCCTTGATGGTCACCGCATTGGCGGGCGCTGGCTTGAACTGCTTCGCCAGAAGGTCAAGCGACGGATAGGCAATGCCCAACAAAATAAGCACGGGGACCAGAGTCCAGACCACCTCAATAAAGGTATTGTGCGTTGTTTTCGATGGCACAGGGTTAACACGGCGATTGAACCGCAAGACTACCCAAAGTAGCAGACCAAGAACGAAGATCGAGATGACCGTGATGATAGGCAACAGGACCGCGTTGTTGATCCATTTGGCATATTGGCCATTGTCGCTGAACTGTTCCTGAAAATCAACTTCCTTAG
Source organism: Sphingorhabdus sp. (assembly GCF_046596595.1). Classification (GTDB taxonomy): domain Bacteria; phylum Pseudomonadota; class Alphaproteobacteria; order Sphingomonadales; family Sphingomonadaceae; genus Sphingorhabdus_B. The sequence goes on from NZ_JBKJMB010000109.1 coordinate 15,321, forward strand.
CCTTTGGCATGCCAACGCTGTTTTTATAGTCGGGACGCATTGGCGTGTAACCGGGCAATGATCCGTCCATGGACTTGGGCGCAGCGGCGGCAGCAGGTGCGCCTTCTGTCGCTGGGGTCGCGGTTGCAGCAGCCGGCATTGCTACAACGGGCGCAGCCACTTCCTTTGCGACCGGCGCAGGCGCTGGATTCGCCGGCTGCGCCATTGCCAGAGTAGGTGTGGTCAGCACAGCTACTATTACCAGAATTTTCTTCAACATATTCATCAACTTAGCCCTGTATTCTTGATGCGACGCAGGAACTTTGCGCTGGTCTTACCTACCGTTAAACGGCCAGACTGGCGCGACCTATAGTCGTGCTCATCTGAACGCTCAAGCAGAGGATTCATTATATTTAGCATTTAATTGCTCCACTTTTCTACCTATTTGCGTTGCAATCCGCTAAACGGAACATGCAAAAGATAACATTGGCTAATCAGGAAAATTCTCCCAATCATGACCGAAGATGAAATACTTTCCGAATTCCGTAGCGTCGAGGCATTGCTTGAGGGGCACTTCCTTCTGTCCTCCGGTCGTCACAGCGCCTATTATCTTCAATGCGCACGCTTATTGATGAACCCCGAGCGCGCAGGACGAATTGCGCTTGCGATCACGCAAAAAATCCCGCGCGAGCTTCGCAGCGAGGTGGAGGTCGTCATTTCACCAGCAATGGGCGGGATCATCATTGGTCATGAAATGGCGCGCGCGCTTGGCGTCGATGCCTTGTTTGTCGAACGTCCTGACGGTGTCTTCGGTTTGCGCCGTGGCTTTTCACTCGCGCCAGGGACGAAGGTTATTTTGATCGAGGATGTCGTTACAACGGGTCTTTCCTCTCGCGAAGCTATTGCCGCAATCAAAAGTGCAGGCGGCGTCGTAATCGCCGCTGGTGCCGTCGTTGACCGGTCGGCTGGCACCGCAGAGCTTGGCGTGCCATTTTTCCCATTAATCCAGTTGAATTTTCCGACCTATGCACCCGACGAGTTGCCACCAGAGCTTGCGATGAGCCAGGCGGTAAAGCCAGGTAGCCGGAAATTATGATGGAAACGCCAAGCACCCCGCGTCTGCGATTAGGCGTCAACATCGATCATGTGGCAACGATCCGCAATGCGCGCGGCGGGGAGCATCCCGACCCCGTTCGTGCGGCACAGATCGTCGCAGAGGTTGGTGGTGACGGCATTACCGCCCACCTGCGCGAAGATCGGCGGCACATTCGCGATGCAGATATTCAACGCATTATGGCGGCAACCACTTTACCGCTTAACCTTGAAATGGCCGCAACCGAGGAAATGATGGAAATCGCGCTGCGGCATAAGCCACACGCTGCCTGCATTGTCCCGGAACGTCGTGAGGAGCGCACAACCGAGGGTGGGCTCGACGCAGCGGGCCAGCACAACCACCTCGCGCCGATTGTCGCGCGGTTGTTGGACGCTGGCATCCGCGTGAGCCTGTTCATTGAGCCTGATGCGCGCCAGATTGAGGCCGCCATTCGATTGCGCGCGCCGATCATAGAGTTTCACACGGGTAAATACGCCCATTCCGAAGGTGGCGAGCGGGAAATCGAATTGCGCAGGATAGCTGATGCAGCTGCATTGGCTGCAAAGAACGGCATTGAGCCGCATGCCGGCCATGGCCTGACGTTTGAAAATGTTCAACCAATTGCCGCAATCCCGCAATTTGCCGAACTCAACATCGGGCATTATTTGATTGGCGAGGCTATTTTTATCGGGCTTGAGGCAAGCGTCCGCAAGATGCGGACCTTGATGGATCTTGCCCGGTGATCATCGGACTTGGTTCCGACCTGTGTAATATCGACCGCATTGCCCGTTCGCTCGATCGCTTTGGCGCACGCTTTGAAAACCGGGTCTTTACGGACGTCGAACGCGCAAAGGCGGGCCGAAGACCCTTCACCAAAGCCGGGACTTACGCGAAACGTTTTGCAGCCAAAGAGGCTTTTTCCAAGGCTGTGGGAACCGGTTTCAAACATGGTGTGTTCATGAAGGACATTGGCGTTGTTAATGCAGCGTCCGGTGCGCCAACTCTCTCCCTTACAGGCGGAGCAAAAGCGCGGCTCGACGCGATGATACCTTCCGGCTATGAGGCCCATATTCATTTGACACTGACTGATGACCACCCTTGGGCGCAAGCATTTGTCATTATAGAAGCGTTGAGATTGCAAGAGGCATGAACAGTTTGACCACCGACAACAGCAATCCCGCCACACCGCCCGCGCCAGCCCCCGAAAAGCAAGGCTGGGCATCTTCGGCATGGGCGGAAATCAAGGGCATGTTCTGGCTGCTGCTAGCTGTTCTCGCTTTTCACAGCTTCATCGCGAAGCCCTTTTACATCCCGTCGATTTCGATGATGCCGACCTTGCTTGTGGGTGACCGGCTGTTCGTCAGCAAATATCCTTATGGCTGGAGCCATGTTTCGCCCACAATCCCCAACCCGGCCGCGATATTCCGTTGGCTTGTGCTGCGCGAGGATGTTGACGCGCTTGCTGTCCCCTTGCCCGAAAGCAACACCCGTGTCTGGGGGAAGATGCCCGAACGCGGCGATATCGTCATATTGACGCCCAAGGGCAAATATCAGGACTGGATCAAGCGCGTCATCGGATTGCCCGGCGACACCATATCCTTGCGTGAGGGTCAGGTTTTCTTGAATGGAAAGGCGGTTCCACAGGACACACAGCCAAACCTCATATTGCCAGTCGACGCCAACAACCCGTGCAATGACTATGATTTTCCCGGAGCGCTAACACGCGGCGATGATGGATCTCTGACCTGTCATTTGCCCATCATCCGCGAGACACTGCCCAATGGTGCGCGATATGATACGATCGATGCGCGCCGGGGCGATACCGATAACATGGCACCGGTCAAGATACCGGCAGGACATGTATTCCTAATGGGCGATAACCGCGACAATAGTTCCGACAGCCGGGTGCCTGCTGAACTTGGTGGCTTGGGTGGCCCTGTTTCATGGGACCGCATCGGCGGTCGCGCCGAGATAATTACATTTTCGGTCGATGGCAGCACAAGTCTGAGCCCCGCGACGTGGATAGGCTCGTTGCGCAGCGACCGTGCCGGCACAAGCCTGCGTCCCAAAAAGGTCATTCAGGGTGAATGAAGCGCCTGATGCTGCGCCAACCAAACCGCGTCGGCCGCGAAAAAAACTGGTCCTTCAGGAGGACATATTCCGCGAAGAGGTCGGGCCAACCGAACTTTACGACCCAGTCATTCGTTCCGAGATAAAGCGCGCGACTGTCTGGATTGGCATGGCAACTTTGGTTATCGCGCTTATCTGGCTTGCGCAGCCCATCCTCCTGATAATCGGCGGGATTGTTCTTGCCGCGATGTTTGATGGCGGGGCGCGTCTATTGGGCCGGGTTTTACCTATCCCGCGCGGATTTCGCCTGACAATCGTCGTGCTGGCCGTGTTCGGCTTTATGTATTGGACATTTGTTTTTACGGGCTCTGAACTTGCCGCCCAGGCCGCAAGTCTTCAGGCTATCGTTGAAACGCAGATTGAATCCATCGGCAATAGGATTGAGGCCGCAGGGTTCAATATCTCTGCTGAAGATGTGAAGGGTCTTGGATCACAGATTTTGAACTCGGTCGGCCGCGTTACTGAAGCTGTCTCATCCGTATTGGGCGCGGTTACGAACTTGGCGATGATGCTGGTTCTTGCCATCTTCATCGCGGCAGAACCGCGCATGTACGAACGGGGTGTCGCTTGGATGTTGCCCCTCGCCGAGCGCGAGCATTTCTATGTCACCGCCGGAAAACTGGGCAGCGTGTTGCGCCGCCTGATGGCAGGGCGCTTGCTTGGCATGGCGGTAGAAGGTGTTGGCACATGGATATTGCTGAGCCTCGGGAACGTTCCGATGGCAGCGTTGCTTGGCGTGCTGACTGGCTTGCTCGCATTCCTGCCAAATATCGGCGCGATCGTCTCGGGCGCGCTCATCATATTGGTTGGCTTCTCTGCCGGGGTCGATGTTGGCCTTTATGCGGTATTTGTGTATTTCGTGGTTCAAATGGTCGACGGCTATTTGATTGTGCCCATGGTAGCCAAGCGCGCGGTTGATTTGGCACCGGCATTGGTTCTTGGCGCACAGATTCTTTTCGGCGCCTTGTTCGGCATATTGGGCCTTGCGCTTGCTGACCCCATTATCGCGATGATCAAGGTCGCGCTTGAGCGGCAATCCGCTCGCAATGAAGCACGGGCCATTCGCGAAGGGCCCTGATGTAAGCCGCATGCTCTTGCTGATATGTTTCTTTTTGGGCGTCGCAAACTTCGCGCTGCACAAGGCGGTAGCGGAATCTGGCCATCCTTTTGTCGATGAGGCGAAGCGGCGTTTTAGTGCACATTTCGGACAATATGGCAGCTATATGATTGAGCTTGCCCTTCTGATCGGCGCAATGTGGTTGGCCAACGCAGGATCCGTTGCCCTTGCGGTGATGTATGGCGCGTATACCGCGATAAATGGCGTGGCAACTTGGCTCTTGCTGTCGGGCAAGGCATGAACGGCATTTGTGCTTTGGATTAATCTAATTATATGGCGCCTGTGCCGCCAATAGCTCCATCCTCTGACACAAAGCCCGATTTCGCCGTCATGCGGCGTTTCCTGCCCTATCTTTGGCCGAAGAACGAGGCTGGCCTGCGCGTGCGTATTGTCTTCGCATTAATGCTGGTGGTGATCTCAAAACTCATCCAGCTCAGCATGGCCTGGGTCTATGGCCAAGCCATCGATCGCATGGTGCCGGGCATGGAAGACAGCGTGGCAATTGCGGTCGCCTTGGTGGCGGCTTATGCAGGCGCGCGTTTTGGCGGCGTGCTGTTCGACAATCTGCGCAACGTCGTATTTGAACGCGTTGGCCAGGAGGCAACACGACGATTGGCAGAAAATGTCTTCAGCCATTTGCACAATCTATCGATGCGGTTTCACATGAACCGGCGCACAGGCGCAGTTACCAAGGTCATCGAACGCGGCACGAAGAGCATCGATATCATGCTCTATTTCCTGTTGTTCAACATTGCGCCGACGTTGCTCGAGCTTGTCTTGGTCTCGGTTTATTTCAAGATCTCGTTTGGCTGGGGGATGGTCGTAGCAACGCTGATCATGGTCGTGAGCTACATCACGTACACGACGTTGATCACCAACTGGCGTAACAAATTGCGTGAGGAAATGAACGAGCTCGACACGCAAACCGTCGCCAAGTCGGTGGACAGCCTTTTGAATTATGAGACCGTCAAATATTTCAACGCGGAAAAGCGCGAGACGCGCCGCTATGCCGAAGTGGTCCACCATTACGCAAATGCAGCGGTAAAGTCGGAAAACTCGCTGGCCGCATTGAACATCGGGCAGTCGCTCATCACCAACATAATGATGGCAGGCGCGATGGGCTATGTTGTCTGGGGCTGGTCGCGCGGGCAGTTCACAACGGGCGATGTTGTGACGGTAAACACCCTGCTCGCGCAGCTTTTCCGTCCTTTGGACATGCTTGGGATGGTCTATCGTACCATCCGCCAGGGCCTGACCGACATGGCTGCCATGTTCGATTTGATCGATACGCCCGCAGAAATCACTGACAAGCCAAATGCACCTGCTCTGGCGGTCAGCAGCGGCGAGGTGGTGTTTGACGATGTGCGCTTCGCATATGACGCCGACCGGCAGATCCTGAACGGCGTGAGCTTTAAAATAGAGCCTGGACATACGCTTGCAGTCGTTGGCCCTTCGGGCGCAGGTAAGTCGACGATTGCGCGGCTGCTGTACCGTTTTTACGATATTACCGGCGGCCGCATCACGATTGACGGGCAAGATTTGCGCGATGTCACGCAATCCAGCCTCCGCAGCTCGATCGGGATCGTGCCGCAGGATACGGTGCTGTTCAATGACAGCATCGGGTACAATATTGGTTATGGCCGTGAAGGCTCCAGCCAAGACGAAATCGAAGAAGCGGCGCGTGGTGCGTCTATCCATGGCTTTATCGAGTCATTGCCTGATCAATATTCTGCTAAAGTGGGCGAGCGGGGCTTAAAACTGTCAGGCGGCGAAAAACAACGCGTGGCGATTGCGCGAACCTTGCTCAAAAATCCGCCTTTGCTTATCTTGGATGAGGCCACGAGCGCGCTCGACAGCCGCACCGAATCCGAAATACAGGCCACGCTTGATCGTATTTCGGAACGCCGCACCACCATCGTCATCGCGCACCGGCTTTCAACCGTGGTCAACGCTGACCAGATTATTGTGCTTGAGGCAGGGCAAGTTGCTGAAAAAGGCACGCACCTTCAGCTGCTCCGCAAGAATGGCCTTTATGCCGATATGTGGGCGCGCCAGCAAAGCGAAGCTGAAGAAGAGGCTGCGCCCGTCGGCTGACGCGTTGGCTGGACCGAAGGGCTCCAGTCAGGCTATCCACAGACCTATTGCATCACTCGCAAGTGCGGACTGTTATTGGCGGCAGGGTCACGCTAGGGCAGCAATATGGCCTCTGTCGCACCTTCTCCCACGCCAGCCGATGTATTACACCGTCTATTTGGTTTTGCAGGCTTTCGGGGGCAGCAGGAACAAGTGGTGTCGCGTGTGCTGGCCGGACAGCGTACGCTTGCCGTCATGCCAACAGGCGCGGGCAAATCCTTATGCTATCAATTGCCCGCAGTCATCATGGACGGCACATGCGTCGTCATATCGCCTCTGATTGCGTTGATGCACGACCAGATGCGCGCCGCCGACGCGGTCGGTATTCGCGCGGCGACACTGACGTCAGCGGACGACAACCGCGCCGAGACGATCGCGCGTTTTCGGGCAGGTGAACTGGACTTGCTCTATGTCGCGCCAGAACGGGCGTCGGGGCAGGAATTCCGCAATCTCTTGCGCGAGACCAAGATATCACTGTTCGCCATCGATGAAGCGCATTGCGTTTCCGAATGGGGACATGATTTTCGGCCGGATTATCGGTTGCTCCGCCCCTTGCTCGATGATTTTGCCGATGTGCCAAGGCTCGCGCTGACGGCGACTGCTGATAGCCATACCCGCGACGACATCGCCGAGCAGCTCGGTATTCCCGGCAATGGCGTCATGGTGGCAGGGTTTGACCGGCCCAACATTCGTTATGCCGCCAACGCCGCGCCGAACAGCGGCATTGCTGCGCTGGTAAAGGGGCTGAATGGCGCTGGCATTGTGTACGCCCAGACGCGCGATCGCACAGAAAAAATTGCTGCCCAGATCAAAGCGACAGGCCGCAGGGCTTTATTCTATCACGCTGGCATGGAGCCACAAACCCGTGCACGTGCACAGGCCGAGTTCGTATCATCGGAAGATATGGTCATGGTCGCCACAGTCGCGTTCGGAATGGGGATCGACAAGCCCGATGTGCGCTTTGTCGTGCATGCTGGCCTGCCAAAATCGATCGAATCTTATTATCAGGAAAGCGGTCGTGCGGGACGCGACGGCGACCCGGCGGTCGCGCATATGCTCTGGTCGGCGGGCGACTTCACGCGAGCCCGCGCGCGTTTGAACGAACTTCCCAAGGAACGCCGTGAGGCAGAGCTCGCGCGTGTCGCTGCATTGTCGACGCTGGTGGAGACGCCGGGCTGCCGCCGCGCCGTGCTGCTGCGGCACTTTGGCGAAAGCCCGCCTGAATCTTGCGGCAATTGCGACAATTGTCTGAACGCGCCAGCCGTACATGACGCCACGGAGCTTTCCCGCAAGCTTTTGTCGGCGGCCTACAGGACTGGGCAAATGTTCGGCATGGGGCATCTGGAAAAGGTGCTCCTTGGCAATGCCGACGACCGGATTAGCAAGTTGGGGCAGGACAAGCTGTCTGTGTTCGGTATCGTCGATAGCGCCGAAGCGCGCATGCTTAAGCCGTTGGCGCGTGCGCTTCAGGCGCGCGGTGCGTTGGTGGCAAATGAACATGGCGGGCTGAAACTAGCTGGCGATGCCCGCGCAATTATGCGCGGCGACCTGAAAATCGAAATCGCGGTCGTGACCCAAGACCGCAAGCGCCGCGCAAGCAGTCCCCAAAACCCTGTCGGCGACCCGTTGTTCGAGGCGTTACGCGCCCAGCGCCGCTCACTGGCCGAAGAGGCGAATGTCCCACCCTATGTCATCTTCCACGATGCAACTTTGCGCGAAATGGCGACGGTTCGGCCAGCCGACATTCGCGCCTTGGGACGGATCAGCGGCGTTGGCGCGCGCAAGTTGGAGGCATATGGGGAAGCATTTTTGGCCGTAATCGCCCAATATTAAGCTATGACGCGCACGCACCTGCTGTCCTTTCTTGTTATCGATTGCGGATTAAAATAAGGCAGGATGTATGTCGCTGGTTAAGGCGATTTTGAAATAGGATTATCAGATGTTCCGCCAACTCACTGACCGCGTCCTTGTCGCCCCGCAAATTGATGTCGGCGATGTGATGGACGCGGCGCAAGCTGGCGTTAAGCTCATCATCAACAACCGTCCTGAAGATGAATCTGCTGATCAAACCCCAGGTGAAGAGATTGATACCGCAGCGCGTGCCGCTGGAATGGATTATGTCGCCATCCCGGTCACGCATGCCGGGTTCGCCGAATGGCAAGTGACGGCAATGGCCGACGCATTGAACAAAACCGATGGCAAAGTGCTGGCTTATTGTCGCTCAGGCACACGGTCGACCTTGTTATGGGCTCTGGCGCAAGCATCCAAGGGCGAACACCCCGCCCTTTTGGCGGAAAAAGCAGCAGACGCAGGCTATGATTTAACGCCCGTCTCCGCAATGATGGATATGCTGCGCGGGCGGGCCTCGTGACCGCAGAATTGCTGAAGCTTGCAGGCTCCATTGCCGCGATATTGTTTATCGCATGGCTTGCGCGATATTGGCAGCTTGGCGGCGACGTGCGCATTCGTAGCGAGGAGCAAGCCCGCGAGATTGCTAATGATACCTTGCCCGGGTTTGATCCGGTCAAAATTGCCATTGATAAAGCCGGAATAGCTGCGCTCTTGCGCGATGCCGGCGGTAGACATCTTTTAATCCGCCAACATGGTGTCCAATGGGCCGGGCGACTGCTTGATGGACATAACGAAAGCCGTCTGGACCAAGGAATGCTGACAATCGGCACTGGAGAGAGAATCTTCGGCTCGGTCACGTTGAACCTAGGCATGCAAGCGTCGCATTGGGCGGCAGGCTTGCGCCATTTGAAGACATAGGACGCGCATATGCCTGAACTCTTCAGTCCAGTCGATTATGCCATTCCGGCGTTCATCATCCTGATCGTTGCCGAAATGCTGTGGGCGCGTCGCCGTGCGCCGGAAAAATATGAACCGCGCGATACGTTGACCTCACTGGCATTGGGGACGGGCAGCACCGTTGCAGGCGCACTGACTGGGGCATTGGTTTTCAGCGTGGCGATGTGGATTTACGAGCATCGCCTGTTCGATATTGGCTGGGTGTGGTGGGCGTGGCCCTTATGCTTCGTGCTGGATGACTTTGCTTATTATTGGGCACATCGGTCGGGACACCGCGTCCGCTGGTTTTGGGCAAGCCATGTAAACCACCACAGTAGCCAGCATTACAATCTATCAACGGCGCTGCGCCAGACGTGGACCGGCTTTATCGCGCTTGGCTTTATTTTCCGCATTCCCTTGGCCTTTTTGGGTTTTCATCCTGCGATGCTGTTGTTTGTGGGCGCACTTAACCTCATTTACCAGTTCTGGATCCACACCGAAATTATCGGCAAGTTTCCGCGCTGGGTAGAATTTGTCATGAACACGCCAAGCCATCATCGCGTCCACCACGCAACCAACCCCCGATATCTGGACCGAAATTATGCCGGAACTTTCATCATTTGGGACCGCATATTTCGGACATTTACCGAAGAGGTCGAAGGCGAAAAAATCCGCTACGGGATCGTAAAACAACTGGGCACGTTCAACCTGCTGTGGAGCGTCTTCCACGAATGGATCGGCATCGGCCAGGACCTGAAATCCGCCCCATGGCGACATAAATTCTCATACCTCTGGCGTCCGCCGGGTTGGAGCCACGATGGCAGCAGAGACACATCGGACACAATCCGTGCGCGATGGTTGGAAGCGCAGCAAGCGAAGGCCGACTAAGGCTATTTACTCCCTTGCCAGTAATTAATCGCTTGCTTAAACCCTTGGCAAAGAGGGAGCAGGCAATATGGATGAGTTCGACATCATTGTTATCGGCGGCGGATCCGCAGGTAGCGCGGCAGCTGGCCGACTGTCCGAAGGTGGCAAATACAAGGTCTGCCTTATTGAAGCGGGCGGCACCAACGACAACATGCTCATCAAGACGCCCGGCTTCATGCCGTTCATCCGCAATGCGTCCAATTACAAATATGAAACCGTTCCGCAAAAGGGATTGAACGGCCGGACTGGATATCAGCCGCGCGGCAGGGGGCTAGGCGGGTCAAGCGCGATCAACGCCATGGTCTATATCCGTGGGCATGCCTATGATTACGACAATTGGGCTGCGCTGGGTTGCACCGGCTGGTCCTATGATGACGTATTGCCTGTTTTCAAACGCTGCGAAGACAATGAGCGCGGCTCCGATGCCTTTCATGGTTCAGGCGGACCGCTTTCGGTCATGGACCAACGATGGCCACAGGGCGGGAGCCTTGCCTTTGTCGAGGCGGCCGCCGAACTGCAATTGACCGTCAATGCAGACTTTAACGGCGCAACGCAGGATGGCTTTGGCCTGTATCAGGTGACGCAAAAGGGCGGGGAGCGCTGGACCGCGGCGCGCGCGTATGTCGAGCCTGCACGCAACCGGATGGAAGTGCTAACCGGTGCGTTGACCGAAAAGATTATTGTCGAAAATGGCCGGGCGACTGGTGTCATTATTCGGCAGGGGCGCAAGAAACGCACCATAAAGGCACGCGGCGCGGTCATCTTGTCCGCTGGCGCCTTTGGATCGCCGCAGATTCTGATGCTGTCTGGCATGGGTCCGGCCGACCATTTACGCAGCGTCGGTGTTGACGTGGTCCATGACAAGGCAGCGATCGGTTCCGACTTGCAGGACCATATCGATTATGTCTCCAGCTTCGAAACCCAGTCGAAAGATGATTTCTTCGGCGATTCGCTGAAGGGCACAGGAAAAATGATCAGGGCGATCATTGAACACCGGCGCAAGCGCACCGGCGTTATGACCACCTGCTTTGCCGAAGCCGGCGGGTTCTGGCGTTCGGACCCAAGCTTGCCCGCACCCGACGTCCAATATCATTTCGTACCCGCCATGCTGGAAGACCATGGTCGGTCAAAGGTGAAGGGCCATGGTTTCAGTTGCCATGCTTGCGTGCTGCGCCCCGAGAGCAGAGGCACCGTCCGTTTGGCATCGGCGGAAGCCAGCGCAGCGCCGCTGATTGACCCCGCGTTTTTAAGCGACGACCGTGATATGGCCACCTTGCGCAGCGGCGTCCGCGCCATGCACCGTATTTTTGAAGCCCCGGCGATGGCGGTTTATCATGGCAAAAACAGGCATCCGGTCGATATCAATGATGATGCCGCGCTAGACGACCTGATCCGCAGCCGCGCTGATACCGTCTACCACCCTGTTGGCACGTGCCGCATGGGGCCAAGCGCCGATGACGTCGTCGACCCAAGGCTGAAATATCGCGGGATTGAGGGCCTCTATGTCGCGGATGCCAGTATCATGCCCCGCCTTGTTTCGGGGAACACCAATGCACCCAGCATCATGATCGGCGAAAGATGTGCCGAATTTGTCCGTGCTGACTTGCAATAATCTTGCGTAAATGCGGCGCGGCGGTTAACCGCGTGCCCGCAATGGCGATGAACGGAACAGATTATATCAGCACGCGCGGAAACGCGGACGCGCTTGATTTTGCGGGCGTCACGCTGACGGGTCTTGCCAGCGACGGTGGCCTATATGTTCCGCGCCATTGGCCGCAATTTTCAACCGACGAGATTAGCGCAATGCGCGGTCTGTCTTATGTGGAACTTGCGGCGCGCGTGATGGCACCCTTTACTGCGGGCGTCTTGGACGAGGCGGAGTTGAAGGGTCTGTGCGCCACGGCATACGGATCCTTTGCCCATTCGGCCGTTACGCCGCTGGTCCAGCTTGATGGCCAGCATTGGCTGCTTGAGCTATTCCATGGGCCTACCTTGGCATTCAAGGACGTTGCGCTTCAATTGCTTGGCCAGTTGTTCGATCGCTTTCTGTCGGGCACCGACAAAAAGTTGACCATTGTTGGCGCAACCTCGGGCGATACCGGGTCAGCCGCAATCGATGCTGTTGCCGGTCGCGCGCAAATCGAAATATTCATGCTCCACCCGCATGAACGTGTCTCCGATGTGCAACGGCGGCAAATGACCACTATAGATGCGCCAAACGTCCATAATATTGCGATCCATGGCAGCTTTGACGATGCACAGGCGATGGTGAAGCGCATGTTCGGCGATCGTGACGTCAATGGTCCGCTGACATTGTCAGCTGTGAACTCGATCAACTGGGCGCGGCTCATGGCGCAAGTCGTGTATTATTTCTATGCTGCGCTGCGCTTGGGCGGCCCTGAGCGAAAAGTCGCTTTTTCGGTGCCGACGGGCAATTTCGGTGATGTGTTTGCCGGCTATGTCGCCGCGCAAATGGGGCTGCCGATCGAGCGCTTGATCGTTGCGACAAACATCAATGATATTCTCCACCGCGCCTTGTCCAAAGGCGATTACTCGGTGCTCGGCGTGACCCCAACATCAGCGCCATCGATGGACATTCAGGTATCGAGCAACTTTGAACGGTTGCTGTTCGATCTGGAGGGCCGCGATGGGTCCACCACGGCTGCGCGCATGAAGTGGTTTGAAAAAATGGGCAAGATGGTGCTGTCGCCCGACATGCGTAAAAAGGCGACCTTGCTGACAAGCGCGCGTGCCGATGCCGAACAAATGTTGGCGGCCATGCGCTGGGCTTATGGTGCCACCGACCAAATTATCGACCCGCATACCGCTATCGCGCTTCACGCTGCCCGTGCAGCGGGAATCCGGAGTGATGTTCCAGTCGTCACCTTGGCAACAGCCCACCCGGCCAAATTCCCCGATGCCGTCGAAAACGCAACGGGCGTCCGGCCTGTGCTGCCTGCCCGCGTCTCGCATCTCTTTGACCGCGAAGAACGATTTGACATATTGCCCGGCGAATATGGTGCGGTGCGCGATTATGTATTGGCGCGCGCCGCGCGGTAAATATGGAACCCAATTTCGTAACCCTCATCAGCGAGCCACGCCACGAGTACACGCTGATCGATTCAGGCAACGGCCGCAAATATGAAGCATATGGCGACCGCCGCTTCATTCGCCCCGAACCGCAAGCGATGTGGGCCCCCGCCTTGGAAGAATGGCCAGCAGACGCCGAATTCCAGCCCGGGTCGGATGACGAAGGCGGCGGCCGATGGTATAATAATAATCCAGTGCCGATGGATGGATGGCCGCTCTCGTGGAATGACGAAGTACGCTTTACGGCATCCTGCACACCGTTTCGCCATTTGGGTTTCTTTCCCGATATGGACCCGGTGTGGCGGTGGATGCGCGGCCAATTGGCTGGCATGACCGAGCCTGTTGCGATGAACCTGTTTGGCTATACCGGCGTTGGCACGCTCGCTTTGTCCGCAGCGGGCGCGCACATGGTGCATGTCGACGCGTCCAAGAAATCGGTCGGGCAAGCGCGCGTCAATGCCGAACTGTCGGGCATGTCGGACCGCCCGATCCGGTGGATCGTCGATGACGCCGCAAAATTTGTCGCGCGTGAAGTCCGCCGCGAAAAGCGCTATGACGGTATCTTGCTTGATCCGCCAAAATATGGCCGCGGGCCTGAAGGCGAAATATGGCGGCTGGAAGAAGACCTGCCTGAGCTGATTGCCAATTGCCGCAAATTGCTGGATGCCGAATCGAAGTTTTTGTTTCTGACCGTATATGCTGTGCGCATGTCTGCGCTGGCATTGGGCGGGCTATTGGAATCCCATTTTGCCGATTTGGGCGGCACGGTTGAATTTGGCGAACTGGCGGTGCGCGAACAGGGGCGGGGGATGCTTTTGCCCACGGCCATCTTCGCCCGTTGGTCGCGTTAAGGAGTGCAATGAACGACAACCTAATTCTGGAAGTACACGATCTTGTCGTCAATGTTCTCACCGGCATTTACAGCCAGGAAACGCATTTGCCGCAACCCTTGCGGATCTCGATTAGCGCAACGCTCGATATGGCGCCGCATTACGCGCCGGACTCGCCATTATCGGCATCTAAAAATTACATGACGCTCAAGGAAGCTGCGACGCATTTGCCGGAAGGCGTGCATTTCACGCTCATCGAGGCGGTCGCAGACCATATTATCGACAATCTGTTCGCGGACGACCCGCGCATCAGCAACATTGTCGTCAAAATCGTTAAGCTGGCCATCGCCGAAGAGAATGAGGCGATTGGCATCACCATGTCACGGAGCCGCAAGTGAAGACAGCGCCGCTTGCGATTATAACAGGTGGCAAGCGCAGGCTGGGTGCCGAGATTGCATCGAAACTGGCCGCTGCTGGCTACGCGCTTGCCTTGGTCAGTCATATAGACGCGCCGCCCGAGGCCGCATTGGCGGCGGCGCTAAAGACCTATGAGACGGAATGGCATCCCTTCACATTTGACCTCAGTGCCGGAAATCCAGCTGAGCTTGTCGGCACGATTGCAACGCATTTTGGTCGGACCCCGGATTTGCTGGTAAATAATGCGGCGATGTTTGGTCAGGATGACTGGGAATCGATGACGCTTGAAACGCTGCAAACCCATTTCCGGCTTAATCTGTTCTCGCCCTTGTTGTTGGCGCAGGCGCTTGTGTACGCGGCCGGAGCGCAAGCAAGACCAGTCATTGTCAACATTCTCGACCAACGCATCGTTAACCCCCACCGCGACCAGATGAGCTATACATTGTCGAAACAGGCGCTTGCGGCGTCCGTACGGTCTATGGCAGCGGCGTTTGCAGGGCGTGCGCGTTACAACGGCGTTGCACCGGGTCTTGTCATTTCAACGGATGAGTACACCGCAGAGCAAGAGTCGCGGCTGGCCGATATGATGCCCTTAGGAGCCCTGCCTTCCCCATCCGCAGTCGCAGACGCTGTGGTATACCTCGCCGGTGCACAGGACGTTACCGGGCAGATTATTTTTGTAGATGGCGGGGCCCATCTTAAAAGCTTCGACCGCGACTTCATGCATCTGTAGCGCGCCGATTGTCGCGGCCTATTTTGCTGACGACCCAGCCCAGTGCACGACCGATAATTGCGCCACTGCACAAATAACTTGCTTTTGGTGGGCTGCTTGGCCATAGGGCCTCCAAGCGCATAAGGCGAGCGGACAGAACCGCCGCAGTTTTGGCAGCGTGAGGGCCCCACCAAAGGCTCCGCCAAACGAACAAGATGCGTAAGCTTAGAGGCTTCCCATATCACGCAGGGTTGTTTCCAACGGGTCAGCATGAGCTGCTCCCGAACACCTGCTGTTGCGCCTGTGCGGTCCTGATGAAAGGACGCGCATCACGGGCCGCGACGACCATTTGAAAGTATAAATATGTCTTTTTTCCAAGACCTGGGCCTTGCCCAACCTATCCTTAAGGCGCTTGAGGCGGCTGGCTATGATACGCCAACCCCCATTCAGCAACAGGCTATCCCGTCGCTGCTGCAAGGCCGCGATCTGTGCGGTATCGCCCAGACTGGAACTGGCAAAACCGCTGCGTTTGCTTTGCCCTCGCTCCACCATTTTGCGACCAAGCCAAAAGCGCGCCAGCCATTTAGCTGCCGTATGCTTGTTTTGTCGCCAACACGCGAACTTGCCGCGCAAATCGCGGACAGCTTCCGCACCTATGGCAAATTCCTTGGCCTGAAGGTCGATTGCGTTTTCGGCGGGATGCCGATTTTCAGCCAGAAGAAGCGGCTTGCCGGCGGCGTTGATATTCTTGTGGCAACGCCAGGCCGCCTGATTGATCTTATCGAACAGCGCGCAGTGACGTTGAAAGATGTCGAAATCTTCGTCCTTGATGAAGCCGACCAGATGATGGACCTTGGCTTCATTCACGCGTTGAAGCGTATTGACCAATTGCTGCCTAAACAACGCCAGACATTGTTCTTTTCGGCGACCATGCCAAAGGCAATTGCAGAGCTTGGCAACCGGTTCCTGAACAATCCAGTGCGTGTTTCCGTCGCTCCGGCGGCAACCACCGCAGAACGCGTCGAACAGTTCGTGACCTTTGTGGAGCAGCGTGAAAAGCAGACTTTGCTGACGCTAAAGTTGCAAAGTGAAGACATTGACCGTGCATTGGTTTTCACCCGTACCAAGCATGGCGCTGACCGCGTTGTGCGTGGACTGGCGGGCGCAGGCATTCAGTCTGCCGCCATTCATGGTAACAAATCGCAAGGCCAGCGTACCGCTGCGCTTCAAGCGTTCCGTGATGGCAAAATCAAGATCCTCGTTGCGACCGATATCGCCGCGCGCGGCATTGACGTTCCTGGCGTGAGCCATGTGTTCAACTTCGAACTGCCAAATGTGCCCGAGCAATATGTCCACCGTATTGGCCGTACCGCGCGTGCGGGTCGTGAAGGTGTCGCCATGAGCTTTGTTGCCGGTGATGAGCGCGGCTATATGAAGGACATTGAGCGTCTGACTGGCGTCCGCGCCATGACGCTTGGACTTCCCGAAGGCTTTCGCGCAGCGGTTGCTGCATTGCCACCCCCCGTTGCGGATAAAAAGCCACAACAGGCACGTGGCGG
The DNA here is from genome assembly GCF_046596595.1 of Sphingorhabdus sp. Classification (GTDB taxonomy): domain Bacteria; phylum Pseudomonadota; class Alphaproteobacteria; order Sphingomonadales; family Sphingomonadaceae; genus Sphingorhabdus_B. The sequence continues at coordinate 32,095 of NZ_JBKJMB010000109.1, forward strand.
TCGCGGTGGTGGTCAGCCAGGTGGCGGACGCACCAATTATGCCGGCAAGAAGCTTGGCGGCAACAATGGCGGCACTGGCTTGAACGGCGAAACACGCAATCGCACGCACACGCCACAAGGCGGCTGGCAACCCGCCATCGGTCCACGTGACGGCAGCCGTGAAGGCAGCCGCGACGCACGTCCGCGCAATGACAATGCACCGGCTGGCGATCGTCGCCCAACTGCCGACCGTGCATTTGCCGCACGCAGCGAAAACCGCCGCGATCCCGGCGCACCCGCACGCAATTACGGTCCTAAAAAGGGCGGTAATGGCAACTTCAGGGGTACGGTCAAGCGGGCTGTCTAACCTCTCGCAATAATTATAGGCCGTCACCCTGAACTCGTTTCAGGGTCTTACTTTCGCGTAAATAGTAAGATGCTGAACCAAGTTCAGCATGACAGCTTTTAATCAATCAGTGCCGGAAATGCCGCATGCCGGTGAAGACCATGGCAAGACCAGCTTCATCGGCGGCGGCAATGACTTCGTCGTCGCGCATTGACCCGCCGGGTTGAATGACGGCTGTTGCTCCCGCTTCTGCTGCGGCCAGCAGGCCGTCAGCAAACGGGAAAAAGGCATCGGAAGCGACCGCCGAACCCACGGTACGCGCGGACGCCCAACCATAAGTTTCCGCTGCCTCTTTTGCCTTTATCGCTGCGATGCGCGCGCTGTCACGCCGGTTCATCTGGCCAGCGCCAATGCCAGCTGTCGCGCCGTCCTTGGCATAGACTATCGCATTGGACTTCACATGCTTGGCAACCGTCCAGGCAAAGCGGCAGTCGGCCAATTGCTGCGCAGTTGGTACGCGTTTGGTCACGACGGTAAAATCGCTGTCCGCAACATGGCCATTGTCACGCGACTGCACGAGCAATCCGCCGGTAATCGGCTTGACGGAAAGACCGCCCCGCTGGGGGTTAGGCAACTCGCCCGTCAGTAATAGCCGCAAATTCTTCTTCTTTGCAAAAACCGCTTTGGCTGCATCGTCAGCCGAAGGCGCTGCTACCACCTCGGTAAATATTTCGGTTATCGCCTCGGCTGTTTCGGCATCAAGCGGCCGGTTCACGGCGACGATACCGCCAAAGGCCGAGACGCTGTCGCATTCAAGCGCCGCGCGATAGGCGTCAATCAACGTGGCGCCAGTCGCCACACCACACGGGTTAGCATGCTTGACGATGACAACCGTAGGCGGGCCATGACGAAACTCTGCAACAAGCTCAAGTGCGGCATCAGCGTCATTATAATTGTTGTAAGATAATTCCTTACCTTGCACCTGTTCGGCTTGTGCGATCCCTGCAATATGCGGGCCCACCGGCACATAAAGTGCGGCGCGCTGATGTGGATTTTCGCCGTAACGCAACTCGGTCACGCGGTTGCCATTGATGGCCAGCATATCGGGGAAAAGCTGCTGCTGGTCCGCAAAGGCAAACCATTGGCTGATCATGCTGTCATAGGCCGCAGTCGCCGAATACGCCTTTGCCGCGCATTTCCGGCGAAAATCATAACTTGTTTTGCCATCGCTTTCCTCAAGCTCGGCTATCAGGTCGTCATAATCCGCCGGGTCCGTCAGGATCGTGACATAGGCATGGTTCTTTGCCGCGCTGCGCACCATCGACGGCCCGCCAATGTCGATGTTTTCAATAATTTCGTCGCGTGATGCTCCCTTTGCGACTGTCTCGGCAAATGGATAAAGATTGACGACCACTAGGTCGATTGCGCCAATATGGTGTTCAGCCATTGCCGCTGCATGTTCAGGATTGTCGCGCACGGCAAGCAAACCGCCATGCACCATCGGGTGGAGCGTCTTGACGCGTCCGTCCATCATTTCGGGAAAGCCCGTAAGCTCGCTGATGTCCTTGACGGCAAGGCCCGCGGCGCGCAGCGTCTTCGCGGTCCCGCCAGTCGACACGAGCTCCACATGCCGCGCTGCCAGCGCATGGCCAAGTTCAACCAGCCCAGCCTTGTCGGACACGGATAATAAGGCCCGCTTGATGACGACGTCTTGCATGTAATTATCCTAAATGACGTAATTGCCAGCTGATGCTGAGGCCGCCTTTACCAGTGTCGGCGGCGATCACAAGTTGGCGCGTGGGGTGTGGGCGGCCATTCTGGTCAACCCAAAGGCTGTCGTCAGCGGACAATGTTCCGCCGGAGGCAGCAAAGGCCCAGTTGCTTCCATCGGCCATGCGCAGCAAAGCGGTCTGTGGATTATCCGAAGGGACGATTTCGATATCTGGTCCAAGATGAAAACGGACATGAACGGGTACGTTATCCTTTGGCTTCGACTGCGGTAATAAAGTGTCCTCGCCGCGAAGCTCCATGCCGTCCGAACGCAGCGTGAGGAGTCGGCTATGGCTATAGCCGAAGCTTTTGGCATAGCCATCATGGCTTGCCTGAATGCGTGTTGCCTGATCAACATCACGTCGCTCAAGCCCTACCTCCGCCACGCCTCTGCCCAGCTGTCCGCCGGGCAAAATAGCGGTCGAGTTCGTGTCGTTGAGGCATAAGGTCGAATGCGCGGCCGTCGTGCGCAGCCCCCTTGCCAATGCCAGCGGGATCGATGCCCCAACCAGCGCGGCGCCCCCGCAATTGACGATAATGCGTTGAGCCCCGTGCGACAATTCGAACGCCAAAGTGGATGCGCAGCCCGAAGCAGACTGACGCGCCAGCGGCGGGGGCCCGGCATCAAGTAAGAGCACCGATTTACCAGCGGTGACCCTCTGATATCCCCAATCCAATGCCTGCCGATGTGGCCGGGCGCGCACTTCGCTGGCGGCGACGAGCGCGTGAATTCGGTCGACAGCAATATGGGGCGACCCTTGCCAAGCGCCAAGGCCGCCATCCGAATGGGTAAGACCAAGCAACGCAGGCACGGCACGGCCCAAAGCTTCGGTAAGAAAGTCAGGGACCATTTCCCTTTGTGCGACATAGCATTGCTTCAGCAGGCTCAGCAGGCCAATCAGCTCCATCAACTGAATAGGAGAGCGCGAAACGACACCGCCATCGGGGAAGATCGTAGCGCGCAGGGAATCCGCAAGCCCGTCCTCTCCGACCGCGCGCCGTATCTTTCCTTCAGGCAGTAACAAAGATGCCGCCACGACCCCGGCCCAACCAACGGTTTTGGCAAAGTAGCTTTGAGCTCTTGGTGCAGACTGGTCGAGATGCCGCGCGACACGGGCAAAATGATTGATGACGCGCGAGCGATAAATAGGGTCAGCGCTGCTGAGCAGGAATGGCGACCCAGCCGCCATGTTCAATAATCGCCAGGCGCAATTGTCCACGCGCCATGCAGGTTCGCGCGTTTTCATGCCGTTGGCGCGCAACCATGCATCTGCGATCTGCGCTGCAACGGGCGCGCCGTCACCGCGATTTGTCGCCGCAGCAAGATCGCGCAACCAATCGAAGCGATGAATATAATCGGTCAGAGATGGCGGCAATTCCAGCTTTTGGTAATCGAGGCCATCAATCGCCTGTTCAAAACCTTGATAATGGAATTTACCGATGCGCAAGGCCTGACCACGTGCGGCATTGCCCTCAAGCGGATCATGGGGCACCGCGAGCAAGCGCAAAGGCACCTTGCCCTTCAGGCGGCCACTGTGGAGCGGTGTGCGCCATGTCAGTTTGTAGAATTCGAGGGAAAGTCGCTCCAGAAGGTTTTGGCCGGCACCTTTGGGCCTAACGATTAACGCCGAATGTTGCTGTCCAATGCTTTCATCACCGCGGGTCATTCACCCCTCAGCGCCCGGATGTTTGCGGCATATTGTCCCGCGCCACCCTTGAACGTTGCCGTTCCGGCTACCAAAGTGTCGGCACCTGCTGAAATCGCGAGCGGAGCGGTATCGACGGTAATTCCGCCATCAACTTCGAGCCGGATATCGCGCCCTGTTTTCTCGATCATTTTTCGGATGGCTTCTATTTTGCGTAACTGGCTGGAAATGAAACTTTGCCCGCCGAAACCGGGGTTGACACTCATCACGAGGATAAGGTCAATCTCGTCGATCAGATAATCGAGCATTTTGGCCGGCGTGTGGGGATTGAGGACGATGCCAGCCATTTTGCCCAATGACTTGATGAGTTGCACCGTTCGGTGGGGATGCGGGCCAGCCTCAGGATGGAACGATATGATATCGGCCCCGGCATCTGCAAAGGCTTCAACATATTGGTCAACCGGCGAAATCATAAGATGTACGTCGAACGGCTTGGCACTGTGCGGCCGCAACGCCCGTACGACGGCGGGACCAATGGTGATATTGGGAACAAAATGTCCATCCATGACGTCAACATGAATCCAGTCACAACCAGCCGCATCAATGGCACGCACTTCTTCACCCAGCCGCGCGAAATCGGCTGATAAAATCGATGGCGCTATGCGGATGGCGCTGGACATGTATTCGGCTTAGACGCTCGATTCCGCCGGAGCAAGGCGGTGCAAGGCGTTATGCACAGCTTATCGCACGGATTGGCGCGGCTCACGGCGATAAATAAACAGGTCGCCGATGACGTCATGGGACTCCGCAAATTTGGTGTAACCAAGCTTGTGCGCAACCTTATGCGAAGCCGTATTGCCAGTGTCGATAATGCAGCGTGTCTCCCCCAAATTTTTCGCATCAGCCCAGTCCAGAATTGCTGACATTGCTTCAGTAGCAAAGCCTTTGCCCCAGGCATCAGGGGTAAAGGCCCAACCTGCCTCGGGGATATTCGCGAGCTCCGGGATGCCGCGCTCAAACTGCGCCAGCCCCCCATTGCCGACGAAGCTGCCGCTTTCGCGCTCCACGAATGACCAATAGCCATAGCCAAATAACGACCACATCCCGATGCCTTGAAGCATTTTGCCCCAGCTGACATTTCGGCTGCGTGGTTTGCCGCCAATGAACGCCGTCATCCGCGGATCGGCCCATGCCGCGGCATATTCCTCCCAATGCGCCAAGGACATCGGCTCAATCGAAAGTCGTTCGGTAATTAATGTTGGTGCTAGCAAATTTCCTACCCCCCAATCATACCGTAGCAATGAGCAGCGTCGGCTAAGCGGATGCGTCCGCCGAAGCGCGTTCCTCGAACGAGAGCCGCCCTTCGACTTTTCGCCAGCGCTGGCGCGCTCACGGCTCAGGGCTTGGGTATTTCGGCATACCTATCCGGCCCGGACAAAACGCGCCACAAAGAAGCCGTCCAGACCGCCTTGTTCAGCCAGCATGGGTGGCATCGTCCTCAGATGTCCGGCTGCGTTTGCGACGACGCCATCGGGAAGCTCGTTTTGCGTTATGGCCTGTGTTTTATATTCGGGTTGCCGAGCCAGAAAGGCCTCTGCTTGTGCCTCGCCTTCATGCGGTTCAAGCGAACATGTTGCAAACACCAAAGTGCCGCCAGGTTTCACCCATTGCGCAGCCCGATCCAGCATCGCGCTTTGAATGGCAGCTAGATTGTTAATCGCCTTCAGATCGATGCGATGCAACACGTCGGGATGCCGCCGCATCGTGCCCGTTGCGCTGCAAGGTGCATCCAGCAATATGGCATCGAAGGGCTGCGCCGGTTTCCAGTCCATCACGTCAGCATTGACCCGTTCCGCATTCAATTGCGTGCGCTCCAGATTAGACATCAGACGGTCCATCCGCCGCGCGCTGTTATCAAGTGCAGTTACCGCAAAACCCGCAGCCGAAAGCTGCATGGTCTTGCCCCCCGGCGCGGCGCAAAGATCAAGCGCACGCTTGCCAGTCCCGTCACCGAGCAGCCGCGCAGGCAAGCTTGCGGCTAGATCCTGCACCCACCAAGCGCCTTCGCCATAGCCATCCAGTTCCTCCACCGCCGTGCCGCGCGGCAGGCGAACATGGCCTTGCATCAGGCTGACGCCGTTCAACCGCTCTGCCCATAAATCCGTCGCCGTCAGATCCCGCAAGGCAAGATCAAGCGGCGGCGGCTCGGACAGCGCCTTTTGTGCACCAGCGATCATTTCATCGCCCCACGCCGGATGCCAGCGCATCATCACCGCCTCAGGCAGCGATGGTAGCTCGGGCAGTGCGACTTCCGCGCGAAGCAACGATCCCAAGACGCCGTGAACCAGCCGCCTTGGGCCTCCATCGACCAGCGGCAGCGCCGTTGCGATTGCGGCGTGGGCAGGGGTGCCAAGCCGGAGGATTTGCGCGAGCGCCAGGCGAAGCACCATGCGCGCCTTGGAATCATCGGGCAGGACTTGCTTGGTCTTGCTGTCGATCAGCATATCGAGGTCCACAGCCCAGCGCAGTGTTTCCTGCGCAATGGCGATGGCCAAGGCGCGGTCAGGCGGCGACAGGCCCTTGGTCGCATTCGCCGTCGCCTGATCCATTGGTGTGCCCATGCGCATCACGGTGTCAAGCAAGCGCAAAGCAGCGCGGCGCGTCGGAAGGCCGGAAATTTCATCGTTCATGTCAAGCCCACTAGGCGTGTGTGTGAGACAAGTGAAGAGCGTTGTGCGGCCCCTCATTTCGGCGACACACCTTGCAATTTGGCTGATGAGCGCCAATGTTCTGTTCAAGCTATGCCGCTCAAGGAAACCTAATCAATGGGCACCCGTCCCCCACATGTCAAAGCGCCGGAGTATCTCTCCAAAAGCCCGCCCGTCCCTGAGCCCAAGGAAGTCGGTCGCGAGCCTGAACCCGATGCCGAAAGACCCGATCCCGTGCGTTATGGCGACTGGGAATTGAAGGGTGTTGCGATAGATTTCTAGCCGCAGCGCTGCCCAATATTTGTGCAGTTGCGAAGTTGCTTGTTCTATGCATTTTTTTTGGGCAGATACTCAGGCAATGGCCTCCAAACCGCCCTGCTTTGATGAAATGCTCAATGAGGACGGGACGCCGCGTGCGGCTTATGCCGCGTATCATAAATGGTTTTCCGAACAGGACAGCACGCATCTCAAGCAAAAGGCGCGCGACGCCGAAGAGTTTTTCCGCCGCACTGGCATTACCTTTGCTGTCTATGGCGATGATGAGGCGGAAGAGCGCCTAATACCCTTCGATATCATTCCGCGCATTGTATCGGCGCGCGAATGGACGAAGCTATCGCGCGGCATCGAACAACGTGTCCGCGCCATCAACGCGTTTTTGCAGGATATTTACCACCGGCAGGAAATCGTGCGCGCTGGCCGACTGCCCGTTGAATTGCTTGAAAAGAACGACGCCTTTGTCAGTCAGATGATAGGGTTTACCCCGCCCGGCGGCGTCTACACGCATATTGTCGGCATCGATCTCGTGCGCACTGGCGCGGATGATTTTGTCGTGCTTGAGGATAATGCACGGACACCTTCGGGCGTGTCCTACATGCTCGAGAACCGCGAAACCATGATGAATATGTTCCCTGAACTGTTCAGCAATATTCGCGTCCGCAATGTCAGCGATTATCCCAAGAATTTGCGCGCATCCTTAAGCCGCGTTGCGCCGCCGGCCTGTACGGGCGATCCAGTGGTCGCAGTGCTTACCCCCGGCATTCACAACAGCGCCTATTTCGAACATGCGTTTCTCGCTGACCAGATGGGTGCTGAGCTTGTTGAGGGCCATGACATCCGCATCGTCGACGGGCGAGTTGCCATGCGCACCACGCGCGGCTACCAACCCATCGATGTGCTGTATCGCCGGTTGGATGATGATTATCTCGACCCGCTGATTTTCAGGCCTGACTCAGCTTTAGGAATCCCCGGCATTTTTGACCTTTACCGCGCTGGCCGGATCACCATCGCCAATGCGCCGGGCACGGGCATTGCCGACGACAAGGCGATCTACAGCTACATGCCCGACATCGTCGAATTCTACACAGGCGAGCGGCCGATCTTGAAAAATGTCGATACGTGGCGCTGTTCGGAAAAAGATTCGCTGGCCTATGTGCTTGAGCATTTGTCCGAACTGGTCGTGAAGGAAGTACACGGCTCGGGTGGTTACGGCATGCTGATTGGCCCTGCCGCGAGCAAGAAAGAACTGGCGGAATTTCGGGCAAAGCTGATTGCCAAGCCCAGCAATTATATCGCGCAGCCGACCCTGGCTCTATCGACGATTCCGATCTTCGCCAATAGCGGCCTTGCCCCGCGCCATGTCGACTTGCGGCCATTTGTTCTCGTCTCGCCTGACAAGATCGATATAACTCCGGGCGGCCTTACGCGCGTCGCATTGCGCAAGGGATCGCTGGTGGTCAACTCAAGCCAGGGTGGCGGGACCAAGGACAGCTGGGTCATCGATGATGATTGATCCATGCTAGGCAAAACCGCATCCGGCATTTTCTGGCTGTTCCGCTACCTCGAGCGCGCGGAGAATATCGCGCGGCTGATTGAAACGGGGCACCGCTTTACGCTCACCCGCAACAGCGGGCGGCAGGACGAATGGCGTTCGATTCTCGCGGCATTGGGCATGGATGCAGCTTACCGCGCCACACATCAGGATTATAATGCAGCGCAGGTCGTCGATTATCTGCTGCGCGACAAGCGTAATCCCGGGAACTTACGCAACCTGATCGACAGTGCACGGCAAAATGCGCGTACGACGCGCACCGCGATCACCCGCGAATTGTGGGAAGCCGTCAACGAATGCTGGATTTGTGTCAATGATGGCCTGAAACGCCAGGTGCGTGAGGCTGAACTACCCGCCACAATCGACCTTATCGAACGCCAGACCGCGATGGTGCGTGGCGCGCTCGAAAACACGATGCTGCGCAATGACGGCTATAATTTCAGCCGCGTGGGGAATTTCATTGAACGCGCTGACAGTATGGCGCGGCTTCTTGACGTCAAATATTATGTGCTTCTGCCGTCTGTTTCATTCGTCGGGTCATCGCTCGACAATATCCAGTGGGAAACAATCCTGCGTTCGACATCGGCCTACAGCGCCTATCGCTGGTTATATCCCGGCCGGGCAAGCGCGCTTGGCATTGCCGAGTTCCTTATCCTTGACCGCCGCTTTCCGCGCAGCCTTGCCTTTTGCTACGGCAAGCTAACCGATAATTTGCGGCATCTGGCGATGTCTTATGGTGTGCCATCGCAGAGCCTTGCCGAGGCCGAGCGCATTTACGCTGGCTTTGCCTCTTTAACCGCCGCTTCCATATTGGAGGACGGATTGCACGAATTCCTGATCGAATTCCTGGCGCAAAACCGGAACCTCGCGCAATTGGTGGAGCAGGAATATAGGTTTAACAGCTGATGCTTTTGTCGATCCACCACATCACCGAATATCAGTTCGACCAACCCGTACGCTATGCGCTTCAGCGGCTTAAGCTGCGCCCAAAAGACGGTGCAGGGCAGAACGTATTGGATTGGCAGTTGGTTATCGATGGTGGCAGGATCGAGGCTGAGCACGACGACCCGCATAATAACCATGTCACGCTGATTTCGATTGAAGAAGGTCGGACATCCATCAAAATCAGTTGCAGCGGCCAGGTACAAACGGCTGACAATCATGGCATATTGGGTCGCCACCGCAGCCATGTACCCCTATGGGCTTATTGTCGTTCCACGCGGCTCACAGGGGCTGCACGGGGCGTCCAGAAGCTACTTGTCGGTATTGACCGGGCAGCGCCCGACAAGATCGGCATGCTGCACGAATTGTCCGCGCATATCTTGTCGACGGTAGAGTATCGCACGGGCGCAACGGGCGTTGAAACCAATGCCGAGCAAGCGATAATCGTTGGCGCGGGCGTCTGTCAGGATCATGCGCATATCTTCATTGCGGCATGCCGTTCGATTGGCATTCCGGCGCGTTATGTGTCGGGCTATTTGATGATGGATGGCCACGTCGAACAAACCGCAAGCCATGCCTGGGCAGAGGCGCATCTCGACGGGCTTGGCTGGGTCGGTTTTGACATATCCAACGGTATTAGCCCCGACGGACGCTATGTCCGCGTGGCGACTGGCTTTGACTATCGCGACGCCGCGCCGATATCGGGGATGTCATTTGGCGCACGTGACAAGAGCATGGTTGTATCCTTGCGTGTCGAACAGTAGGAATCACGAAACAGGGCGGGGGCCAATGGTTCAGGAATGACATATTGCGTGGGAATGTTACTCGATAAAGGCATGGCGTTCATGTCCGACACGCGCACGAATTCGGGCGTCGACAATATCTCGACCTTTCGCAAAATGTTCAGCTGGTCTGTCCCCGGCGAGCGGTTCATCACGCTGATGACAGCGGGCAATTTGGCTACAACCCAGGCGCTGATCAGCCAGTTGGAAGAACGCACGAAAGCGCCCAATGATCGAAAGCCCTCGATCCTCGCCGCGCCTACCATGTTTCAAGTTGCCAATATCATAGGCGCCACATTGCGAGACACTATCTCGGCGCGCGCGCTGACCGGACCCGTTGCCGCGAGCCCTACCCCCAATTTCAACGCCAGCGTCATTTTAGGCGGGCAAATAGCGGGCATGGAGCCGCGGCTGTACCTCATTTACCCGGAAGGCAATTTTATCGAGGCCAGCGCCGAGACGCCATTCTTCCAGATTGGCGAAACCAAATATGGCCGGCCGATATTGGTGCGCGGATTTGAAGCGCACATGTCCTTTGCGGACATCACGAAACTGCTGATGGTGTCATTCGATTCCACGCTGAAGGCTAATCTTTCGGTCGGCCTGCCACTGGACCTAATGCTCTACAAGAATGACGAATTTGCCTCCTTCCACGAACGCCGGATCACAGGGGACGACCCCTATTTCGAGAGCATTTCCGACAGCTGGAGCGAAGCGTTACGCAACGCGTTCCAATCGCTGCCTGATTATGCGCTGGATGAATAAGAATAACGTCATGCTGAACTTGTTTCAGCATCCATCCCGCAGCATGACCAATGGCTAGAATATAAATAGACCCTGAAACAAGTTCAGGGTGACAACCTTTTATTCAATATTCCCGTCACCCCATAAACGGCGCAGAAATCTCCGGCCGCACGCGTGCCAGCCTACCCGTCGCCTTATCAATCATCGCCCAGGTCGTATTCGCGCGGACAATAACCTTGCCATGGCCATCGACGAAATCCACGCGCCGGTCAAATTGTGCGCCCTTGGGCGCGCGCTCAATCCAGGTCCGTCCTGTCACGCTTTCACCCGCAGCGATATTTCCGCGATAATCAATCTCGTGCCGCGTCACGACCCAGAAATAAGCAGCAATATGTTCAGGGTGGGCGACTGCCTGCCAATGCGACGTCGCCATATCCTGGATCCACCGCACCCACACCGCATTGTTGACATGCCCAAGCTCGTCAATGTCGCCGGGCACTGCGGTGAAGGTGATCTCAAATGGCGTCATTTGTTCGGCTTGGCCATCCCCATCTGCCACAGGATGAACGCAGCTTCTTCGGCATTTTCGCGCAAGCGCTCAAATCGCCCTGACTTGCCGCCATGCCCTGCACCCATATTGGTTTTGAGCAGCAGCACATTATCGTCGGTTTTCATGTCGCGTAATTTGGCGACCATTTTTGCTGGCTCCCAATATGTCACCCGCGGGTCGTTCAATCCCGCAGTCCACAGCATTGGCGGATAGGCTTTGGCCTCGACATTATCATACGGCGAATAGCTGCGAATATAATCGAACGCGGCCTTGTCGATAATCGGGTTGCCCCATTCAGGCCATTCGCCCGGCGTCAACGGCAGGTCCTTGTCGAGCATTGTGTTCAGCACATCGACGAACGCAACATGGCTGACCACAGCGCCAAACAGTTCGGGCGCCTGATTGACCACAGCGCCCATCAGTTCGCCGCCAGCGCTGCCACCGCTTGCGGTAACCTTGCCTTTGCTGGTGAAGCTCAGGTCAATCAATCCCGTCGCCGCGTCGACGAAATCGTTGAAGGTGTTGGTTCGCTTCGTCAGTTTTCCGTCGAGATACCATTGATAGCCCAAGTCATCGCCGCCACGAATATGCGCGATCGCATAGGCAAATCCACGATCGACCATCGACAGGCGGTTGGCACTAAAGCCCGGCGGCGTTGCATAGCCATAAGCGCCATAGGCATAGAGATGAAGCGGTTGGCTGCCGTCTTTTTTGAAGCCTTTTTTGGTCAGGATCGACACCGGCACCTTAGTACCATCGCGCGCCGTAATCATAACGCGCTCGGTCACATATTGGCGCGCATCATATCCACTTGGGATTTCCTGCACCTTCAGTGTTTCCAACCGGCCGTCCGCCAGATGATAGTCGAACACCGTGTCAGGTGTGACCATTGATTCATAGCCGAGCCGCAACTTTGTCACATCATATTCGGGATTGTCACCAAGCGCCGCATCATAGCTTGCTTCGGGAAACGCGATCGCGCGTACCTTTGCTGTGTCCGCATAATCGCGAATTTCAACCTGATCGAGCCCGTCGGTGCGGCCTTCAGTGACATAGAAATTCTTGAACAGCGACAGACCAGTCAAATAATGGCGGTCGGAACCCGCAATGAGTGTCTTCCAGTCGCCAGGTGCCTTCATGTTGGCCGTGGCCACGCGAAAGTTCACATGGTCATCATTGGTGAGCACATATAACGTCCCGTCGCGGACATCGACGCTGTATTGCCGTCCGGTTTTGCGCGGAGACACCATGATAGGCGTCGCGGTCGGATCGCTTGCCGGCACCAGCCGCACTTCGCTTGTCACATTATCGCCTGCGCCGATGACGATCCAGTCTTCCTGCGCGGTCAGACCAACACCGACGCCAAAGCCGATATCCTGTTCCTTATAGAGCAACTTCGCCTTCGTCAGTTCCTCACCCAGCCTGTGATACCAGGCATTGTCCGTACGCCAGTTTTCGTTGGCAAGGCCGTAAACCACGCCCTTGTTGTCTGAAGACCATACGATACCCGATAAGGTTCCGGGGATGACATCAGTCAACTTCTCGCCAGTTGCAAGATTGCGGAAATGCAGGTCAAACCGTTCCGAGCCATTGTCATCATAGGCATAAGCCAGTATTTTTCCATCCGGACTGATCTCGGCTGCGCCCAGGCGGAAATAGGCTTTGTCTTTCGCAAGTTCATTTTCGTCAAGAATGAGCTCATCCGAACCGCCAGCCACGGCCTTGCGGTAATGCTTGCGATATTGCGCGCCTTCTTCGAATTTCGACCAATAAATATAGTCGCTATCTTTTTGCGGAACGGTGCTGTCGTCCTCTTTGACTCGGCCCTTCATTTCCTGAAAAATCGTTTCGGTCAGCTGCGCCTGCGGGGCCATTTGTGCTTCGAAAAAGGCGTTTTCTGCATTCAGATGCGCCAATATCTCGGCATCATCAATCGTTGGATAGCTTTGATCCTTCAACCAGTGATAATCATCGGTCAAAGTTACACCATGATAGGTGGCCTGATGTGGGCGCTTGGCGGCAATGGGAGGCTTGATTTCGGCAGCGGCTTTTTCGGTCATGGGTTCTTTCTGGGCAATTGCGGGCGAAGATAATGCACTGGTTGCAAAAATGAGTGGGAGCAGTGCTTTCATGAAATGGCATCCTCGCTTATATGGTTCCTGTAACCATATGAACGGAAGTCCGACATGTCTACCTATGAAGCCCGTCTCGCTGCACTCCGCGCGCAACTCAGGAAAGAACAGCTCGACGGTTTCGTCGTGCCAATTTGCGATGAACATATGTCCGAATATGTCGGCGATTATGCGCAGCGGCTGGGTTGGCTGACGGGCTTTGGTGGCTCGGCCGGTTCCGCGGTTGTGCTCTCGGAGGAAGCCGCGATCTTCACAGATGGCCGCTATACGCTTCAGGTGCGCGAACAGGTCGATGGCAAGAATTGGCAATATGTCGGCGTGCCACAAACCAGCATATCCGACTGGCTGAAAGATCACGCCCCCAATGGCGCGCGTATCGGCTATGACGCATGGGTCCACACCAAAGGCTGGGTCGAAAGCGCGACCAAGGCATTGGCAGCGAAGGGCGCTGAACTGGTTGCGGTCAAAAGCAATCCAATCGACATGGTCTGGGCCGATCAGCCGCAGAAAAGCGACGCCAAGCTGATGGTACATGACAACCGTTATGCCGGACAAAGCAGCGCCGAAAAACGTGCCGCAGTTGCAGAATGGCTGACGGCAAATAACCTCGACAGCACAGTCATTTCGGCGCTGGATTCGGTGGCATGGCTGCTTAATGTGCGTGGGTCCGATGTATCGAACACGCCTGTTGCGCTGAGTTTTGTGCTTGCCCATGCCGATGGCACCGCTGACCTGTTTGTTGCGCCGGAAAAGGTCGATGACGCCGTCCGCGCGCATCTTGGCAATGCGGTTCGTTTGCGTAGTCCGTCCGATTTCGTTCCCGAACTTCGGTCAATGAGCGGCAAACGCGTGGGCGTTGACCCCGACCGAGCCGTCGCCGCCATTTTCGGCGCACTGCAAAGTGGTGGCGCGTTTATCGTAGAGGCGCGCGATCCCACAATTTTGCCTAAAGCCGTTAAAAACCCGATTGAACAATCCGGCCACCGCGCCGCGCAATCGCGCGATGGTGCTGCCTTAAGCCGCTTCCTCCATTGGATGAGCGAAACCGCATATCAGGGTGGACTGAACGAACTGTCGGCTGCTGCACGGCTCAAGGCTTTCCGTGAAGACACTGGTATGCTCAAGGACCTGTCCTTCGACACGATTTCCGCCACGGGTCCAAATGGCGCGCATTGCCATTATAAGGTCGATGAAACGACCAACCGCGCGATTGAACCCAACAGTGTCTACTTGGTCGACAGTGGTGGGCAATATCTCGACGGCACGACTGACGTTACCCGCACTATCTGGGTCGGTCCTGGCGAGCCGACGGCAGAAATGACAGATCGCTTCACGCGCGTGCTCAAGGGCCACATTGCCTTGGCTACCGCTATCTTCCCCGAAGGCACAAGGGGCGCACAACTCGACACGCTCGCGCGCGCGTCCTTGTGGCAGGCAGGCCTCGATTACGCCCACGGCACTGGCCACGGCGTCGGCAGTTTCCTTGCCGTCCATGAAGGTCCGCAACGAATTGCGAAATTTGCAGGCGGACAAGCGGGCAGCGACGAGCCACTGCAGGCTGGCATGATCCTGTCGAACGAGCCGGGATATTACAAGCAAGGCGAATATGGCATTCGCATCGAAAATCTCGTGCTCGTCGAGGAACGCGAAATCAACGGCGCAGAAGGCCGCTATTTCGGGTTCGAAACGCTTACCTTTGCGCCGATTGACAAGACTTTAATCGATACCAGCCTGCTCAACGCCGATGAACTGCGCTGGTGGAATGATTATCATGCGAAGGTACTGCAGATTGTCGGCCCCCAACTGGAAGGCGAGGCGCTGACATGGGTAACGCAAGCCTGCGCACCGTTGTAAGGGTCAAACCTTGTGATGCGCGCCTAGGCTCGCGCGAACGCGGTCGAGCGTCGGCTTGCGCATGGATTTCTTGTTCCAGGCATAAGCCGGGCCGGGCAATTGCGCGAGCTGACCCGCCACGGCCATGGCTTTGGCTTCAACCTCCCCGACTTCGGCGAGCATGTCGAGATAGCCTGCCTCCAATGCACTTTGCGGATTATAGATGAATCCCTGAATCATCGCGCGCGTGAGGTGCGACGGATTCAAGCGATCGCGCGCCAGCTCCATGGCGAAAATCGGTAGGTTCATGCCGGTGATGGCTTCGTTTGCGCCAATCTTGTAATCGCCCGCGGTCCCAATCCGCGTATCGCACGCGTGAAGGATAAACACGCCCATCGCGATTGCATGCCCAGTGCAGGCGGCAACCACGGGCAGCGGACCACCGTAAAGGCGCAGGAGCAACTCGGCGCCTGCATCAAGCAATTTATACACGCCATCGGCGCCAAGGCTTGCAAATGCATTCAGGTCAAAACCGCCCGAAAACCGTCCATCGCGCCCAGCCAGAACGATTGCTTTTGCACTTGTCTCGGCCGTGTCGAGCGCGATGTTCAACGCCGCAACCATTTCGAAGTTTATGGCGTTTGCCTTGCCATCGTCCATGCGGATCAACGCAATGTCGTTGATGATTTCGACAGTAGCGGACATATCGGCTCTCTCCCTAGTTTCAATCGGGGGACTAAAGCCATGCTTTACGTGCCCGTCAAACTGATTTTGGATCACTGGCTTTAACTGTCATCCCCGATCAAGTCGGGGATGACAGGGTGCGGAGGTATCGCCGAACTTGACGCATGGTCGCATCGACACCACACTAACAATAATCCCAATTATCCCAGGAAGAGATCCCTCGCATGACTCAGACTTTTTCCGACTATACCCCAGATAAGGTCTGGGAATGGAACACCGAAAATGGCGGCCAATTTGCCAACATCAATCGGCCTTTAGCCGGTGCTACGCATGACAAGCCCCGCCCCGTAGGTAAGCATCCGCTGCAGCTTTATTCGCTTGCCACGCCCAATGGCGTCAAGGTGACTGTGATGCTTGAGGAGTTGCTCGCCTTAGGCCATCAGGGCGCAGAATATGACGCTTGGCTCGTCAACATTCGCGATGGAAACCAGTTTTCCAGCGGCTTTGTCGAAGCGAATCCCAATTCCAAAATCCCCGCATTGTTCGACCATTCAACGCCAGAGCCGACGCGGGTGTTCGAATCTGGGTCAATCCTTATGTATTTGGCGGAGAAATTCGGTGCGTTTCTGCCGACCGAGCATCACGCCCGCACCGAAACGATCAACTGGCTAATGTGGCAAATGGGCAGCGCGCCATATTTAGGCGGCGGATTTGGTCATTTTTATGCCTATGCGCCGTTCAAATTCGAATATGCGATTGACCGCTTCGCCATGGAGGTAAAACGGCAGCTGGACGTACTCGACCGCAACCTTGCCGATCGCGCATATATGGCAGGAGACAGTTACACCATTGCCGACATGGCGATCTGGCCCTGGTATGGCGCGTTGGTGAAAGGACTCATCTACGATGCGGGGGAGTTTCTGTCGGTCCACGAATATAAGAATGTTATCCGCTGGACGGATTTGATTGCCGAACGTCCGGCAGTCAAGCGCGGCCGCATGGTCAACCGGGTGATGGGCGATCCTGCAAGCCAATTGCATGAACGCCATGATGCAAGCGATTTCGACACAAAGACGCAGGACAAGATAGCGCCCAAAACCGATTGACTTTTCCCAGATGTTCCTGTAATGTTCTCTTATCATTTGGAGGAGTGATTCGATGATTGGCTACGTTACTTTGGGGACCAACGACTTGCCGCGCGCTGCGGTTTTTTACGACGCGATTGGTGCGGAGTTGGATACGCCGCGTATGATGGAGTTTGATGGCTTTATCGCCTGGGGCAAACCCGGCGATGCGGCTGGCATTGGTCTTACCAAGCCGTTTGATGGCAAGCCGGCGAGCGTCGGTAACGGCGTAATGGTCGCGCTGGCCGCGAGGGACAAGGATCAGGTACAGCGGCTTTATGACATTGCGCTTGCCAATGGCGGGACCTGTGAAGGGCCTCCGGGCGCGCGCGGCGAAGGATTCTATGCAGGGTATTTCCGCGACCCCGACGGTAACAAGTTGAACGCCTTCGTCATGGGCCCGGATGCCGCCTGACCGCGTTTGGCCTGATACCTTTTAGCCTGATACTGCTTAGGGAGCCGCCTTCCTTAGATTTCCGGGAATTTTGCCATGCCTAGTCTGTTTGAAAATCCGCTGCATCTTGGCCTTGGCGCGACCGCTATTCCCCAACCGCCGTTTACCGGCATGGATTGGTATGAGGCTTACGGAGAGCGGAATGCAAGCGACGGAGCCGAGGGCGGCTGGTGACAATGCACCGCTTTTCGGAAAACTGGGACAGTTGGGAAATGCACCCTTTGGGCGATGAGGTAGTAGTTTGCCTGTCGGGGCAAATAACCCTGCATCAGCAGCATGCCGATGGATCGACAGCATCCGCCACCATCGGTGCAGGCGAATATGCCGTTAACCCACCTGGCTGCTGGCACACTGCCGATATTGTTGGCGAAGCGACGGCGTTATTCATCACGGCAGGCTTAGGCACCGAACACCGGTCGCGTTAGCGGCTGCTAAAGTGCGAAAATCGGGCCTTTCACCGAGTCATACATTCGTAACGAATTCTATCGTATACAGAAGATGCGACCCAAGGGCATCTGACTTTAGGAGGGCGCCCTCTCCTAAAGAGCTTGGCCGGAATCTCCGGCCAAGCTCGCTTTTCCTCATCGCGGCGTGATATTTATCGACCGCAAGGTAAACTCTGCGCCAAGCTGGTTGCTACCCCCCGCTGCCTGCAAAATGAGTATCTGGTTCCTGCAATCATTGCCGATAGAAAAATCCTGCATTTGGGCAAAATTACCTGCGCGGACTGGCGTCGTCACAAACCATTTTGCAACGTTACCCTCCGCGGTAATACATTGAAGATCCCAACGGATTTCCGCGTCCGAGACACCGTCCTGCGCCGAAAATTGTGCTTGAAAACGATAGCTTCCAGGATCGAGGAATAACAGCTTGCGCATCACCTCGCCGCGTTCGCCTGAGCCGGCAAAGGCCGATAGCGCTAAGCGCCCCTTACTATCTGGCTGTGAGAATGACCCGCCGATTCCAGGACTTTCCACTACCTGCCATCCAACCGCCGAATAACGCACGTTGACGGTATTTTTGGTGAGTGACGCAGACTGGAATGCGGCACGATTGCTGCCCTTCAGGCTTAGATAATATTGCCGGAAAGCGGGAAATTTGTTCTTTGACGCCAACTGAACGAGCAGGGCATTGGAAATGCCCCGATAGGTAACGTTATCGGGCAGACCACCTGCCTTCACCAGAACGTCCGCCAGATTGGCCGGGTTTTCAACAGTGTTGATCGCTTCGCTGAGATAGGCAGGCAACCACACCGGTGCCTGCCGAACAATGGGAGCAAGTGCTACGCGCACTTCGGGATCGCTAATTGCCCCGGTCAATGTCGGAAACAATATCGGAAAGCTGCTTGGCGTCGTCCGCAGCGCGATGTCATAATGGTAGAGCGCCTGTTTCTTGTCACCGCGCGCCACTGCATCTTCAATCAGCCACAGCTGGGTACCAAAGTCGCGACGCGAGACTTTTTGCGACAGGAGCATGAGTTCACGCGCTTTGTCGGTGTCACCCCGCACGTCGGCGACATAGCCCAAAAGCCTTATGGCAACGGGATTCAGCGCACCACCACGCAACGACTGCTTTGCCATCGCTTCCACTTTGGCAAGTGTCTCCGGATCTTGCTTTGCGGCAAATAATTCATCTGCCTTGCGCGACAAGGCCAATGGATGATCGGGCACATAAGAGAGCGCTACGTCGGAATTCTGGTCCCAAGTGATATTGGCAACAGCGTGGATAAACGAAAGCCACGCAAGATAGGCAGTGACGACCGAGATGACGGCAATTTTTACCCAGAACAACGGCGGCTTTGTGCGCAACGCCGCAAATCGCGAAGGGCCTATACGTTTTCTCGACATCGGTTTTGCGCGTTTCACCTTTGAGAAGGCCACAAATTGGCGGAGACGGAGGGATTCGAACCCTCGGTACCGGATTTACCAGTACGACGGTTTAGCAAACCGTTGGTTTCAGCCACTCACCCACGTCTCCTGTGCGCTTGGCATCGGCGGCCTATAGCGG